>CAZLTN010000041.1:0-43571 GCA_964562455.1 uncultured Cytophagales bacterium
AGCCACGTAACACTGCCTACATCCTGCGCAGCCTGGCACATAAGCTGGATTTCCGAGCCTTTTCCAGCACGGAGGAAATATTCTGTCCCTTCCTGGGGACTTACGATCACCGGCGCTCCTTCTACAAATATCCTGTCACAAGCCGGGTTATGGGGCGGTATCTTAGGATATGGGATTTTTGCATAGTTATAGAATGCGATAAGTTCCGGCAACAGGTTCGGATAGCTCTTCTTCGATATTTCGCCGGCAGGCAGGCAATGCGCACAGTAGGATATCTTCCCTTCAGCATCTGTAAAGACCTGTCGTAAATGTTCGCACCGCCGGAAGCCCGAAACACCTATGATCGCCTCGCCGTTTACAATATCCGTACAACCTTCCGCCGGGATATCGCCTGTATGGGAACACACCTTCCGCAGCTCGAGCTGGGCGGGCCTTGCAAACCAGTCCTTCGGCGAATTGTAGTCGATCGTATTAAAAAGCTCAAACAAAAGAGGGGTGGCTATATTTGCTCCGCTCAATTCGGGAACACCTTTCCCGGAGAAATTCCCAACCCACACCCCGATCGTATATCTTTTGTTGTACCCGATACTCCAGGCATCCCTTTTACCATAGGACGTGCCGGTTTTCCATGCTATCCGCGGTAGCCGGTAGGTATTATCAAAGCTGTTGGGCAGATCCGGCCGGTCAGACTGCGATAGTATCTGCGTCACCATGTAAGCCGACTCGTCCGAGATAAGGGGCGTACCAGGCTCGTTCTTTCCCGGCCCTTTTACAAGTTTTACTTCACTATAACGGCCGTGTCTGGCGAACATCGCATACATCCGGGTCAACTCTTCCAGCGTCGCCCCGCACCCGCCAAGAATCAGCGAAAGCCCCAGCCCGTCGGCCTGTTGTTCGATTGTCTTAAATCCGGCTTTTCTCAACTGATCGATCATACTTTTTGTCTCCAGTTGCCGGAGCAGCTTAACAGCCGGTATGTTGAGCGAGTTGGCGAGCGCAAACTCCACCGTGACGGGGCCTTTGAATTTCATATCAAAATTCTCAGGCTCGTACCCCCCAAAATTGGAAGGAACATCGTTGACCACACTTTTGGGTATCGCCAATCCTTTATCAAATACCGACGCGTACAAAAAAGGCTTAAGCGTACTGCCCGGCGACCGGACGGCCCGGACTCCGTCGACCTGGCCTCCGTCAAACGGATTCCCGAAGT
This sequence comes from uncultured Cytophagales bacterium, assembly GCA_964562455.1. Taxonomy (GTDB): domain Bacteria; phylum Bacteroidota; class Bacteroidia; order Cytophagales; family Spirosomataceae; genus Ravibacter. Next base: position 1,211 of record CAZLTN010000041.1, read on the forward strand.
CGGCCGAACCTACATACCCTTCCGCCTCCATCGTTTCATTATTCAGTATAAGGACCGCGGCATTGTGTATTCCCAGCGTCCGGATCCGGTTGACATAATTATTCACAAGCGCTTCCGCCTGAGATTGCACGGGTTGCCGGAGCGCAGCCACGATGATATGATCTGAGGGATATTCTCTTCTTATCCTTATTGCCAGGTGAGGTGCTTTCTGGGGCGCTTCCCTCCGGCTTGCTTCCATCGGCTCTTCCAGCGCATCCTCAATGACCCCACCCGGGAAAAGATTGCTCTCCCCGAACCTTTTCAGCCACTTGTTCCTTTCACCGAGAAGGCGCAGACTTCCTTTCTTTCCGGGTGTAAGGTATGCTGGATTATTCGGAATCACGGTAAGGGTCGTGATTTCGGCAAGGCTCAGTAACCGGGGCGGCTTTCCGAAGTAGAGCATCGACGCCGACCTTACACCCTCTATATTCCCTCCAAAAGGTACCAGGTTAAAATACATCTGCAGGATTTCATCCTTGGAATACCTTCTTTCCAGCCGGAACGCGTTCCAGGCTTCGATCAGCTTACTTTTAATGGTACGGGGCCTTGGCTCCATCATGCGCACAACCTGCATGGTAATAGTAGAAGCGCCCGAAACGGTTTTCCGCTGTAGAATATTGGCAGCCAATGCTTTCAGTACCGAAACGGGATTAACTCCCGGATGGTAATAGAAATATTTGTCTTCCTTATGCAGGAACGTTTTCTTTAAAAGAGGGGTAATTTCTTCGAGCTCCGCATACATGCGCCACTTGTCATCGCCGGAAAGAAATGCGTGTACAAGCTCCCCGTTCTGATCTTTGACCTGTACGGAATAGGGAATATTTTTTTCAAAAGGAAAGACCTGATCGTAAATTACTAGTAGCATCCAGCCGGCAGGAATTGCCCATACCCAGGGCTTCCTTAACCAACTGCGAAGCGCATCTTTCGGCAACATAATTTCCTTGTCATAAAAAAACCGAAGGCTTTCTCAGGCGAAAGGCTCCGGCTCAGGAATATCGGCAATGAAACAGGCTAATTAGCTGTACTTTTAAAAAAGCCCTTCGGATCCGGCGCTTTTTCCGAAAGCTGCTCTACAAACTGGAGATTGACCAGCGAGAAGTTGAGTGCCCTGCCTTTATGCAGGTTCTCCCAGGCCTCATTATAATTGCCCCGGTAGTATTCCGCAACGGACAAATTAAAAAAAGTCTGGGCGTAGCCGGGATCAAGAACTGCAGCCTGCTCAAGCAGACGTTGTACCTCTTCCAGTTTAAGGCTGTCGGCCGACTCTTCGTAAAGTTTGATAGAAATGGAAGACAGGTCGACCATAAGCGGTACGTTCTGAGGCTCGATTTCCACACCCTTTTTCAGCATCCGGAATGCATTGTTAAAATCTTCCCTTTGAAAGCAAACAACCCCCAACCCCCAATAGGCATCCACATTTTTCTCATTCAACAGATACGCAAGGTTGAAACGGTAGGAAGCAGTATCCAACCGGCCTTCCTGCAGGTATTCCCAACCCCTGGCGGCAAAAAACTGGCTGGCCTCTTTTCGGGATCCGAAATTGGCGTCACAGTCATTTAAAAAGGCTATCTCCTCCTTTATCTGGTCGGAAGATTTCCGCAATTCACCAAAAAGGGGCAATATTTTTCTTTCGGAAAGAGAGAACACCCGCTTTTCCTGCGAAGGCTCTCCAACTGGCTGGCTGTTACTGACCAACTGTGCCTGGGCTTTTACTATCCCGGGCAAAACCAGCACAAACCAAATACCGACCTGAATCCTCATTTTTAATGCTTGTCTAACCTGTAAATTCTAAGAAGGGATCTAGCTAATATGAAACGGTAATTATACAACAATTATTACATTTTTTTCAATTCTTCCGTTTTGGGCCCCTCCTGGCTGAAGGCGACTTTCTGGCCGGCCTGCTTTTCTTCTCATGGAAGGCTCCCTGGAAATCCGGGTCCTCGCGTCGCCGCTGATTGTCTATTTCTCTGAGCATGACCTGTTTTTCTTCAAAAGAGGTGGGAGCTATCGTAATATCGGGCAAGTCTCGAAAGGGAATTTCCATCCTGATCAAGGCCTCGATTTTTTTTATATGATATTCGTCAGCCATTGTCATAAACGTGATCGCCTGCCCCCGGCTATTGGCCCGGCCCGTCCTTCCGATCCGGTGTACGTAATCCTCGTAGATCAGCGGCACGTCAAAATTAATGACATGGCTGACTTCACTGACGTCTATCCCCCGCGAAGTGACGTCGGTAGTAACCAGCACCCTTATATCTCCGTTTTTAAAGTCATTCATGGCGTTGATCCGGGTATTCTGCCCCTTATTGGCATGTATTACCCGGATATTTTCCTCAGGGATCACCTTCCTTTCCAGGAATTTATAAATGTTGTTGGCGGTTTCCTTTGTCCTGGTAAACACCATCACGCGGTTGAAATCTTCATTTTGCCTCAAAAGGTGCTCCAGTAAAAAAACTTTTGTCCTGAAATTCGGTACTTTAAACAAAACCTGGTCCACCATCTGCGACGTAGTAGCCTGCGGAGAAACCTCAACCCGCGTCGGATACTCGAGGAATTCTGACGAAAGCCGTTCTACCTTTTCAGGAAACGTGGCGGAGAACAGCAGATTTTGCTTTTTTGTAGGAATCACCTCCAGGATTTTCCTGATCTGGGGCATGAAGCCCATATCCATCATCTTGTCGGCTTCGTCAAGGATAAGGGTATTCAGATGCTTTACTACGATTTCGTTTTTAAGGTATATATCCATAAAGCGCCCCGGCGTGCTGACGATGATGTCCACACCTTTACGTACACTTTCTATCTGCCGGGTAGCGCCGATTCCTCCATAAAGGCAGGTATGTCTCAGGCCTGTATACCGGGCAAGGGCTTCGATAACCTCGCCCGTCTGGAGCACGAGCTCACGGGTAGGCGACAAGATGAGCCCCCGTACATGCTCCCCCTGGGGATATTTCAGTTTCATCAGCAGCGGCAGCACAAATGCTGCGGTTTTACCTGTTCCGGTCTGCGCAATTCCCAGCACATCGTGACCGGCCAGGATGAGCGGTATGGCCTGACTTTGGACGGGCGTAGGCTGGTCGTAGCCGGCCTCAGCAACAGCGTTGAGAAGCTGGCGGTTGAGTTTCAGATCCTCAAAAGATATTGCAACCGTTTTTTCCATTGTGTAAAGGTATGGAAATTAGAGTTGATGCAGCCCTTGTTTTGAGAAGACTTCCTTAACTTTGTACGTTTGCAAATATTGTATTTTACAAAGAATGTCTATCGAAGCAACTGCCGGCAGTATATCTTTTGCCGAACTCTCCGCCGGGTTGGAGGGCGAGTTCTATAGCGACGATCTGATGCGTACGCTCTATGCTACGGACTCGTCTGCCTACCGCGAAATGCCTCTTGCCGTAGCTATACCGAAAAGTGAGAACGACCTGAAAAAGCTGATCCGGTTTGCCGGGGAAAAGCAGATACCGCTGATTCCGCGTACTGCAGGTACTTCGCTTGCAGGACAGGTAGTAGGCAAGGGAATTGTGGTAGACGTTTCGAGGTACTTCGGCAAAATTGTCGAGATCAATCCCGAAGAAAAATGGGCCCGTGTCCAGCCGGGGGTCGTAAGAGATGAGCTCAATATGGCTCTCAAACCTTTCGGGCTGTATTTCGGTCCGGAGACTTCCACTGCAAACAGGGCCATGATAGGCGGAATGGTGGGTAATAACTCCTGCGGATCCAACTCGGTGGTTTACGGCAGCACCCGGGAGCACCTGCTGGAAGTAAGGGCGCTGCTGGCCGACGGATCGGAAGCAGTGTTTAAAAACGTATCGCCGGAAGAGCTGGAAAGCCTGAAAAAAGAGAAAGGGCACTCTCCTCTTCTCAGGCAGATCTATCGTACCACCGACCAGATCCTTTCCGATCCGGTCAATCAAAGTGAAATCCGTAAAAATTTCCCAAAAAAATCTATCGAGAGGAGAAATACCGGCTATGCCCTCGATATGCTGCTTGATTGCAGTCCTTATACAAACGAAGGGCCGGAGTTCAATATGTGCCGGCTTATTGCCGGCTCGGAAGGCACACTGTGCTTTATTACCGAAATCAAGGTCAATATTATCCCGCTTCCCCCGGCGTCGCAGGGATTGGTATGTGCGCATTTTCACACGATCGACGAGGCGCTCAGGGCTACAGTCCTCTCTCTCAAATACAAGCCTCAGGCAGTGGAGCTGATCGACAGCTATATACTGGAATGCGCGGATAAGAACCCGGAACAAAGACAAAACGCCTTTTTTGTAAAATACACCGAAAAGGGAGATTACCCGGCCATACTGGTGGTCGACGTTTCAAATCAAACCGCCGAACAGGTGAGGCAGACCGCCGAAACCCTGGAAGCGGAGTTCAGGGCAAAAGGAATGGGATATCATTTCCCGCTTCTGACGGGTGAGGACACTAAGAAAATCTGGACGCTCAGAAAGGCCGGCCTCGGGCTGCTTGCCAATATTCCAGGCGATGAGAAAGCAGTCGCCGTCATTGAAGACACCGCGGTAGACGTTGAAGATCAACCGGAATATATCCGGGATTTTAACCTGATCCTGCAAAAACACGGCATGTCGGCGGTGCACTACGCCCATGCCGGATCGGGAGAAATACACCTGCGCCCGATCATCAACCTGAAAACCAGCGAGGGACACCGTCAATTCAGGCTGATTGCAGAAGAAATCGCCGCCCTGGTAAAGAGGTATGACGGATCACTTTCCGGAGAGCACGGTGACGGACGGCTCAGAGGGGAGTTCATTCCACTGATGGTGGGTGAGCATAACTACGGGCTGTTCAGGCAAATCAAGGCTACCTGGGACCCGAAAGGGATCTTCAATCCCGGAAAAATAACGGATACTCCTCCCATGGACACTTTTCTCCGTTACGAACCTGATCAGGAAACCCCGGAAATTCCTACCTACTTCAGGTTTGAAAACCAGACGATACTGCAGCACACCGAGCAGTGCAACGGTTCAGCCGACTGCCGGAAAAGCCACCTCAGCGGCGGAACCATGTGCCCGAGTTTTATGGCTACCAGGAATGAAAAGGACAGTACCAGGGCCCGGGCTAATATATTGAGGGAAATGCTTACCCATTCGGATAAAGCCAATCGCTTCGATCACGAGGAAATAAAAGAAGTATTTGATCTTTGCCTCGCCTGCAAGGGATGTAAAAGCGAGTGTCCTTCCAATGTAGACGTTGCTAAGCTGAAAATGGAATTCCTGCAGCATTATCACAATGAACACGGCATACCGCTCCGGTCATGGCTTATCGGGAATTTCAGTAAAATGACTGGTCTGGCCGCCGGCATCGCGCCATGGGGCTACAACCTCATTTTCAAAAATGCCCCCCTCCGGAAAATCGCCAACCGCATTGTCGGTTTCCATCCGGACCGGACCATGCCCCTGCTGCACAAGACTACCCTGAAAAGATGGTTTTCAGACCGGAAGAAAAATACAACCCGGGAAAGCAACGGCCGCAGGGTTTACTTCTTCTGCGATGAATTTACGAACTACAACGATGTAGAAATAGGAAAAAAGGCGATCGAAGTCCTGGAAAAGCTGGGTTATGAGGTCGTCATTCCCGATCATGCTCCATCAGGCAGGCCCCAGCTTTCGAAAGGGCTTCTGAAGGACGCGAAAAAAATTGCCAACCGGAATGTTGCCGCACTCAGGGAGATCATAAGCAGCGACACACCTTTAGTCGGTATCGAACCTTCCGCGATCCTGACTTTCCGCGACGAATACCCTGATCTTGTGGATGATTCCCTTGTCGAAGCTGCGAAATCTCTGGCGGTAAACTGCCTCCAGTTCGATGAGTTTGTATCGAAAGAGATGGAAGCCAAAAGGATCCCGAAAGAGGCGTTCACCTCAGAAAAACGCCTTATCAAGCTTCACGGCCATTGTCAGCAAAAATCGGTTTCCGGGCTTGTGGCTGCAAAAAAAATGCTCTCCTTCCCGGAAAACTATAGCGTGCAGCTTATTCCTTCCGGCTGTTGCGGCATGGCCGGCTCTTTCGGCTACGAAAAGGAGCACTATGACATTTCGATGAAAATCGGTGAATTGGTTTTGTTCCCGACCGTGAGAAAGCAGCCTGACGAGGTGATCATCGCGGCACCCGGTACGAGCTGCCGCCACCAGATACACGACGGTACGGGGAGAACGGCCAGGCACCCGGCAGAAGTACTGTGGGAGGCGCTGAGGTGAGGGTTATCTTAGCCTGTTATCAAAAACCAGCCGCACTACCGACACCACCCGAATCTTCTCAGCATCAGGATGATTCGGATTAATCAGGTAGTTGAACTCCTGCTGTACAATCGCACTGGGGACTCTTAATACCGCTCCCTGCTTTTGCGCAATGAAATCATCTCCAATAAGCTGTGTTTCCCGGATAGGAGGCTTGGCATCCCAATGTTCAGGCAATACTGCTGCCGGTAATTCCAGGATTTCCACATCGCCGGGTATTTCGATTTCTACAAAATAACGGTCGACGGGCATGTCTTCATTCAGATCGAGGTGTACTGATATCTCCAGCATAGCCAGCGCTCTGGATTCGGACGAGTAAACCATATAAGTATGCAGGCTATTCCATCTGAACCCCTCGTTCATCGCCGCCCCAATTCCCCGCAAAGTGTCGCTCAGGTATTTCTCCCGTTCGATCCTGTATACACGCATCAGGCCAGGTTTCCGTATTCAAGCCTGTTCAGGCAATTTTTCACCTCCTGCATGCCGGTTACAGAATCCAGAAGGCTTTCAGGGCTTACACCGCCGAGAGATACATTTGGCTTCTTCATCCAACGCAGGAACTTCTTCTCATCGCCGTTAAAAACCAATATGCCGAAATCGATCAATTCCGTCAGCAACAGAACTGTCTCGCTATCCCTTTCATTGAGCAAGGCATCCTCCCGTCGCTTTTTGTTGTAGGTAGTCTGAGGCAGGTTAAAAATATGCAGCACATCCTTTACCGGAGCATTCATCCTTTTACCAATTACTTCGATCGCCTCGTAAGGTATGCCTTCCCTGATAATATTCACCCTGTCCATCCCCGATGACCAGGCAAATTTCTGCCCTCCGGATACCAGCACTGAACGAGTGCGGACATAATGAATGCTCTCCTCGTTTACAAGCCCTGTTTTAGGATAAAACGGTTTTAATCTGTCGCCACTTTTGCCCATAGCATAAAGCATTTATGCTACGAATATACAACAAATCTGCTTAAATCCAAGCCTAAATGCCCTTCACATCGCTGTATTGACTCTGCCAAACTTCTAATAACTCCCCCCGGCTCCGCCGCCGCCAAAGCTTCCGCCTCCGAAACCGCCAAAACCGCCGCCGCTACCACCACCGAAGCCGCCTCCGAAACCTCCGCCACCCCAGCTACCTGAAGAGCGGCCGCGGCCGGAATATGTAGTATAAGGCCAGAACACCGGTCCGGCGTTATATCCCTTTCCCCGGTTGTTGCCACCCTTTCCCCCGCTCGAGATCGCGATCAGCACAACGAAAAATATGATAAGAAAAACGATCAGCCCGACGGGGAATCCTTCTTCCTCTTCTACAGGATCAGCCTTATACTCTCCTGCAGCGTATTTCATAATGGCATCTACACCTCTGTCCAGCCCCCTGTAGAACATCCCGTTCCTGAAATCAGGGATGATAACCTGGTTAATAATCCGTTTGGCAATAGCGTCAGGGATAGCCCCCTCCATGCCATAACCAGTCGCAATAAATACCTTTCGGTCGGAAGAGGCCCAGAGTACTACAATACCGTTGTTTTTGCCTTTCTGCCCGACTCCCCACTGCCGGCCCAAAGCAAATGCGTAGTCGGCTATCGGGTAGTCGCCGGTTGTCGGAACGACCACCACTGTGATCTGGGTAGAGGTAGAGTCGTCATAGGCTGTAAGCTTCTGCTCAAGGGCAGCCGCTTCTGTCGGGTTCAACTGACTGGCAAAATCGTTGACCAGCCGTGGGGGATCCGGCTTCGGGGGAATGTCCTGCGCAAGCCCCGCCAGGCCCGAAAGAAAGATAAAAAATATGGAAAGAAGCCCTCTTTTGTTCATTTTCTATTTGCCAAAAACAATCTCATTTGGCAGCTCGTTGTCCTTGTTCCCGCGGTTAGGAAAGTGCTTTTTCAGCTGTTCTCCTGCTTCGAGGATTCCCTGCACGAAACCTTCCATAAATTCCCCTTTGATAAAATGCTCCAGGAGATGTTCTTTCGTCGTTTCCCAGAAATCATCGGGGACTTTTTCATGAATCCCCTTATCCCCTATAACAGCAAATTTGTGGTCTTCATGAGCCAGGTAAAACAGCACGCCGTTACGACGCCTCGTCTGCTGCATTTCCAATTCATCAAAAACTGCCATTGCCCGTTCAACCACATCCCCGGGGCAGTTTTCTTCAATGAAAACCTTCAGTTCTCCCGATGTCATTTTTTCAGCAGCAACGATTGCATCCACAACCTGCTTTTGCTGCTCCGCGGTAAAGAACGGTGCCTTGTTAGAGGACATTCAGAATTAGGTTATCTCCTGTAAAACACTGATTTAAAATAACGACGATCCGGCTGACAGGTTTCCGATAAGATTACTCCCCGGAGGTCATCAGAATTGCACCGTAGGAGCATTCTGAGCAGCCGCGGAAGCCTCAAAGGGTGTCTTGGTGTTAAATCCGAAAATCCCTGCCATAATATTTGCCGGGAATGACCTGACCGTCGAGTTGTAATCCCTCACAGCAGCATTGAAGTCGTTGCGCGCTACGGTAATCCGGTTTTCGGTTCCCTCCAGCTGCGCCTGCAATTCCAGGAAATTCTGGTTAGCCTTAAGCTCAGGATAACGTTCCACCGTAACCAGGAGACGGGAAAGAGCACTACTCAGACCGTCCTGTGCTGCCTGGAACTTCTGTATATTCTCGGGAGTAAGATTATCCGGGCTGATGGTAGTCTGCGTAGCCTTTGAACGCGCCTCTATCACCCCTTCAAGAGTGCTTTTTTCAAAATCTGCAGCTCCTTTGACGGTATTTACCAGGTTCGGGATCAGGTCAGATCGTCTCTGATACTGGCTTTGTACTTTCGCCCAAGCCTCCTTGACGGCTTCATCTTTACTTACCATCCCATTATAGGTACCGCAGCCGGTAGAGCCGAACGCGACGAAAATAACTATCAGAGATACTAGAATTCTGGACATAGTGGTACTGTTTGTTTTGTGATGCGAATAGTTAGAACAGATCAAATGTAACGAATATTAAAGAATTTCCTCCATCAGTCCCGGGCCTACCCCGGCAAAATAATTCCATATCCCCCAGTTTAAAGCAACCTCGTAATTGATCAGCTGGCTTTCAAACCAGGCAGCTCCCCACGTCCAGTTAACTCCAAGTTCTTCCACCAGGTATTGCGCCGCAATCTTAGCCTCCTCAAAGCTGAGTACGCCCGTTCCCGCTAATGCCTCCATTGAGCGGTTTACATCTGCATCAGCCGTTTTTCCATCCTTCCACCGGTCAAAATTATCCCTGTCGTATTTCCATTCTTTGTCTATCCGGTGAACAAGCCCGGACGGTTTGAATAAACGTGTCCCATACTTCAACGCCAGAAACTGGAGATAGTCTCTCCAAGCAAGCTGATCATGCAAAGCAGCGCCCACCTGCATCCCCGAAGTATAGTGATATGCCATACGGGGACTTATCAGACCATCCGAAACCCAGTTCAGGATCTGCCCGGCTTCTGCCTTCCCCGACACCACCGACGATTTCAGTTCCGCTTCCGTCATATTGCTTACACCAGGGCTTTTCCCGGCTTCCAGCTCTTCCTCACCGAATCCCAGCTCTCTCAGATCGGGTAGCGCAAAACCGGTCTCCCCGGTCATAAACGGTATAGAGTCATGCTCAGGTACGGGATTCCGGATAGGCGTTTGCCTGGTCATCTCCGCAAACTGACCGTACGCTTCCGGCAGGCGGGAGATATAAACCGGCAGATCGTGCGGGTGAATGAGAGTACTCATCCACGTAAGCGATATATCGACATTGATCCCTTTCAGCCTTTTGCTCAAAGAAGCTTCTACGTTGGTCTCCTCAAGGGTTATTTCCTTGGATGCCCTTACTTCAGAAGCCTCGTGGAGCTTCGCCAGATCTGCTATGATTTTCTCGGGCTCCCCTACCCTGATAATGAGGTTACCGTGCTTTTCCTGAAGTCTTTCCTGCAGGTTACGTACAGCCTCACGAATATGATAGGCCCTGTTCAGCCCGGTTTTCCTGAAACCGAGATCACGAAGCCTGAAACGCCTGGGGTCAAAGACATATACAGGCAAAAGGTGAGTTGCGTCGCCGGCTGCGGCCCAGAATGCTTCATTGTCATCCAGGCGCAGATCGTTACGAAACCAGTAAATAATGCGGTTTTCCATAATCCTCTATCTCAGGTTTGCCTGGTCGAAATCTCCCTTTTCCAGCGCTCTGGCATTATCAAACCTGCGCAAGGCTTCCTGGTAAATATTATCGGAAGGGTTAATAATCTGGTATACTTCATTCGAAAGCCCGTCTTTCCGCTGTTTTCCCCATACATAGCGTCCCAGGAGCGCTTTAACTTCCAGCTGTATCTGCGCACGGGATCTACGGAAATCCTTTTCATTGAATTCTATCCCCTGCTTCCTGCTTTCACGGACAATCTCCTCCAGCATTTTATCGGTCACCGTAAAATGCCCGATGAAATTGGAAAAGGAGTCTTTCTGAAGTGCTTTTTCATTTTGTCCTGCAAATTTCACTGCATAGTCCCGGATAATGTTCTTGCCTCTCAGCTCAAACAGGTATTTGCTTTGCCCGCTGCTGTCCCTGGCTACAAAAACGTCGGGCATGATGCCTCCGCCGCCATAAACCTCTCTGCCCCCGCTGGTTTTATACTTCAGTTCTTTATTGAGATGAATGCTGTCGGCATGGAAAAACTCCCCGTTATCATATCGTTTTGAAAGATCCTTCTGGTATTCTTCGCTGCCTCCCATCTCGTATGGTTTTTGAATACTCCGCCCGGAAGGAGTATAGTAACGCGAAACGGTAAGCCTCAGCTCCGAACCGTCCGAAAGCTTCTGAGGCATCTGTACAAGCCCTTTTCCAAAAGTCCGTCGGCCCACTATCAACGCCCGGTCGTGATCCTGCAAAGCGCCCGCAACGATCTCCGAAGCCGAAGCGCTACCCTCATCAACAAGCACTACGATGGGCCCCTCTTCAAACATCCCGGCTATATGTGCCCGGCTTTCTTTATCGAAACGCTTCCCTTTTCCTTTGGTATAAACCAGCAGCTTATCACCGGAAATAAACTCATCGGCCATGTTGACGGCGCGCTCCATGTATCCGCCCGGGTTACCTCTCAAATCGAGTACAAGCTGCTGAAGCCCTTCTTTTTTCAGTTGCTCCAATGCCCTTTTAAACTCATCATAAGTCGACTCCGAAAACCGGGTTACTTTTATATAGCCTGTTGTTTTATCCACCATATAGGCGGCGTCGACCGAATAGGTAGGTATCCTGTTCCTGGTGATGTTAAAGATCAGGGGATCTTTAACCCCTCCGCGTTCCACCGCCAGCTTCACCTGCGAGCCCCGCTTTCCTCTCAGCAATTTAAAAACTCTGGTATTGGTAACACCCGGCCCTGAAAGAGGGGTATCGTCAACCGTAAGGATGCGGTCGCCACTCACGATCCCTACTTCTTCGGAAGGCCCTCCGAACAAAGGGGTTACGACATAGACCGTATCATTGTAGATATTGAATTCCACCCCGATCCCGTCAAATCCGGACTCGAGCTGGGAACGCGCCGCTATGGCTTCCTCACTGGTAAGATACGACGTATGCGGATCAAGCTTTTCAAGCATTTTGGTAATAGAATAATCTACCAGATCCGTCGTATTGACTGTATCTACATAGTACTGATCGATGCCGCTCAAAACCTCCTTGAACTTGGTATACCCGTCGGCAAGATCATTGGTTCTTGCTTTCCCGCCCAGCAAGGTCACCCCGATTGCAATGCCGCCCGCAAGCGCGAGGCTGAGCATAATCGGAATCCTTACCTGCACAGGCGTATTCCGGATATGGTCTCTCTCATGATTTTCGTTCATCGGCTTCCTGATTTCTGTCTTTCCACTAAAATAACAATTCTGCCTATTTTCTTTTATCTGCCAGCAGGTTTTCAAAAAAAGAAACGGACGCCGGGTTAGCCATAGCCTCCTTGCTGACGGCGTTGCCCGGGTTCATTCCCATCAATATCCTTTTCACGGGCGTCTCCATTTTTTTACCGCTTTTAGTGTAAGGTATATCTGGTGCAACGACTATTTCGTCGGGAACATGCCTGGGGCTGTAGTCTGAGCGAAGCTTCGACCTGATCCTGCCTGCCAGGCCTTCGGTAAAGCCCGCTCCTTCGTTCAGCACGAGAAACAGGAATATTTTATCCTGGTCCTCAAGGTATACTACCAGGCTGTCTTTCACTTCGTCAAAGCTTTCGGCAACGTTATAAATTTCCGAGGGCCCTATCCTTACTCCCTGCCTGTTCAGGGTTGCATCTGAACGCCCGTAGATGATCACAGTTCCGTAGGGCGTAATCTCGATCCAGTCTCCGTGTGTCCAGACATTTTCAAAACGAGCGAAATAGCTTTCGCGGTATCTTTTATCGTCAGTATCGTTCCAGAAACAGACCGGCATGCTTGGCATCGGCTGGGATATGACCATTTCGCCGGGTTCACCGATCAGCGGATTCCCGCTATCGTCATAACTTTCCACCTTCGCGCCCAGCATTCTGCACTGTATCTCGCCGGCGTATACTGGGGTAAGAGGGCACCCGCCTACGAAAGCGCTGCAAACGTCGGTGCCGCCGCTGAGAGAGATCAGCCAGGCGTCTTTCTTAATATGGTCGTAAACCCATTTAAACATTTCCGGGGTTAACGGCGAACCGGTAGAACCTATGCTCCTCAGCGATTTCAGCTCCCTGGGAGCCAATTGGTCGCCTGCTTTCATACAAGCGGTAAAAAATGATGCTCCGGCTCCGAAATGGTTTATTTTCGCTGCCGAAGCCAGGTCCCATAAAACATTGATATCGGGGAAACCCGGGGATCCGTCATACAAGGTAAGGGTAGCTCCCGTTAACAGGGTGCTGAGTGCATAGTTCCACATCATCCAGCCTGTTGTGGAATACCAGAAAAAGTTTTCACCGGGTCTCACATCCTGGTGAAAAACCAATGCTTTCAGGTGCTCGAGAAGGCATCCTCCGGCGCTGTGCACTATTGCCTTCGGCTTCCCGGTGGTTCCTGACGAATAGAGGACCCATATCGGGTGGGAAAACGGCATGGCTTCGAATTCCAGAACGGGAGCCGTTGCCATCAGTATATCGTTCCAGGAAATGAGCCCGGACATGTTACAGTCCTGGTCGAGATACGGGATCACCACCAGGTGCTTTACAGTAGGTATTGCTCCTTTTATGAGTGAAAGGTCTTCCATCTTACGGAATTCGCGCCCGTTGTATGAGTAGCCGTCTACAGCAAATATCACCTTGGGCGATATCTGGTAGAACCTGTCCACCACCGCCATATTCCCGAAATCGGGCGAGCAGCAGGACCAGACTGCCCCGACAGAATTGGTTGCCAGAAATGCTATGACAGCATGGGGTGTGTTGGGCAGAATCCCCGCCACCCGGTCGCCCGGCCTGATCCCGACGCTTTTCAGCCACGCCGCTACGGAGGCTACCTGCTTCTCCAGTTCGTCCCAGGAAATTGAGGTCAGCTTCCGTCTTTCCGATTTAAACCATATAGCCGGGCGCTTTCTATCCTTGTTCCTGAAGACATTTTCTGCATAACTAAGGGTTGCCCTTTCAAACCAGCGGGTGCCAATAAAGCCGTCGCTGCCACGGCTCAGCACCTGGGTATAGGCATCTTTCTTCCTGATAGAGAAATAGGCCCAGAGGCTTTCCCAAAAGCTTTCTATGTCTGTTACCGACCAATGCCAGAGATCATCGTAACTGTTGAAATAGAGGCCTTTCTTTACAAAAAGCCAATCCATATACTTTTTTATGTTAGCATTTTCCAGCAAAGCCGGATCCGGCCGCCAAAGCGGGGTTCCCGAAGTTCTGTTCATATAGGGTTAAAGGTATTGGAATATAAATTAACGTGTTAAAGTAACGTGAATTCAGAATAAGAACCAATAATCACGCCAGTCCTCCGGGCTTCTCAATAACGACGATGTGGTGCCATGACCATAGCATTTTTTTATAAAGCAAGACAGAAGTTGCGTCGATCGGCTGAATAATATTTACCTTTGATCCCGCTTTCCCAACAGGAGAAAATATCACAGACATCAGGGAGCAAACATACAGCAGCGATACAGAGTTCCTCAGGAAAATGAAAAAGAGAAGCGATTTTGAAAATGACAGGCGCAGGACCGGGGATACGGACTTCCGTCGCCGGGAACCCGCACGACCGGAAAATGAAAGCCGGGACCGGGAAGGTGCACACGATCAGAGAGGGAGGCCACGGGGGGAAGATTCCCGTGACCGTGACGACCGTCCCTACGGCAGGAGGTCACGGGGAGAGAACCGTTTCAGCTCTGACAGCCAGTCGAGGGAACCCCGCAGTTTCGGCAATTCAGGAGACTCCCGGAGAAAGCCGGACGAGAGATCGTTTTCCCGGGAGGATTCCCGCGATCGTGATGACCGCCCCTACGCCAGGAGGCCACGGGGAGAGAACCGTTTCAGCTCTGACGACCAGTCGAAGGATTCCCGCGATTTCGGTAAGTCGTCAGGTTCCCGGAGGAAACCTGACGAAAGGCCTTCCCGGGGGGAGTATGATCGCGGGCAGACAAGGTCAAAAGACCGTGAACGCGAGCCCCGTTCATTCCAGGACCGCCCGGACCGCTCCCGCAGCGACAGAGAGTCAGACAGGCCGCGCTTTTCCGACGAAAAGAGACGTCCTTTCCGGGACGAAAAAGAGCCCCGGCAAAGGGGCAGGAGCTCCGGGGACGAAGGCCGTTTTTCCGAAGGGAAAAATCCGCGGTCCGGTAGATTTGACAGAGGAGATAAACGAGATGAAGGACAGGCTTTTCAGTCGCGCGAGGACCGCTTTCAACGACGCCCGGAAAAAAGCGCTGAGAGGTTCTCTGAAACCAGATCGGCAAGAAGAGAAAAGCATGAGGAAAAAGAAGAAGGCTTCCGGCGAACATCCGACAGGAAACCCCGTCCCGACTACGATAACCGCGATTCTGAAAGGAAAGCTTCAAAAAGCAGGAACTCCGGTGAAGACGGCCAGATACGTCTTAACCGCTTCATAGCCAATGCCGGCATTTGCTCGAGAAGAGAAGCCGACGAGCTGATAGAAGCGGGGCAGATCACCGTAAATGGCAAAGTGGTAAACGAAATGGGCTTTAAAGTAGGGCCCGCCGACGTCGTCAAATATGGTAAACGCATATTGAATGCGGAAAAGCTCGTATACATCCTTCTTAACAAACCGAAAGATTATATTACCACTACAGACGATCCCGAAGATCGCCGCACGGTGCTCCAGTTGATAGAAGGGGCATGCGAAGAGCGGGTCTACCCGGTCGGTCGCCTGGATAGGAACACAACGGGCCTGTTGCTCATCACTAACGACGGAGAGCTGGCCGACAAGCTTACCCATCCTTCCCATAATATTAAGAAGGTATACCAGGCAGAGCTGGACAAACCTATCACGCTCGAAGACTTTGAAGCCCTGAAAAACGGGATAGAGCTGGAAGACGGGTTTGTTAAACCGGACGACATCGGGATCGTAACGCCTGACGCATTTGTAGTCGGAATAGAAATACACAGCGGGCGGAACCGTATCGTACGGCGCATGTTCGAGCACTTCGGCTACGATGTCAAAAAGCTCGACCGTACTACCTTCGCCGGGTTGAATAAAAAGGACCTTCCGAGGGGAGAATGGCGGTTCCTTACAAAAAAGGAAGTAATCACCCTGAAGTTCCTGGTCTGAAAAAGATGGCTGGCTTTTGATTGCTATCAGGAGTCAGCCATCTTTTTCATATAAGTGCTCATATCTTTATCTCCTCTTCCCGACAGGTTTACCACCACAATGTCTGCCGGTTGAAACTCCATCCTTCCCAGAACGGCGAGTGCATGCGAAGACTCCAGTGCAGGAATGATCCCTTCCAGCCTGGTCAACTCGAATGCCGCATCCACAACTTCATCGTCGGTTGCCGATAGGAATGTTGCCCGGCCTGTTTCAAATAAATGGGCATGTATCGGTCCGATACCCGGATAATCCAGGCCTGCCGAAATAGAATAAGGCTCGACGACCTGCCCGTCCTCCGTTTGCATCAGAATGGTTTTGCTTCCGTGCAGTACCCCCGGCTTACCCAGCGCTGTGGTTGCCGCCGAATGACCCGAGTCGACTCCCAGTCCCGCTGCTTCCACGGCTACAAGCTTTACGGAAGGTGTATGAAGATAATGATAGAAGGCGCCGGCAGCGTTGCTTCCTCCTCCTACACATGCCATTACATAGTCAGGAGTTTCCCGGCCTTCCAGCTCCAGGAGTTGCTGCCTGATCTCTTCCGATATAACCGACTGAAACCTGGCTACCATATCAGGGTAAGGATGCGGCCCTACTACCGAACCGATAATATAGTGGGTATCGTCCGGGTTGTTTATCCAGTGGCGCATGGCTTCATTGGTCGCATCTTTCAGCGTTTTCGATCCGCAGGTAGCCGCTCTCACCTCTGCGCCCAGCATTTTCATACGGGCTACGTTGGGCGCCTGGCGCTCTATGTCCACCTCTCCCATATACACGATACACTCGAGGTTCATAAGCGCACAGACCGTAGCAGTAGCTACTCCATGCTGGCCGGCTCCGGTTTCGGCTACGATCTTCTTTTTCCCCAGCCGTTGCGCCAGCAATATCTGCCCTATCGTATTATTGACCTTATGGGCGCCGGTATGGCACAAGTCTTCACGCTTCAGGTAGATTTTCGCGCCGTACTTTTCCGACAGGCGCTTAGCGTGATAAAGCGGCGTCGGCCGCCCGACATAATGCTTCAGCAAATAACGAAACTCCTTTTCAAAGCTTTCGTCCGCCATTATTTCCAGGTATCTTTCCTGCAGCTCCTCTACATTAGGATACAGCATTTCGGGGACAAAAGCTCCGCCGTAATTCCCGTAGTACCCCCTTTGATCAACTTCAAAAGACTTTTCTTCCGTTATTATCTCACTCATCTTAATGTTCTTTTTCCCGGGGCTGTATCCCGCGGTGTATGGCGCCCTTTCAGGCGCTTATAAATTTAATCCTGGTCTTCGTCAGGGCGTATTTTCTGGATAAGTGCGCGCACCTGGTCTATATTTTTCATTCCGGGGGCGCTTTCAAATTTACTATTGATATCGACCCCGTATATCGGTAAGGTCTTGTTCAGAAGCAATACCTCGTCAATGTTGTCGATCCCTATTCCTCCGCTCAGGAAAAAGGGCTTTTCGTTGTCGTATCTTTCAAGGATTTTCCAGTCGAAAGACGCCCCGTTGCCACCGGGATTTTTGCCAGGGGTATCAAAAAGAAAAAAATCACAGTGGGGCTTATAATTGTTCAGCATTGCAAAATTGAAATGCTCGTCTACCAGGAAAGCCTTGATGATGTTGACCCCCTTCTGGCGGATACTCCTGCAAAAATCCGGGAGTTCGCTCCCGTGAAGCTGTACATACTGGAGGTCGTATTGTTTGACTACCGACAGGATATAGTCGGGACTCGCGTTGACAAAAACCCCGACTTTATTGATTCTCCTCGGGATCGCCCTGATCGTTTCGTCGTCAAGCATATCGCCAACGTACCTGGGCGACTTCTCATAAAATATAAACCCGATAAATGACGGACGCAAAGCTACAAGCTCCCGGATATTAGCTTTGTCCCGCATTCCACATACTTTGACTTTCATGAGAATAGGGTGTTAAGTGTTGATTGTTCAAGCGTGTTCTATACAATACGTTGATCCGCAATCTGTTCCTGTAAAGCCTGCAGGGCTCCGGCAGGCAAGTCCGTTTTCATAAAGGTCTCGCCTATCAGGAATCCCTTATAGCCCGCCCGGAAAAGCTTCCACAAAGTCTGTGCATCTTTCAGGCCGCTCTCCGATATTTTAACGAATGCATCCGGGATCTGTTCAGACAGCTCGAGGGATACGTTGATCGAAGTTACAAAATTCTTCAGGTTTCTGTTATTTACCCCCACTATATCGACCGAATCACACAATGTCTGCTCAAGCTCATCAGCGTTATGTACCTCCAGCAAAACCTCCATCCCAAGCTGGTGCGCCTTCAGGCTCAGCTCCCTGACCTCCGACGGAGAAAGACAGGCCGCTATAAGCAGCACCAGGTCCGCCCCGATCGCTTTGGCTTCGAACAACTGGTATTCATCTATTATAAAATCCTTCCTCAGCATCGGTATTCCCGGGTTGGCAGCTCTTGCTGCCAGGAAATCGTCGAAATCACCCCCGAAATAATGCTTGTCTGTAAGTACGGACAAAGCTGCGGCCCCTGCTTCCGCATATCCCCTCGTCACAGCTTCCGGTCTTGCATTTCCGTTTATAACTCCTTTCGACGGAGATTGCCTTTTAAACTCCGATATAATGGCGGGAGCCTCTGCTTTTTCTAATGCAGCTTTCAAAGAAACCGGGACTCTGGCGAACAACGGCCTCCGCTCAAGCTCTCCCAGGGATACCGCATTCCTGGATATCTCTACCTCTTTTCGCTTGTTTTCTACTATCTGCTCTAAGATATTCATGCAGGTATGTTTATTTGTAATTTGTTAGGTCGCCCGTTGTAAAGTCGCCAGGTAATTCTCTCACTGCTTCCCTCCATCGGCCTTCTTCCTCGAATGACCCAGCATCCATTCGAGCAACCGGTATTCATTGTCCGGGTCATATACAAAATGAATAGAATGGCCCTCTCCCTTCAACCTCGTATATTTTATCTGCCCTCCACAGTCTTTCAGCGCTTTCACCTTCTGCTCTGTCTCGGAAATTGGAACAACATGATCCTCCGTTCCGTGAAAAGTCCAGATCGGAATATTCTTCAGCTTACATATCTGGTAGGTGTCGCTCGCCCAGGCGCACATAGGCGCCAATGCAGCGAAAGTACCGGGATAACGTTTGGCGACATCAAATGTACCTCCTCCTCCCATGCTGACTCCCGTAAGGTAAATCCGGTCGGGATCGATACGGTACCGGCTATTTAGTTCCTTCAGCAAGGGTCCGGCCCAGTCCTCGGAAGACCATAGCCTTCCGGAGGGACATTGCGGCGCTACCAGGATAAAGTCAAACTTCCTGCCGTCTTCAGCAAGCCGTGGCAGCCCTGATACCTTTACCGAAGCCAGATTACTGCCTCTTGCCGAGCTTCCGTGCAAATAGATCACCAGGGGATATGCCTCTTTTGTGGTGGCGTAGCCGGTCGGCAGATAGCTCAGATAAGGGTAGCTGACAGAGCTCCCGCTACCAGGGCCCGGAACAACCCCCTTCCCCGGGGAAAGTAACCCCGCAAAACCCAGCAAGAGAAAAGCTAAACCGGTAGCCATTATTTTGTAAAGTCGTTTGTTGTAAAGTCACCCCTTCTCCCACTCTCTCCTTCTCTCACTTCCCGCCGAAAGCTGACTGCTACACTCCAAAATTAACCAAGTTTTCAGGACGCTTCGAGGAATCTCTTAAAATGTTGCAATGCTTTTCCGCTCTCCAACGCTTCCCTCGCCCGGGCTATGGAATCTTCAAGAGAAGAGCCGGGATCTGCCGCGTACAGCGCCAGGCCGGCATTGGCAATTACTACCTGCTTTTGTGCCTCCGTAGCTTCGTTTTTCAATACCGCTTCGAAGATCCTGGCCGAATCCTGCACCGTCTCCCCTCCTGACAGCGCAACCGGATCCAGCAACGGGAACCCCAGATCACCGGGATGGATCACTTCATCTTTTTCCGGCGTACTGATCTTAAAAGGACCGGTTAGTGACACCTCGTCATAACCGTCGAGCCCATGGACAACCAGGAATTTCTTGTCTGTAAGCTGGTACAGGTAGGAATAAAGGCGCATAATCTCGAGATTGAAAACACCTACCAATTGCTTTCCGGGCAAAGCAGGGTTCACCATCGGGCCCAGTATATTAAAGAATGTTTTGATCCCAAGCTGTCCGCGTATAGGTCCGACATTCTTAAGCGCCGGGTGAAACAGGGGAGCATGCAGGAAACATACGCCCGAGCTGTCGATCTGCCTTTTGAGCAAGTCTTCATTATTGGTAAAAGGCGCGCCAAAATATTCGAGGACAGTCGATGACCCGCAATGCGATGAGACGCCGTGATTACCGTGCTTGGCAACATTCTGTCCTGCGGCAGCCACAACGAAGCACGATAAGGTCGAAATATTAAAGGTATCCTTACCGTCGCCGCCGGTACCGCAGACATCCATCGGGTCGAAATCTGACAAATCTATCGGCACTCTCAGCTCCAGCAGCGCGTCGCGAAAGCCTTCCAGCTCCCCGACTGTAATGTTCCTCATCACGAAGGCAGTCATAAAGGCCGCCATCTGCGCGGGATTGTATTCTCCGCGCGCCATACCTGTGAGAACATACTTCGCCTGGTCTTTCGACAGGTGCTTGTATTCAAAAAGATGCGTTAATATATTTTTCATCTCAATTCCGGATTTATGCATTCAACCAGTTCTCCAGCATTTCCCTGCCGTATTCGGTAAGTACCGACTCCGGATGGAACTGCAGCCCCTTAACGTCATACCGTGTATGCGCAATGCCCATCACCCGGCCTTCGTTATCTACAGCCGTAATTTTCAGATCTTCAGGGACAGACGACGGAATGACGGTCCATGAGTGATACCGGCCGGCCTTAAAGCTCGAGGGGATTCCCCTGAATAGCCTGTCGGAAGGGTCTGTTACCGTCACTTCGTGGCTTACACCGTGCAGAACGTCCGTCATATTCTCGAGCGACGCCCCGAATACTTCGGCGATTCCCTGCTCACCCAGGCATATGCCGAGAATGCTTTTCGACGATGCATATGTCCTGACCAGGTCCTGCATAATCCCGGCCTCTGAAGGTATCCCCGGCCCGGGCGACAGCAGGATTTTGTCGTAAGCGCTCACTTCCTCCAGCGCTATTTTATCATTTCTGAAAACCTCCACCGCCGAATGCAGCTCCCTGAGTATGTATACCAGGTTGTAGGTAAATGAATCGTAATTGTCTAGAACGAGAATTCGCATATGGCTTGTCTTGAAATTCCTTTTTGATAATTTAATTTTAAAGCCCTCACCTATTCCTCAAAACCTTCAACTTTGCCCGGGACCTTGGTTCATAAATCTTAATTACTAAAGCGCCTCCGCCTCGTCTATGGCTTTCCTGAGCGCCGCAAGCTTATTGTTGATCTCCTGCAATTCGCTTTCTACATCCGATTTGGCTACCACTCCCATACCGGCCCTGTAATAGAGGGTATTATCCCTGCTGAAAAAGGTCCTGATCGCAATGGCATGATTAAAATCGCCGTTAAAGCCTATAAACCCAATGGCGCCCCCGTAAATGCTCCTGTTTGTAGTTTCGAGCCCGTTGATAATCTTCATGGCCATGTGCTTGGGAGCGCCTGACAGGGTCCCGGCCGGGAAAGTATCCGCCACCAGTTGCAGGGGGTTCGTCTGTGCGTTCATAAGCCCCGATACCGTCGAAACCAGGTGAATCACATGGGAGTAATACTGGACTTCCTTATAGGTGTCGACTTTTACACTGTGGCAGTTCCTGCTGAGGTCATTCCGCGCCAGATCCACGAGCATTACGTGCTCTGCGCTCTCTTTAGGATCATCGAGCAGCTTCTGAGCTGCCTGGGCGTCGGCAGCATCATCGCCCGTACGCCGGAACGTGCCCGCAATAGGGTGTATCTCAGCTTTGGTCCCTTTAATATAAATCTGCTTTTCAGGCGATGAGCCGAAAATGCGATAGCTTCCATAGTCGAAGTAAAAAAGGTAGGGCGATGGATTGATCGATCTTAAAGCCCTGTACACATTGAAATCGTCACCCCGGAACTTCCTGCTGAACCGTCGGGAAGGTACTATCTGGAACACGTCCCCGCGAAGACAATGATCGATGCACTTCCTGATCACCCCCCGCATTTCGTCGTCTGTCGTATTGGAAGTTTCCGGAGAGGTCGCTTTGAAATCATAGTGAGGGAAATTCCGGTTCCTGATCAGTACTTCCAGGCGGTCGAGCCCGTCAGACAGCTCCTGTTCGCCGTAACTATGCTCAAAAAGATAGAGCTCGTTTTTGAAATGATTGATCGCAATCACATACCTGAAAACCTGGTAGAAGACCTGGTCTACCTCGGTAGCCTTTTCCTGCGGCTGAATAGTGATATCCTCGAAATAACTGACTGCATCATATGCGATGTGCCCGAACAAACCGTTCGTGATAAAAGGGAATCCCTGGTTCTCAGCTTCAAAGCGGCCCGCGAATCTCTGAAGTGCTTTCACCGCATCTTTCCTGTCTTCCAGCCCGAAGGTGTCCGTCGTTCCGTCCGGGAACTTCTGGGTAACCATCCCCTGGTTAATTTTAAAGGAGGCTACCGGCTCGCAGCATATGTAGGAAAAAGAGTTCGAAGCAGTGTGGTAGTCCGAACTTTCCAGCAGGATAGAGTTGACGTACTTGTCGCGAAGCTGCAGGTAAATGGAAACCGGCGTGATGGTATCTGCCAGGAGCTTTTTGTACCGGGTTTTTACATTATATATCTTCATGTCTTTTCAGAATAAATACGTAACAAGTTTTGTATAAAAAACGGCCCGTTGTCGTGATGGACAACGGGCCGCATATGTGTCTTCAATATATCTTGACAATAACCTATATAGCGCGGGTGTCCACCGAACGGAATGACTCTTGCCACCACCACAAAGCTATATTAGCGATACTGAACATCTTCTGATTTTAACTTTACGGGGCAAATGTAAAAACCTTGTCTGAATAAAGGAAAGCTCAGACCGGTTTTTTTATAACATATTGATAATTTTGTGCCCTGATTAATACAAAAAGTGCTGCTTCTAGCCCGATTATGTTAAAAAAAGAGCGTTTCCGGCGATTTCTGGAATATTTTTCCACCAATTTCCCCGAACCCCAGACGGAGCTCGTCTATGAAAATCCCTACGAGCTGCTTGTTGCAGTGGTATTGTCGGCGCAATGTACCGACAAACGGGTGAATATGGTAACTCCCGCACTTTTCGGGCGCTTTCCCGATGTGATTTCACTGGCGGGTTCCACTCCCGATGAAGTCTTTACCTATATAAAATCGATCTCTTATCCGAATAACAAGAGCAAGCACCTTGTCGGGCTGGCCAGGATGCTGAAAGAAGAATTCGGATGTGAAGTGCCCGCCAAGATCGAGGATCTGCAACGTTTGCCGGGCGTAGGGCGTAAAACAGCTAATGTAATAGCATCAGTCATTTTTAACCAGCCTGCTATGGCCGTCGATACTCATGTTTTCAGGGTCTCGCACCGCCTGGGGTTAGTGGGAGCCAATGCCACTACCCCGCTTGCAGTAGAGAAAGAGCTTGTGAAGTACATCCCTTCCGGATTGATTCACAAAGCTCATCACTGGCTTATTCTGCACGGGCGCTATGTTTGCCTGGCACGGAATCCTAAATGCGCGGAATGCCATTTGAGCAGCTTTTGCAAGTATTACGAAAAGACGGTTGCATAGAAAATTTCGGACCGGACTGCAACCAAATCACGAACTGAAAACTCTTCATTTAACCGGCACAACTTTTTTTAACCATTATAACAGCTTTTGCGTCAACATGTTTTTAAAGAAAAAAGAACGATTTTTCATGAAAAAGGCAATTTTAAGTGTTTTAGTCCTGTGTGTTGTATACCTGACATCCTGTATGAAAGGCGTAGACGAGGTAGCAAAACAGGAGGAAAACGACAGACAAATCAAGGAATATCTCGCAGCCAATAATCTTACTCCTACTAAGGATACCATCGGGATGTACGCCGTGATGCGGGACTTCAACCCCGGGGCAAGAAAACTGTCCTTTGGAGATTCCGTAAAAGTGAACTATGAAATTTACCTGCTCAACGGGACGAAAGTGATGAACAGCGAGCCGGGTAAACCGTTGGAATACATTTACGGTTACGCTCCGTTGTACGGGTTTGACCTGGCTTTGAACTGGATGAGGATCGGCGAAAGGGCTACTGTGCTGCTGCCTTATTACCTGGCTTTCGGCTCAGGCGGAAGTTCCGACGGGAAAGTAGGGGGATATGCGCCGATCCGTCTTGAGATTGAGCTACAAAGCTCAAAAAGTGAAAGCGAGCAAATGGCGGAGTATATCGCACGTAAAGGATACGAGGTAGGTCTTACGACTTCCGAAAACCTGAATATCGTCTGGCTGAAGAAAGTCGAGGAAGGAGATTCCCTGGGGATGGGAAAACAGATTACCGTAGCCTACCAGGGTTATCTCCTGGGCGGCAAGAAATTCGACGAGGGCGCGCTCAATCACCTGACCGGCTCATCGGGCCTTATTAAAGGTTTCGACCGGGGAGTCCGGAAAATGAAGGCGGGTGAAAAGGCTGTGATCATTTTCCCTTCGAAATTAGGCTACGGCGAAACCGGTACATCAAACGGAACTATCCCGCCCTTCGCTCCTCTTGCATTTGAGGTTGAGATCACCAAAGTTAACTGAGCAGAAATGCTCCGTATTATGAAGAAAGCCGGCGGGATCTGCCGGCTTTCTTCATGTTAAATTATGCTGTGCGGCGATGTATCTCTACATCGTGCCTCATAGGTTACCGGAAAGCTACAGGTTCTCCTTTAATTTCTTTTCCAGCTCTTCTGCCAGAGGTACAAGCACATGGTCCTCTATAATCGCATGTTTGCGGAGCTCCATCTCGAAAAGCTCTACCTGGTTCAGGAAGATCCGGTAGGGAAGCGGAGGCTCTTCACCTTTTTCTACAAAGCTGTGGATAATCACGCTTACTTCCTTCAGCTCTTCTTCCACCTCGTCGTGATTCTCGCTAAAGGCGTCGATTGAATTACTATTGAAAAGTTCCTTCAGTTCCTCTTTTGAAAGCAGCCCTTTTTCGGCTTGTATCAACCGCCTGATGTAAGGCAATACCAGGCTCTCCTCCAGCTTGAAATGCCTGACCAGCTTGTTTTTATACTGGTTAAAAAACAGCGCAAGACTGGCCAGAAGCTGGTGTGTCTGTCCGAACTTACTGAAAATATGCAACAGCGACTGCTCCAGCTCAGGTACTTTCTTGGTCAGGTAATAACGGTGAGATGCATGTATATAGGCAACTATCTCCTCGAGCGAGAACTTCCTGAGTTTCTGATGAAAAAAATCGGCATCGCTATCCGAAACATAAAGATCCAGTATCAGCTCCACAAGCTCGTGGTTAAGCTCTATCCCTTCGAATGTACGTTTTTCCGTCACCGCCCGCTCGTCCAGCCTTTCGGTAACCAGCTCGTACATTTTTGTAGTGGAAATCAGCTCTTCGTATGTTCTCGGGTTCATAAGTCAGATTCTTTTTCTTTTAAATTTTTCTAAAGTTATCATCTTTTGAAAAAACACAAAATGACAAAAGCCGGAAAGCCTATAAAAAACTCTCTATTCCCGAAATAATGGAAGACTCATGCAATGAAAGCCGCCCCTTGCCCTCGAAAGCTCGGCGGAAGGAATCCTGATCAGCATGTTTTTCAGCTCTTCGGGAGTACGGCTGCCCGACTCAAATTCCAGCAGCAGCGTTTCGGCGTCTGTTACCCCGAAGCCGGCCTCTCTGAACGCCTCGGAAGTCATGTCGTTGCGGTCATAGCCCAGCACTATACCTTCCCTGACAGCCAGCAGGTTGCATGAATCGGTCCATTGCTCGCGGTCACTGTAAGGAAATTCACCCATACCGGAATATATGAACTTAACGGGCTCATCGCTGCCCAGGTCCTTCAGGCTGATGTCCTTCAGCAGGTCTTCGAGATTATCGATCCTTACCGGCGTATCGCCGCCGGCCATGAATTGGAGAATTTCCAGCTCCTCCTCGATCTGCTTCCCTGCAAAAAAATGGAGTACATCCTTTTTTTTCTGCCTGTCACTGTGCCGTCCAAGCGATTTGAGCAATACCCATACATTCCTCCGGACCTGCGTAAAAATAGTATCTATATGCATGTAATCGCGCTTCTTGGGAATCCTAATAACAGTTACCTTCTCCACTGTTCTCTTTTCGAAAAGCACGCCGATCGCCTGCTGGACTGCATACAGGGAGGTCCGCTGGCTATAGCCAATCAGGAGATGCCCCGGCGAAACGATCATGACGTCGCCTCCCTCAAGCGTGGCACGGTGAAACTCGCTGGAATATTTTTCATCAGGCAGCAGAAAAGGCCCCGGGTTGTCGGGCAATTCAAGGATTTCCCGGACATTATCCCTGAAATAAGGGTGGTTGAAGAAGATATACTGCGCCAGGAGCGACTCCCTTGTCCTGACGGCATTGGCCGGCTTGCTCAGCAGGATATGCCTGTTGATCACGATGCCTATGTCCCGGGTAAATATGAGATTGGGCAGGGGCGCAAACAACATGGTACGATCGGGAAGCGTGCCTGATATGAAGATCCGGGCAAGCTCATGCGCATCAAACGTATCGAGATATTCCTGTGTTTTGTAGGAGCATCGTTCTATGCCGCAGACAGACGAAATCAGTTTCAGCCGTATCGCTTTGTCCTCCAGGATTTCGGCCAGCAAGACCTCGAACTCTACTACGTTCGGGGAGTTGAAATAGCCGGGATGGCCAGGCTTGAAAAATGCCCTGTCGCTATCGGCCATTACCTGGCGTGTGCGACCTTTTATTTTACCGGGGTCCAGGAACCAGAGCAGAAGCAGCACATAATAGTCATACTCCTTTCGTCTCATCGTATCGAGATGTACGATATCCTCAAATAACCAGTCCTGCGCCCTGGAAGGAATAACCTTGCCAAGTCCGCGGTCGGGACTGTGTATAAGGACCCGCCGGAGCGCGCCGATTTCAGAGGATACTTCTACAGAAGCTGCGTCTTTTGTATTAGTCATGTTGTATTTGTTGTGAAGTTGCCCGTTTGCCTGGTCTTCAGGCTCCCTTCCTTTTACCTATTTAGCTGTTTTACTACAAAAAAGCAAATTCGAGGAACAAGTCCGCGGCTTATTCGGTTGATTAAAACAGAAGGACAGGGATTTCACTTCACCGGTTTTATTTAACGGTTAATCCTTGCTACTTTTGTATTCTTTTTTGATTTTGAAAACGTCACTAATAAGGGTATATGCTCAGTATTAAAGGCCTTCGGGCTTCTATCGGAGATAAGGAAATATTGAACGGTATAGACCTGGAAATCAATCCCGGGGAAGTACACGCGATCATGGGGCCCAACGGCTCGGGGAAAAGCACACTGGCATCTGTTCTGGCCGGAAGGGAAGATTACGAGGTTACAGGGGGTTCTATCGAATATAAAGGGGTTGATCTGCTCGAAAAAGCACCTGAAGAGCGTGCTGCGGAAGGGATCTTTCTTGCTTTTCAGTACCCCGTGGAAATTCCGGGGGTTACTACTATCAATTTCCTGAAAACTGCCGTCAACGAAATCAGGAAATATAACGGTCAGAGCCCGCTGGATGCGGCGCAGTTTCTAAAGCTCGTCAGGGAAAAGGCAAAGCTGGTCAATATGAACGACTCCCTGCTGAAAAGGGCTTTGAACGAAGGGTTTTCGGGCGGTGAGAAAAAAAGAAACGAAATATTCCAGATGGCCGTACTGGAACCCACCCTGGCTATCCTTGACGAAACTGATTCAGGCCTGGATATCGATGCGCTCCGGATCGTTTCCGAGGGAGTGAACAAGCTGCGCTCACCCGAGAGGTCGACTATCGTGGTTACCCACTACCAGAGGCTGCTCGACTACATCGTACCGGATTATGTGCATGTACTGTATAAAGGCCGTATCGTCAAATCGGGTCCTAAGGAACTTGCGCTGGAGCTGGAAGAGAAGGGGTACGACTGGATCAAGAAAGAGGCTGCGGACGTGGTTTAATGAAATGAGCAGTCAGGTATCACACATGAAAGAAAATACAATTCTTAAAGATTTGCTGGCAGAGGATTTTGCTAACCGGGAAGCCCTTGCCAACGGTCAGGCGAAGAGTTCATCATTTCTGCAGCGAAAAAATGCTTTTCAACAGTTCGAGACGTTAGGTTTTCCCACTCCCAGAAACGAAGAGTGGAAATACTCGAATGTGAAAGGCCTGGTTAATGAAAGCTATTCCTTTAACGGGCCTTCCGAGCTGGCTGAAGCCGATTTAGCTTCTTTGAGCATCCCCGACCTGGTCGGTAATATTATTTACCTGGTCAACGGGATTTACCAGCCTGGTCTTTCCGATCTGGTCTCTCCGGCTGATGAGGTACTCATTGCTCCTTTGAAGGAAGCCTGGAAGACGCATCCCGATCTCCTGACCCGGTATTTCAATAAACTGGCCAGGAATGAGGATGAGGCATTTACCGCTTTGAATACTGCTTTTTCGGAAGACGGCCTGTTTATTCATATCCCGGCCGGAAAGGTAGTCGGGCAGCCTGTCATACTCCGCTTCGTATCGGATGCGCGCGCCGAAAATACCGGGTGCATTTCGAGGATTATCGTTGCCGCTGAAGAAAACGCACACGTGAAGCTCGTTGAGTCGTTCCGGACTCTCGGAGATTCCAAATCGTTTACCAATGTAGTTACTGAAATTTCGGTCGAGCCGTCTGCAAACGTAGAATACTACAAAGTCCAGATAGAATCGGAGAACACCCACCATATCGGGACCACCCAGGTACGGATGCTCGATCGCAGCCAATTCTACGCCGCAACAGTCACGCTTCAGGGTGGTTTCGTCCGCAATAACCTCAACATAGAGCTCGACGGGCAATATTGTGAAGCCCATATGTACGGTCTTTACCTCCCGGATGGCAGGCAGCATATCGACAACCACACGCTCGCCGACCACAGGCAGCCCAATTCTTACAGCAACGAGCTTTATAAGGGTGTCCTTCTGGACCAATCGGTAGGTGTTTTCAACGGGAAGGTATTTGTAAGACCCGATGCCCAGAAAACAAATGCATACCAGTCCTGCAAGAACGTGGTTCTCTCGCCGGGAGCTAAAATGAATACCAAACCGCAGCTTGAAATCTTTGCCGACGACGTCAAATGCTCGCATGGCACCACCACCGGCCAGCTTGACGACGAAGCATTGTTTTACCTTCGATCAAGAGGTATCCCGAAGAAGGAAGCGCTGGGCTTACTGATGTTTGCTTTTTGTGAAGACGTGCTCAGCAATATAAGAATAGAGCCGATCAGGGAGCATCTCGAGAAGATCGTTGCCCAGAAACTCAATGCCGAAGAAAAGTAAAACCGCGGGGTAATACTTACTCACCTTTCGTTACAGGGCAATGGCAGTTCAGAATATCGATATCAAGGCTGTAAGACAGCAATTCCCGATCTTGAACCAGGATGTACATGGTAAACCCCTGGTTTATCTCGACAATGCCGCTACCACGCAAAAACCCCTGCTGGTGCTGGATTCACTGCTTCAATACTACGAAAGCTATAACGCCAATATCCATCGCGGCATTCATACATTGGCTGAAAAGGCAACCAGCGCCTTCGAAGAAACACGCGCTGCATTTCGCCGCTTTCTGAATGCTTCCGGGAACGAGGAGATTATTTTCACGTACGGCACGACAGACGGGATCAATCTTGTCGCGCAGACTTTCGGCAGAAAATTTATCGGCCCCGGAGATGAGATCATTATAAGTACGATGGAGCACCATTCCAACATCGTGCCCTGGCAGATACTATGCCAGGCTAATGGGTGCATCCTCAAGGTGATCCCGGTCAGCGAACAGGGTGAGCTTGACATGGAAGCATATGCAGAATTGCTTTCTGACCGTACCAGGCTCGTTTCTGTCGTGCATGCTTCCAATGCGCTCGGCACCGTTAACCCGGTCCGGGAAATGATCAGGATGGCGCACGAAGCGGGCGCCAGGGTGCTGGTTGACGGGGCTCAGGCCGTATCGCACCTGTCGCCTGACGTGCAGGAGCTCGATGCGGACTTCTACGCATTTTCACTTCACAAAATGTACGGTCCGACGGGCATGGGTGTCCTCTATGGCAAAAAAGATCTTCTTGATTCCATGCCTCCCTATCGTGGCGGCGGGGAAATGATCCGGGAAGTGACCTTCGCAAGGACGACCTACAATGACCTGCCCTATAAATTTGAAGCGGGCACACCCAATATCGCCGATGTTATCGCCGCAAAAAGTGCGATCGAATACATGGAATCGCTCGGCAGGGACAACATAGCAGCATACGAAAAATCTCTTCTTGACTACGCTACCGATGCGCTCAGCTCGATCGAAGGGCTCAGGATCGTAGGCCAGGCCAGGGAAAAAGTAAGCGTGCTTTCTTTTCTGATCCACGGTATCCATCACGAAGACCTCGGGGTGATACTGGATCAGCAGGGCATCGCGATCAGGACGGGCCACCATTGCGCCCAGCCCCTGATGCAACGTTTCGGCATTACAGGAACCTCGCGGGCCTCTTTCGCTGTTTATAATACCGTTGAGGAAGTAGATAAGCTTAAAACAGGTATCGAGCGTGCTGTCACGATGTTAAGATAAAAGACTGCCCAGCGACCGGAAATTTGTGCAGGTTATGACAATCAATGAAAAACAGGATGAGATCATCGAAACGTTCGATCTTTTCGACGATCCCCTGGATAAAACACAATACATTATCGACCTCGGGAAAAAGCTGACGCCGATTGACGAAAAATACAAAACTGACGAGCACCTGATTAAAGGCTGCCAGTCGCGCGTATGGCTGGGTGCCGAATTGAAAGGCGACAGCCTGCATTTTTACGGTGACGGCGAGCCGGAAGCCCAGATAGCCAAAGGGCTGATCAGCCTGCTGATAGATGTGTTATCAGGTCACCGGCCGGAAGAAATTGCCAATGCCGATCTGTACTTTATAGAAAAGGTCGGAATGGGTAACCTCGTGACTTCCAGAAGGGCCGGAGGGTTGGCTTCGATGATCGGGAAAATGAAGCAGTACGGAGTCCTCAATTCCAAACTCCATGTATAAATACGGTAAGCTATGTCTGAGCTATCTGAAGAAGACCTTAAAGAAAAGGTCGTAAAAGCGATCAAAGAAGTTTACGATCCGGAAATCCCGGTAGACGTTTACGAACTGGGCCTGATTTACGACCTGAAAATATTCCCCGTCAATAACGTATACGTATTGATGACGCTCACTTCTCCGTCCTGCCCTTCTGCGGGCTCCCTGCCCGGCGAGGTGGAGCTGAAGATCAGGGAAGTCACAGGAGTAAACGATGTAAGCGTAGAGCTCACTTTCGACCCGCCGTACTCGACCGAAATGATGTCGGATGAAGCCAGGCTCGAGCTCGGTTTTATGTAAGCCGGCATGCGGCCCTTACAAAGGAGGGTGGCCGTCCTGGAAAGAAGAGAATTATTGATAACCAAAAAACTGCTTTATATTATGTATCCGCCACAATTAGTTGCCCCGATGAAAGCCGACCTTACCGGTGCAGGTTTCACCGAGTTGTTGACTGCACAAGAAGTCGACAACTATTTTGCTAACGCGAAAGGAACGACACTGGTCATGATCAACTCCGTTTGCGGATGTGCTGCCGGTGCTGCGAGGCCCGCCGTAAAGGCTGCCCTGGCCTACAGCGAGATCAAACCCGATAACCTGGTTACCGTTTTTGCCGGTGTCGACCAGGAAGCTACTGCTAAAATGAGGGAATATACACTCCCTTACCCGCCTTCTTCGCCTGCAATAGCCATATTCAAAGACAAAGACCTGGTGCATTTCATAGAAAGACACCACATAGAAGGGCGTTCCGGCCAGATGATTGCCGAGCACCTGGTAGAAGCATTCCAGGAGTTCTGCGGCGAAAACGCTTAAAAAAATCCTTTTCCTTGCTTCTAAAGGAAAAGGATTTTTTACTTTTTGGATATCTGGGCTGGTAATCTTTAATTTTGATTGTATGACCGGTCACTTATTCTCATCCTACATTCCGGAAAAACCGGAAGGAAGCTCCACCTTCGATCAGCTTCTGAAGCTTTTCGAACAGCTTCTGCTTACCTCCGGCGATCCGGCTCAGGCCATGAGCTGGCTCAGCGAGCTTGACGTAAGATACAAGCTTACGGACGATCGCTACGGGATAGGCGATTTCTTCAACGACCTCATCAGCAAGGGGTATCTGAAGCAAAACGACCCTGAAGGCCGTTCATTTTCCGTCAGTGCCAGGATGGAGCAGGATATCCGGAAAAATGCTTTAGAGGAAATCTTCGGAAAGCTCCGTCGCTCCAAAAGCGGGGGTAACCATCCCACACCCTTCAGCGGTGCGGGAGATGAATTGAGCAGTGATTTCAGGGATTATGAATTCGGCGACACCCTCGACCAGATTTCCATGCAGGAGTCTGTAAAGAATGCGCTTGTCAATCATATTCCGGGAGAATTCACTCTCATGGAAAGCGATCTGCAGGTCGTGGAAAAAGAGCAGAAGTCGACCACGGCGACGGTCGTAATGATCGATATCAGCCATTCGATGATACTCTACGGAGAAGACCGAATAACGCCGGCGAAGAAAGTGGCGCTGGCCCTGGCCGAACTGATCCGGACAAAATATCCCAAAGACTCGCTCGATATCATCGTATTTGGTAATGACGCCTGGGAAATCGGCCTGAAAGACCTTCCCTACCTCCAGGTCGGGCCCTATCATACCAATACAGTTGCAGGACTGGAACTCGCTATGGACCTGCTCCGGCGAAAGAAAACCAGGAATAAGCAGATCTTCATGATCACAGACGGCAAGCCTACCTGCCTGAAAGAAGGGATAAAATACTATAAAAATGCGTTCGGACTGGATCGTAAGATCCTGAACAAGACGCTTACGATAGCCTCGCAATGCCGCCGTCTCGATATCCCGGTCACCACTTTCATGATTGCTTCGGATCCCTATCTTAAACAATTTGTCAGGACGTTCACAAAAGTCAACAACGGCCGTGCATATTACAGTAACCTGGACGGGCTCGGGGGATTTGTTCTGGAAGATTTTCAGAGAAACCGGCGAAAGAATATCAGGTAGAAGGTTTCACCGGGGTCTGCCCGCACTATACATCTTTCACTATGTTGCACAGGCTTTTTCTCCTTCTTTTCCTTTCTCTTTCCGGAGGCTTTCCGCTCGGTGCGCAGCAGCACTCTTCTGCACTCATAGGCGACTACTGGACCCGTAACTTTACCGACGAAAACGGCCTGCCCCAGAATAGCGTAAAAGATCTTGTACTTGACGCTTCGGGTTTTCTCTGGATGACCACCGAAAGCGGTATTGTCCGCTTTGACGGAAAAAATTTCCGCACCTTTTCCAATAACAATACTACCGTTACGTCAAATCGCTTCCGGATCTTTGCCAGGCCGCTTTCCGGAATGTCCGACGAATTCTATGCCCCCAATAACAATGCTGAAGTCCTGCATATCAGGAAAGGCCGTGTAAAGCCCGTTGCTTTAACCAAGGAGTTCACTTTTCGCGAGATCCCGGCGCTCCATGGGAAAAATATCGACTGGCACAACGGCGTTCAGTACAACTTCTGGAAACCCGAGCCCGGTTCTGTCTTCCTGATATCGATTGTTGAGAAAAAATATTCTTTCTTCACATTCGATAAGGATAGCATCCGCCTGTTTGATAACGGTCATAAGGTCTGGCAAATAGCTCATCAGCTGGATTACTACGGCGATTTTTTTCATTTCAACGGACAGCTGTATTATGCAAACAGGACCCAGGGCATACAACACTGGACGTTGTCAGGACCCAAACATGCTAAAATTACAGGCGATATTAAAAATAGCGCTTCAGGCATTTTCTTAAAAGTCTACAACAATAATAACATATCGCAGACTTTCGGGTATGCAGACAATTGTTTATACCTTCTTTCGCAAACCGAACCGGGCATTCTTCATGCCAGGCTTCTTATGTCGGATATAAACTTGGATTCCATCAATATTGCCACGCTTCTTTTCGACGAACCGCATAAAAGACTGTTTATCGGAAGCTACACAAAAGGCTTATATGTGTTTAGCAAAAAATACTTTAGCGTGCTAAGAGAAACACCTTCCGGATCGGGAAAAGATAACGTCTACTACGCCCAGGCTGTGCTCGACAGCCACACCGTCATCACTCCCCAGGGGACCATTCTCGGGCTGGATCCCGCATCGGGAAAAGTCATTGCAAATCAAAGCAAAACTTTCAGACCCACACTGGCCAACCGGTGGCTCAGCTGCGCCAGTGACAACGCGGGAAACATCTGGATAAAAGACGGGAACCTGCTGACCTTGCACGACAGGGTCGACCAGAAAGAACTGCTGCATTATACGCTTCCTGCACATATCTCCCGGATCAAGGAAGGAATGGATAACAATTTATGGATCGGAACTTCAGGAGATGGTCTTTACAGCCTGGATCAGACCACGAAGACGATGCCTCAGCATTTTCTGAAAATTGAAAATACCGAAATCACCTGCATGGCTCATGAGAACAAGAATGTCCTTTGGGTAGGGACAGACAAGGGCCTCTATAGGGTTGACCTGCTCTCAAAAGCATTGACAAAAATTGAACCCACAGACAACATATATATACGCAGCCTCTATATTTCCGGAGCCGGTGAAATATGGATTACGACTTATGATTCCGGTTTCTATCTTTTTAAAGACGACCGTCTTACACAGTTTCTTTTCGATAAGAAGCACTACCTGCAAAGCTCGCATTGTATTGTGGAAGACACCCTGGGATATTTCTGGATCAGCACCAACAAGGGCCTTTTCCAGGTCAAAAAAAATGATCTCCTTGAATATGCCCGGAGCAGGAGCGGAGGTGATATCTGGTACAATCATTACCTGTCGCAACAGGGATTCAATACAAACGAGTTTAACGGTGGATGCGAGCCTTGCGCCGTCCGGCTTCCTAGCGGGTACGTTTCTTTCCCTTCTATGGACGGGTTAGTCTGGTTCAAGCCGGAGGAAACGGAAACGGAGCCTCCAACCAGCAATATTTTCGTTGATAAAATCGAAGCGGACGGGCAGATATTCGACAGCGAAGACGAGCATCTGAACATCCCGTTTTCACCTGGACACCTGCGCCTGGATCTCAGTATTCCTTATTATGGTACCAACCAGGAAATCATGCTTCAATATGCCCTGGTAAACAACGGCTTGCCGGACGACTACAGTTCTCTGAAATGGACGCCTACGGGCGCAAATGATC
Organism: uncultured Cytophagales bacterium; assembly: GCA_964562455.1. Classification (GTDB taxonomy): domain Bacteria; phylum Bacteroidota; class Bacteroidia; order Cytophagales; family Spirosomataceae; genus Ravibacter. The sequence continues at coordinate 36,552 of CAZLTN010000041.1, forward strand.
CCGCTGCAATTCAGCTTTTCAATATCAGCCCGGGTAATCATACGCTTCTTATCAAAAAAGTCAACGGTTTCGGGTCCGACAACAATACCTATAAAAAGCTTTACCTGTCCATCCCATACCCCTGGTACCGGACCAGTTGGGGATACGCGATATTCTCTCTCGTATTTCTTGCCGTCATATTCCTGATTACCAGGATGCACAATCTCTACCTCCAACGGAAAAACCGCATACTGGAGGAGGCAGTAGCGGCGAGAACCTCCGCGTTGACCCAACTGCTCGGAAAGTTGGAAATATCGAGAGAGAACCTTGAGAAGCAGTCATTTATAAAAGAACAGATTATCGCTTCCATCAGTCACGATATCAAGACGCCCCTCAGATTTCTCATACGGCTCAATGAAACGCTTTTTGACCGTCTCAGCAGCCAGGAAAATGAAGACTCCAGAGAAATCTGCAAGGCAAGCTACGAAACCGGGAAAAGCCTGGACAGCCTGCTATCCAACTTACTGGAATATGTAAAGACAAATCCTCTGAAAACTGAAGAAATCGCATCAAAACCCATCCACCTCTATACACTGGTAGAGGAAAAAATTTCTCTTTTCAAATCTGCTTTCCTGCTTAAGCAATCAGAAACACTTGTAAATAATGACGTCGGGCGCAAATGGACGGTCTACAGCGATTATCACCTTCTCGGTATCATTATCCAGAATCTACTGGATAACAGCGTCAAGGCCGCTTCGAAAGGCTTCGTCTCCGTTTTTGTCGACAAAGACAGCAATTCCCTGGTATTTCACAATACCGGATACCCCATGCCTGTAGCAATAAGCGAATGGGTAAACTCGAAAGACTTAGGATTGGTAAATGAAAGAAGGGTAGGTATTTCCCCGCAAAACGGAATAGGACTTCTGATCGTTAAACAAATCGCGAACCTCCTGGATCTGCCCCTCAAGGTTGAATCGTCGTCCGAACACGGGACTTTCTTCTATGTAAAATTCCCTACCGGCATGACAGAGACATAAATGAAGCCGGCACCGCTTTTAAATACCTACCTTCATTTTAGTTATCAGCTCGACCAGGTTCGACACTTCCATCTTTGCAAAAACCCTTGCTTTAAAAGTACTGATCGTAGACAGCTGGAGGTTCAGGATATTGCCGATCTCGGCGGTACTATGCCCCTTTATGAGCAGGTTTGCAACATCCATTTCCCGTTTCGACAGCTTCGAAAGCGGGTTCAGGTCCAGCGATCCTTTGTTAATAAGAGAATTAAGCATAGTTTCCTGCAGGGTATTGCTGAAATACTTCTTCCCCTGCTCAATGCAATTCAGCGCATTCAGAAACTCTTTCTCGGGTGCATCTTTTGAAAGAAAGCCATTGGCTCCTGCCTGCAGATAAGCCAGGCCGTACACACTCTCACTGTAGCTTGTAAATATCAGTATCGGGACATGCGGGTTATAGAACCGGATTGTTTCCATCATCCCGATATTGTTTCCGCCCGGAATGTTGATATCAAGGATAACAAGGTCAAAACTCTGCTGTTTTACCTGAGACAGGGTTTCGGAAAAATCATCAGCCAGCGCTACCTCAATTTTGGGATCCATTCCCTTCAGCAGGAACTTAATCCCGGTCCTTACGACAGCATGATCGTCCGCTATAAGAACCTTCAAAATTTTTTGTGTGTTCATTGAAACTCAGGCAAAACCTAAGGCCCGCATAATAGAACAGCGGCGGCTATTTTCATCATGGGACCAAGCGCATAGGAATTAAACAACAAATCTATCGGAAATATCAACAGCAAACACCGTAATCGAATTATTTCTACAACTGATAGGCCTTATTCGAGAAATCAAAATCTAAGTTCTACAACTCGTTCAAGAGCGTAGATGCAACTCTCCTGCGCATCCAAAAGATCCGCGGAGAACGCCTTTTATAGCCATTTATCCATCTCCCTGTTCCAGTTTTCCACAAATTCCTGGTAAAACCTACCCGTTCCTCTACCCGCAAACCCTGTATGAATCGCCTTAACCGCACCGTCCCTGCCGATTATAATAGTAGTTGGGAAAGCCAGGAAAGTATTGAGCGCTTCAAATTTAGACTGTACATTTTCGCTATCCGGCTTCCCTCCGAACAACATCTCGTACCTGATCCCGTATTTATCAACCAACTTACCGAGAGTTTTCCGCGCATATCCGAGATCATCCTTCACCTCGAACCCTACACCTATTATTTCTACTCCCCGCTCTTTATTCTGTTCATACCATGGATTCAGAAATTCGATCTGATCGATACAGTTGGGGCACCAGCTTCCCAGGATATCTATGACGACGACCTTTCCCTTATACCGATCGTCGCTTAGCGAAACGGTATCTCCGTTCAGGTTCGGCAACCGCAGTTCCAGCTTACTGAACCCGGGTTTAAGATGCGTAAGACCGTAGGCATCGGCAATCGCCGCATTTTCGTCTCTAACGCCGGTAAAATTCAGGGCTCTGCTGCCGAATCCTATCGTACCTTTCAATCTCCCCGTGCTGTCTACTCTCCCCTGCACAAGCGTTACGCCGGTACCGCTGAAGCCGGAGAGCCAGAACCGGTCTCCGCTGATATTACCTTCAAGGTCCCCGGTATCTCCCGTAATCGCCAGCACTATCCCCTTCAGCTCATTTTTATCCTGCGAGAATACCGCTACCCGGTTGGCTGCATCTCCTTCCCGTTCCGCTATTGAAAATGACCAGGTCCCGGAAAGGTTCAAAACCGGCCGTATTTCCGTACCAGGTTTAACAAACCGGTATTCCTCTCCGTTTTTTGCTTCAAACCTGAGTACACGGGATGTATTCCCCGGGGCCAGGTGCCGGTATTCGCCGGTCAAGGATCCATCGGGGAGGATCTTCGCAAACAGCCTGTAGTCAAACGTCTCGGGGGAAATGTGAAGGGAGTCTTTTCCTACCCGCTCTAGCCGGAAAGTGTCCCTCCGGTCACCTTCAAGGACAGTAAAGACTGTTCCGGAGCCCTTCTTCCCGATTTCGAAATTGACGGGCACCTGTTCGTCATCTACCCAGAATATCCCTCTCCATATCCCATGCTTCAACTCAGGTTCTCTTTCACAGCCCGGCAATAGCATCAACGCAAAAAACCAGGAAAAATAATGTCGTTGTTTTAAGAAAGAATTCATTTCAGATTTTCGGTTATATCACATCTCTCGACAAGTCCTGCCAGCACCTGCTTTCCAAATGCCCAGTCCCCTAAGCCGGAAGATGCATTAATGTGTCCCTGCTTTCCTACCGAAATAAAGTCACTACCCCATTTTTCCGCGAAATAAGCAGACCGTTCTATCGTCATGTAAATGTCGTCGGTACTCGCTACTACCACCGATGGGAAAGGCAGTTTAGGTGTAGGAACCGGGACAAAGCCCTCGACGAATGAAAGACGGCGGGATTGTTCGGCGTCTGCAGGGGCAACGAGCATCGCACCTGCTACGCGATCGGAAGTGTAGCGGCTGCTCCAATGGGCCAGGGTTATACATCCGAGGCTGTGTGCTATTAAAACTACCGGATATTTTCCACCTGAAAGGCGTTCCTGGAGGCGCTCCACCCACTTTTCCATAACGGGCCAGTCCCAGTTATCCTGCACGACACGTTCAAACTCTTCCGGGTTCTGCTGCTCCCATATAGTCTGCCAATGCCCACCGTCGGAGCCTGCGAGGCCGGGCAAGGTCCAAAATTTAATCCCGTTCATTCTGACTTTTACACAGACCAGGTTACTGATATGCAAAAATAGAGCCGCGACCGGTTATCTGGCTGGCCACGGTAAAAAAAGCCGGTAATATTTGCGGATCTTACACCTGCATGAAAGCTGCTACCTGGCCTGCTGTCTTTTCCGCTTCAGGTATTTTTCGTACAGAAGCTGGAGTATTCCGTCCTTCAGGCCTACGTCAGGGACATTCATAACTTCTGCTCCCGACCATTCCATGGCGGCAATATAGATATCGCCGGCCGGCACAATCACGTCCGCCCTGTCGGGGTTGAGCATCAATTTGTTAATGCGGTCGTCCAGGTTAAAATCGGCTATATAATTCCTCATACGCCTGATTTCTTCGAGGCTCGTAGACCATTCGGTCAGCTTCGATGAGAGATCAAACAGCTTATTGATATTTCCGCCCGTGCCGACGGCCTTTATAGGTTCAGAAAAGTTAACGTGGTCTTTTACCCAGCTCTGCATGGTTTTCCAGGCTCCCTTGGACTCTTTTCCCTCCAGTAATCTTACAGAGCCAAGTTTGAATGACTTTGAAGCGATCTTTACCTGGTCCATATAAAGGTTCAGCTCAGTGCTTCCACCTCCTACATCGATATGCAGGTACTGGCCGTTATCCAATGCCTTTACGACCACATTATTGGTCAGCTCCGCCTCCTTCTGCCCGTCTATGATATGGATGTGTATGCCGGTCCTTTTTTCTATGCGGTCTCTTATTTCCACACCGTTTACCGATTCCCGCATTGCAGAGGTCGCACAGGCCATATAGTCCTCGATTTCGTGCAGCTCCATAAGCAGTTGGTATGCCAGCATCAGCTTCACCATCCGGTCTTCATTATACTCCGTAATCCTGCCTTCCGTAAAAACATCGTGGCCGAGACGTAGCGGAAACCGTACATACTCGACCTTTTTCAATCTTACAACATCTGCATGAAGCACGGAGGATATCTGCATCCGGGCAGCATTGGTCCCTATATCTATCGCAGCAAATTTCACAGTTAACTGGCCTGCCTTGTTTTTTGTAATGTTACTTTCTGTTAAAAATCCAAAGTAACACACATTTGCGGGTTTTCCCAATAGCGGGCTATCCCGCTTTGAAAATCTTAGCGGCCGAACTGGTACAAGAGTTTTACGCGGCCCCCGAATCCTCCCGGGGCTTCGACATAGGGGATATCTTTATCCTGAAAGTGATAATAGGCTTCTGCCTGTATCACGATCGGGTCAAAAATCTTTTCAGCACCCAGCACCGGACTGAAATTATTAACGACCGGGTAATTAAGCTTCTTGTATTTCAGGTCGGTAATCTTCCGGAGCTGGTGGCCGTCCCAAAAATCATACTCCAACGTCTGCCTGAATCTTATATTGAGATGAGTACCTATGCCACCCGTAAGCACGAAGCCTCGCGGCAGCGGTTGCCTGTAGCCTGCAAACAACGGGATCTGGGTAAGCGCGCTGTAGGTAGTGATGTTCATGACGTCCCCGATGAGCGGACCGCCCTTCCCGAAGGTCTTCCTGAAATTCTGCCCGGTATGTTCGGCAAAAACCTTTTCATTAAAAAACTCCAGCGGGTTATAACGAGTGCGGTTGATTCCCCAGGTTACCGAAATGTTCGGGAAAAGCAGAAACTCATTTACTACGCCTACGGTATACATGTTCGTTGTCCTGCTCCCGGTGAATCCTATCCTGTAGGGACGTGACGTTATGAAAGTAGGTAAAATATTTTTCTGTTGCAGCGGCTCTGCATCAGGGCGGGACTTGATTGCTTTCTTCTCGGGAAAAATCACTTTCCGGGGTGAAATCCTGCTTAAGGCCGGTCCTGAAATCCCGGCGCCTATCCCGTCGCCGGGTTCGGATTCCCTCAGGATCTCCGTCAGCCCGGTCAGTTCCGGCTCTCTGTTCAGTTCGGGCTCCCTGTTCTGATCCGGGTGACCTGCAGCTCCGGTAATCGGAAACACTTCGTGGTTTACTTTGCTTTCAGGCCATTTCTCCGCTTCTGCGCCGCTTACCATTTCCACGGGAGCGATCGCCTCCCCAAGCGGCCGAAAACGGCTATTGTCGGCATTTGCCGCATGAGCCCCGAATTCACTTTCAACCGGGTTTATCCAGGTGTACCCGCTGCTTCCGGCCTTTACCTCGGCCGTCCTCGTTTCATTATAATTTCCGGAATCCTCTGCCGCCGCATTACCTGGAGTTTCCGGCTGAACCTCGTCGCTGATGTTCTTCCGTTCCGTTCCTTCGTAGCGGTTTATGATTTGTTTCAGTTCCGCTATTTCTTTCCTGAATTCGGTATTTTGATAATACAATAAGCCACAGGCCATGCTCAGCCCGGCGACAAAAGAAGCGGCGGCACCATATGCTATTTTAGAGCCATACTTTTTCCAGAAACTACCCGGCGTGTTTGCCTTATAGTATTTCTGAAAGCGGCTCCAGTCTTCATCGGCGAATTCCGGCTGGATTCCCTCTACTTTCTTTCGTATCGTTTCCTCAAATCTGTTAGTTTTCATTTTGCTTAAAAGACCGTAACTCCCAGTCCTTCGGAAACAGGTCCGGGTAATATTGCTTGATCAGGTGTTGCAAGCGTGCCCTGGCCCGCATATAATGAGAGCGGACCGTAGCTTCGTTGATATCAAGGATAGCTGCTATTTCCCTGTGGTTATAGCCATCCACGACATGTAACATGAAAACACTTCTGTAAACCGGCTTGATAATTTGCAGAAGCCCTATTATTTCATCGCCCGTTAATTTTTCTATCACATTGTCGTCAAATCCGGGAACGGGCGCATCTTCGAGGGCTATCCTGTCTTTCTGGTGTTTGTTGTTCTTTCGATAATAGCTGATAGCAGTATTGATGACGATGGTCCTGAGCCAGGCTTTGAACGGCTGAGTCGGGTCATATCTGTGCAGGTTCTGGAACATTTTCAGGAACGACTCATTCAAAACCTCTTCCGACTCTTCATACGAAGAGCAGTAACGAAGGCTTATTCCCTTCACATAACTGAAATACCGCTTAAATATAGTCCTCTGTGCCAGACGGTTGCCTGCCATACAAGCCTCGACCAGGCTTTCAAAATCGTCTCCCTCAAAAGAAGATCCGGATCTTAGTAGCAATGTCTGTTCAATTGAATTGTACCAACATTATACCGTACGCTTGGAGACTGTTATTTGTTTCAAATGTTGAACATTTTTTTAGGATCCTCTCTTTCTCTCTGTAGCCCTCCGTGTCCCCTTTTTTTGTGCCCCTGTTTCTCTCCGGGCACAAAAAAAAAGGGAGACTCCTTCATC
>CAZLTN010000042.1:0-43222 GCA_964562455.1 uncultured Cytophagales bacterium
GAATAGGGGGTCACGATAATCCGGAATGAGGGGTCAAGATGGTCCGGAATCTACAAAACTCAATCATTCCCCTTGGTAACCTATCCGGTAACCTGGGATTTTAAAACCAGAAAGATCACTGTTTATCAGACAGTTAGGCGATAATTTTGATTCCAGCGGGATCACAAAAAGCACCTCCAAAGGGTGCTTTTCTTGTTTAAACCCTACTGAATATCAGCTATTTAAACAAATAAGCGTATCATTCTGAATCAAAGGAAATCAAAGAATTCGGTTACCTGTTGAAGTTGCCTAAATTAGGTAACCGATTTTTGGAAACCACTTGTGAGACAGGGTTTTAGGAAGTCAATGTTTCGTCTCCGGCCAGGCCGGAGCAATCACATCTGATCACTAAAAAAGAGGAGGAATGAAAAACACGCAAAAACTCTCGGTTTTATTCTGGCTGTTCAGAGCCAAAGCAAGTAAAGACGGGCCAATCCCGGTCTATTACCGCATCACCATTGATGGCCTTAGTAAAGACTTTTCTTTAGGCTATAAAGTACTTCCGGGTAATTGGGGCACTGAAGGCAAACGGGTCTGTTTCAATGACTTAAAGCGAAACTAATTAGCCAGAGGATCAAGAATACGGAAACCGATCTTGAGCGTCATGAAATGGCGCTCCAATTACGGTGCGCTTCGCCACTGGCGTGACACCCGTAAACAAATGCAGAATTTCTGCAAAGCTAATTCAGGAGAAAAGATATTCTCTTATCGAAAATCAATTATTCCCTCGATGAAGATTTCTTTGACTACCTGACTTTGTACGTTAAAAACTCCCTGGCCGATCTGTGTGAAATCAGGGACATCACCGGCAATATCCGAAAGCTCGACACCCACGACGCCCGGCATTTCTTTGCCGACATGATACTCAATAATGGCGTTCCCCTGGAAGATGTTAGCAAAATAAAAGCATCCGGACTACGATGCGGTATTGCAGGGTGAGAAAATCGCGGATCAGTGAGACACTACCGAAATCTGGCATGCCAAAATATCAATCATATAGATATGAATGAATAAGAAAAAATAAGTCATCTTCCCAAAGTACAACCTATTATTAGAACAAATGGGCGAGAATATAAAGTTGGCCAGTGGGAAAAAGTGGCTGATAGAATTGGGATTCCCAGAAGTGAAAAGGACCTGATGCGGGCAGCATTCAATCTCCTTTAACCCACCAAACGCTACCTACAGTTACGCTCCCAAGTTATCATGAGCTATAGAAACTCTTTCTATAACTCACAGTTTATTGCAATACCAAATCCAAGTCCAGGCAAGGCGTTTCCAGTTTTTCAGCGTTTCTCCGTAGGAATTCTTCCATGCCCTATCCCTATAATGGCGATAAAACGCTGCAGCCTCTTGTTCCGCTGCTCCCTGCTGTAAAAAGTAAACCCTGACGCGAGTTTCGTCAGGGGGAATTTGATTACCGAAACCGGTTTCAGAAGTTTTGCACCGATTCATTTGGCAGCAGGAGTTTTGAATTTTTCAAACATTTTTTCGATATCTGCCCGGTCATAACAGATAGTACCGCCTACCCGCATAAAACTTAGCTGCCGATTGATACGTAATGCGTAGAGCTTGCCGGGAGAAATATCGAGCAGCTTCCGAACCTCCCTGGATTGGAGCCATTGTAGCATCCCCTGCAGGTCCCGAGGCAACCTGGACCTCTCAATAGCAGATTCGACCTATCGGCTTCTGGGAGCTCCGGGGGATACCCTCTTTCTTTCTATCCAGGTCGACCTCTCGTATCTTTTGAAGGGAAAAACAAAGCAATTCACCAGTACTACCGGGCTAAAAATCTACTATTCAAAGATGTGATACAGGTTTGCATGGATGAAGGTATTCCCATTCAGGAGCGGCATTATATGGCTACTCTTAATTTGCAGACTCCCCGCTTATAGATAAAATAAACCTCTCAACACTAACCAGTGTAATATTTTCTGAGATATATCATATCTTAACTCGTGATCTACCGAAACGGTCCGTGAAACGAACCCGAGCCATTGTTTGTGTATGCCAGTCAACCCGGTTCTGTTTTTTCGGTTTCGCTATTTCTCAAGCCAATAACCCCTGTATGCCCCGAAGCTTTTATTCATTCGCCCTGTTTTTTACCGTTCTGTATATCGGGGTAGCTATCCTGAAAAGCGTCGTCTTTTTCATACTCGGGTTGCGGGCGGGAGAGCTGAGCTTACTGGGTGGAGTACTGGCTTTTGAGTTCCTGGTTTCACTTGTCTGGTCGCTGATCCTGCTGAAGTATTTTCTTTCAAAAGGATACCGATTTGCGTCCGGAGCACTGGCAGTTTCTATTATTCTGTCAATCGTAGTGTTGCTTTTGCAGAGAAGTGTCCTCTCGACCAAACAATTCTCCGATCCCTACATAGTGGCTATGCTGGCTTCGTTGATCTCCGGTATTGTGTATGCAGGGAGCCTGGTCGTTTCCAGGGCAAGTGAAAAACCCTGGTTAAGGGGGGCAGGTATCATGTTGCTCATGAAGGGACTGATTGTGCTTTCCTCTATTATATGGGCCCTGAATTCGACGACTTTTATGCTGGGCGGAAGCATGGCGAAGGTGGAACAATGGGCTGCCTTGCCGGCAATTCTGGCCTATGCTTTTTTCGCTATTAATTTCGCTCATGAAAAGGCAGCGGCAAAAGATCCGGATGAAACCGGCGGAGGGTCTTTAACCACGATAATGGGGTTGGCTGCCTTTGCAGCTTTATTCTTTGGGGTCTTTTTCGGTGTCCGAGTAGTAACGGAAAGCATAGCTATCGTTAAGGGCACCAAGCGGGCAGACAAGAACCTGAAAGAACCGGATCAGCCTTTTGAAGCTCATACTTTCTCAAGCAGCCATGGTGAAAAGCTGCTGTATCGTTTGTTAAAGCCGTTGAATTACGATTCGACAAAAAAATATCCGCTGGTCGTTTGTCTTCACGGAAGTTCAGGTCGCGGAAGCGATAATATCAAACAGGTTGGCACGTCTTTAACCGCTGAATGGCTTTCCGATTATGATAACAGGGTTAAATATCCTGCTTTTATTTTCGTCCCTCAGTGTCCTGTTGAAAAAAGCTGGGGCGGCTTACCTGATCTCCCTGCCATAGACTCATTGGTGTTCGAGACGATCCATGACTTGGAGCGGAAACTGCCCATTGATAAAGATAGACGTTACATTACCGGAATTTCTCTGGGCGGCTACGGGGTATGGCATTTTATCACGACGAGGCCCGGTATGTTTGCCGCCGCAATCCCCATTTCAGGAGCGGGAGATTCTTCTCTTGCTCAAAAGTGTATAGATATACCGGTATGGGCCTTTCATGGTGCTAAAGACCGGAACGTGCCGGCAAAAGGCTCGCGCCTGATGATCGATGCGATGGAAAAAGCAGGCGGCACTCCGCTATATACCGAGTATCCGGATGCGGCGCACGCTATAGGGGAGAGGGTTAAAAATACTCCGGGGTTGCTGGATTGGCTTTTTGGTCAAAAGCAGGTCACTGAATTTAATTCTCAATTTTCCGCAGCCTAACTGGCCCGAGGGGCATCAGGAAAAAGCAGTTCAACTTGTAAAATACCTGGAGAGCAGAACAGATTTGTTGGTCACGAAGCTGAATTGGGCCACTGGGATTCTCATCGCTACAAAACGGTGATAGAGGGAAAAACCGCTTTCAATCTGCTAACGTCTTCCGTATCTCCCGCTCCAATTCCTCAGAAAACCCTTCACTCAAATACACCACCTTCCCTCGCCTGTCTATTAACACATACAGCGGAATAGCTGACACATGGTAGGATTTTGCGGAATGTACATCCCCGATAAGCATCGGGAAGGTGACTTTGCTCTTTTCTATACGTTTACGGGCTATTTCCAGTTGGTCATGCTCATGTGTAATCCCGTAGACCTGAAGCCCTTCATCTTTGTATTGATCATAAAGCTGCTGGACTTTCGGCATCGAGGCTATACACGGAGCGCACCAGGCTTCCCAGAAATCGAGCAGGGTCACTTTTCCTTTCGCTATAAGCGGATATCTCTTCCCGTCTTCAAAAGAAGGCAACTCTATGACAGGAGCGATTTTGTCTTTTAACTGCAGCAGGGGATTCTCAGCCCGGATCGGGGCGGTTTCCTGAAGATAGTTTCGGAGAAACGGGAGGTCTGAGAAATCATACTGAGGTTCCTGGCTTGTTTTAAGCTCCGATAGCTGAAAACTCAGATCCTGAACCTTTCCCAGCGTTTCCTGATGGCGTCTCACCTGAATAGGCAACATCGTCTTTTTATCAATCCTCACTAGTTTGTAGCGTTTAAAGACATCGTGTTCCGTTAAATCGGGGTAGTTAAAGGTGAGAGAGTAGCTGTCAGGGTTTTCAGAAGCCGTGATACTGGTGGCGCCGGTGGTATCCAGCCGGATCACGTCTTCCACGATCATCTGCCCGCCGGTAGTGCTGAAAAAAAGGTTGGGAGAAGGGTTTAATATCATCCTGTAGGTCCTTTTGGAGGTGTCCGCCACATAGGCAACACGTCCGTCGTAAACGGTATGCTGGTCAAATCCATCTCGCTGGGCCCGGAACAAAAAGCTGATCGGGTTGTTGTCGCTGCTTGTCTCCAGTATGGCCGTTCCAGACATATTCCGTACGTCCCCGGTCACCAGCGTGTCTGTCCGGTTGAGCTTATACGAAAGTGATTTTAATTGGGCCTGGCGGCCTTTTACTACGGCGATGATGTCAATGACGTTCTGCCCTTTGGCTGGATTATAAAGAGCAAGACCTGAAAATATAATTAGCGAAAATGCACGTGTTCTCATCTGTTATTCATTTCAGCGTCGTCTATATTTTGCGGGAGCTGCTGGTCATCACGGCGCTGGCCTATTATATTAGAGCCACCAGGCTGTCGCGGCAGATTGAGACGCTGCGCAGGCAGCAGCTTGAAATGGAGCTCGATTCTCTGAAAGCCCAGCTTCACCCGCACTTCTTTTTCAACACGCTGAACAATATTTACGGGCTCGCATTGCAGGGATCGCCTAAAACCGCCGACCTGCTCGCCAGGCATACCGGGATCATGCGGTATATCCTCTACGACTCAGCCCGCCCCTGTGTCGATCTGCAGCAGGAGATTGATTTTATCCAAAACTATGTGAGCGTAGAATCGGTGCGTTTTTCTGAAAATATTTCTATTTTGTTTGATACACAGGGGATGACAAACAGAGTTTGCATTGAGCCGCTTCTGCTTCTGCCCTTTATCGAAAATGCATTCAAACACGGCGTCCGGAATGAAATCAATACCGGGTATGTTCAGATCATTATTTGTCTTATGGGGAATCAACTGGTGATGGAGGTCAAAAACAGCAAACCGGCCGTCGGATCAGCAGACGCTCAACCCGGTATCGGGCAGGCAAATGCGCTAAAAAGGTTGGCGTTGCTTTACCCACAGGCGCACTCGGTTGAGATAGCAGAGGATCAGGAACACTATGAAGTCCACCTGACTCTTAACCTGAAGCCGAGATGATAACCTGCATGATTGTTGACGATGAGCCGCTGGCCAGGATGGTGCTGGAAAGCCACGTCTCCCGGATGCCGGAACTTCGTCTTCTGGGAAAATATGCCAATGCAGTCGCAGTTTTGTCGCGTTCACCGGTCGTACGTAGTTAATCTGTCGCATTTGACGGTAATAGGTAAAAATGAGGTGTATGTCAGAGAAATGCGTATTCCGGTAGGCGGGCGCTATAAAGAGGGACTAATCCATTCCATACAATCCACGTTTCCAGCGGATTTTATATAATTTGCACTGGCAAGCCGTGTTTCTTTTTTGCATACTGAATAGAGATACAGTAATACATCAATTAAAATAGATCACATGAACTTTCAAAAATGTTTTCTACCATTGCTCATGCTGCTGGCAGTTTCCGCCTGTAAGCCCCGGGAAACTTTATCGCCGGAACCTTTGGAGAAGGAGTCTTTAGAGAAGGAGTCTTTAGAGAAAGAATCTCTGGAGAAGGAGCCTTTAGAGAAGGATTCTGCTACAATTCCCGGATACAGTACCGATCTTATTTCCATAGAGCTGGATCAGATCAACTGGGGAGTATCAGCGGACATAACTCGTCTGGATACTAGTTACTCGGGAGTTGCACTTTCCTTTGGGTGGTTTGCATTAGTGGCGGATAACGACAGTTTAATGGTATCTGTGGATACCCCTGAGTCGGTTATTTATAAACAGGAATTCATAAAATTATGGAATGAAAAGTATGAAGTATGGCAAGTATATAACGGAATTATTATCGATGCCATGAACAGTCAGGCCGAAGGGCAGGTGACGTTAAGGTTCAAAAGCAAATTGAATGGAAAGGAATCCATTCGGGAAAAAAAATACACTATTAGCGAACTGAAAACATATAGTGATGTTTTTCGCCTCAAATTCGGAATGTCAATCCAGGAGGTAAAAGCTTCGGAAGTCGGCAGGTTGTTTACGTACTTTCATCCTGATTCGGGATGGAACGAGGCATTAGCAGACAGTCTGTATTACACTACTTACGTATACAACAAGAATTATCTATCCCTACTCACCGTTCCAGGTGGTCGTAACCCGGCGGTGTACTATGAATTTGAAAAGGGCAAGCTGGCGGCCGTCTCTGAAATAGTACATCCTGAAGCGCAGAATATCAAAAATAAAGAACAATTTGAGTCGTTAAAGAAGCTCTTCAACCGGCTGGGCAGCGAAAAGCTACCATTTGAGCAAGAGCCACCTTACCGCTACACCGATGAGCCGCTTACGTGGACAAAAAACGGCCTGAAGATGACCTTTAAAAAGAGACCATTCAAGCTGACGAATGGAGGTAATATGGAGGCATATGCACTAACTATCAGGCTGGCGGAGGATTAAGAAACCGGTTTTTCCTTTTAGATATCTAAATTATCCGATGCGGAATAAAGCCGGGTATTTGTATGGTCTGTGCCGGGACTTTAATGGCGAAGCTGATGCCGACTATCTCCACAACGCTCGCAAGCCGGAGCACACTGATATCAAAGAAAGATAACAAGGGTAGGTCGAAGTATCTGCGCAGGGTAAACGCTACGCCGGCAAGGAATACCAGGCCGAAAAACAAAACCAGGAAGCGTGCATAGACATCTTTCCTGAACGTTTTGACGGCCCGGTAGAGGTAGATACCCGGGAACAGATAGAAAAAGACGCTCGCCAGGGGGCGAAAAAACGGTAGACCGGTACCGATATACAACAAAACGCTCCCGAAAATTGCGCTGGTCAGCCAAATGGATATTTTCCTGAAATAGGGAGCCCTGTCGCCAAGGTTAAGAAAATAGTAGGCAAATATCCCCGAAAGTGTGGAGCAGAAGGCGATGTTCCAAAGGAGGAAATGGGGGATGTCCCACCGCCCACGGGAAAGATAATACAGCGTTGCTTTTTTGCCAACAGTGTCTTCGGTACCTGCGCAGCTTTTATTTACAAAGACTGACTACGCGCAGGTATCTATCCTTCTCATATAACGATCACCGATTTTAGCAGTTACGGGTATGATGACGTGGCGGTAACGGACGATTACTGGTATGAGGAACCTATCAAAGGCGTGACCATCCTGCTCAACGATGGAAGACAATGGCAGCGGGTTGGAGAAATAGCTGCAGCCGGCAAGAGCAAGGCCCCCCACTCTTATCACTACAGCGACCTCCGGCCCCTGTCTGACCTTATCTTACTATCGTCTGAAAATGACCAACCTGGACGGAACATATACATACAGCGGGATCCGTTCGGTGGTTTTCAGGGCTGCCCCGAAGCGCAGTCCCGAAATGTATCCCAATCCCGCCTCCGACCGGATCTCGCTGACAACCTCCGGCGACGTCTCGGTTGTGCTGCTTCGTGACCTGTCCGGACGACTGCTGCGAAGGGTTTCTTCTTACGAAAAAGAGAAACGTATCCGGTCTCGGGCCTGGCACCCGGAGTGGTCCTGGTAGAGGTCAGATATGCGGACGGTAGGATAGGGGTCGGCAAGGTAGTGGTAGTGAGGTAGCTTTCATTTGACCCTTTCGTAAGATTCCTGAATCCTGCTTTCCGGCGACTGCCGGATGAGTAATCTACTCTCCCCGTAACCTATCTCAACCCTTATTCTCTAGAACCTGCCAACAACTCTTATGCCATTATCTGTCATACTAAATATTTCCCGGGAAAGCGGCGAGTCTTCACGACGGAAAACTTCAGCGAACATCGGTGAAAGTAAATCCATCGACTGCCTGTTCTTTATGTTTAAGAAGAAACAAAACTCACGGGTAGGCATGGCAAAATAAATGGGCCATCCAATGTGTCTTTCAACTTCCTTTTTAAAGTTTTTTGTAAATAATACAGCCGAATTCAGCCAGCTTATCTCCGAATCTATACAACCGAACTTTACTTGATCGGGCGTTTTCGAGATGTGAATTTTACATTCATCGCGCAAAATGTCCATGTTGTAGTTGCACCGTTCCTTAAACGTTTTCAGGCTAACATTCCAGTACCGGAGGACATTATGGCTAATCCATATATACCTGCCCTGATGATGATGTACAAATATTTTAATAATACCGTTGGCTACCGGTTCGCTGATATACTCTTCCCTGGCTATATGTGCGGACTGGCTGAGCATGAAGAAGAGGTTGGGGCAGGCTTCGTCCCAGCCGGGCAGCGGCATTCCCATAAGACTTTCATGCAATGAAGCAATAATCCCATCGAGATGAGTTAAATCGCCGTATTTTGCATAACTCCTCCTGGCGTTTTCCAGGTTTATGGTTAAGCATGTTTCGCCATAATCGATTTGAATATTGCCATTCTGGTCTTCCAGACCTATTGTGATTCCGAAATCTTGTACCCGCTCCTTAAATTGTTCGTATAGAAAATCGCTCATTGAAATAAAATGATTAAGTATAATATGCAATGTAAAGGTATGAAGGAACGTACGCTAAGCCATGTGTTTCAGGAGGTATTCTACTCGTTTTTTGGATTTTTAACAATAATATTGGGGAATGAATATTTTGTAGGTTTTTTATGGACGCCTCTAAAAACTTTATTCGATCAGTGAAAATCCAGCCCAATAAACAGCTTCCGGTTTTTGGGAACGGATTTTCAATTGCGCTGCGCGAAAGGCATCGGAGAGCGATTTCCCCTGTTTCCAAAACTGAAAGAAAGAAGTTGTAAGCTCGGCGGTAACCCCGTCCGGAACCTTCCAAAGACTAACGATCTGGTATCGGACACCAGCAAGCTTCAGCGAGCGCTGCAAGCCGTATACGCCTTCAGTCCCTTTTATATCACCCAAGCCGGTTTCACAGGCGTATAAGATCGCTAGCTGAGTTCCTGTTAGGTTGAGTTCCGAGATTTCGTAAGCGGTCAGAATCCCATCGTCGTCATTATCGCCTGCAGTCACCAAGTTTCTATTGCAAAAAGCAGCATTTGACCCGGCAAGCAACAGACCGGAACGAAAAAGCGGATTGGTGACATGGCTTAGGAAGGGCAACCCAATATCAAGCAGACTGCCTGAGCCTCCTGCAAATTTCCTGTCTTTTAAGTAAAACCCGTGCGTACCGAGAAAAATGATATCGGGAGATTGTCCCGACAAATTTTTGAAGGCAGATTCAGTTGCGTCACCTTTTGTTAACTTCCTGACCTTTTCGCTAACCGGAAAGTAAGACGCAATGGAATTGACTTCGACCAAAGTATGAGGCAGCGAATCGAAGCATATGGCAATATCATTCGGATTAGAAGAGAAGTCAACCGGAGGAGTCATATTAAGGCCGGCTAAACCTTCATTGGGTTTGGACAGGTAATCAACTCCTCCGATAAGTACCGCGCTGTATTTATCTTCCTTAAATGTAACGTCAGCAATATCTGTTCCCAACTCGCGAATGGATAAAAGACGATGAAGCCCTCCTGGAAAGCGATCGACCAGATGTCTGGCAGCTCCGATAGGAATGGCGTTAAACGATACCCGGTGAAGTAATCCCGATGGCGAATAGGATAGTTTTTGTACGCCATCTAATAGGGAACTTAGAGGACTCCAGACAAATTCCGTCAACAACCGGGTTGCGGGATCATCGATATGGTACGATGATTCGATGCGATTGTCGAGTTGAACCAATATGTTTTCGAGTCGCCGCTGACTTCCAAGTACGACAAATACTGGTGCTTCCAATTCTTTTTTTATTACATACGCGGCATAGACTGTGGAATCACCGGGTTGCCTGTAGAAATCGTATTTTTTATCGAATACGTTAAAATGTACAAATTCAATTGCGGCCTCACCGTCTTTTAATTTGTCTTTGACGGTTGTAAAACTCACTTCCGATGCAGTCTCTATATTGCTTTCCTGGTATTGACTCGAAAACCTACGCTCCAGGTCAATTATTTTGGTTTCAAGTTCCAGTTTCTTTTCCTGATTTTCTTTCGGCTTTTGAAGCTCACTAGCAAGCAGCCTTCTATAGTGTTTCCAATCGTTAAGTAGCTGTGCAAGCTTGGGATCTGAAAGAGAAATCTGCTCTATTTTTCGTGTTATTTCCTGAGTTTTTGTTAATATCTCTCCTTTTAACTGCATCTGTTTTTCAAATGAAACCCTGGCTTTTTCAGTATTTTTTGAGTCCATCAATAGAAGTGTTTGCAGCCAGTCTATTGATTGGTTGATATTTTTGATAACAGATTCTCTCTCGGATTCCGCAAGAACCACTTGTTCATTCCTATACCTTTTCAGTTGGGAGATGATCCCACTATCGAGTATTTTCCAACACTCCTCATATTTTGACTGGAGAAACATACTTCTGGCAGAAATTTTTGATTGATTTACATAAAGCGGAAGAGATTCCGGTTTCCCGTTTGCCACAGATCGATATGTCTCAAAGCCTAAATTAAGATGTCTGTCTGCTTTTTTGTACTTGCCCATTGAAAGGTATTCGCTTCCCATGTTGGTCAGAACCAGTGCATAGTCGTCTGTTTCCTGCATTTCACGTAACAACAGCCAGAGGAAAGCACGTTTGAAGGAAAAGATCGCTTTCTTATGCATTCCAAGATCAGACTGCATCAAGCCAATGGCATTGTGGAGTTTAACATAGTCTGTCGATCTTTTTGGAACTAATTTTTCCACGGATTTAAATTCCAGAAGC
This sequence comes from uncultured Cytophagales bacterium, assembly GCA_964562455.1. Lineage (GTDB taxonomy): Bacteria > Bacteroidota > Bacteroidia > Cytophagales > Spirosomataceae > Ravibacter. The sequence continues at coordinate 11,140 of CAZLTN010000042.1, forward strand.
GAAGCTTCGTACTTTTTCATCATTGCAAACAGGAGCCCTCTGAAAAACTTCAGTAAGACGAGGTCTTCACCTTCATAATTTACAAATTTTTTTGGACGGGATGCCGACGCCATCGCCTGGTTGAGTAGCATCTCGGCTCTTTCATATTGACCATAGTATATAAGAAGCCCCCCAAGACTCGTCTTAACCTTTTGGCCCTCCAGCCCGGCTGTCACGTTGCTATCGATAATATCATTCACTTCCGACAGCAAAAAAAGCGCTTCATCATTCCGATTGTAGGCCTGATATAGACTAGCTATATTTTGAGCTATTTCAATGAAATCATTAGTTTTAACCCGATCCATCTCTCGATAGCTTTGTATTAGATTTTTACATACAGCAAAGATCTTATCAGGGTAATCCTTGTGGATATATAGGTTAATCAATTGCTCGGTCGATTTGGTTCTCGCTTTTAGCCCCTCTTCTCCTTTTAAATTGTACGCGATTTGGTTAGCCCGTTCCGCTGCCTCTACTGCTGCATCGGAGATGAAATTGCTCTCGGCCCGATTAAACTCATTTTTCCAATCCTGGAAATCCTGAGCCTGGACGGTATAGAAAATCAAGAGGACAAGCGGGAGGGTAAGGAAAAGTTTTTTCATAATTGACTTTTTCGATAAATTAGTTTTCCCTGAGAGGTTGAGGAAGTAGCTTTTCGAGAGTGCTCAGCCATCCGGCAGACAGACCCAAAAACAGGAGAGGAAATGCAATGTTAATAGAGTGTTCGAAAAGACGGTCTGCTCCTATCACCATCCCGATTAGCATCCAGTAGTGAAGCTGCTTAAGAACCAGTTTGTCGAACCAATCCAGTAGAAGACTTAGCATCCTGTCTGAACGATCACCAAGTTTACGGGAATCGATGAAGCTTCTTAGTTGCTGCTGTTTATAGTATAGCTTGCTTTGTCTATGGAAGCCTGCCTGCAGTTCGATCATTACAGTAAAGATGGCACAATAAAACAGTAAAAGATAAACACAGTAACCGATCGAAATGATGTGTCTTTCCGCAAGGAGGTTGTAAAAGATATTCATAAATATCAAACCGCCATGCATTTTTCCGGCGGCAGTAAGGTGCACGTCATTCTGTGGATCGGAAAAGCTGGCAATCAGGATGATTGGATTTACTCCTTTATAGTTTGAAAATCTTTCTTCCAGCCGTGCCTTCCCGTCATCAGATATGACTTCAGCGAGAGGTGAGATTACAAAATTTATCGACTTAAACCGTGATTCGGAGATAGGAGAAAAAAGAAGGCTGAATAATTGATCAAAAAAAGTTTGATTTTCACGGTATGCAGAACCGGAAATATCTTCCTCCGTAAGCGACAGCTTCGGAATAAACCAATTGGTAGCCCAGTGACTATGCCGGTTAAATTCCGATATCGAAGACTCCTTAATCAACTGCATTCCGGCGCCGCTAAGTGGCTCTGAAGTACGATAGTTTTTTCTGAGTAAATAGAGTTTGTATGCTAAAAACTCCTTTTGCAGACCTGTGGGACTTTGATATTCTTTTTCAGTGTAGTATAGTTTCTGGCTAAAATAAGTGTCATTATACTTTGTGATGTCGACAGGGTAACTCTCGAATTTTTCGGTATCGAACACACTATCTTTGCTTATTGAATAATCAGGGTACAGGCTAGTGCCTGCTATCAGTAGCTTTTGCGTATTCCGGAACTCATTAACTGCATTTAAAAGGAAGGAGTCTGCAGAGCTTTTCTGCTGAAAAATTACGTCACAAATGACTTGTCCAAATGCATCTTTTCTGCCAGCCAGCCAATTAAGAAACTCTCCAAGCCGCTTTCTGTCAACTGCTGCACGTCTTGTGATACTATCACCTTCGATCCCGCTGCCAAGTAATTGCTGTTGAGTGCTAACATCTATTAATATAAAAGGGTTTTCTGCAAATATCAGAGAGTCTTTAGCCTCAGAGCTTAGAAAAGGATTGGTCAATGATGTACTAAGAGCCTCCCGATTGAAAAATAATGGAGTTTGGTTAAAGTAACCTATAGTCAATATCGTAAAGATCAAACTAGCCCAAATAGTAATGATCAGACGATTGAGCCTGTATTGGAGGCCATGCCTTAGCAAAATGATCAGTAAGAGTATAAAAAGGTGTAGCAAGACAATAAAGAAGATCCCACTAATTTCCATTATACTTATCTCCGATTAAGTAGTAGTTCCAGGCTTTCTGCCTGAGATTTATTAAAAACATCCTTATCCCTACAGGTTTTTCCACCCCAGATGGCCGACATAAAGGGAATGACGATGCTGGCCATCTCTTCGGGATTTTTAACTTCATTTAGCCGGTTTTCGGCAATTTCCCGAATCATTTTGATTTCATCGTCGTGAGGGAGATATAGTGTCCCCTGCTCTATTTTCTGAAACTCTTCCTTAGACTTAACCCAGATTTCGAAAGAGCTGTACCTGCCCGGACGGAGGCCAGGGAAAAAGTCACGATGTAATGTTATTTTTTTATTCGAAGGATTATAGGGCAATAGCGATTCCGTTTTACCAATTTTTATATAAAAGTTAAGTGCACTAAGACCACCTACAGGAAACTTCAGTGTGTCCAGAACTATCAGCGTGTCTTTAAACAAACATTTAATTGATTCCGGGTCAATGACAGAGCGAGTACTGATTATGGCCGGTTCTATTGTAGTTGACTGGCCTCTGCTGCTGCGATTTCTATTGTTCCAGCGGAATGTTTTTTTATCCCGTGTCCGTTCCAGAAGTACTTCTGCAACGAACATTTTGTTATTTTCCGCCCATTTTCCCAACCATGCGTCAAGCAGTGTAAGGTCGTCGTGATTATAAGTTTCGAGATAGGAAACTAATTCGGCAAATGCTTTTGACGATCCAGGGCATAACCTGACTTTATAGGTGCCCTGTGAATGGGATATGTTCGCTAGGCATATAAATAATGCGAAAAATATTGATTTTAGTGCAATGTTTGTGACTGGTAGAAACTTCATTTTCACTAGAATAGAAGACGGCCTTAAAAAATTTATCTTAATCTAGCTATTTGACCCAAGTAACTGGTAAGAAAAGTGAAAAATGTTCAGAAAATTAGCCTCAAGCCTATACAGGCACGGCCGTGTTATCTTGCTGTTATTATGTGGTTTCCTATCGGGATATATTTCATCCCGGTAGACCGGCTTCCTTTTTCAGATAGAATACTGATATCAACCTTGTGCGTTAAAGCTGCTTCGGGTTGCTATATTTAGGCCGGGTCGACTACTTCTCTCCACTATACCGCGAAGAATCAAATCTGAAAATCTCTGAAGGAACCCTTTCGCGCTGTGCTATGCTGAACAGCTCCTTGACTTTCTGCGGGTATTGCTGCGAAAGATCATTGCTTTCTGAAGGGTCGGTTGCAATATTGAATAGCTCCATTTTGGTGAGCCCAGGCTTAAGCACATCGTAGCACACCAGTTTAAAATCACCTTTTCTCAACGCGATCCTTCCGCCTAGTTCATGGAATTCCCAATACAGGTGCTCATGCTGCTTCTGGTCTTTTTTATTGCCGAGCAGAGTGGGAAGCAGTGAGAGACCGTCGATTGCATGAGGCGGCTTGCGCGCACCTGTCAATTCCATTACGGTAGGATAGACATCCCAGAATGCGCTTAGGTGAGCTGTCCTGCCAGGTGAGATCGTGCCCGGCCAGTTGAATATGGCCGGGACGCGGATCCCTCCTTCATAAAGATCCCTCTTATACCCTCTAAAATGAGCATTGGAGTTGAAATAGTCAGGATCAGCGCCTCCTTCGGTGTGTGGACCGTTGTCGGAAGAAAAGACAATCAATGTTTTATCCCGGATCTGAAGAGAATCGAGCATAGCTACAATCTCTCCCACCTGGCGATCCAGGATCCCAACCATAGCAGCGAAAGCTGCCCTGGGATCGGGTTGGGAACCGTAGCCGCCCACTTTGTACTGATCGCCGTTATCTATCCCTTTGAAGGGGGTTGCCTCTCCAAATCTGCCTGCATACTCTTTCATTATCTCATCCGGCACTTTTAGCTCGGCATGAGGTATGATCGTCGACCTGAACAGGAAAAAAGGCTTCTCCTTATTTTTACGTATAAAATCGAGCGCCTGGTTTTGAATCAGATATGGTGCGTACTCCTTTTCATCTTTTCCCTGGTTGCCCGACAGCCAGTGCTTGTGGTCATTATCCCACAGGTAATACGGGTAGTAGTTGTGCCCTATCCGCTGGCAATTGAAGCCATAGAACCGGTCAACTCCCTGGTTCATAGGATCTCCTTCCGACCCGGGGTATCCCAGGCCCCATTTTCCGAAAACGCCGGTGGTATATCCTTCGTCTTTCAGGTATTCAAAAATTGTATAAAGTGAATCGGGGATCGGGTACTGTCCTTCCGGCCGTACCTCTTTGTTGCCTCTGACGAAGGTATGACCGGTATGTTGCCCGCTGATCAGGGCGCATCTCGAGGGCGCGCACACCGTACTGCCCGAGTACATTTGCGAAAAGAAAAGGCCCTCCCTGGCCAGCTTATCAATATTAGGTGTTTGAAATTTCTCTTGTCCCAAAAAACTCAGATCACCATAGCCCAGGTCGTCGGCCAGGATGAAAACAATATTGGGAAGATCCCGGCCATTTGCTTTTCCTACCGGGTTCTGAGCAAAAATACCTGTCTGAAGAACTCCTGAAAGCACCAGGGATAGAAGTGCATACTTTGTCATTGCGTCTTTACCTGTTTTCTCACAAATGTATGCGTTCCCGATCTTACTTCCGTTATCGGAAGCTCTCACAGATTCAATCCAATACAAAATCAAATTCGTCGTAGTCTGCCCGCCTCCAGGCCAGGTGCTGTGTACGGGGAGAAATGGCGAACAACGGAGAGAAGGTCTTTACTCTTACTTTTATTCTATTCTCATCCTCTTCAAACTCCAGGATACGAAGCCACCCGTCTCCCCCGTTCCCGTCGCTTCCTCCACCCAGGCCCTGGGCGTTAAAAACCATCTGGGCGACATTCTTTCCTCCTTTATTTCTATCCTGTCTGAATGCTAAATGAGCTCTCTCGTTGTCCGGGCTTCCAATATGTCCTCCGAAAACCATCCGGATATGATCGGAAGGTTCAATTAATTTCTGCCAGATATCTTTTCCCATATTGCTCTCCGGCAGAACCCACTTGTTTACATGGGTATGTTCTCCGGAAGAAGTCAGATAATAGTGAGTGAGTATGCCTATTTTATGTTCCTTATACCGGCTGTCCTCTGCAATTTTCTTTGCCCACTCTATGGCCGAATCCCGGGGAGCGAACTCCAGGCATATAATCAGGTATTTTATGCCGCGCGGCGAAACAAACTCAAAAGCAGCATTCTCGAGAGTCGGAATACCCTCGTCATTCAGGAAAACTTCTTTTAAAGCCTCCTGATTCCTGGTGTTTCTTTCAAAAGTGAAATATTTGTGAAAATCCGTCTTCCGGGTATCTGTTTTGTGAATCATGCCATAGTCATGATTCCCGGTTGCGGTAATATAAGGTACCTTGCCGTCCAGTTTTGCAAAAGACCCGCTCACTGCATTCCATTGCTGCCTGCTGGTTTTTATTTTGCTCTTTAAATCAGCGCGAAACAAAGTGTTGTCATCGACCAAATCTCCCGTACAGAGCACAAACCTGATATTCAGGTGGTCTATGTTTTCACTGATCCATGCCGTCATCAGATCCAGAATCGGCTGATTCCTTTCATATTTCACATATATCTGCGGGTCAGGTAGGATAATTGCCGTCCATGCCCGATCAGATCCAAGTTTTGGAGGAGAATATCCCGATTGACAATCAGCAGTCTCTGCAAGAAATGTTTGCAGGAAAAAAAATATAAAAAGTACCCGGTACAACATGTCAGATAGCTACTTATAACGCAGTTTTAGAAAGAAATTTCAGGAATATGCTACTTCCACTCCGGATGCTGAATGAGTTTGGTAGCATTGTCTATTGCAAACTGGGGAATTGGCCAGATATAATGTCTCGCAGGGTCAAACACTCTTACGTCATATACTTTGGAAGCCAGAACTCCCGGTATGTCGAAGCTATACAGAGGACCGGTCATTACTCCTTCCGCAATTTTCCATCGTACAATATCAAAATACCGTAGTCCTTCTCCGGCCAGTTCGACCCTGCGCTCATTTCTGATCACGTTTCTTAGCTTTTCCTTGGAGTTATATCGGTGCCTGTCTAACCGAGGCATTCCTGCTCTTATTCTCACCTGATCTACTGCGTCATAAACCGTTCCGTCAGGCCCCCGGTGTTCATTCATCGCTTCGGCATACATAAGCAACACATCGGCATACCGGATAATGATCCAGTTTTTCCCGGAGGGAGCTCCTCCTTTTTTCATATCATTTACGTATTTCCTGAAAAAAAGATTGGTCTGTATTTGTCCTTTCAAAGCCGATGAGCCGTTGATAGGATCATAATAGGCGTCGTTTACACTCTGAAAGGGGAGAACCAATGTTTCATAAAACCGCGGATCCCTGTTTTCCATCGGCTTTTCCGCGTTGTAGATCAGTGATTCCCCTATCGGCAACCCGTCAATAGCCTCAAACGAATTGGCCAGGGAAGCGGTAGGCTGAAAACTTGCAAATCCACCCAAATCAGAAAAGCCGTAAGCGCTGTAGAGGGTGTGAACCGCCAATCCCGGAATAAACTGACGATCAAGGATAACCTCGTTGTTCTTATTGTCATATTCAGTAAGAAACAGTTGTTTAAAATCCGCGTGAAGCTTATACACTCCCAAATCCATGACCTGCCTGGCCGCATCGGCCGCTTCGGCCCACTTTTCATTATATAGCAATACCCTTGCCTTTAATGCCAGGGCAGCCCCTTTGGTAAACCTGCCCGCATTCTGTGCCGGCCAACTGACGGGCAGCAGGGCAATAGCCTCATCCAGCTGCCCTATCAGATAAGCCAGCACCTCTGCCTTATCCGATTTGGGTAAATCGCTCTCGCTTATAGACATTACTTTTGTGACAAGCGGAACATCCCTGTATACGGTGACCAGCTCGTAGTACTTATATGCTATTATAAACTTAGCCTGTCCGGTAAGGTAGCCCTTTGTGCGCTCGTCGATACCGGGTACTTCGCCTATTTTCTCTAAAAAGGTCAGCCCGGCCCGGATGAATTCATAGTTCCAGAAAAAACGGACTTCCGAAGATGAAGGCGTATGCGCCCCTTTTCCTATTTGCGCATTTGTTCTGGCCCATGCATTATCACTTGCCCCTTCTGTAACACCCAGTAGCGCTTCGCTGGGTAAAGGCAGCCCGTTGTAAAGGTCATTTATCCAGAGTTCCGCATTTTCAGCCGAGGACCAGAAGCTTTCGGATGAGGGTTCAGACAAAGGACTCCTGTCTAAAAAACCGTCGTCACAAGATGAGAAAAGGAAGATTGAAACGAGAATCAGAACCCAGGGTTTATTTGTATGTTCCATAAAATTAAAATTTAAAATCTCAGATCGACACCAAAGCTGAAAACCTTTGCATTCGGATAGGTCATATTCCTGGTAGTAGTTATTTCAGGATCCAACCCCAGGAATCGGGTTATTGTAAATACATTCTCCCCGCTAAGAAAAAGCTTAACCTTGTCGAGCGACAATTTCTGTGTCAGGTGTTTGGGAATATTGTATCCCAGATAGACGTTCTTCAGCCTCAAGTATGCGGAATTCTGAAGAAGATATCTTGAGAACTGAGCATTTATTCCCACAGATTGAGCTACGCGATGTTTTGGGAATCTGGCATTGGGGTTTTCCGGTGTCCATCTGTCCAAATGATAGGAATAAATAGTCGAAGAAGGACGGTCAAAATTATTAGCCAGCCAACCATACACATGTTCATAGTGACTGAGAACACCCTGGGTTAATGCCGAGAACTCAAAATTACTATAGTCCAATTGGAGGGTAAAGCCGAACGGGTATCGTATATCTGACCTTGCAAGCCGCACCCGGTCATCCGCATTAATAACATTGTCATTATTCACATCTGTATATTTGATATCTCCCGGAGAAGTGTGTACACTTTGAAACGCATGATTGGAAACCTCTTCTTTCGTTTGGAACAATCCGGCAGATTCGTAGCCAAACCACATATCCATGGGATACCCGACCGAGGTAATCTGTCCACCGGGTGAATTCGTCACACTTTCCTGATCCCGGATGTAGGGGCCAAGTCCTTTCAGATCGACTACTTTATTGCGTGAATCCGAAATGTTGAATGAAAGGTTATAGTTTAGCTTACCGACATTTTTACGATGGGAAACCTGTAGTTCCCACCCGCGGTTAAGTACAATTCCGACATTTTGATTAGGGGCGCCCATCCCTACCGTAGAAGGGATCGGGGCTACCAGCAGGATATCGGAAGTTCTCTCCCTGTATATATCAGCCGAGATCTCCAGAAGTCCTTTCCAAAGATTTAAATCGATGCCAACGTTTACCGACGCCTTCGTCTCCCAGGTTAATTCCGGGTTGGCGGCGCTTCGTGTGTAGACCGTTCTTACAGGTACCCCTCCGAACGGATAAGTACGTGTAGTCAACGTATATGCGAACGGATAAAATCCGACATTCTGATTGCCAACTTTACCCCATGACGACCTCAGCCTGAAAAAGTCGATCGCATCAATATTTTTTATAAACGCTTCATCCGAGATCTTCCATGCCGCTGAGAGTGATGGAAAAAAGCCCCAGCGCAGATCAGGAACAAACCTGGAGGACCCGTCGGCCCTGAAAGAGCCTTCGAGAATATACCTGTCTTTATGCGAATAGCTGGCTCGTCCTATAAAAGACCGGAGCGCCCAATCTGCAGCGGTGCCGGAGGTCGTCCACAGGTTCCTGTCCGTGCTTCCCGCATTGATTACCTGTGTATTCTCCGTTAAAAAATCACTCCTCCCTACCGAATGGCTCTCCTCCAGGTAAGATTCCTGTGTGAAGCCTCCCAGCATGGACAGGTTCCCTGATTTGAGGTTGACATCGTAGTCCAACAACATTTGGACTGATCGGAAGTTGCTTGAGAGATTGCTTATACTGAGCGCGTTGTTTTTGACCGCCATATCCACAACTCCTTCACTAAAAGGGCTGTATAACGACATTTTCCGTCTGAAATCTTTGGATTTATTCTGGGTGTAATCCAGTCCGTACAGAAAGGTAAAGTTGAGATTTTCAACTATGTTGTATTTAAGTGAAGCGTTGCCTGTCAACTGCATGTCATTCGACACTAACCGGCCTCCTTCCTCAGAGCTCAATGCCAAGGCGTTCACACCACTTCGTACACTCGCCCATTTCCCGTCGGGAGTGAAGAGCGGCACGTCATTTCCGTACCTGAAAGCTTCGCTGAGCGCTGATGACAGTGATGAATTTGGGCCTCCCGGGTAGGTTACGGTTGCAGGTTCTGTCCTTTTGGACGGAATCAAAGCACTCCTTATGTCAAGCCGGATTTTTTTTCCGATGTTAATGCTTTCGTTCAGTCTCAGGTTTATTCTCTCATAGCCTGTATTCCTTATTATGCCGTTTTGCTTCAGATACCCCATCGAAATAAAATAACGCTGGTTTTCGCTTCCACCCGAAAGGCCCAGGTTATGCTGTGTCATGGCTGAGGGTCTTATCAGGTAACCGGGCATATCGGCATCTATCCAATCCGGGGAGGAAAACCTGGCTAAATCCGCTTCTGAAAATGTGAACGAGGTCCGGCCGGGCGAATCATTCAGCTCGGCCTCGTTGTAATTGACGGCATGCTCATACGCAGAAACTTTTTTTGGAATACGGGTAGGTTGTTGGATCCCGACTGTTCCGATATATGAAAATTTAGGAGTTCCGGCTTTACCTGTTTTCGTTGTTACGAGGATAACGCCTCCTGAAGCCCTTGTACCATAAATAGAAGCCGCAGCAGCATCTTTCAAAACACTGACAGATGCGATATCGTCAGGGTTTATCGTGCTGATATCGGCTGGAATACCGTCTATTACGGTTAATACCGGGTTATTCGTAAAAGTACTTTTCCCCCTGATATTCATATCGATCGTCTCCTTCCCGGGCTGACCTGCCGATTGAATGATTCTCAACCCTTGAACCATTCCCTGCAAGGACTGAGATATCTTGCCGACTGAGCGCCTGGTAAGCTGTTCGCCCTGAACGGTTGCGACGGCGCCGGTCATTTGTCCCCTGAGCTGCGTTCCATATCCTACCACCACCACTTCATCCAGGCTTTTCTCATCTACCTGCATCGCCACTTCGATCGTTGTCCTGTTGGCCACCGCCACCTCCCGGCTCACATATCCCACAAACGAAAACACCAGTATTGCATTTTCATCGACTTCAACAGAAAATTTACCTTCTGCATCCGTAATCATTCCCCGCTGCGTCCCTTTCACCAGGATGTTAACTCCCGGCAGCGGCTCTTCCTTTTCGTCGGTGACGCGCCCGCTAACCTTTTTTTCGACAGCTGGTGTCGTAAAATCTTCAGCCGGAAAAGCCTGTATCATCGTATTCTTCTGCGGGGTTATTGCTTCGGGAGTATCCCCGTTTTTTAGCTCGGGTTGCTTTTTCCGTTCTCCTCTGGCCAGGATCGCGTAAGAATTGTTCCCGATCTTGCGGAACTTCAGGCCGGTCGACTGGAGTATCCGGCCGAGATTTTCTTCCAGAGTGCCCTTCAGCAATACCTTTTCCGCCGAAACGGCAAAGTCCTGTACGATCCGGTCCCCGAACACAATGTCTACTTTATAATGCCCTTCCAGCAATTTCAAAGCGTCTCTTAACTGCATGACCCCTTTCCCCTGGTCCTGCGAGAGGTCCGGATGTATCTGCTGATGAACGAACGCGATGGCCTGTGCCTGACCGAAGCCGGTCGGTATTCCTGCCAGCAACCATACAGGCATAGCAAGTATGCACCAACCTGAGTAAAATAGTTGTCTCATTCTGAAATAATTAAGTTATGTAAAGTACTATAAGCCGGGTTGCGAAATCGTCACGCTGTCGCCCTGCCGGGTTATCCGGATAGCCAGAATGCCTTGTATCAATTCAAAAAGCTCGTCAATACTCTCAGCCGTAAATTTTCCCGAAATCGTATGACCGGCCAGCTCTCTGTCGGTAAATTCTGCTTTTATACCATACTCTTCCTCCAGTTGACCCATAATTTCCGAAAGGGAAGTCTGATCGAAAATATACAGATGTCCCTGCCAGGCTTCCCGGAGCTCCGGTACCGTCGTGGTTTTCAGCGATGCCTGGTTTTTATTATCCAGCGTAAAAACATCTCCCGGCCTGAGATCTACCTTTTTCCCCGAATGGCTGTCCGGAAAGTTCAGTTGCACTTTTCCTTTTTTCAGGATTACCCTTGAGCCGGCGTCCCGTGCCACTACATTAAACTCCGTTCCCAATACCTCCACTTCAAACCTTTTAGCCGTTTTTACGATAAATCTCCGGCTGGCATCCATATGCCTGACACTGAAAAAGGCTTCCCCTGACAGGTATACGTCACGGCTTTCACTTCCGAATCCCCACCGGGGAACTTTCAGGATTGAATTTGACCCGAGTCTGACACTGCTTCCGTCGGGAAGCAGGAAATCCTTCCGTTCGCCGATCCGGGTGGTATAGGCTTTAAGCTGCCAGAGGTCCCTGTTGAGAAATGAGAAAATGCCCAGCAGCAGTACTACTCCCGCAACAGCACACCGCTTCAACCAGAGACGCCGCGTGACAGCCGATTGCAAACCTGCTATTTCTCCTATCTGTACACCCGGATCAGCGCTTTGCTCCGAATCGGCCAGGAACGTATAGTAATTCCGGACAGCGTTCTCCAGGTCCGCATCATACTCAGGGTGCAGGGTTTCAAATTCCTCCAGCCAACGATACAGTTGCTCCTCATTGGCCTTTTCCCGCGCCCACTGAGCAATTGTCTGACGTTGGATGGCAGACACATTCCCCATAAAATAACTGAAGATCAGTTCTTTGGTAACGATTGGGTTCATGGCTGTATAGTTGTGTTCAAGAGTAAGAGAAAAAGCAGCCACTTACCTCTCAGAAGGCCGCGGATATGCTTATTGGCGCGGTAAAGCTGGACCTCGACCGTCTTTAGCGAGAGGTTGAGTTCATCGGCAATTTCCCGGTAAGGCTTGCCGTCAAAACGGTTCATCAGGTAAATCTTGCGTCGTTCCACCGGCAATGTGTTTACGGCATTCTGCACATCCTGGTACATTTCTTCAAACTGCGTAATGTCTTCCGGGTTTTGATGACCGGACGAAATCGTATCCATTCTTTCGGAAAAAGACTCCGAACGCTTCAGTTCTGACCTCAAAAACTCCCACGCTCTGTTCCGGACCGACCGGAACAGGTAAAAACGGCAGGAGCTCTGGATTCCGATAAAGGCCCTGGTCCTGTAAAAATCGTAGAATACTTCCGACACCAGGTCTTCTGCAATGGTTTTGGAGCCTACATACTTTACCGCATGACTGCATAAAGCCTTGTAATATTTACGGTAAAGCAGCTCAACGCCTTTTGCCGGGTTTTCCTCCAATGCCTTTTTGAGGAATAATTCGTCGTTATCCAATTGACTGTAACGATTTCCTATCGGATCGTGGCCGGATGTCACGGGCAATGCCGGAACCGGTCCGGCTCCTTCCTTCCCTTGATGTTGAATCCTCTCCTCCATATTGACGACCGTTATTCCCGGTTGTTTGTATACCGATTTATCCTTTAACCCTATAAGAGTGAAAAAAAGAAATTTCCACTTACGGCAATTTTCATTTTTTTATAATTTATTTTTTATTTCCAATATCAGGGAAAAAATTCCGGGGTTGGTTTGGAGCGTATTTTTTTTGTTGAAAAACCTTGCAGACAGGTGTTCGGTCATCGATTGCAAACTTTGTTAACTTTGATTTCATCGGTCGGGTAGGCCGGTATAAAACGAAGACTGTGAAAAATCTGCGTATTGAGGTCAAATGGGTGGTTGCGGGTTTGCTGATGGTCTTGCCTGGTTTGGTTGTTTTCGCGCAGCCGGGGCGTGTGCTGTCTACCAAGGACGGTCTGCCTCAGTCGTTTATATCCGGGATAGAGCAGGATGAGGCCGGTTTTGTCTGGATCGCCACCCGCAACGGACTGGCCCGCTACGATGGTCAGCGTTTCAGGGTTTTTCAACATCATAACGCAGATACGGCCTCAATCGCCTCCAACCTGATTATCGCTATCCGGAAGTTCCGGGAACAGATATGGATAGAATACGAATCGGGAGAATTTGACCGCTTTGATCCCGTATCCGAAAAAGTAGATCATGTGGTCGCCGGTAAGCTTATACGTGAGGGAAATTTCCTCCGGGGCGGCTGGCTGGCAGATGCCGGAGGGGCGCTTTGGGCAATCCACGAAGAAAAAGGATTGGTAAGGTATGACATTGATAAAGATAAGATTACGCTTTACAGCCGCGACAGCCGTTTCGGTGGCGACGCCCTGTGGGGACTTGCCGAAGGTCCCGGCGGGCGCCTATGGGTGCTCACCGACCGGGGGATCAGCAGTCTTGACCGGAATACGGGAAAGATCGTACACTATGTGAGCCCGGTAGTCCCCGACTACTTTGCCCAGGGGCAGTTTACAAATTTCACGGCCGCTCTATACCACCGTTCCAACGGTGAGCTGATGTGGGGGGACCGGAAGCATCTTTTTTTCTTTGCGCCTGCAACAGGAAAATTCAGGGTTGTTACTATGGACGGAAAAAGCCGGCGCGGAATCATCAGCCTACGGCCCGGACCTGATGATAGCGAGCATTTTGAGCGTGACGGGACAATATATCGTTACAATGACAAAACCGGCGTTTTATTGGTGCAGCCGAAAACGGTAGAGGACGAAAATCCTTTGCAGGCATTCCTGGTCGACCGTGCAGGATTACTGTGGCTGGGAACCAACGCACGCGGCATTATTCAGCTTGATCTTACTACCCCGTTTTTCCCTTCCTTCCGGATCAGGGAGGGATTTGCCGGCGATGTAATGAGCAGAGAGTTCGGGGCTTCGATCAGCAGCCTTTTTGACTGGAGACCGGAAGATAGCCGGTTTTCCGCTCCGGGGTATCATCTTCGTTCGGCTTATGATCGGAAAAGAAGACTGTGGGTCGGTTTAAAAGAAACAATCGCTTTTTATGATGTCGATAAAAAGTCATTTACCCCCTTGCCGAAGATCCCAGACCTCACCAGCGGGTCCGGCCCGGGCGTAGGTCTGAAGGGTCTCACTTTTACTGCTGACGGAGATCCTGTCGTGATCGGTTACAACGGGAATGTGCTGCGTTTCGACTCTTCTTCTCTAAGCTGGAAGTGGTTGTTGCCTAAAGGGTTTTTAAGCGATAAGTTGGGTGACGCGCTAAGTCCGCGTGATATCAGCATGGATGCCGGAAAGTTTTGGATCACAACCGAAATGGACGGCCTGATCATTGTCGACCTTAAAACACTCAAGCTGCAGCAGTTGAAACATGAGGGAAAAGAAAATGCCTTACCGACCAACCAACTGCTGGGGATCTGCCCCGACCCGTCGAGGTCAGACCTGCTCTGGATAGGAAGCTATAACGGGTTGATCTGCCTGAACAAAAAGACGCTGGGGACCGAGACTTTCGGTATCGGACAGGGATTCCCTGATCAAACGATTTATTCTCTCCTGGCTGGTCCGCCGGGCCATCTGTGGTTCGGGACGAACAAAGGGCTGTGCAGGTTCGATGTGCTGACCCACCAGGTTAGGGTCTTCCAGACCAGGCACGGGCTGCCGGAAGACGAGTTTAACCGGTTTTACCAGTTGTTGCTGCCCGACGGCAGGATGGTCTTCGGAGGAACGGAAGGCTGGACGCTTTTTGATCCGCTCGCGATTAAAGAAGATGTATTTGAGCCTTCGGTAGCCCTGACCGGGTTAAAAGTGAACAATATCGATGTCGAGCCGTTGGAGGGCGGTCTCCTGAAAGCGCCTCTGAATGCCGTTGGCGAGCTGGTTTTGCCTTACGACCAGAATACTATCCAGCTTTCTTTCGCCGGGCTCCAGTTTAATCAGCCCGGTGACCTTTCCTATCGCTATCAACTCACCGGCTATGACCGGGATTGGGTGGAAGCCGGCAGCAATCCGCTGGCTATTTATACCAAAATACCTCCCGGGCGCTATGTATTCAAGGTAAATACCAGTAACACCACCGGTCAGTGGAGCAGCTATATCAGGAGCCTGGAAATAAGGGTGCGTCCGCCCTGGTGGGGAACCTGGTGGGCATACCTGTTGTACGTCCTGGTAGTGGCCGGCGGAATATGGTACTGGCTGCGATCGCTGCTTATCCGTATGGAGCTTCGCAGATCAGTGGCGTTAAGGCAGCAGGAGGCGAGGCAGCTTCACCAGTTGTCCGAAATGAAAACCCGTTTTTTTACTAACATTACCCACGATTTCCGGACACCTCTTACGCTGATACTTTCACCGCTCGACGGGTTGATCGGCGAGCAAAGCGGCGAAGCGCAGAAAAGAAAGTTGTCTTCTGTCAAACGGAATGCCGAACAATTGCTCACACTGATTAACCAGTTGCTCGATTTTTCCAAAATCGAAGCCGGTGCGCTTTCGGTAGCCGAATCGCGCGGAGAGCTGTCTGCCTTTGTTGAAAATGTGACCCGGCTGTTTAGCGAGGAGGCCGGGCGGAAAGGGGTTGCCCTGACGTTTCAAAGTACGGTTAAGGGAGATTACTGGTTCGACGCCCCCAAACTGGAGCGAATGCTGGGCAACCTGGTTGGCAACGCACTTAAGTTTACATCTGCCGGAGGCAACGTCGGGGTATTGATGGAAGAGGCTGCAGGCAGGATTTTGATGTCGGTAACGGACACCGGGATGGGGATCGCACCGGAACAATTACCGCATATATTCAACCGTTACTATCAGGCCGAAGAAGTCGCGCCGGAGCAGTACCAGCAGGGAAGCGGCATTGGACTGGCTCTGGTGAAGGAGCTGGCTACGCTTCAGAACGGGACGATAGAGGTAGAAAGTCAACCCGGTAAAGGCAGCACATTCCGGCTGCTGCTTCCCTACCAGCCGGCGGGGCCATTGGCCGGGACTGAACAAATGCAGGATACTACATCCGAAAGTGAAGATAACCCGGAGGTAGAGGACGAGGAAGTGTTGATTCTACTGGTGGAGGATAACGACGAGCTGGCCGGTTTTGTAGCGGGTAGCTTGCCTGAACGCTACCGGGTAATAAGGGCTGCGAACGGCGCAGAGGGGTTGCGGCTCGCTTTGGAACATATCCCCGACCTGATCGTCAGCGACGTGATGATGCCGGTAATGGACGGTTTTGAGCTGTGCCGGCAGGTGAAGCAGCACGAACATACCCGTCATATCCCGCTGATCCTGTTAACGGCCCGGGCGTCGTTCGGGAGCCGGATGGAAGGGCTGGAACTGGGTGCGGATGATTATCTTTCCAAACCGTTTCACGTACCGGAGCTAAATCTCCGGATTTATAACCTGCTCGAACGGGAGCGACGGCTCCGCCGGCGGCTGCAGGAGGAGCTTTCAAAGCCGAAAGAAGCCGGTCTGGCGACGTACGTCCCGAAAGAAGATCCTTTCCTGGGCAAATTATTTAAAATCGTCGAAGCGCACCTCGAAGAACGCGAAATGGGGGTTACCGCCCTTGCCGAAGAGTTGAACCTGAGCAGATCGCAGCTCCACCGGAGAGTACGTGTGGTATCAGGACTTGCTGTGAGCGAGCTGGTCCGGAATTACCGGCTTAACCGCGCAGCCGATTTTCTAAGGGAAGGTCTGAGCAGCTCCGAGTCGGCCTACAAAGCCGGTTTTGACAGCCCGTCTTATTTTACCAAATGTTTCCGGGAGTTCTATGGCCTGACACCGTCGGAGTTTGTTAAAGCAAGTTGACAATAATCGACGGTGTTTTGGATTTTATACGAACTTTACCGAACTAAACAAAAGCAACACGGTCGCTATGAAAATCTTAATTATCGTAACCAATATCGACATGTATGCCGGCAGCAGACGGGAAACTGGTTTGTGGCTTAGTGAATTGACGCATCTCTATCATGCGGCACAGGCAGAAGGCTATGCGGTAACCATTGCCAGCCCCGCCGGCGGACATGTGCCTGTTGACCCCGAGAGCTTAAAGCCATTGACCCTCGATAAAGTTTCGAAGGAATACTGGCAGGATGCTTCGTTTAGGGCGTTGCTCGAAAACAGCAAAAGCTTAGCCGATGTTGCCAATGGGGAATTTGACCTGGTATACCTGGCCGGCGGGCATGGCACGATGTACGATTTCCCGGACGATACCACCATGCAGCGTATCATCAGCAGCCAGTATGAAAAGGGGAAGATGGTCGCGGCGATTTGCCACGGTGTAGGCGGGTTGCTGAATGTGAAGTTATCCGGTGGCGAATACCTGATCAAAAACAAAACGATCACCGGCTTTAACTGGTTTGAAGAAAGCCTTGCCAACAGGAAAAAAGAAGTGCCTTTTAACCTGGAAGCAGGGCTGAAAGAAAGGGGCGCCGATTATAAAAAAGCCTTCATCCCGATGACGTCGAAAGTGGAGGTGGACGGTAATCTGATTACCGGGCAGAATCCGTTCAGCTCCAAAGAAATGGCGAAAGTAGTAATGAGGGAGTTGAAAAAACAGAAAAACAATCCATAGCATGCAAACGATATTAGGGGCCAACGGACAGATAGGTGAGGAGCTTGCCAGAGAACTGAAACGAAGCTTTACTTCCGATATCCGGATCGTCAGCAGGAAAGCGAAGAAAGTAAACGATACAGACAAGGTGTTTTCTGCCGATTTGTCGATCCGGGATGAAGCTATTAAAGCAGTGGAAGGCAGTGAGATAGCCTATTTCACATTGGGGCTCCCGATGAAAACAGCATTATGGGAAGCGCAGTTTCCACTGATTACAAAAAACGTGATCGAAGCCTGCAAACTCAACGGAACTAAACTGGTTTTTTTTGACAATACCTATATGTACCCGCAGGATGACCGGGTTCTCACCGAGCAAACACCCTTCGCTCCTGTCGGAAGAAAAGGCCGGGTAAGGAAAGAAATGGCGGAAATGGTGCTGAATGAAATACAATCCGGGGCATTGGAAGCGGTGATTTGCCGGGCCCCTGAGTTTTACGGGCCGGGTAAAACGCAGAGCATTACCAACAGCCTGATTTTTAACAGGATCAAAAAAGGAGAAAAACTGAAAGTACCTTTAAGTGCCGGTAAAAAGCGAAGCCTGATATGGACGCCCGATGCCAGCCGGGCAACCGCCCTGGTCGGAAATACGCCTGATGCTTTTGGTCAAACCTGGCATTTACCGGTTGATGAAAGCCATCCTGCCTATAGCGAATTCATTGCCCTGGCCGCCGAAGTGTACGGCAGGGAATTGCCGTACACGGTGATATCCAAACTGGCTTTTAAGTTTGGTTCGCTGTTCAACAAAAAATTGAAGGAACTGCAGGAGCTGCTGCCAAGATATGAACACCATAACATATTTGACGATACAAAATTCAGGCATCGTTTCCCGGATTTTAAGGTGACGACTTACAGGCAGGGAATCGAGCAGATCCTGGCTGTTTCCTCTGCCGGTGTAACAGGAAAGTCAGGTTAAGAAAAAGGTTGTTCTCCCTTATCTTCGCCAGGTTACCCGGTGGAAGCCGGATAATATGGATGTACCCTGTTTCAACTTTTATCCACGGTGTCAGACTGTATTCAAGGGTGAAAGCTTTCCTTTTATGATCAAAAAAGTAGTAAGTAGCACTACCCGATAAATTTACAAAAAGTTCTCCGTAGAAACCGGCTTTCAACCCCGGCATGAAATCATACCTGACACCAAGCCGGTTCCTCATCCGGGTAATGTCGGGGGTGTTATTTCGAAAGATGCGGTATTCCGCAGCGTTCCGGGCTGTTACAAAAAACTTCCTGAAGAGCTCATGCTGTAAGTCCGCTGCGGCTGAAAACCGTATTTCCCTGACCGGATCAGCAAGGACGTCCGACTCCTGTTGGATTATTCTGTGATGAGAAAAGTAAGCAACGGGAGAAACCGAAAATTTTACAGATTCATTATGTTGATAGTGAATCCAGCTTCTGAGGGTGTACATCAGGTCGTCCTCAAGGCAGTCCTTATTACCAAAACCGCTCTGTCTCCGGTGCTGAAATTCGCCGTCGATTTTGATCTTAGGACTGACAGAGTAGCTCAGTGTTGTCCTCGCCCAGGCATTGCAGTGATCCTGCTGGGCCTTTAATCCCGGGGCAATAAAAAGCCAGGCTATCAGGAAAGACAGCGATATAAAACGCGACATGCGTAAAATACTTAACTAATGAGGAAGTTTCTCCCTGAAATAGCCATAAACCCAGGTGCCTGCTATCGCACTCAGTAACGTAACGGCTATGACCGTCGCACCTGTACCTATCTGGGCAAAAAGAGGGCCCGGGCATGCACCGGTAATAGCCCAGCCGAACCCGAAAATAAGACCGCCGTAAATCTGGCCTTTATTGAATTTTTTAGGCGACAGCACGATCGGTTCGCCGTATATTGTCTTGATATTGAAATGTTTAATGAGCGCTACCGAGATAATCCCCACCAGGACGGCGCTGCCGATGATCCCGTACATGTGGAATGACTGAAACCGGAACATCTCCTGGATACGGAACCAACTGATTACTTCCGCTTTAACGAATAAAATGCCGAATAATGAACCTGTAACCAGGTATTTCAGGTTGTGATACCATTTGTGTTCGAGGGTGCTCTCGTTGACGCACATCGCATCGGTCGAACGCGATAGTCTGTCATCTTCAACCGGGGGCAATTTAATTTCTCCTGTAGCTTCTTTTGATTGTGACATAGTAATGGTTTGACGATTTAAAGAGAAAGGATATACGGTAGCACAAAATTGGCCATGACGATGCCGCCGATCATGAAGCAGATGGTGGCGATCAGGGAAGGAACCTGCAGATTGGACAGCCCCATGATGGCATGACCGCTCGTGCAGCCTCCGGCATACCGTGTTCCGAAGCCTACCAGGAACCCGCCCGCTACGATCAGGATAAAACCTTTAAGGGTAAACAGGGTCTCCCAGTTCAACAGATCTACCGGCACCAGGTTGCTATAGTTGGTGATGCCATAACCGGCCAGCTCGCCTGCCAGATCCGGGTTGATTTCGATGTTGTTGGGATCAAGCAGAAAATGACCCGCTATGAATCCGCCGATAAGTATGCCCAGGACAAAAAAGAGGTTCCAGACTTCTTTTTTCCAATTGTATTGAAAGAAAGTGATGCCCGCAGGCATACAGGCAGCGCAAATATGCCGGAGAGATGAGCTGATTCCGAAGGATTTGTTGCCCATAATCAGCAAAGCGGGTACGGTCAGGCCGATCAGCGGGCCTGCGATATACCAGGGCCATGGCCTGGTGATAAGGTCGAGCATTTGAAATTGATGTTGATAAATAAGTAATTAATTAGTGAGTTACATTTTCCCTTTCATCATCTGGTTCCAATACAGGAATGGCAGCCCGTATTTTTTCAGTATCCATAGCCGCCAGTGCTCTTTGTAGCTACGTAAAACCAGCATGAGTTTCAACATAGGATCGGGTGTAAATTCGTTTTTGTAATTGAATTCGGCCAATACCATTTTGCCGTACCCGGTCACCAGGGGACAGGAAGAATAGCCGTCGTACGAATGATTGTCTGCCGGCTTCCGATCCAGTAGCTTCAGTAGGTTGTCTACCACTACGGGAGCCTGTTTCCTGATTGCGGCGCCTGTTTTTGCAGTCGGGAGCGCCGCCACATCGCCCAATGAAAATATGTTGGGAAATTTCTTGTGCTGCAATGAATGCTGGTCGACATCGAGCCATCCGGCGGCGTTGGCCAGCTCAGATCTGGCAATGAAATCAGGGGCTTTCTGCGGCGGAGCCAGGTGAAGAAAGTCGAATGGGATTTCCAGCAGGCCTTCGTCGGTGATGCGTGCTCCCGCCGGCAGTTGACCGGGCTCCTTTTTTTCGGCAGGGGTGCTGTCCTTAAAATAAGCCAGTTTCCGGTCTCCGTCTATCCTGACAGGTGTATGAAAAAGCTTCATCCTTATACCATAGCGATTGACGACATTCATAAGAGTTTCGGCTACCTGTTTTACCCCGAAAATAACGGTTCCCGGCGTGAGGAAGATGATTTCTGTTTTCTTGTCCAGGCCTTTTTTCTTAAGGTAATCTGCCGCCAGGTACATGGCTTTCTGAGGCGCTCCACCGCATTTGATAGGCGTGGCAGGCTGGGTAAAGATTGCTGTGCCTCCTTTAAAATCCTGCAGCGATTTCCAGGTATATTCCGGATCGACATAATTGCTGCAAACGGCTCCGGTCTTCAAAGCATGGTCCAGCCCTTCAATCAATGAGTTGTCGTTGACAAGGCCCGTAGCCACGACCAGGTAATCGTAGGAAAGCGTGCGGCCGGATGCGAGTTCTACCTTATTTTCACCAGGCAGCATTGCTACAGCCCTGTCTTTGATCCATTCTACCCCTTTCGGGATGACCGAATGTTCGCTGCGCCTGGTTTTCCCCATATCGAACGTCCCGGCTCCGACCAGCGTCCAGGCAGGCTGATACCAGTGCGTTTCCGATGGCTCTGCAATGGCGATCTGAAGTTCGCGTCTCTTTCGTTTCAATTGGGCGGCGGTCATGATCCCGGCTGTGCCTCCCCCGATAATCAGTATCTGGTAGTGGGTTGCCATAGTTTTTTTCCTGGTTGAACAGACTTTTATGCCCCAAACAGCTCGGGTGCTTTTTCATTCCATTCTTTCATCCCGCCTGAGTAGTTTTTCACATTTTCAAAACCATTCTTTTTCAGGATAGAGTAGGCTATGGTCGCCCGGTCGCCTGCCTGGCAATGAACGACGACAGGTTTTTCTTTGCTGATCTTGTCAAGGTTATCCGGGAGCGTTCCTACAAACACATGGTCGGCGCCCTCGATATGCTTAGCTGCATACTCGGTCTCCCCGCGTACATCGACAATCTGTATATCATCATTGCCGATCAGCGACGCAAATTCTTCGATGTCGATTATATCCGCTTTTTCCAGCGGGATCTCCATCAGGCTAACATCTGTGATAAATCCGTAGAGGTTGTCCATCCCGATGCGCATCAGCTTGCGGGTGATGTCGTCCATCCGGCTTTCATCGGCTACTACCATAAACTGTTCCTGGTAGTTGAGAAGCCAACCCATCCAGGTCGAAAACGTGTTGTTGTCCTGGATATTGATGCTTCCGGGGATATAACCTTCCGCGAATGCGGCTTTGCTGCGGGTGTCGATAAGTTTGATGCCTTTTCCATAGGCCGACAGAAATTGTTCCCTTGTCAGCTTAGGGTGTTTGGGGACCTCGATCAGCAATGGGCGTGCTACCTTGTTGAGGTGTTTCATCATAGCGAAATACTTCGGAGCTTCCGGCTGATCGGCCAGCAGGTAGTCTGTAAACGCCGCTTCGTCTTCCCCGAACCGGAACGCCCAGTTCCTGATTTTTTCGTAGCCGACCGTAGAGCTGTGAACAGCGCCCAGCGCCTTCCCGCACGCAGAACCCGCACCGTGGGCCGACCAGACCTGAACGTAACCTGGCAGTTCGGCAAATTTCTTCAGCGACTGGAACATCTGTTTTGCGCCTACCTCTTTGGTGCCGATCAGGCCTGCCGCTTTCTCAAGCAGGTCGGGGCGGCCGATGTCTCCTACGAATACGAAGTCACCGGTAAATAGCATCACAGGTTTGTCTGTTGCGGGGTGATCGGTAAGCAGGAAGCTGATGCTTTCCGGTGTATGGCCCGGCGTATGCAGAACTTTCAGTGTCAGGTTTCCGACTTGAATTACATCGCCATCCTTTAACCCGGTATGCGGGAACAGGTACTGCCAGTTTTCTCCGCCTTCATCTGAAAGGTAAAGTTTAGCCCCGGTAACGGCAGCCAGCTCCCTGGAACCGGCCAGGAAGTCGGCATGGATGTGGGTCTCAGTAATGTGGGTGATCCTGAGATTGTTCTGCGCGGCAATTTCAAGATAAGTGTCGATATCTCTTTTCGCGTCAATTACGATGGCTTCACCGGTAGCCTGGCACCCGACCAGGTAACTTCCCTGGGCGAGACTTTTGTCATATACGTGTTCGAAGAACATAGCTATCTTGTTTTTAGAAATTGATAGCACAAAGTTCAGTATCCGGAACAGCGCATACAGCTACTTTTGTTACAGTCGGGATATTATTCCTTCGCCACCCTCACTACCTTCCCACCGGCAGTATGCAACAGGTACATACCGGCCGGATAACCGTCGAGGTTGATGGTAAATACCGGCTCTTTTATGGTGATTTCCTGCAACGGGATCCCGGTCGTGCTGACCAGTCTTACCTGGTCTCCGATTTGTTCCGGGCCTAATTCGACGGTTATATGGTCTTTCACCGGGTTGGGATATACAAAGAGGCTGTTATGTACGTCAGAAGTCACTGAAATAATCCTGCTGTGGCTGAATGCCCCGCCGGGATCGATTTGCCTGATGCGGTAGTAGGCAGTGCCCGAAACGGGAACCGGGTCGGTGAAGCGATAGCTGCCTGATCCGGCCCCGTTGGCGGTGATGATGC
Source organism: uncultured Cytophagales bacterium (assembly GCA_964562455.1). GTDB lineage: Bacteria > Bacteroidota > Bacteroidia > Cytophagales > Spirosomataceae > Ravibacter. The sequence goes on from CAZLTN010000042.1 coordinate 34,731, forward strand.
CAACCGTGCGAAAGTCCCGGGCATTGGCGCTCCGCTCTATCTCGTAATACGATACATTGGTTTCTTCAGTCTTCCACATCAGTTCGGTTTTGCGCTGCTCGCCGGGATGGCCTTCAAAGGAAATCCAGCGGACCGGCAACGGAGCATCGTTTAGTTCGAAATAGCTTATTAAGGTCTGCATCCTGGGCTCGTTAACGTCCCTTGGCATCGTATTGTTAGTACCCACCGGCATTTCGGCATCCCATACGGCTGCTCCCCTGAATTCGTGATAGGCCCAATCCCAGCCATAAGATTCTGCCAGGGAGATGACATCATTGACATACACATCAGAATGGGAACCGCCTGCCCTTGCAGCGCTGAACTCCCCGAGCAATATCCTGATCCCGTTGTGGGCATTCTGAAAGTCCACGATCGGCTGCATCCGGTTTTTCAAAACATCCTTATCGTAAAACACACCATTGACGGTGCCCGGGTATACCTGTCCGTCGGGACTGCCGCCCACGCCCTGGTGCGTAAACCCGTTAGGGACATAAAAGTGCGGACTTACGATCAGGTTATCGTCGTCGGGCAAAGTGAGCAGCGGCATTGAATTGATCCTGCTGATATATTGACCGCCTTCATTGATGTATGAAAAAGGCTCTATGATAATCGGGTGCTGGTTCCCCTTGGCGCGTATGATAGCGGTCAGATTTGCGGCTATCTGATTCCACAGATCGGTATTGCAGCAAGGCAGGGCCGGTTCATTCAGAAGGTCCAGTCCATAGATCACGTCGCCCCGGTCTTTGGTGATTACCGCCAGGGTTTCCCATAGATTGTACAGGTAAGTGTGATAGGAAGGATCTGTCCAGAAAGGATCGGTAGGGTTCATGGTATAGTTGTCGGCCGTACCGGGGGTAGTATGCGGGTTGATAATGACCCTGATATCATTGGCCTCACAAAAATCGAGCGCATTTTCGAGGTATTCAAAAGAGGTCGGGTTATAGTCGTAAGGCGGTGTTTTGTTTACAAGCGGCCTGTAGCCGAAACTCAGCCTGATCACGTTTGACCCGCTATCTTTTAACCTGGTGAGCGGCGTATTGTTATTCAGTGTTGCAAAATGTGTGGCGTTGATATTAAATCCCCTGTATACCTGGGCGCATAGGGTATTCCATCCTGCGAATAATAGTCCGGCAGTACATAAATATAGCTTCATCAGTTTAAGGTTTTTAGTGTGAGAAAGAGGTAATTCATTACCGTCGTTCATCACAACGCTGCCCGGGAAGAGAATATTGTGAAGCGAAAAAAGCATACCCGATCGCAGTAAAAATACCTCCGGAAGGCTTTTTAACAGAAGGCAATGACCTGACTAACTTTTTAAAAATATGGAAGGAACAATCGGAATCCTGGCAAAAATCCTGATCGGGCTGGTCGCGCTTGAGCACCTGTATATTCTCTGGATAGAAATGTTCGCCTGGGAAACCGTCGGAAAAAAGACTTTCAGGGGCTTTCCCGAACATTTGTTCAAGCCGACCAAAGCGCTGGCGGCTAACCAGGGGCTTTATAACGGGTTTCTCGCGGCAGGTCTTATCTGGTCCCTGTTGATTTCCGATCCCGAATGGCAGAAAAACGTCGCTGTTTTCTTCCTGGCCTGTGTGCTGGTAGCGGGTGTTTACGGCGCTCTTACCGCTTCTAAAAGTATATTTGTCAAACAGGGGTTGCCAGCACTTGCGGCATTGGTGCTGACGCTTCTGTCGTAACTAAGAACCGGTTGAATTCATTGTAAAAAAACAGCGCATAGCACAGACCGGGCGCAGACAATTCCTCTTAATCTTTATTCCCTGACCAGCTTCACGACTTTCCCATCGTACAGTTGCAGGAAGTAAATCCCCGAAGCATACGTGCTTACGTCCAGGGTCATTACTTCTTCTTTCACTTCCGCCTGTTGCAGGACAATACCTGCGGTGCTGACCAGTTTTACTTTGCTCCCGATGTATTCGGGACCCAGCTCGATAATTAGGTTGCCTTTTACTGGGTTCGGATAAACAAACAGCTTGCCGCGCCCGGTATAGGTTAGTGGAATCATCCTGCTGTAGCTGAAAGTACCGTCAATATCGACCTGCCTGATACGGTAGTAGACGGTGCCTGAGACCGGGGCGGGATCTGTAAGGCTATAGCTGCCCGACCCTGTCCCCCCGGCCGCGACAGCGCCCACAACCTTGAAATTCCGGCCGTCGGCGCTCCGTTCGGCTTCATAACGTGAGACATTGATTTCTTCAGTTTTCCAGGTCAGCACGGCCTGGCGCTGCTCGCTGAGGCGGCCTTCAAAGGAAATCCAGCGTACGGGCAATGCACCGTCGGGGCTTTCGTAGGCACCCTGATCGATGGTGGTGCCGACAAGCCGGGGATTACCGGCCAGGTCTCTGGTATTGGCATCCAGGTTGGGGTACAGGTTGTTATTGCCGGTGTTGATAGCAGGAGAACCGCTTTTCAGAGTATAATTTCCATTGGCAGGATCGGTGAAAACATCGGTGATAGCTTGTGTGGCCGCTACTCTTGCACCGGACGTATTGTCGTCGATCATGGAAGATTGCGGTGTAAAATTTCCGGCAATCGTCCCGAAAACAATGGAGTTATTGATCTGCGGGGTTCCGGCGGCAATTTCCATGGCACTGTAATCAACTCCGGCCGTGTTGCCCACTATCGTAACGTTGGTAAATACGGGGTTTTTCCCGACCGTATTCCGGAAACCTCCCCCCTGGAAATTGGTGGAGTTACCGGCAATAAGCACATTGACAAGCACCAGCTCGGAGTCATCATTGAAGATACCTCCGCCACCTGCTCCCTCAGTAGCCATGGTCGCTGTATTTCCGGTAATCGCAACGTTGGTCAAAACCGATGCAGAATAGGCGTTTTGTATGCCCCCGCCGTATTGGGCGGTGTTATTCCTGATAATGGAATTATTCAGTTTAATCGGGGCATTCACGTTATAAATCCCCCCACCGCAAGTTAATGCCTCATTGTTTGTGATAACGAGATTATTGAAAGTAGGCGATACATTGTTATTGTAGATCCCTCCCCCAAATGCATCTCTACCGTTCGTGATTGTAAACCCGTCAAGTACTGCCGAATTATCCAATCCATTGTTGTTATTGCCAACAGGTGTGCGGACATTTCTTCCGTTGAGTACCGAGCCGTCGCCCATGCCCAGGTTAGGCAGAATGCGGTCGCCATCCAAGTCCACGATGCCATTAGCCGGGTCAAATCCGCCATAGATGGCCACCCCGTTCTTCATCACAAAGTTTGAATTATCCGGCACGTTATAATTTCCTGCGGCTACATATACTTTTTGGGTACCAATCGCGTCGATCGCTCTCTGTAACCTTCCCGTGGCAGTTGCCCAGTTCGAACCGTTGCCGGAAAACCCTTCGCGCACATACACAATTCCGTTAGCATCGGGCGTAATCACCAGCGTATGAGGGCTTTCATGCGCTCCCAAATCTATAGTTCCGCCACCGGCATAATTATACACCCGGACTTCACCACCCAAATCCTTTGTATTGGCATCCAATCCAGGGTACAAGGCATTATTCCCTGCATCTATGGCCGGAGCTGTACTTTTCAGCGTATAGTCGTATGAACCGATAAAGTTAAACAAATCTGTAGACACCACAGAAACCCCGTTCACGTTGCCGTTGTCGCCTCCGGCAACCCCCTGTATCAGCGAGTAGTTGGCAGTGTAAGCTCCGCGTATAGTACCCAACACGATGGAGTTGTTCAGGGTAAAATTGCCCCCCGCTACCTCAATGGCTGTGGAAACAGGGTCGTTCACAGCTGTATTCACGTCCAACGTAACATTGGTCAATACCGGATGTCCCGACAAGCTGCGGATAGCCCCGCCCCGGGCATTGGTGCTGTTCTGTTTCAGCAACACATTGGTCAGCCTGATATCGGAAAGAAGATTGAATATCGCCCCTCCACCGGCGTTCGGGTCAGTGGCGTCAGCACGATTTTGGGTAAAATCCACATTGATTAGCTCCAGCCCGGAGTTATTGTTATAGATTCCACCTGCATATCCGTCGGCACGGTTCATATATACCTCTCCCTTGTTCATCACAATATTCGGAGAGTGTAAATTATACATTGCCCCGCCGACTACATCAGCTCTATTCTGGTACAATTTTACATTGTTGAGTACAGGGCTTGAGTATGCACTGTATATACCCCCTCCTTGATTCGCCCTGTTGTTCCGTATCACTACATTGGTGAGGGTAGGAGAAGCATAGTTATTATGCATTCCACCACCATTCGTGTTACTTCTGCCGTTTTGTATCAAAAATCCATCCAATAGAGCTGTAGGATTCAGTGGATTGGCTTCCGAGAAAGAATTATAGAAAACCATCCTTTCATTTTTTCCGTCCAATATAGTCCCCCCATCGGTAAGCGGCCGGGGCGGGATGCGGGTATGCGACAGGTTGGTAATGCCATCGGTGGGGTCAAAACCTCCGTAGAGTTCCACATTGTTTTTCATCACAAAGCTGGCACTTTCGGCATTATACTTTCCTATGGCTACAAACACCTTTTGTGTACCGGAGGCGTTTATCGCCCCTTGGAGGTCTCCGGTGGCGTGTGCCCAGCTGGAGCCGTTTCCGTTATAGCCTACACGTACGTAGGTGATGCCGCTGCCATCGGGTACTATAGGACTGCTATGTGTACTTTCATACGCTCCCATGTCTATAATTCCGCCTGTGGAGAAGTTATGCACCCTCGGGTTTCCGTCCATGTCTGTGCTGGAGCCGCTCAGGCCGGTAAACAAGGCGCTGCTTCCGGCATTTACCGCTGGCGAGCCGTTTTTAAGCCGGAAATTTCCAGACGGAACATTCGTAAACACATCGGTGGTAGCTATTCCTGCGGGGTTGATATTTCCGTTGGAAAAATTGGTATTCCCTTCAATCAGAGAATGGTTGGCGGTATAGGTTCCGGTAATAGCTCCAAAGGAAATGGAGTTATTGAGGTGTACTGTTCCGCCTGCAATGCTCATCGCACTATAATTGACCCCAGCCGTATTGTTGACAAAAGTAACATTTCTCAATACCGGGTCGCCGGACAAATTCCGAATGCCTCCTCCTTGAAATTGGGTAAAATTATTGGCCAAAAGAACATTAATCAGCGTAGGGCTTGAGTCCTCATTGAAAATCGCTCCACCCCCTGCACCGGCTGTACCCAAGGTGGCGGCGTTGTCATAAATACTTACATTGGTAATGACCGCATTTGAGTTATTGTTGTTATAGAAAGCTCCTCCATAAGGCGCAGAATTGTGTCTTACAACGGCATTGCTCAGTTTCATGGAAGACTCCTGGCTATAAAAAGCCCCTCCTGCTTCTAATGCCGCGTTATTTCTGATAACCAGATTGTTGAATGTAGGCGAGGAACTGACATTAAAGATAGCTCCCCCTTGATTTGCATTACCGTTGGTAAGGGTAAAGCCGTCCAGCACGGCTGAATTGTTCAGTCCGTTGCTCCCATTAAAAACCAATCTACGAACACCCCCTCCGTTTAAAACAGAGCCATCTCCGCCCGTCTTATTGGGCAAGATACGTGCGTGGCTTAACTCAGTAATGCCGCCGCCGGGGTCAAATCCTCCATAGATTTCCGTATTGTTTTTCATCACAACAGGGGCAGGAATATTGTAATTCCCTATGGCAACGAAGACTTTCCGGGTACCGGAACCTCCCGAGGCATCAATCGCCCCCTGCAGATCGGAAGTGGCATTTGCCCAAGTGCTGCCGTTTCCGCCACCTGTGGGCGTAACATACACGGTATTGTTGGCACCGGGGCTTATCTGGGCATTAGCCACCAGTACAGTTATCATGGCAAACACCCCTGCCAGGGCAGCCAGACGGAAGAACGAATGTGGGGATGTGAGAAACTGGAGATGTGGGAGTGTAGACACGGTATTGGTTTGTTTAGGTTATTCTTTGATTAGTTTTACTACTTTTCCATTATGCAGATGAACGAGATAAACGCCTGGTGGATAGTTATTTATATCAAGATTCAATATTCCTTCTTTCACCTCCGCCTGCTGCAGAACCAGGCCTGCAAGGCCGACCAGCCGCACTTTACTTCCAATATATTCGGGACCGAGTTCGATGGTAATGCGGTCGCGGGCGGGATTGGGATAGGCAAATAGCTTGCTGTGTCCTTCCTGAGTAAGTGAAATGATCTTGCTGTAGCTGAATGTTCCATCCGTATCCACCTGCCGGATCCGGTAATAAACCCTGCCCAAAACCGGGGCCGGGTCGGTGTGGCTATAATGGCCCGACCCGGTTCCCCCAGCGGTGACGGTTCCTGTTACATGGAATTCTTTCGCGTTGGCGCTGCGCTCCACCTCATAGTGGGATACGTTGGCTTCCTCAGTCTTCCAGGTCAATACGGCCCGGCGCTGGTCATTGAGACGGCCTTCAAACGATACCCAGCGGACCGGCAACGCCCCGTCGGGACTTTCGTAAGCGCCCTGATCAATGGCCGTGCCGACAAGCCGGGGATTACCGGCCAGGTCTCTGGGATTGGTGTTTAAGTTCGGGTATAATGTATTGTCTCCCGCATTGATGGCAGGCGAATCGGCCTTCAGCGCATAGTTGCCATTGGCAGGATCGGTGAAAACATCGGTGATCGTATGTGTAGCGGCCACCCTTGCGCCGGGATTATCGTCTTCTATCAGGGAAGATTGCGCCGCAAAGTTTCCGCTGATCGTTCCGAATACGATGCTGTTGTTCAACTGAGGCTCTCCCCCTTCAACGTCCATAGCCGTAGTGGCCGCATCTCCGGCCGTATTGTTGGCTATTGTTACATTGGTCAGTACGGGATTCCCCGACAGGTTGCGGAAACCGCCGCCCTGAAAATTGGTGCTGTTATCGGCGATCAGCACGTTGGTCAGCTCAAGGGCCGAAGCCTGGTTGAAAATACCTCCCCCACCGGCTCCTTCGGTTTCCATCGTGGCCGAATTACCGGTGATGATCACATTGGTCAGTTTGGAGGCAGAGTTGTTGTTTCGTATTCCTCCGCCATAGAGAGCGGTATTGTTGGCAATAACCGAATTGGTCAGCGTGATCGGGGCGGAGTCGTTGTACATTCCCCCGCCGCCTATCGTGGCAGTATTGTTCCTGATAACCAGGTTATTGAAGGAAGGGCTGACGTTGTAGTTGTAGATGCCCCCTGCCAGAGCGCCTTCACCGTTCATTAGCGTAAAGCCATCCAGCGAGGCAGTATTGGTTAGCCCGTTGTTGTAGTTCCAAATCAGGGGGCTCTCATTTTTGCCGTTGAGCACCGAGCCTTCGTCTGTTCCTTCATCCGGTAAGGTACGGGTATCCCAGTTGGTCAAATTGTTCAGCGGGTTGAAACCGCCATATATTTTCACGCCGTCTTTCATGACAAAGCTGTGGGGTGTGGGGATATCGTAATTCCCCGATGCCACCAGTACCTGTGTGGCGGCATCGATCGCTCCCTGGAGGTCTCCCGTGGCGTTTTCCCAACTGCTGCCGTCTTTTGTACCGCTGCCCACCGGTTTTACATATACGGTCCCGTCGGTTCCGGGTACGATGTCAACCCCTTCAATCGTCATGGTAGCGGTTAGCCACAGATCATTGTAGTTAGGTCTCTGGATTAAAGCGCTGACCGTATAATCTCCCGGACGCGTCTTTCCATTTCCGGTATAGACCACTGTCGCGCCGTCCGGTAGCGTACCGGTTATAGCCAGCGATTTGGGTGTAGCGTCGAACTCCAATACTGCGTCGTGAAGCGTAATGCCCGTAAAGTTCGCATTTTGAATAGCCAGCATGATGTTTTCCGTGGCCCCTGCATAATTCGCCGTGGCCGGCACCGATATTGTGACCGGGTAAACACCTGCATCGGTATAGCCCTGCTGAGGCGAATACGTCAGCACAGCGTTGGTATGGTTGAGGGAAGCGGTTATGGTTTTCACTGTGCCGTCATACACAAACTCCTGAATTTCATCAGCCGTGATTATGCTTTCGGCGTTGTCGATGGTCAAGGTGGCCATTTTTACCACTTGTTCGCAATCTCCTCCCGAAACCAAAGGTGTAACAGTTGCTGTAATGGTATAAACGCCGGCATTTGTTGCTGTATTCCCCGAAGTGGTTTGGTTGGCCGAATCTGTTATTTCATAAGTAGCAGCAACTCCATTGGGCAAGTTCTGAACAGTGATGCTATGCGGATTTCCATCATAAGTAAGGACTTGATTTTCAAGCGTTGCAGCGCTGTAATCCACCGGAATACATTGATATTCATACGCTCCCATATCAATATTCCGGTTATTGACGAAATCAAAAACTCTCGGATTATTCGCTATATCTTCTGAATTAACATCTAAGTCTAAATACCATTCGTTGCTTCCTCCATCAATTGCCGGAGAATTTACGGTCAGTCTGAAATTCTTAGCTCCAATCACACGTGTCCAAGACGTTTTTTATGACTTAAAAAATCAGGGATTTTAATCT
>CAZLTN010000043.1:0-41909 GCA_964562455.1 uncultured Cytophagales bacterium
GATAGTGGATAACATAATCGCCAAATACCCCGAAAAATTCTTTTCCGACGATGTACTTCAAAGTGAGGAATCTCAAGTTAATTGGATTCCGCCCCGGTGGATAGGGTTATCTATCGACGAATTAAAACACACCGGTCAATTTTTAGAAAACGGGAATGATTCCCCATATCGCAGGATGTTCATAGACTTTTACGAATACTGCAAGAGAAGAATAAAAGGCGAAGCAAATATAAAAGGGATACCCTGGTATCGTCCGGAAATAATGACCAGGATGAAAGAAATTGACAAAAATATTGATGACGGTAAACTTCGCGAAGGAGATGACCTTGTTGCTGAATTGGTCAAAAAGATGAACGAAAAATGCCGATGATTTTTGTTTGACCCAGGTTTACCAGATGCGGTTTTCTTTTACGTATTCGCGCTGTATGCCTTTGATAATGATCTCGGCAGATATTTCTTCGCTGTTCTGAGCCAGTGTACTGATACAGGCAAACTGTACAACACTGAAAATACCGGATCCGCTCAGTTCATATTTTTTGGCCAGCTGCTCGAAGTTGACCTGGTCAAGGCGGGCTTTTTCAGGGAATGCTTTTTTCCAGATCTGAAGACGTTCGCCTGCATTAGGTAGGGGGAAATAGACAATCGACTGGAAACGCCTCATAAAAGCATCGTCGATATTATTTTTAAAGTTGGTAGCCAGGATAACCAGGCCATTGTATTGTTCGATTTTTTGCAGCAGGTAGGAAGCCTCCTGGTTGGCATATTTGTCATGCGCGTCTTTGACGTTTGTTCTTTTTCCAAAGAGTGCGTCGGCTTCGTCGAAGAACAATATCCAGTCTTTATTTTCAGCTTTTGCGAAAAGCCGGGCAAGGTTCTTTTCTGTTTCGCCAATGAATTTAGAGACAATCATCGAGAGATCGATCCGGAAAACGGGTTTGCCGGTATATTTTCCGAGAAGGGTTGCAGTCAGCGTTTTGCCGGTTCCGGGGGGACCATGAAACAGCGCCTTGTATCCTGGTCGAAGATATCTGTGCATGCCCCATTCGTTCAGTAAAACGTCGTGGTGCTTTACCCATTCCTCCAGTTCCAGGATCTGGCTCAATGTAGCAGGATTTAAGACAACGTCGTTCCAGTCTAATTTGGTTTCGAGATGCTGGGCCGGAAAACGCATACTCATTTTGGGTATTGAACGCGTTCCGGTAATGAGCCATTCGATCACTTCATCATACAGGATGATCCTTCCGTTCAGGACAGGCTCGCCGGCTTCGACCTCCTGCAGATAGAGGATATTACGCCTGTCAAACGTATGCTGGTTTCCGAACAGGGCAATCACTTCCAGCCTTTTTTTCAGATCGCCTCCCGCAATAAGGAAGGCTGCAGTCTCTCCTGTAGGCAGAAAATTTCTTCCGGCCAGGCTTCTGACGCCGCCCAACTGCGAAAAATCACCTGACTCGTGGATAAACGGCTGAATGAGCCGGTCAAAGAAATCAGCATACAGGTGCGGGGCTAAAGCCAGTAACAAAATGAGCTGTTCATCGTCCGATAAATGATGAGAGGAAATAAACTCTGTAATACCGCCGGTTTGACCGCTGGTTTTCGGCAGAACAGGCAAAGGCAATTCCTGTCCTTCAAAAACAGCTTTCAACCGCGCGGTAAAGCATCCTGACAGGTAATCGAGGTATTGGTTTAATTGTTCGGTATCGGGAATCATTATTCAGCTCTCATCTGGACAGATTCATCTTTTTTTTCGTTTTCGGCTTTTAGCTGCACAGCGCTTTCGTCCTGCTTTTCGTCTTCGCTTTTCTTTTGTACCGGCAGGTCTTCTTTCTTTTCATCCCCCATCTTTTGTACCGGCTTTTCTTCTTCCGAAGTTTTCTTCTGAACACCGGTGTGCGTCGATGAGGTTGGTGTACTATCCAGCGACTTCGTTACATTTTGAGCAACCTGGTCGGCCTCTTTTTCCATGGCAGCATAACGATTGTCATCGATGCTTTTTACCTGGAAAAAAGATGAATCACGGTCGTTTTTAGTAAAAAATGGCGACGCGGTCTTTTCTTTTGACTGCCTGTGGAGCGGGCGGCGTGTCGAACCTGTTTTCATCGTCCGGAGATTTAGTGTTTTTGTTGCTGTAGATTCGAAAGTATTTCCGTTGCCTTCGATCTGTAACTTTGGTCAGGAGTAGCAATCAGTTTTTCCAGGAGGACTTTAGCCTCGTCAAATTTCCTTTTCTGAAAAAGTAAACCGCTTTTGTAATACAGGGCCTTGGCGTTATCGGGTTGCTGTCCGAGTACTGCATCAAAGTTTTTCAATGCCGCGTCTGTATTGCCTGCTGCGATTTCCAGAACAGCCAGATTGTTCCTTGCTTCCGAATGGTCGGGCTGGAGCATAATCACGCGTTTAAATTCGGTCATAGCTTCGGCAGCGTTTCCGGTTTGTAAAAGACATAGGGCCATATTGTTGCGTGCTTCGATATTTTCGGGTTCGAGACCAAGCGCCTGCCTGTAATTGCTGATTGCCAATCCTAAGTTATGAGTCATTGTGTACGCTGTTCCCAGCAACGAATAAACGCGGGAAGACCTTGAAGCAGCGTTTGCCAGGATAGATTCGAGCAGATCAGTCGCTTCTTCTATCCTTGAATCCATCAGGAGGGCGTAGGCCAGTTCGGTGAGATGCCCGGTTTTGCCCGAAAGTTCATAGGCTTTTCTGCGGTAATAGGCAGCTAGTGGCCAGTTTTGGCTGATGAAGTGATAGTTCGCCAGTATTTCAACGACTTCGGCGTCTGAAGGATCAAGTTCAAAACATTCTTTTGTAGCTTCAATAGCCAGTTCCGTTTCGCCCGAAAGCAGGTAGGCATAACCCAGATGTTTATAGGCTGCGGCATAATCGGCCTTCAGGTCGATGGCTTTGCTAAACTCTTCTATGGCTTCCGCATAATTTTTCTTCTGCAAAAGCAGGAACCCGAGATTGTTGTGAACTACCGGACCTTCCTGCGCGGTGAGCACTTGCCGGTAAATATTTTCGGCTTCGTTCAATTCGCCCGACAACTGATGCTGCGTCCCTTTTTTCATCAGCTCCATGATATCTTGTTCTTCCATAACCGCCCCGTTTTTAATTTATTTTTTCTTCCAACTGACTGCTTACAGAATCTTTAATGTTATCGAGTACTTTGCCGTTCAGCTCGGGGTAATGCCAGATAATATTATCGAACGACATGTTGAACGGGTTATTCTTGCTGTGACTAAATGGAAACTCCATACCGAATTCTACTCCCGGATCGACGTTTAAAGAGCCCAGCGACCAGGTCCATGTTTTAGAGAGCTCAAGCGGCCAGACGCCGATAGAGCCCGTGACTCTGAAATCTCCGTTAAATACCAGCGTCGGTTTCAGAATGGCATTTACCCGGCCATCGAGCTCAAAGCCGTTCATAGGAGTCCATTTCAATTCCGTGCGGATGATCGGTTGCTGAGCCGCCAGGCGAAGACCCGCGCTCAGGTCGATACCGCCCTCCACAGAAGCGATCAGTATGCTTCCTCTTACACCGACGTAAACCCCGGCCGTAATCTGTGCCCAGGCCGGCATTTCAAAATCCGCCCCGCCGGTGATGCTCATTTCTTCGGGACGGGAAGGATTGTATTTCACCTCGGCAAAGACATTGGTCAGCACACCCGCTTCTATGGCAGCGTCGGCTCTCAGGTAAGGATCGGCAAAAGCGCTGACGCCGGGGAAGAGCGGAATACTAATACGCGGGATCGGAACGATATCTTTCGAGAAACGCGGCATGGGAGCCGGGAAGATCTGGAAGCGGTTGGGCAGCGCAATCCTTCCGGTTACTTCTATCTCGCCGTTTTCGAGAATGTTGACCCCGGCGCTGACAACAACTCCTTCGGTGATGAAGAGACTGAGCGTTCCGCCGCCGTAAACCTTATAATCTTCGAGCGGTTTGCCGGTAGGAACCCCGGCGGCGTCGACGGCCCGGTTGGTAATACCCAGTGTCAGCGTGCCCGACAGACGGTCGCGTTCGAAAGCAATATCGGTGTGGACATTGAAAATATCGTTATTAAACTCGAAATCGACCGAAGAGTTGATGCCCGGAATATCCGGAATAATCTTTCCACGGCCGCTGAAATCGTATTCCCCGGTAGCGTTTTTCGCAATTTTCAGTGTTCCGTCGCCCTCTTTGATTCCCGGCAGTTTTTCGATCTTCACACCGCCCTCTATCTCGAATACGTCTTTGGAGAAAACGATGTTAAGCGTGACGTCTTTTACACCTTTCAGCGTGGTTTCCGCAGTTCCCTGCGTGGTTAGGATTTCATTTTCATAAGCGACATTGATTTTGCCGCTCTTGATTCCTTTTACCTGGCCTTTGGCGATGTTCAATTCCCCTCCGATGCGCCACAGTTTTTCGCTGTCGTATTCAACGGAAATGGTGGCCCCGCCCTTGAATAATTTTTTGTCGAACTCGAACTGGCCGGATACGCCGAATTTTCCGTTAGCCTCTGCGTTGCCGCGAATGGTTCCGGTTCCGATATTTTCAATGTCAAAGGCGAGCAGGCCGTTAACACCGAAGCCTTCGGTATCAGCATAAACAGTCAGGCTGCAACCGAGAATTTCGAAAGGTTTAGGTAATTTAAATTCATCGGCGGAGAAGGTTTTGCTGATGCCGATTTTGTTGCCCGTAATGTAAAAATCGATTTCAGCACCCCGGATCACCGGAAGCGTAGCGATAATTCTTCCCCGGAGCACCAGGCCGGTTTCCGGAACGATGTCTACCGAATCGACCGTGATAGGGCTCATACCCGGCAGTTCGAGCCCGACGATGAGCTGCTCCAAACCGCCACCGCCTTTCTGGCCGCGCCTCGGAATAGAACCCCCGAACAATACGCCATCCATTTGGAGTACCGGGATATGGAACTTTTTATTTTCCTGGCCGCTGCCGTACAGGTCAAATTCGACATCGAAGCCACCTATCTTATCACCCGTCTGTTTCCCGGTTTGGTCTTCGTCAAATTCAGGTACGCTGAATTTAACATGTTTGCCATTAAATTTTGCTATAGCAGCTTTGTTCAACGAAGACCCGCCAGCGGGAGAGGTGTAGATAATCGGGTTTCTTGCGGTGCCTTTTGATTTTTCGATTTCTCCCGAGATCATTGGCTTGAAACGGTTCAGATGCTCGCCGTTTTTGATCTGATCAAGCGACCAGTAATGGTCTTTGCCGGAGGCTCTCGGAGTGCTGTTAAAGTCTGTTCGCAGGAAAGATATGTCAAAATCCTTTTTGGCTTTATCGGTAGTTTTAGGGAATTTAGGGTTTTTATAAGCGTCAGAATCTTTGCGCTTTTCTTCATCGATAAAGTTCTGTATCCTGGTTTCTATTTCATTTTTTACCGAGTTACCGGCTGCCCTGTTGTTTGAAAAATTAAGCAGCTCCATATTGTCGGAAAAATTAGCGCCGCCTAATTGCAGCTCTTTCACGTGATCGACGTCGAAGGCATTGGCCAAGCCATTTTTGGTCCACGTCGGAATTATAGCATAGTCGGCAATCGTATCCGGTTTCCCGATCAGCTTCAATTTATTGCCATTGTCTTTGTGTTTCAGGTAATAAGCATCGAGATTTATGTCGTAGGCATTACTGTTTCTGGCTTCGGTAACCTTAGCATCCACTTTGGTCTTTACGTTACCTTCAACGGCCTGCTTCCACACTTCGCGTTGCGCCTGGGAACTTGATTTGTTTTCTACATCGTTATATGAATCTTTTCGCTTGTAATTTTTAGGGTAGACTAGCGGTGGAGTCAGCTTGCTGTTATCGTCTCTGCTTTTGGCACCTGGAAGACTGATTAGAGGGAGTTCTATTTTATTGGCATCGAAATCTATTTTCGCTGTGCCTGCTGCGACGGTAGATGGTGTACGCTGTATCTTTTTAGAAATACCGTTACTTTGCTGGAGCGTATGAGTTAGTTCATGTGCAAGTAAATGCTGCCCGCCTGAGGTATGCGGATTGTAATTTCCCTGTCCGAAATAAATATCGTTTCCGTGAGTGAACGCCCTGGCGCCCAGATCACGGTTCAGGGCGCTGGCTTCCGCTCCTTCGTGAATTTTTACCCGGCTCAGGTCGGCGCCCATCGCATTTTCCATTTTATGGAGCGTATCGGGAGCCATCGGCCGGCCGCTTCCCTTCGAGCTTTCAATTTTTTGCTGCGTTTCCGGAGAGACTTCAGGCGCAGAAGACGCCGCCGAGCGTTGCAGCGGACTTTCTGGTTCGGCATCGCTTTCAAAAGCCGGTTTCCGGCTGATCTGCCCTGCGAGGTTTGAACCCGCAATACCGGTTTGCACCGGGTGATCGTTCTGCTGCACAACGCGGTCGGCCACCTGGTCGGCCTGCTGCTCAAACTGGTCGCCCGGCTCGTTGACGGTGAGCTTTGTACGGACTTTTGCCGCTTCGAAAAAGGGTTCGGGCTGATGACCTCGTCCGGCCGAAAAAAAGCTGCTTTGCCCACCCCGGTTTTCGCGGGAGGCCAGGGTGTTTGCCGGCGCCGGTTTGTGGGACGTTTTCATTGCCAGTCTACATAAAAGGGTTCCGGCATCCACGGCAGCTTAATGACCCCCAGTCCCCATGGAAGTGAGCTGAGCAGGACGTCGATCGTATTTTTTTCAACATAAAGTATGGTCGGTTCGCCGGTTGTGACCAACTTGCCGGCACGGGTCAAAAATCCTTCGCGTAAGCCATCAGGAGAGGTGTTTTTCAATACTTTCCAATGACCGATAGCGGCTTTCAACAGGTGGTCGGCTTCATCGCACATACGTTGCGGAATTGCGATGAAACGCTCAACAGGTTGTTCTTCCGGCCAGTTGCACAGAAACTTTTCAAAAGAAAGATCGTATTCAGCAGGTTCAGTTTTGCCCGTTGCGAGGTAATGCAACAGGTGAACGGCCAGTTGCCGGGCCGGTTCGTCGGTAAAGCCGTTTTCTGCGACCAATCCGAAATCCATGAAAAAGTAATGCAGGAAGGGATGAAGGATAACCAGCCCGGCATTTTGAATAAACAAACCGCCGTGCGCTGATTCATCCCGGGCAGGTTCCTGTTTTCCGGATCTGCCTTCACCAGGTTTTATTTTTTTGATGGCGGCTGCGATGTTGTCTTTCCCGGCAGACAATTCGGTAATGATCCGGACGGCATGTGCGCCGTCATCCGTCAGTTGATCATAAAAGGCAAGTATAAATGCGAGCCTTTCGAATTGAACGTATTCCGTATTTTCAGCGCTGTCCTCTGCTGTCCCCGACGACTTTATGCGCTGTATAAAGCGATTGAAAATGGTCTTTACAGTAACTTGCAGGGACCCTTCTGACCGGCCTTTCAATTTTTCGATAACCCGGGAAGAGAAAAACGGCGTAAACTGGCTGAGCAGCCTGTGAAATGCAGCCGGAGATTGAAAAAGCAGGTTTTGGAGGATTATCCGGCCCGAAGCTTCGCTCAATGGTTCCTTTAGAAGTTCCAGCCATATAAGCTCATCGCTTAGCCAGTCTTTTCCGGCATATGTATGCCAGGGAAGCTTCCCGGTTTCAAGAAAATAAATGAACGTATGAAATGCCTTATCACCTTGCGAAAGAAGCTGTCCGGTCTGCACGTTCTTCCTGGTTTCAGGCGTTTCCATAGCTTCATGAATCGCTTCAATCAGTTTTTCGGAAAAGCCTTCCAATTGGTCGGTTCGCATTTTTCCCAGGTCGAGCGCCAGTTTATCGATCAGGAAATGATGTGAAACTTCAAGTTCATCGAGGTATTTTTCCAGTTTCGGCAGCAGATCGTGATGCAGCAGGTGTACAATCCGGTTGGAAGCCTGATCGGCCATAGCTTTGTCAGGCGCTTCGATATCGAGCACCAGCCGGTGGATAATATGACGATCAGCGCCCATTGATTAAATATCCCTCGGATTTGGGTCTCTCCTTGTTATTATCTGCTCGGAACCCGGTAAATTAATCTTCTCAGTTACGGCGGCTCTGCATCCTTCGTATTTTTTATTGGTTGCTGTAAGCCGGATGCTTACGGTGCGTCCGCGAGGATAGCCTTCCATTTTCACCTCCATTACCGGATCAGGTTTTTCGCTGCTACTTTCATTATTCAGATCCCACTTGAAGCTGAAACTGTCAGGGTTTGGCGTGGTATTTTTTAAATGGATCTTCACTATCTGCTTTTCTTTAATGACCTCCAGTTCGTACTTAAACGACGGGGCCGGGTGCTCGTATACCGTTATGACACACTCCGGAACAGGCTGATCGTTGATCGTAAAGTCATTGATTTCTTTGTTGAACGGCCCGGCAGAAGGATCAAATATCCATAGTCCGTTCACTTTTCTGACACTGGCCGGAGCGGATTTTGAAGTAACGAAACCATTTTCCGGTTTCACGACGATGAATGGTACCGGGCCTGCATCTGAGCAAATCTTATCTTTTTCCAGTTTCAGTTCCGGCGTTTCTTCCGGGATCTTCAGGATGAGCTCAAGCTCCCCGACGCTGGAGCAATGCTGGTTGGTTGCGGTCAGGGTCAGCTTTAATTTTCCGTCAGGGAACTTCTTCCGCACATCGTCGATGACGTAAGTGGCTTCTATCTTAGGATCTGTTAAGCCTGATTGTACGCGGCCGTCGCCCAGTGTCCAAGTGTAGGTAAAGGAATCCCCGGCTTTCTGGTTAGTTGTTGCTTTTAAAGCTACGACTATTTTTGCTTCCTCAACTTTTTGCGATGCGGAAGGTTTGGTTTCAGGATGTTTGATGACTGTAATGGTGCAATCGGTCACCTGGTCGTTCAACGTAAATGTGATCGGCTGACCAAACTGGCCGTCTTTTACCTTCGACGCATCGAAATAATAATTGCCTTCTGGTGTTTTCACAACCGTGTCTTCAAATCCAGGGGAAGCTTTTACAGTGCCATCGGCCGGGTTGGCCCGGAAAAGCAACAGTAGCTCATTGGAACATGCGGAAGCTTTTGGCAACGACAGGCTTACCTTTGGCTCGGGTATGATAAAGGCAACCGGAGGGCAGTCAGAGCAGCAGATATATGGCAGGCAGAAATCTGCAATTACCGTTGTCGACGTATACACCAGTACGAAGGTTCCGCCCGCCGGTACACCGGCTTTGTGTTCGAGACCTGTATGGCTGGCCGCATAATTGACAAAGGTCAGTTGTTTGAGAATGTTCTCTTTACGTTTTTGTATTTCCTTCTGAAAGACTTCCAGCTTTTCGTCCGCGCAGCAGTTTTCCGACAATTGCCAGAGGATCAGTTCGTAATCAGTTTCATATCCTTTGACGGCATAAGCCGGTTTTTTGAAAATACTTTGTGCCTTCTTTTGTGCGCTTTTTACTTCTCTGCAGAGTACTTCAAGCCTGGTCCGGTAATTTTTGATAATCGAATCATCGATGGCGGTTACGCGCTCAGGTACCCATTCACTTAATTGCCTGGCCGCTGCAATGATCCGTACGGGGATATTGATAACAATGTCTAAGTCGTCAGTCCCCAACGTACTGGTATCCACTTCTCTGGCAACTTTTTCAGCAAAGTCGGCAATACCTGCAGCCGGGCCTTCTTTCAGTACTTTTTCAAAATGGCTCCCGATAAGGTATTGCTCTTTGTTCAGGTTCAGGTCGATAGCATCGACGCCAGAGCCTCCATAATTTAAAACATCAGCCTGATAGGAAGCCTGATTTGAAGTTCTTGCCGCTATCGGAGCAGTAGTGACCAAAGAGGCTACTTCATAAATTCTCCCGGTATTGGCGGTTTCTCTGATGACTTGTTCTTTCGATTTGGTGTCGACCCTGGTACCGGTGCGGGTATTAAAAGCGGAAAAGAAACGGGTGACAGCGCCGAGTAAGCACTTCTGCTCGGCCTGCCAGGCTTTAAGCACGGTTTCCAGGTCTTCGAACTGGCAGCGGTAATCGTCTATGTTAACGTCGCGAAGCTGGGCATCACCAAGACGGATGGCTACAAGATCGAAGGGTAGGTTGTATTTTTTGCGCAGACTGTCTATCAATTTAATGGCTTCCTCGTAGTTCAGGCCGATGTGGCCCTCGATCCTGAAAAAGTCGTTCCCGTCTATCGAATAGCTGAGCGGGTCGATCACCATATCGTTGTTCGGAGCGTAAGCCGGCCCCCGGTAGGATAAGATCTGTTTCTCAGTTCCCTGCTGTGTACGCTCAAAACTCCATTTGCCAACCAGGGACGGCGTATTATGGTAGTAAAATGGGATGGCGCGTTTTTCCAGTTTACGATCGTAATCGTAAGAAGGGGTAATGCGGACGCTGTTTCCTTTATCGGGCTTATACCCCTCGATAAGCAGAACCAGGCGATCCAGCATCATTTTTGCTTTCTCCAATTGCTTTTTGTTTTTCGAGACGATTGGAGAAGGATAAAATATATGCCGGTGAGGAGCTGGTCTGGCCGTCGGAACAGTATTTAATGCGCCCAGCATGATGTGTTTTGGAAATGAATACAGGTCGGGGCAGCATTGGTAAATAATGTCGGACAGAATGGCCCGCAATTCGTTGTAGGCTGTGACGAGATCCTTATAAAAATCGTAGAAATACTGAGCCTCTACAGGTTGGATGGCCTGTCCGAACGTAGCGTTCAGCGTATTTTTGATCGTTGAAATATTGTATTGGGAGCCCGGATCGAGGACGAAACGGAAAGTCTGGTAAATTTTTTCGATGGCCGCAGATAGCCCGGTAGATCCTGATTTTGCCGTGGCGGTATATTCCGAAGTCAGCGCCGTGTCGGATGAACTGTTGATGGGCACTCTTTTTACACCCAGAACCGGCTGGTCAAAATAGGCCGTGTAGGTGTCGAAGTATTTTTTAAACAGGTCGTCCGCCACGATCTCCGAACTGGTCCGGGTGATGATCTGATCCATATCTTCCCTGGTCAGCAGCAGTACTTTAGGTTTGGCTACCTGTTTTTTACCCTGGTTGTCGCAATCGATGGCGGTGCAGGCGTCGGGCTCTTTCTCAAAATATTCAAGATACAGAAGGGCAACCATCTCGCTGAGTTCTTTATTGCTGGCAGCTTTAAATTGACTGAGCGGTTTGCTTCCTGCCGGCAGGGTGGGGGCATCAGGCAGTAGTTCCCATAAAAGCATCTGGGCCGAATCGGTTCCGAGCGGATAGAAAGGCGGGTATTTGATCAGCGAATTATCATATGCTTTAAAATGCTTATGAGCTATTTCGGGCAGGTAGAGCAGGTCACCGTCTGTGGTTACGCCGCAACCTTTGCTTACGGTTATTCCATTGGCATCGCCTTTGACGGAAAGGCCGCACACCAGCCCTACGCCAACCAGGCAGGTTCGGGTAAGCCGCTGCTGATCTTCGAAAAAATCAACAATATCATTCAACTGTTTGGCTGTCAATACCTGATTGTCGACAAAGGAATTGTATTCCAGCGTAATTTGGTCGAGCCTGAGATTTTTTACTGTTGCCATGGTTTGCGTTTTTATAGTGGCATGCCGCCGCCCTGAAGCGAACCCAGGTTGGTTTGATTTAGTATAATCGGATTGGTATTGTCGGTATCGTCGTCACAATCGTTTAACTCTCCCTGCGGGTAAACGGAGTATAAACGCTCCAGCAGTTCGATAAATTCGGTGTTAAGGTTAACGTCCATTGGGGTATTTTGCCGTACGGAATCGCGTTTGGCCTCCAGCCATCGCCCGTAAAGTGTCTCAAACTCTTCCATCTGCGCTCTACCGATAAAGCAAATTCTCGGCATGATGTGAGCGGGCGTCTCGGTACGGATCAGCTTTTCGGCATATTTCCGGAAAGCCATATTCCTGAACCGCAGGCTTTCGCCCGGCAGAACCACGCAGATCCGGAAAGAATAGGGATCGACCGGGTTGCAGAAATCGCCGTTCGGATCAACGCAAACCGGCATAAACCGGTGGTTGCCTGCGTTATCTCCGGTATAGTCGAAGGCGGGGCGAAGCAGGATGTTTTCTACGACATACATGCCTTCGGTTTTGAACTCGCGACGCATAAAACCGATCAGGGCCCGGATGACGTTCTCCGCATCGTCAATATCGATCTCCATATCGTTCAGCGTCAGTAGTTCGCCCTTGGCATTGGCGATGTTGTAAATAACTTTTTCCGGTGTACTGCCCTGTTGCAAAACATAATTTTCCCGGTCGCAAGCCAGTATGGCAACCAGCCCCATCGCTTCAAGCGCGTCAAATTCTTTCAGGTAATTGGCATTCCCCTTAAAAACAGGGATTCCGCTTTTGGTAATATGGAAATTGTAATGCTGCGCATCCGGCTTGAAGAGCAGGTAATCCTCCTGTGTCAGCGACTGCCTTTCGTAGTTGGTGAAACCGAGGAGGCGCGAGACCCGTTTTTCCATACCCGAAACATTCAGCAGGTCTTCCGCGGCGTCTTTTTTGTTGTACAGGTCGACGGCTGTTCCGCGACAGGCGCTCATCTGGTCGTATTCCTTCAGGAAATCGATCTTGTGCCGGATAATGCTTCGCTGGTAATCTTCACCGTAAATGCGGTACAGAATGAATACATATTCGTTAAACTGTTCGGCGAAACGGGCAAGCAGGTGGTCGAGAAATTTGTTTTTCCGTTCGGGATAATTGTCCAGGCCGTTATCGCCCAAGATCTTTTCCACCGTATTTTCCCAGTCGGCGGATTGCCTCATCACTTTTCCCACGTCTTTAATGCCATTGACTACGTTGCCGAAATACGTTTTCTTCACGTCGTCATTGGCGCTCAGCAAACTTCCGGCATTGGCAAGCTGCGAGAAATAATTGGCCAGCACCTGGTCGAAAAAGATCAGGTAGCCTTTCAGTTGCAAAGCCAGCGCTTTGCGTTCGGTTGTGGCGGTTTCGGGCAGCCCGGCAGGTGAAATACCGTACGTTTCGGGAAACTGGTTTTGCAGCGTTTCGTAATGTTTAACGTTCTGATAGCTTCCCTCGGGGATGAGCAGGTCTTCGGTTTTCTTCGCCTTTATCTTTGCCTTTTTGTCGTTACGGATGGCGGTCAGGTTGGCTTCGGCCTCGGCTTTTTTCAGCTCGATCGGGATTACGTCTTTGTAAAAAGTAAAGGATGAGTTGTTTGTGCACAAAACCGGTTTATGTTTCGGATCGACACATAGGAGCCATGAAGTAGCGTTAGCCGCCCGTTGTGCCGCCACGCCCGGTACTTCATTGCAACCACAAAAAGTAAACGATATTTTTTTGATGATTTTCACTCCCCCGATCTTCATGATAACGCGATACAGATCGGAAAGTCTGATCTCGGTCCGCAGTCCGGAAGCTTCCAGCTCTTCTTCGATCACAAAGCCTTGCTTGGCGAAAGGTATCGGCTGGTCGATACCTTTAAAAGCATCGAAATTGAATACCGGCCCCTCGAATATTTCATCGGTGCCCATACCCTTTTTCAGCAATTCCTTGAGTGAATAAAAACTAATATCCGGGTTCAGGTAGTTTTCAATGGCGGCGATGATCTGCGCCCAGACCATTTCAGGATCGGCTTTCGCTTCGAGTTCTATTTCAGCGCAAACCACAATTTCCTGTTTCTCCACGATTTTTATTTCATCCAGGTCTTCGCACAGATTGCGAAAAAAATGATAGACCGATTTAACCTGTTTGATGATCTCCGCCTGTTTTTCTTCAATGGCTGCTGCGTCTCCTTCCAACTCGGGAAATTCTTCGAAATCGAGCAATATACTGGTCAGGCCCTGAAGATTAAATTCTATTTCTTCGTCGGTATTGATCGTTTCGCCGGGCTGTTTGTAGTGCAACAGGGACTTATTGCCAGTCTGTTTGTAATTAACCACCACAGCGTGCGGCGATCTGGTCAGCCAGGCATTGCGAATACCATCGATGCGGATCAGCGCCTGCCGGTAATCATTTTCTGTAACGGGGTAATTTGGCATCACCCGGATAGCCGACAAAAACTGCTCGTGCATACGGCGGGTATTGTCCGCTTCTGATGCCACCAGGTCCTCTACCGGTAAAGAGCAGCGGTAATTCAGGTCGGTAAGGGCATAGCAGAACATTTCGAGCGTAGTAATGCCCGGGTCGTGGGTATTGTAGTCCGTCCAGATAGCGCTGGATAGCTCCCTGATATATTGCAAGCCTTCTTCCCGCAATAGTCCATATTCAGGGGTCAGGCTGTTGTCGATCTCTTTCGATATGGTTACCGGTTCTGTCAAGGCGTGCAAACTTGAATTGAAGTGGATATTTCATGATTTTTAACTGACACCAGGATAGAGCGCGAATTGCTGGCCTGCAACACGTCGGGATCGGCCACATTGCCGTCGAAATACATTCTGAAATCGGTGATATAATCGACATACGGCAGCTCCTCCATAAACTGGATGGCTTTACTTTTATCGACCGAACCGCCCAGGGGGATCTCGGCCTGCTGGTCGAAAGCCCAGGGAGATAAATACCTGATCAGGTCGGTGTTGAGCCTGGAGGTATATTCGTTCTTATCCAGCCCCGGGTAGAAAGCAACCTTTAAATCGAACCTGATCTTTTCGTAGTTCGGGTTTTCTACCTGCAGATCGATGTGCAGCGAATTCAGCCTGACCAGGTAATCTTTGATCTCACGCAGCTTATTGGCGCTTACACGCGGCTCAAAAGGATCGAAGCTGTTTTGGTTACGAATGTCGGGAATCACTATAATACGCACGCTGCCCGGGGCTGTTTC
The DNA here is from genome assembly GCA_964562455.1 of uncultured Cytophagales bacterium. Classification (GTDB taxonomy): domain Bacteria; phylum Bacteroidota; class Bacteroidia; order Cytophagales; family Spirosomataceae; genus Ravibacter. The sequence goes on from CAZLTN010000043.1 coordinate 14,680, forward strand.
GAGCGTATCGTTGGTATGGTTCAGGCACCTGACTTTATAAATATAAGGGAACCTGGCCAGTACCAAACGCTCGTAATCCCATATCATCACCGCCCGGTGTTTATGGCGCAGCCTTTCGCTGATCCTTTGCCTGAAAGCGGCATCAGTTTCTTTCGGTTGTCCACCGAATGAAGCGTAAGGCTGAGAGACTGTTTTGATCTGCGGGATACGGTTGACCAGCTTACTGATCGTTCCGGGCGGAAGGCCGGATTCCAATTGGAAGCCGTTATTGTCCTGGTCGGAAAATATGGCCTGTCCGGCCTGCGCGTGTACATTGATGAATTTGGATACGGAATCGATGCTCAGGCCCGCCGGTAAAGAAATGCGCAGCCAGCGCAGTCCCTGGTTAAGAAACGTGTTACTATCAGTTGCCGCAGGCGGCAGCAGCAGCCTGACGATACCGGAACGCAGGAAATAATTGGTATCGTCGCTGATGATCTGTTTGTGATCCAGCGGCAGCCATTCGTTGCCGGAGAGAAAATACCATTCCGGGTGCAGGGTTTCTGTTATGGCGGGTGCTACCGGGTTTTCGCTTCCCTCTGCAACCTGGAAAAGTAAACTCAGCACCGAGTCGACGGGCGCGTCCTGAAGGCCGATATAGAGGTCGGCGAGGGCCGGCGCTGCGGCCATCGTCATGATTTTTTTAGACAAAGGCTGAAACTGGTCTTTCAGGAAAATATGCTGTTCTGCCTGGCCGAAAGCAGTTTCATGAAAGAACTGGATTTTACGCTGGGTATAGTTATTCAGCCGGGCGATGTTGGGAACGGTACTATTGCCGAGATCGCTTATCTCATTCTCAGTATAAGCCGTGTAATCGATCGTCAAGCCGGCTATTTCAGGAGTGTACGGCTCTTTGGGGATTACACCGCCTTGAATTGTCATGGCCACGGCATAGAGTCGCGGAAAAACGCTGTGCAGGAAATCCCGCGTGAGCGTGATCCTGATAAAATCATTTTTAGCCGCCGCCGAGAAGTTGGCCGACCTGGTCTGAACATCTGAACGGATGGTGGGCGCAAGATTGACGTACTCATAATCCCGGGAATATCGAACGCTCCGGTCTTCAGTATTTGTGTAATTCAGCACATACGCAGAATCGTTATTACTATTGCTCCGCACCGCGCCGGAGCGCGATGAATTTGTCCCTTTCGTTAAAGTTTCCGCATAATAGTTTACTACCCGATCGATCATGTACGAACTCTGGGCAGATGATGTCGCGGGTTGGGAAACGCCTTCGCGGCTCAGGGTAAACGTGTTTTTAAACAGGCTGATCTTTTTCTCATTTTCAGTTTCCGGGTACCATCGCCCGTCTTTCAGGTAAGTAATTTCGGCGGTAAAATCGTCCTCGCCGTTAATCTCGCGGCCGCCGCCGATATTCGTGTCGCTTTCGTTTGCAACGGTCAGGTCATAGCTATTTCGGCTCAGGCTATTGTGGATATAGTTTCTCCGGTAGGCATTGTAGTGACCAGGGAGATCGTCAGGCTTATTTTTCCAGTCGATATTGGCCTTAATGCTTTTCCAGTCTTTCTGGAATATTTCCGCGTTGCCGATGTACAGGTTTGAGCCTGCTCTCGGCTGCGAACCGAAGGCCAGGAAGGGTTTGGATGCATCCAGGCGGCCAAGATCGTTTTCCAGGCCAAGATCTTTCATGCCTTTCACGTCTACATCTATGCCTATTTTGGCTAATTCCGCCGTATGCAATTGCTGGTAGACAGAAAATCCTTCTTCCTGCGCTTGTACGATCAGCCGCATAACAGGCAGGTCGGTCAGGTAATTTTCGCCATGCAGTTCTTTGTTATACGTTACAACAGGTTTTGATGTCGGCTGCAGTATGACGGTTATCGAAAGCTGGTTAGTTTCACCTGTGGTATATTTAAACGCATCGGATTCCGGAAATTCTGCCTTGATCCAGCCCGATTCCCCGGTAAGGAAAACGTTGAATACTTCCCGCAGCCTGCCGGGGTCGGGCAGGTTCAGCGGCGTCCTGAAATGCATGGTAAGTCTGATCGTGCGGGTGCCTTCTTTCAACAGCAGGATTTTCGAGGCTACGGAAAACCCGGTATTGGCAACCGGCCAGTCCTGATTTCCGAAGGCATTCCATTTGGGAGCCTCTTCCTTAAAAGGCAGGCCGAGCCCGTCTACAGAAAAAGCAGCATTGGCGTACCGGATTTTATTGCCGCTGTTGTACAGGCTTTTTAACGCAGCGATCTTCGCCGTATTGACGATCAGTTCACTGTTGGTTTTATAATACAGCGGCAGCGGTTTGGCGCTGGTGTCTTTCCCGGCATCGAGCAGGGTATCTTCAGACAAAGGGGCGCTGCTGATATTTTTTGCAAGCTGGTAAATAACATGCACTTTGTCAGGCACTTCCTTCCTGTTCTTAAGCTGCAGTACCTGCTTGTAGTAAAAATCAAGGTGCCGTTCGGTAAAGCCGTTCAGGCTTCTTTTGGAATGACCGAGCAGCAGGATAAAACTGATGAACAGCGCCAGGTGCGGCTCTATATCGGCTTCAATAGCCATATCGGGCGATGCTGTACGCGCGTTTCGCATTTTTTCTTCAGCTTCCCCGATAAAATCCGCAATGTCGTTTGGATCTTCAAAGAACGGGCGCCAGTCGCCCTGTGGATAATTCGTGTTGCTGATGTTGTAATAATTGATATTGGCCGCATAGTAGTAGGCAAAAGACAGCCAGTCGCCCAGCCCCAGTTCGTCCAGAGGGGTAGAGGACGGATCGAGCGCATTCAACTGTCGCTGATACTGGCTGGTGCCCTCAAGCTTTAACGGATTTTCTTCGTTGCAGGCCATCACTACTTGCTCATCAGGTTGGTTGCTTCTGTTTTATAAAATGGAAATACATAATTGTATCTCGAGTTGGTCGTCTTTATGGTGTAAGTAAGGCGGATGTACAGAATGCCCTCATATTCACTGCTGCTGTCGATATCGATCTGGTCAAGGCGTATCCTGGGCTCATGATACAGGATGGCGGTTTCGATCAGGTCTTTCATATAGGTTTTCATGGTCAGGCTCATGGCTTCGAAAACCATATTTTGCAGATCGCAGCCATAGCCCGGCTGCATGATCCGCTCGCCGAGACGCGTGGTAAATAATATTTCCAGGCTGCTTTCAATGTCACGTTCATCTACCAGCATCTCCACGCTTTTCGATGCTTTGTCGAAATGAGGCGGGAAACTCCATCCTCTGCCTATAAAGGGAATTTTCTCCATACTTTATCCTCCTATAATTACGGTTGGTAGTCCGATTATAATGGTCCCGCCATGTGCGGTGCTGTCGCCCATACGTGCCGCCGGTTTTCCGCCGATCATCACCGTGGATGATCCGCTGATAATAGTGTCCGGCGGACCGGTGCAGGTGCACATGTCGCCTAAGCAGGCCGCCGGCTGACCACCAATCAGTACCGTCGGCGCTCCCGGCGGCATCACCGGACCGCCGACATGGGGCGCGGGCCCGTTGAACATGGGGCATACATGCATATCTCCGATTCTTGCTGCTGGCGGCATATCAGTTAATTTGTACGATTGAACCTTTAATTGTTGTCGTTCCGCCGGATTTGGCTTCGAGGCTTGCCGATCCTTCGGCCATAAACCCGGTGCTGGCTTTCATATTCACATTCATTCCTTCGGCTTCAATATCCTTTTGCGCTTTCAGGGTGATTTTTCCTTGTGTTTCAATGGTGATACCGTCGCTGTTCATCGTGATGGAGTTGCTATGGTCGTCTTCCAGTTTGATCAGGCCGGCGTCTTCGTCCATCGTGATCTTTTTTCCGGCAGGAGTTTCGATAACCAGCGATTTCTTGTCATCGTTGAAGATCACTTTCATCTTGCTCCTTGTTACGATTCCTTTTTCATGATTATCGTCCGACGCCTGTAAGGGCGCAGGTTTGGCGCTGCTGTTGAGCATGCCCAGAACCACCGGCTGGCGCGGGTCATCGTTCAGGAAGCCGACGATAACCTCGTCTCCGACTTCGGGGAGAAAAAAACTGCCTCTTTCATTACCGGCATCGAGCGTGGCCACACGGGCCCAGATTCCCTGTTCGTGAAGGTTGATGATCGGAAGGCGCACCAATATCCTGCATTCGCCGTCGGGGTCATTTTCCAGTTGCGATACCAGGCCGATCTGCAGGCCGGAAACGGCTGGAATCAATGCCGAAGCAGGCTTGATGCTGGTTTCAAATTTTTCTGTGAACCACTCTGGTTCCAACCCCAATTGGGCGTCGAGCTGCCAGCCACCGGCGATAACGGTATGGTGTATGCCGCTTACAAAGGCTTTACCGTTAAAGCGATCGCCCAGGCTGTTCAGCTCTATCAGCATGCCGGGCTTAAGCGTATGCACGCCTTTGAACCGCACCCGGCCGCGGACTTTGCTCAAAACCTGTTTCAGCTTTAGGGTATCTGCCCAGGCCTTCAATTCCTGTTGCGGTATATCGCCGCCATGATTCAGGTTAATTTTGCCCGAAAATACATTGGCCAGATCGCTCACCGTCAGGTTTCCGTTAAGTTCCGAAGGCGTTTTTGCTTCGGCTTCGTCGATAACCTGGTTGGCTGCCGTCCACGAGCGGCTTTTGATCTCCGCGTATTGATTACGTACGTCGATCTCTGCATCCAGTTCCAGTATGGTAGCGCCGAAGGTCAGCGGCAGGGCAGTACTTTGCGAAAGGTCAGGCTTTTTGACGACCAGCGTACCGTCGTCGGTATATACGAGTTTACCATTCATCTCGGCCCGGTTGACAATGAAATCCCAGTCGGTGGCTTCATACTGCACCAGGTTCTTGTGCGAAGTGCCGGTCGTTTCAATATCAGTGCTCAGGCCGCTGTAATTGCGGGCTATCTCGTTGATCGCATCGCTGTCCCGGGTACTATCAGGAAAATATCTGCTCCTGCGGGACAAGGTCATGGCGATGGCTTTGTCCCGGCATTCGATGATCAGTTTGGATGTGCTGCTCCTGATCCTGATCGAATGTCTGATGACCACTCCCTTGAACAGCGTATAGGTATCGGATTGATATCCGCAGGTAATCTCGATTTCCCTCCCGGGAATAAACAGGCTTTCGTTGCTGGCTTTGAACTGTCCGCCGGCAGAATCGCCGTCAATAAAGGTCACCCGCGCCGATGAGATGCGGTTAACCGCCTTTTCCACCACGATACTTTCGATATTGAAAGTGCGTGCAATTTCCGTTCCGTCAATTTTAATGACGGGCGTAACGACGGTACTCGGACGCGTGGTTTCTATGATCCGGCTGTCTGCCACCTTTTATTTGGTTAGGGGTGGAAATTTGATTTTCATTCCTTTAGTCAGGTAGCGAAAGTTCCGGAGCTTATTCACTTTCGCTACTTCGATGTAATACTTCGGGTCGCCGTAGATCTGGTAGCAGAGCAGGGGCAGGGTGTCACCTTCATTCACCACACGTACATGGGTCAGATCGGGCGAACTGGCATTTTCCCGGGCTACTCTTTTCTTATCATCGATGATCCCGATAAAGGATATCCTGACGACGGCCCTTAAAGGAGCTCCGCTGCTATTAAACAGCTTATAGTTGATGTCGATCGTTTCTACCGAGCCGTCAAATTTCAGCGTTCCCCAGTAAACACTCGCGTAGTTAGGTTTATGCTTGTCTCCGTCGTAGGTGATCACCAGGTTACGCAGCTCGTCGAGATCGTCCTGGATGCCGTTTTCTCCCGCCACTGCGCCGTTGATGACGCCGGTACGGTCGAAAAGGAGTTCGAACTCCATTTTCTGCGGCTTGATCTTGTTAAACTCAGGCAGTTTACCCGAAGTTCCCTGTGCCTGGTCTTTGTTGTAATTGATCTCGTATTTCTGGTTGAAAGTTTCAGGGTTGACCTGGACATCCATAGAAACGCCTTCCCCCTTCCTTTCCGGATTGGAAAAAGCGACGATCCGCATCTTCGATACATTATCGGCCATCAGCGTTCTTTTTGTTTATGCAGGATCTCCATGACCTGCTCGATACATTCGGCGATAATTTCGTCTTTCCCGGCAATGTTTCCAGTCGACGCCGCGTCCGGGGCATCCGTTTCCTGCTGTTGCTGGTTGACGCTTACCCTGATATTCAGTTCTCTGATCTCTATTGGCATGGCCTATGATTCTATTGTATAATACTGGTATTGCAGCTCAAAACTTTCAATGGCCAGGCTGTTCTGTTCGGCATTGAGATCGCTCATGCTCCATTTTTTCGGCCAGGCATGCTTCACGTTCCAGGTTAGCAGCGGCTCATGTTCCTCATTCAGCAGGCTGACAGTGAGGTCTTTCGGCTCGACGATCAGGTTGAAAAAGACATTGTTGCACCACTGGGTCAGCAGTTTCGAATTGCTGATCAGTCCGCGTTTCAATATCAAAAGCGGAAATTTGGCCCTGACAGGTAAGGCATGCTCAAAACGATTCTCCCCGCCTTCCTTGCGGGTTTCGATTTCCATTTCGGCAGACAAACCTGAAACACTCTGGAAACGGCTGTCGATCTGTTCTTCGCCTATTCCGGTAAAGACCACGCGGAAATGAAACCCTACCGGAGGATATGTGTTATCAGTAGCCATAGCCGGGCAATTAACCGTTCCTGATGGTCAGTCCCTCATGTGCAATCTCCAGTGTTTCGATAGCCGCTTCATTGGCATCCGCTTTCAGATCAGGCGATTGAAGTTTCACCGGGAAGGCATTCTTGATCGACCAGGTCATTACAGGCTGGTGTTCCTCGTTAAGCAGGTTGATGGTTATGTCGCGGCGCTCGATCGTGTTCATGCTGACGGTATTGAACCAGTCGTAGAAATCGTTATCGTTGGCAAACACACCTCTTTTCAGCGTGATATTGCCAAATTTCCGCATGCCGGGCATTTTTACTTTATTGTATTCCTTGCTGCTTCCTTCACGGTATTCGATCATTTCGGTTTCGATCTGTAAACCGGTTACTTCGGTGAAACCGATGCGTACGCCACCCCAGTCTACCTGGAAATGGAACTTTGGTAACGGATAGTTTGCCATATACTTTATTTTTAAGACTTATTGAATCAATTATTTATCCTGCATTTTATGAATGAAGCGCAGGATGATGAATTCTGCCGGGCGCACCACAGCCATCCCGATTTCGACGATCATTCTTCCTTCAAGGACATCGGTAGGGGTCATGGTCTCGTTCAGTCCGACATGCACAAAGAAGGCGTCTTCCGGCTTGGCGCCCTGCAAGGCGCCGGCCCGCCATTGCAGCGTCAGGAAGTTCTGGATCATCACCCGTACCTTCATCCAGGTGTTGGCGTCGTTGGATTCGAATACGAACGGTTCCGTTGCTTTTTTAACCGATTCTTCCACCATGATGAAAAAGCGGCGGATAGGAACGTAGCGCCATTCGTTATCGTTCCCGGCCAGCGTTCTTGCTCCCCAGATCAGGGTGCCTTTCCCGGCAAATGCCCGGATGGCGTTCACGGATTTCCCGGTAGGAGTTACGTTCATATCGTCCTGCTCCTGGTTGTCTATCTTCACAGCCGGACCGATCACATTATTGAGGCTTATATTGGCAGGCGCTTTCCATACGCCGCGGGTTCCGTCGATCCGGGCATAAATACCGGCTACGGTTCCCGAAGGAGGTATCGTCTGCATTTTCAGTGTAACGGCATCCGATACGCCCTTGAAAAAAGGATGATTGATGAATAACCTTTGCGAAGCCTGTTTTTCATAGAATAAAGCTGCGCTTAGCAGGGTATCGAAACCCGCGCTGATGACATCGGTCGTAGCTTTCAGAGAGCGGATGATATCCAGGGCTCCGGCGCCGTTGTTTGTAAAGTCATCTGTTGTCGCTTCGATATCCGCATATTTTTTTTCGCCAAACCAATCCTCTTCGAGCGGCGTGTATAATGCATCAATTGCCGCTATATTCCGCCCAGCAAGAGAATTGGCGATAACTTTTGTGTTTTTCTCAACGGATACCAAAACACCCAGCGCATCAGTGAGTTTTTTGTCCGCCTTTAATTTGGTTATATCGTTTGCCAGGGGTGAACTTAAACCTGCAGCCAACGCTGTTTCAACTTTTTCAAATGAAGTTGCCATAGCGGCAAGTAGGTTCATATACTGGCCGAAGGGAGTTTTGAAAGCATTGGGACGGATGTCTGTTTGTTCTTTAAGTAGCTTTTTGGCAATTTCCTCAATGCCGTTTTTGCGTAAATCTTCTTGATTTTCTGCATCACTGAAAATAGCCTTTAAGACCGAATCGGTGTCTTTTATACGATCCTGCAGATCGGTTACATAGCCTTTCTCTATATCACTATCATTCTCAGGAAATTGCGTATAATCGTTTAACGCCACAGGCGGCGTCGCAGATGTCTGAAAGTGTAATTGCCTGAAGCCGATATCAAAGCTGTAGCTGGTCGTGATCCAGGGATAATACGCCGCGCCATAGTTCAGGTTATTGAGCCCGAGTTTATCCCTGAAATCATCGATCGGCTTTACGCTTGGATCTGCCTTGTCACCTTGCATCACGTCAAAAATGGAAAACCGGTCCTGCATCCCGGCGCAAACAGACAATGCCTGGTTCTGAAGCTGACCAAAGTTGGTAAGATCAGGCTTGTCACTTCCATCCTTCAGTTCTACCGCATCCGGGAACAGGATCAGCGTCGGTTCGTCATAAGCTTTTAAGGCGTCGATGCCCTTTGACAGAGAGTCAAATTTAATCGGATCGTCGTAATTACCAACTGAAACGATATAGCATGGCCCGCCGCCATTATCAAAATACTGCCTCAGCGAGCTGTACAAATGAAAACGTTTGTCAGGCAGAATTTCTTTCAACTGGTTGTTAGCGCCTTCAACCGTTATGGTATAGGTTTTCTGGGAATAGGCATGCCCAAAATAAGTTTCATATTCCAGCAGCGACTGGATACGTGTCGGTGTATTCGCCAGCGATTTTTTTTCGGAATTTTCAGAAGACTCCGTGTACCCGATAAAGGCAGGAACAGCCGTTGCCACTTCGGTTACAGAAGGCGGGAACAGCGAGATTTCCTGGACATAAACACCCGGGGTTTTATAGGTCATGGCCATGATCGTTAAGAAGTTTGAGCCATTTTGTGACTAAAGCGCAGAATGATGAATTCCGCAGGCCGTACAACCGCCATTCCGACGCTGACGATAAGACGCCCTTCGAGAATATCGAGAGCGGTCATCGTTTCGCCAAGCCCGACTCTGACAAAAAACGCCTCTTCCGGCTTTGCACCCTGTAGTGCCCCGGCCCGCCATTGCAGCGTCAGGAAATTTTCGATCATACCGCGTATTTTCGACCAGGTATTGGCATCGTTCGGCTCGAAAACAAAAGGTTCCGTCGATTTTTTTACCGATTCCTCAACCATGTTAAAGAATCGCCTGACAGAGATATAACGCCATTCATTGTCATTCCCGGCCAGCGTACGCGCACCCCATACCAAAATGCCCCTTCCGCTGAAAGCGCGGATAGCATTTACCGACTTCCCGCTACTGGTTTCGTTCATATCTTTTTGGTCCTCATCATCGATCTTGACCATCGGCTCTTTCACCAGGTTCAGGCTCACATTGGCAGGAGCCTTCCAAACGCCGCGGGTGCTGTCTACGGACGCATAAACACCCGCAATAGCCGGTGATGGCGGTGCGATAATGGTAAACTCACTGATCTTCTTTTTGATTACATTATAGAGATCGCTGTTTACATGGTAGATGGATTTAGCAATGTTGTTGACGTCATCGTCGCGAAGCACAGCATTATCGGGGATTTCGGTGTTTGAAACGTTTGTTCCCTTGATAACAGGTTGCTTTTTTTCATCCAGCGCATAGGGTATGGTAGTTCTGAGCCACGGATAATAAGCGGCGCCGTAGCTGAGGTTATTTAAACCGATCTTTGTCCTGAAATCAGCCTGCAGGGTGTCAAAAGTTTTATACCCTTTGTCTGTGGACGGGATATAAGGGTCAATCAGCACGACGCGGTCCTTCAGATCGGCGGCCTGGGCAAGCCCCTTGGTATAAAGTCCGTAGTATTGATCGATGGTCAGCGTCAGCGCATCCGTCATCAGCAGCATGGTCGGCTCGTCTTCCTTTTTCAATGCGTCAAATGCATCTTTAAAAACCTGTTCCGTTGGTGTGGCCCCCTTCGTTTCACCGCAGGAGACGATATAGCAAGGCCCTCCGCCATTGGCATAATACAATTGCAGGCTGTAGTATAGCCTGAATTTCAGATCATCAAACGGATCGGTGATGGCTTTATCAAACTCATAAAGCCCGTCTGCTGTTTTATTGATCTTCAGGCCGGTTTCTCCCGTTGTTTTGAAAACGGTGTTTTCTGCAGATCCGAAAATCTCCTCGTACTCCTTCAGCGATTTGATCCGCGTCGGTTTGAGAGTCAGGTCCAAACCATTGTGTGAAATTTTCTGTGTGTAGCCGATAAAGGCAGGAATGGCCGTTTCGACTTGTGCTACGGATGGTGGGAGAAGCGCGATTTCTTCTACATAGACACCGGGGGTTTTATATGCCATAAATTCCTTATTTACTGTTTAAACATATATTTCTGAGAAAATCTGGTCAGTTTCCGGTTTGATCGTCTGAACCGCCGGATTTGGAAGCTCCGCTGTGGTCAGTGTACCGTTCTTATCTTTAACTTTGACGGGGATATAACCCTGTCGGGTAAGCGGAAGCATGGTATCGCTCACTGATTCGGCGCCGAAATTTGCCCCGATATACCGCCAGAACGTATACCTGTTCTTGAACCGGAGCGTAAATACCGGTGATTTTAAACCCCCGTTGCTTGTCAGCAGGTCGTAAGAAGTATCCGCCGTTTTAACACAGATATCTACAAAAGCCCAGGCTGAAGCATCCGTTGTGTGATAAAAAAGGAATTCATCCGAATAACCGTCGTCTGTCGTGACTGTTGCTTTATACAACCCTTCCGGGAAAAGGCTCAGATCGGTTTTTACCTTGTTAAACTCGCCGGTTTCGATTACGGTTTTCAGGGTGAGCGGATTGCCGTTTCTATCCTCAATCTCCAAAACGGGAACATCGTCGGTATCTTTTGTGATTTCGTATACGAATAAATGCCCGCTCCTGCGAATCAGGTCGTTGCTTCCCGCATAGCTCAGCGGTTTGCCGTCTACCAGGCTATCTTCTTTCCAGTTACCTTCCGGAGCTGACGACGGATTGACCTTGTTTTTCTTTTGCGCAATGTAAAGTTTGGTCGGGTTGGCGGCGTTGTTTACCAGCATATCGCCGGGATAATAAGACGTTCCACCTTTGAAAACACTGTTCAGCGCTGTTATTGCAGGGAAGATCCGTTTCTGAAAACGGCTTTCGTTGGTAAAATAGTAAACATAGCCGGGTTTCGGTTTCAATGGAAGCGAAGTGTAGTTGTTAAACAACCCGTCGCGAATGCTGATCCTGAAACTGAGCACAAGCGGATCGTTAGGAGCAAAAAGCGGCTTTGTTTCACCTGCTTCATTTTTATAACGTACAACACCTGTGATCAAACCCTGATCGGTTGCTTTGCACAGGATCTGGTTCCCCGAAAGGAATTTCATTGTCTGTGCTACCGGCGCAATGCTCAGAAAGTCCTGTATACGATACTTGTTCTGTATCCTGAACTTTTCCATGTCGCTTAAATTATCATACAATTCCTTCCCGTTATCCAGGTAGAAATGATGCAGGATTCTAAGCTCAAAAAGCGTTTCGTATTTTAATTTCCAGCTCATCGGATTGGTTTTGAAAGTAGCCCACCCGCACAAATCGCTAACTGGTACTGTTATTCAATTCTATTTCTCTGATAACACCGCGGCTTTCCGTCCGGTGGTCCCTGAATATTTCTACAAGCCGCATACGATATAAAACATATGGGAATTGCTTCCCCCCAAGCGTACTCCACAAGTAGTTGGCCTGCTCAAAAGTGGGAGAAAAAAGGTCCAGTGTGAATTTAAAGTCTTTCAGCTCCCTGCTGCCAGTCGGGCTCGGGCTATTCTGATGGGTAAACGAATTTTTCCCCTGGAAAAAAGTGACAATCTGGGAAAGGAATTTGAGCGACTTCTCGTATGATTGGGTTACACAACAGGAAAACAGCACATACAGGTTGAGGTATACCGGCGCATTCCGGTAAATGGTATTGCCCCCTTCCTGCACATAATTCGGAATGTTCTTCATCGTCGATTCTTCCGAGATATTGACCAGCGTAATAAATACATTGTCCAGCGCCATGATCTCCTGCTCGGTAAGCTGTGCGACATTCTTCAGGACGACAAACTTCTCGGGCATGCCATCATTTCCATCAAGAGTCGGGAGATAGGCGTTTACCTGCTCTGCAAGAAAATTCAGTGACTGATAAATCATGGAAGGAATTCAGTAAGTAATTTAAGGTGCGGGGTTTATCTTTTTGTGAATCCAAGTTAGGATTATTTAACTGTGTTCCAATTTTTTTTAGTTAGTTTTTTATTATTCGGACTCTATTAGCTTGGGATACGGGCGGGTTTCTTTTAAACTAAAGATTTACAGGTCGTTATGATTGACGGGGGATTTTCTGCTTTATTTCTTCAAGTTTCACAAGAACCTGCTCCAGGAATTTAGCTTGCGTATATTGAATAAAGGTATCGAAATGGGCTTTCCAGTCCAGCCCTTTGTCATCTGCATCGACTTTTGAGTCCTGCTTGAAGGAGGTTTTCAGCGAGTTAAAATCCATGGTGGTACTTTTTAAGTGAAAAATGATGAAAAGTAAATTTAGTGAATCAGCCTTATTTTTATTATTTCGTTCGTAGGCTCAGCCGAATAATAAAAATAAAGATAAAAGCATCGACATTCTATTAAAAAAAACCTATACTTACATACGTCAATATAATTTGTACACATTTCTAAGCCAATTCCTCAAAGAAAGCCAAGCAGGTAAATACCTGCCTGGTTAGTCAATTAGAATTTCCTTCAAACCCATAACCATTAAAAACCAATGATCACCCCCACCCAAAAGAAAACCGCACAGTCCATCATCAATATATTTGAGACAGGATCTGTACTTGGTGACTATGGCAATGTCACCCTGATCGCGGGTGATACCGGCCATCTGACTTATGGCCGTTCACAAACTACGTTAGGCTCCGGTAACCTGCATTTGCTTATCAGGGAATATGTTAATAACCCGGGAGCAAAATTCGGAAATGCTTTAGCGCCTTTTCTTTCAAGATTTGAATCCCGTGACTTAAGCCTTGATCGTGAACAGTATCTGCACAATATCATGCGGGCATCGGCAGATGACCCTGTCATGAGGGAAACCCAGGACGTATTCTTTGACGAAAGATATTGGAAACCGGCTTCGAACAGCGCCAGACAGCTTGGTATCAGCACCCCTTTGGGAATAGCCGTAATATACGATAGTACGGTACATGGCTCGGGAAAACTCATACGGGATCGTACAAACGCACGTTTCGGGACCATTTCCAATCGTGGGGAAAAAGAATGGATAAAAGCCTATGTCCGAACCAGGCGCGATTGGCTCTCAACCCATTCAAATCCGGCCCTTCACAGTACCGTTTACCGGATGGATGCATTTCAACGGCTCGTTGATCTCAATTTATGGGGACTTGAGCTGCCTTTGGTTGTACGGGGACAGGAAATTTCCATCGCTACATTAAGCGGAAACCCCAGAGACTGTTACGATGGCCCGGTGCCCGGTACACGTCAGCTTTCGGTGCAGTCGCCGTTACTACGGGGACTCGATGTCCGACTGACGCAATTGGGGCTTTCGCAAGCCGGTATCGATATCATAGCAGACGGAGTATTGGGTAATGCCACCCGAAATGGTATCAGAAGATATCAAACCGATCGTGGTCTTCCTGTTACGGGAACCGCTGATATTTCCCTGATTGCTGATTTGGTGAATCGTTTTAGCTAATCAAACTATGCCGACCTCTTTTGACTGGTTTCAGGTTATCTCCTCGCTGCCTATCCCGCCGGGATGGGTTGCTGCGCGAGGCAAAGATGTAAAGGTCGCCTTCGTTGATACGGGCGTAAACCTTGGCCTCCCATCCCTTGCCCATCTGAATAAGGCAGGACATAAATTTTTTACCGGAGCCGACGGCTTTTCCGTCGCCAGGTTGACGGGACAAGACCCGGTGGGTGAGGCGTTCGGAGTAGCAGGGCCCGGCCATGGTACGCTTTACGCCGCATTGCTCGCCGGTAAGTCTCCCGACGCTTTACCCCCGGGAAAGGACGTGGTGACAGGCATAGCCGCTTCTGCCACCTGGTACATTATCAAAACTACTGACAAGACGGGCGAAGTGACGACCATCAGACACCTGTTGGACGCATTGGAATTGTCGGCCAATCTGGGTGTCGAAATCTTTATCACCGGACAGTGTATCTCCCGTTCGGAAATGCAATTTGAGGGGCTGACCGACACAGACGTTAACCGGGTTTTCGACATCCCGGCTGTGAAAAAGATGTTTGTTTTTGCACCATTAAAGAACCGCAACGCCGCTGCCGCCTGGACAGGTTTGACCAATGATAATTTTCCGAGCCATCGCCCGGATGTTTTCAATGTAGCAAGGTTGCCTGAAGTGTTTGACCAGATTACGGATGTCGTCAAAGCTCAGAACATACCTTTTTTGCTTTCGGGCTTCGAGGGGAAATTGCTTTCCAAAACAGGCAGCGCAATTGAAATGGACTTCTCGAATTCTGGAGCGACGGCCATCATGGGAGGTATCGCTGTATTGGCACTGAGCTTTTTCAAGCAGCGAAACGGCGGGGGACTACCCGCCAAAGAACAATTTGCTCAGCTCCTTGGCAACTGCTGCAAACCCCTCGACGACGCCCTGGACACTTTTGAGACTCCCGTTATTTTCAAAAACGTTTAAACCCGCCATACCGTGAAACAATTCATATTGCTCCTGACCCTCTGTGTATCCCGGGGGTTAACTGCGCAGACGATATTGGACGATGCCAGGGTTCTGAGCGATTGCTTCACAGAAGTAAACCCGGCCGCTGCCGACAGGGTCTCGCTTAAAAGAGGGCTTACGATTGACAGCACCAATGGTGCTGTCTTGAGTAAGTATATACCGGAAGGTACCGCACTGTCTTATGAGGTACTGGTAGAGACGTTTAAGGGGAACCCTTTCCTCCGGGTATAGGACACAGACCAGAATCAGATGACGATAAATGGTAGCTTCGTTGCGAATTCGGCCGGCGGGGCTTCGCAGGTTTCCGGAGCTTCGGGCTTTTCCGTATCGAACCTTGCCGACGGCCTTGCCCGGTTTTTAGTGAAGCGCACGAAGCAGGAGCTTTCACGGGTGTTTTTTGATAATTTTAAAAAGAAGGTTAAGGACGACCCTTACCTGGCGAATTTCTGCCCTTTTACCCAGGCGCAATTAGAGGTCATCGATTCAAAAGTCTACCAGTTCAATGACTACCTGGAATCCCTGAGAGAGGGCTTTACCGCCGATATGACAGCCTTGCCCGGCAGCACAGAGCGTTTTCTGAGAAGCCCTGAACTGTGCGCCGGTTGTGCCGGTAAGGACGAAGGCAAGGTAATGATAGACCTCCTCCACACAGCCCAGCAAATGGTAAATGGGGAGCCTCCGATCGATATGATGGCATACCTTTCTAACCCCGGTTCCTCGGCCATTCAATCTGCTCAGCCGGCCGAAAAGCAGCTTTACAATATGGCTGCCGGCCTTCGTTTCCTCAACCTGGTATCCGCGTCGTTTCGTAACCCCGCTTCTGCAGACCCGCTGATGCCATGGCATTCGGCCGCTGAAATACGTACCGTATTCCGGGACCCGAAACTGCTCCGTATCTATCTCGGGCTTTTGTGGCAGAAAACTGAAGGTATCGATTTTGTTATCTCAGATTCAGATGCTGCAACGACCTCCATGCGTACACTTATGAGTAGTGCAAATGCAGGGATAAACCTGGCGGAAAGCTGGCGCAAATCCATTGAGTCGTTAGGTGAATTGACCCAATCACTGCAGATTTCCCTTCATTCCAGCGCTACTACGGCCACTACTGTCGCTGACGATTTTTTTACCTATTCGCAATCCGTCACCGACTTACTGCTGGCTGTTAACCAGACCGGGCGTTTAATGCTCGGTTTTAACGGGAAAGACATCATTCCTGTTAAGTACGTGCTCCTGATGCGACAATGCAATGCACTATATTTTAACGTACGCCAGCGCCATTTCGGGGGAGCGCTTGGCAATGTGATCTATTGCCTCAACCTTTTGAAGGATGGCAATGAAAAAGACAAAAAGCTGATCGCCGAAATGTTGAGATACGCCAACTTTATGGCTGCAATTGCCGAGGCGAACTCACCCGAAGAAATGGAGCGCGCTATCGAACTTTTCGCGCTTCCGCCGGGCAGTAGCCAGGCAAAAAAACACCCGGAACGTTTCTCTGTGGCGCTCAATGCCTTTACGGGCTTTGGATTTGGAAGAGAATATCTCGGGAATGACCAATCGTCGAAAAGAATCAGTGCGCTGTCCGCTCCTGTAGGGCTGACTTGTACGGTCGGTTTAGGAAAAGTCGGCGGTATCGGGGCTTTCATCCCCCTGATTGACGTGGGTGCGGTGACGGCCTACCGGTTCGATGACGATAACGCAAGCGACTTGCCCGAACTAACCTGGAACAACATCCTCTCACCCGGTCTTTACCTTGTTTACAACTTTTTTGGCAAATGGCCGTTTGCTATCGGTTATGGCGCTCAAATAGGCCCCAGTCTTCGAAAAGTGACGGAAACAAAAAATGGAGCGGAGATAGAGGTAAGCAAAAGTGGCTGGCGGCGGGGGCTTTTCTTGTCGGTAGACATTCCCATAACCTATTTCTACCTGGGCAAGGGGAAGTAGAGAACTGGCTAATCAGCAATATACCCGCTTTCCCTGATCACATTTTTCCCTGCAGGGGTTTGAAGCAATTCATACAGCCTGTATGCCATAGAGCCCGGGTCTAGGTCCGACCGGATTACCGCGTACACTTCGGCTGTGTAGGGGTAGGTTTTGGACGATATCGATTTTTTATCGGGAGAGATCCCGTTCACCGCCAGGCTTTTTACATTTGTATTGTCTCTGACGATCGACTCCTTATAATAATATACGGTAAAGCAGATCCCGTTTACATCGTTTCTTATCGTAGTAAATGCCTGTAACATACTGGATATGATTTCCTGTGGCCAATCGGGTAATTCCTGTCCGGGCACCACCAGCGATTCCATCAGCTCCTGGCTCCCTGAATTTGCGTTTCTTATGTAGGGGTTTATTTTGGCGTCTTTGCCGCCTGCATCCTTCCAGTTGGTCAGTTTCCCCAGATAAATATCCTGTATCTGTTTTGAAGTAAGGGATTTGACCCCGTTGGCCGGGTTAAGAAGGAACACCAGGGCGTCGAGGGCGATAGGTGTTTCGATTAAGGTCACGCCCATTTTGTCGGCGTATGCCTTTTCGTCTTTGGACATTTTCCGGGCAGAAAGTGTAAGATCAGCCTTTTTGTCGATCAGGTTGATAAAAGAATTGTGGGTTTGCGAGGTTTTGATCCGTTCCTTAAAAAAATCGAGGGGGATATCGTTATAGTCCGGCCGCAACATCCAGGTATTGTCTGAATGCAGGGCCTGGACCCATTGGTAACGCCCACCCAGCAGCTTGCATGCAATCAGTGTCTGGAGGGGCTCGAGCGACGTGGAGCCGTCTACCCTGGGGTAGTTTTCCTGGGTGATGCCCTCCAGAGTAAGGGGAGGGGCAATGTCTTTGTTGCCGCAGCAAAGCAGAAAGAAACTGACCAGGAAGATTCCTATAACTCTCATCGGGATTTACTTATTATGTTATCGGCGATTTACTTTAGCAGGATCCCGGAATAGCCTCGCGGGTTGTAAGAACTCATGTACAAAACTCCGGAAACAGCATCAGGTGTTTATATCAGTTTCTTGCCAATTACCTGATTATAAAAGAGAATTAGTAAGGCGATGGAAATATAACAATTCAGCCGAAAAATAATTATATTTGATTTTTAAGCATTTTCCGGGACACACACATTTTCCAACAGTCTGGACCAGTTTATGTAAACGCATAATTATCATCGGTGCCGGGCCTGGCAGCCTGTTTATATATAAAAGATCCGGTTATGTACGAGAAAAACAAAATCCCTTATTCGAAAGAGCTGGCTTACTCCTTGTTAAGCCTTGTTTTGATCATTGCGCTACTCTACACGCTTCAAAGCGTCCTGGTACCGCTGCTGTTTTCGATCCTGATCGCTATCTCACTTTTCCCGGTCACCCGTTTCCTGGAACGGTTGCGACTGAGCAGGGTGGTGTCTTCCCTTTTATCGGTTTTCCTGGCTGTCATTCTATTGGGCACACTGGTCTGGTTCATCGTCCACCAGGTAATCGTGATCGGGTCAGATGGTGCAGCGCTCCAGGGAAAGTTCATGGGTATCCTGGATACCATCCAGCAGTGGGTAAGCACGAAGTTCGGGATAGAAAAAAGCCTGATCACGGAAAAGCTGAAAGAAACCCTTAACCAGGGGCTTTCGAACGCAGGGACCTATATGACGGCGGCTTTCGGATCGGTAGGGGGCATCCTGGCAGGAACGGTGATTGTGCCGCTCTTTACTTTTTTCCTGCTGTATTATCGGGATTTTTTCAGGGAATTCTTTTTTCATGCCTTTACTTCAACGCCGAAAGAAAAAGTACAGGAAGTGTTGGACAAGATATACGAAGTGGTGCAAAGCTACCTGCTGGGACTGGTGACGGTGATGGGGATTGTGGCGGTACTGAACACAGTGGGCCTGCTATTGCTGGGAATACAGTACGCCTGGTTTTTCGGGACACTGGCTTCCCTGCTCATGTTGCTGCCTTATATCGGTATTGCGATCGGCTCCATTCTTCCTGCTTTTTTCGCGTTGGCCACAAAAGACAGCGCCTGGTATGCAGTGGGGGTAATCGGTTGGTTCCAGGTCGTGCAATTCCTTGAAGGGAACGTAATTACTCCAAATATAGTGGGAGGAAAAGTGAGTATTAATCCGCTTATGGCTATAATCGGCCTGCTGCTGGGGGGCTTGCTTTTCGGGCTTGCCGGGTTGATACTGGCGTTACCGATAACAGCCGTATTGAAAGTATTCTTCGATGCGGTGCCTTCTATGAAGCCGTTCGGCTTTCTTATCGGCGAGCCGGAAAATTATCATCTCAAACAATATTCGGGAAAAATTATTCTAAAAAGGTGGAGGTTAAAAGAAAACAGGACGAAAAATAAGCCCGGAATACAGCACAAGGGGGATGAAGGTACCGCGTAGTCGTACCCCGGCGACCGGAGAAAAAAAGCGACCGCCCCGGTTATTCAGAGGCGGTCGCTTTTTTTGTTACTTTTCGGTTTTAATCTGAATTCCCGGAAATGCCTGAATATAACGCCATCGTGATAGGCTCCGGCCCCAACGGGTTGGCGGCAGCCGTAAGATTGCAATCGGAAGGCCTTTCCGTACTGGTACTGGAAGGAAAAAATTCTATCGGAGGCGGCACCCGCACGGAAGAATTAACCTTGCCGGGCTATCTTCACGACGTATGTTCGGCGGTACACCCGATGGCGGCTATGTCGCCCTTTTTTAAATCATTGCCTTTGGAACGGCACGGGTTGGAATGGCTGCATCCCCCGATACCGGCTGCTCACCCTTTCGACGACGGCAGTGCCGGAGCATTGTATGATTCGCTGGAAGAAACCGCACACGGCCTCGGGCCGGATGCGGGAGCCTATCGTCGTTTTATGAGACCGGTCGTGGATTCATTACCACGCCTTTTGCCGGGGCTTCTGAGCGCTTTCCCCGGCTTCAGGCACCCTTTTGATATCGCTGAATTCGGCCTGAGGGCACTCCCGCCTGCATCGTGGACTGCAGGCCGTTTTGAAAGCATACAAGCCAGGGGGCTGTGGGCCGGGATGGCTGCGCACGCCATGCAGCCACTTGAAAACTGGATTACTTCTGCGATCGGGCTTATGCTGATGAGTGCATCTCATGCAGGCGGATGGCCGATACCAAAAGGAGGGGCAAAAAAGATTACGGAGGCGCTGGCTTCCTATTTCACTTCCATCGGAGGACAAATCCGGACGGGATTTTATGTGAAGTCGCTTTCTGACCTGCCTGCTGCCCAGGCGGTTTTGTTCGACGTTACCCCTAAGCAATTGCTGCAGATAGCCGGCAATGTACTTCCCGCATTTTATAGAAAACGATTGGGAAGTTACAGGTATGGTATGGGTGTGTTTAAAATAGATTGGGCGGTCAGCGAGCAGGTACCATTCAGAGCAGCGGTATGCCGGGAGGCGGGTACTGTTCATCTCGGCGGAACCTTTGAAGAAATTGCCCGGGCCGAGAGGAATACAGCCCGGGGCTATATACAGGAAAAACCTTTTGTGCTGCTCGCACAGCCCGGCCTCATCGATCCGTCCAGGGCGCCGGCAGGCAGGCATACGGTATGGGCTTACTGCCATATGCCCAATGCCTCGGCAATTGATATGACCGGGCCTGTCGAGCGCCAGGTCGAGCGGTTCGCACCCGGATTTCGTGACACTATCCTCGCCCGTCATACCTTCTCCGCGGTTGAGATGGAAGCCTATAACCCCAACTACATAGGCGGCGATATCAATGGGGGAGTACAGAATATCTTTCAACATTTTTCCCGGCCCGTACTGAGTATTTCACCCTACCGGACGCCGGCCAAAGGAATTTACCTGTGCTCTTCCTCGACACCTCCGGGCGGCGGGGTGCATGGCATGTGCGGATTTCATGCCGCAGAAAGGGCGTTGAAGGACAATGTATTTAAATAAGACAACAGCCCGGGCTAGTAATTATTCTTCCTGAGCATCCAGATCCTTTTTCCCTCGTACAACATGTTCTGTATGCTGTATGAGATCATCTTTCTGGGCGAACGTATGTTAAGCGAGCCGAAAAACCTCTTCAGGTTGATATAGTAATACAGCCCGCTCTTACCTACTCTGAACGTTGATTTCGGAACGAGCGATTTCGAGGGTACCAGGTACAGAACGCCGCCGGAAGCATCTCCTTGCTCGGTTGCGATACGTATATACTTGAATTTATCAAGCCCCAACAGGCGGCCGGAAGAAAAATCGAACCATAAAATACCATTTTCATTAACCATTGCCCGGGGTGGAAGGAGAGTATCTGAGTCAGATGTTTGCATTTTTGTAAAAGTTTAGGTAGTTTTCATAAAGTTTGAGTAATTAAAGCATGCAAAGTAAATGTATGCATTATGCTAACAATTTCCTAGCTTTTTATTGACTTTTTAATTTTCCGGATGCAAAGGGGAGAGCAAATAGCTATATGGCGTAAAAGAAGAGGTTTTACTCAAAAAGAGCTGGCGGAAAAGATAGGAGTGCCCCGCTCTCTGGTTGCTCAATGGGAGAACGGGGTACGCCGGCCTCATTATGAAAACATGTTCCCCCGCGTGTGTGAAGCGCTCGAAGTGGAAATAGAGCTTCGGTTGAAAGATATGCGGTTGGAATGAACAGGTAAGATTCTGCCCGATCAGGCCGGAACTCTCCGGGTTCTTTTTTTCATCTGATAAACCTGATTTGAAAAGTTAATTTGTACCTTAACAGGGATTCTCTGTTCATGTACATGGCTCTCCTCCGTAGCATAGGCCTGGTATTTATCCTCGGGTATCCTTTTCCCGGGCTCGCGCAGCTTGAATTATCCCGGATCGCAGTAGATGGCCAGGAGTATACGCACACGGATGGAAAGATCCGTGTGAAGGGGGGCGATGAAGATCTGCTGCTCGAATTCTACCCGTTCCCGGCCGATTCGGCTTCCTATCTGTACCTGATGGAAGGCCTGGAAAGCAGGTGGACCCAATCCGCTTATCCGGTTGCCAGGTACCGGGACCTCCCCGGTGGTAGCTACACTTTCAGGATCCGGGCGCTGGAAGGCGACCGGGAGCTTGCTGAGACGAGTTTTCCGGTGGACAAGGACAATGCGTTCTGGAACGAGTGGTGGTTTATCCCGCTGATCGTGGCTTATGTGCTCATCCTGATCGGCGTCGGGGTTTATTTATTTTTCCTGTATGATTTCAGGCAGAAGCTCAAAATGCAGAGCGTCCGGAACCGGATCGCGGCCGACCTGCACGATGAAGTGGGCTCCAATCTGAACAGTATAGCCATATTCGTGGAGGTACTTCGTAAAAACGCGCCGGCCGATATGCTGCCCATCCTGGAAAAGATCATAGAAAACTCGCGTGAGTCGGTAGCGCTGATGCAGGATACGGTCTGGACGATCAACCCGAGGAATGACGGGATAGGAAAGCTTTTTGAACGTATGAATTCGTTTGCCGCGCAGATACTGAGCAATAAGGACATCGCCTTTGAATTTGTCGTCCCGCACGACCCGAAGCTGATCAACCTGCACATGGAACAGCGGAAAAACGTTTACCTGATCTTCAAAGAGGCGATCAATAACGCCGCCAAGCACTCTAATGCAACTAAAGTACGGGCGGAAATCGGGTTGCACCGCGACGAGCTGGAGATTTTGATCGAGGACAACGGGAATGGATTCGATACTACCGCGGAATATGAAGGCAACGGGCTCCGTAATTTCCGCGAACGGGCCGAAGAGGCAGATATAGACCTGGAGGTTAAATCGGTTCTGCAGGCAGGCACCCGCGTGCGGATGCGGGTAGGCACCTGAGTGGAGCGTATCCACAATTTTATTGATTTTTTCGCCCGGCTATAACCGGGATATTTGTCGGGAGTATTTAAAAGAATCACAAAAAGGCGCTTGCGATGATACGCGTGGTATTGTTTGAGGATAATAAAAACCTTCGGGAAAGCCTGGCGCTTTACTTGTCGGGAATAGAGGGAATCTGGCTTTCGGGATCTTTCCCCGATGCACGCGACGCTGTTTCGTTGGTAAAGAAGCACAAGCCAGATGTGGTGCTGATGGATATACAGATGCCACACCAGTCGGGCATAGCGGCCATGATCGGTATCGTCAAAAAAATGCCGGAGGTCCGGGTGCTGATCCAGACGGTTTTTGAGGATGATGACAAGATATTCCAGGCGATCTGCTCGGGGGCGTCGGGCTATATCGTCAAAAACCCCGATCCTGCAGTATATGTACAGGCGATACGGGAAGTATATGCAGGAGGGTCGCACCTGTCGCCGAGCATTGCGCGCAAGGTGGTGCAGATGTTCCAGCACCAGTTTGTGAAAAGCGAGCATACCTATGTGGAGCTCACCCAGCGCGAAAAAGAAATTTTGAATTGCATGGTCAAAGGACTGAGCTATAAGATGATCGCCGACAACTGCGGTATATCGTTCAGCACCGTCGCCACGCATGTAAACCATATTTATCAAAAATTACACGTCAATTCTGCTCCGGAAGCTGTTGTGAAAGCTTTGGAGTGGAGGTTGGTGTGATCACTATAACTCAGATAAGATGTCGGACCCTATCCCCAAATTACGCCAGTTGAAGTCTACCCTGTGCTGGGCAGCCTGTATCGAGATGGTCGCAAAATCCATGAATGCTGCCGGTAGAGGAAGCGAACCGGTACAGCAGACGATCCTGAGAGCATATTATGCTAACAAAAGACTGTCGGCCAAAAAAAGAAAAACTCTTATCGATGATTTCTGTGTGATCGGCCGGGACGGGATGATTGGCCAGGACGGCTACCCGACGATAGCTAAAAGTAAAACAAAAGCAATTCCGGAAATTTTTAGAAATACTTTTGGGATTGAATGTCAGCACAAGGTACTAACCAGAAAAATGCCGGATTTTTCATTTTTGAAAGACAGGATGGCTTCGGGATCCCGGGTAATTCTCGGTTTAAAATATCCGGGTCTGGTCGCTGGTCAGCATCTCGTAGTCGTGGTCAGATGTGTGCCGTTGGGTGAAATAAAGCTGCTCGCGGTACACGATCCCAGCAACCCGGCGTATGGTACAACGAATTGCGATTCAGAGGGCGGCGTACTGGCGTACTGGAACTATTCGGAGCTATGCGCGGATAATGCCGGGAATAACTATATCTGCTTTATATCCGGCTTTCAAAGACCTCTACCTCGTACCATTCCGGCGGAAACGATCAGCGCAAACCTTTTTTGGAATTTAGATGAAATTGGGAATAAAGTGAAGAGCTGGATAAATGAAATGGCATTATTTGGTGGTGACGAAAGCCTTGATGCCAATACAAGGCGGGCTTTTAGCAGTCTGTCTATCACACGCGATGATTTTATTAATGAAGCCTGGAACGCCGGCAGCAGTCAAATACTTATTCCTATTTATGTTTCAGCGAGAAAGAAATATGAAATCGTCCTTGCTCCGAGGGATCGCGGGGCTGTAAACTTCCGGTTTTTAGGTTTCAGGGAAACTGTCTATCCCGATTTACAGGATGTGAAGACAGTGAAAATAAGAAAAGCAAACGGTAGTACCGAAATCATTGATGTCGATCACGACGAGCCTAATTTCAGTTTGGTCCATATTCAGCCAATGGATATGGTATTTATGAAATTTGAAATAGCCGACGGTGACTTCGTAACGACGGCCTACGTCTCCCCCTATAAAATCCCCAGATTTGGTGCAAGTCCCGGCGATTCGTTTTCCTATGACAAACTACGCGAGCTTTTTGAACATTCATTTTAGTAATTGATTTGCAAACAAATAAACCTTTCATCAATCTATGTCAACTCAAATTATAACCCCGGAGAATTTTCAAGAAGGTGTATGGCGATGGGACCTGCCTGCTGAGTATGTTGTTAAATGCAGAAAAAAAGCTGATATTTTGAAAGTTATGAATTCCTCGCCCCGTGCGGACGGGATTTCGATCACTATCCTGAAAAAGCCGGACGGGGCGCCTAAAGGATTCAGGATCGGTAAATACAAAAGCGGACAAACCATACGGAAAAGTTTCGTAATTACACGTGAAGCGCTGACGGACAAGTTCTTTGTAGGAGTTTTTAATTCGCTCTATGTCATGGTTTGCACCAGACCCTGGGATTACGTTATTGTTTTCGGGGCCGATCACAGCTGTCGTGAGGGTGGAGGAGGAAACGAGGGCACAAAAGTGGGTATACCCAATCCGCCCCCCCGTCCCAATCGACCAGCTAACTAGTAATTACAACACCGGCGGTGAAAAATGACCGAAGTCGAATTCAACTCTTTGATTGTAAAAGTCGGTTACCTTGAAACTGCATTACGGGGATGGCTCGTCGCCTGCTTTTTTATTGCCGGGCCCCGGGTACGAAAATCCCCGGTCATAACGCCCCTTTTCTGGTGGGCTGCGGGCATTTTTCTGATTTCGGTATTGGAGCTGGCGTTTATTACGGCGGTCAACACTTACCCGGATTTCTTTGTGCCCTACCTGGACCGGTTTAACATTCATAATACATTTTTTACTTCTCCGCTATTCTATCTGACCGGGATTCTTGGTCTCGGTATTTTTTTCAGCCGGGCAATTGGAGGGAACACCGGTAAGCTTGTTTTCGCAGTATCCTTTACACTGGCAGTTGCAGAAATCCTGAACTCTCTTTTCGGGGAAGGGTTCCGGGAGGCGCAGAAAATCGGGTCGGCAGGCATGGCGCTGTTTAAAATTATTTTGTGCGTGCTTTTTTTCAGGAAAAACTTCATAAAAGGAGTTGATAAATCACTCAAAGATGATGCTTTGAACCTTATTGTCTGGGGTGTATTTTCAATTAGTTCCCTGACTATATTGGTCCTTATTTTCTCCAATTCCCTTTATTCCGGTTTCACAATTCTGTTTTATCAGATCAGTTTAGGCAGGATGATAATTGAAATGCTGGGAGTTCTTTTAATTGGTTACGGAGTCAGAAAATTTCGTATCAGGTAGCGCTGTGATACGAGAATATTGACCTTAATTCTTTTTCTGAACAAGAACCTGTCTGTCTCCCGGACAGGTTTTCCTTTTTATCGGCATCCTCAAAATTGTTGATTTTTCACGTCGCTTTCAGGTAGGAACTTTGAACCGTAAACCAACAACGGTTTTCAGAAACTACTTCAAAAATGAAAAAACTACTGATCTTTTTTGTAGCGGTTGTCGCAGCGCTGTATGCCTGTAAAGACGACCCCGCCAAGCCTGCATCCGCCGCCGGGAGGACCACCCAAAGCTCAGCCAAAGCCATCACTAAATTCAGCTTTGCAGCGCTTAACCCGGCAGTGGATGGTGCGATAGACGAAGCAGTCAAAAGCATTAAAGCCATTGTACCCGCTACCACTGATTTAACGAGGCTTATGCCTGTTATCACCGTCTCGGATAAAGCAGCGTTAAGCCCGGCTACCGGCGTGATTCAGGACTTCAGCAAAGAGGTTACTTACACCGTAACCGCCGGAGACGGGAGCATCGCAGTGTATAAGGTAAGCGTGAGCAAGGCGGGCACTCCGGCTGCAACCGGTCACTTGTAGAAGTGACAATACGCCCGCAAACAGGAGCTTTGAACATAGGTATTTACCTGATAAAATACCTGGGAAAGCGTACCGATGGGTGGTGGAATAATCAGATGCGTTTTCCGGTCACTAAAAAACTTTAAACGAAAAATACGATGAAAAAAATACTGATTCTTTTTGTGGCGGTTATCGCGGCTTTGTATGCCTGTAAAGACGAGGCGGCCGAACCGACGCCTGCTACGCCATCCACTCCGGGAGGGATGACCAAAAGCTCAGCCAAAGCGATCACCAAATATTATACCTATGCTCTTGACGCACAAACTGGCGCTAAAAAGTGGCAGTATGAGGAAAAGTATAACAAACCATTAAGCTCCGTTACAATAGCCAATGAAACGGTTTATGTCAGCTACAGCGATTCTGAAGCAGGAGTCATCGGTATCAATGCCGCTAACGGAGCCAGGATATGGAATTTTAAAGCAGAAGCAACGTATCAACCCTGTGTTGTTGATAAAAGCGGTAAAGTATACCGGGGAGGAATCAGCGGGATTGTGAAGTAGGGCGATAAAAAGGTAAGGATAATACGCCTTAAAATTAAAATCTTTTTTTAAACTTTTTAAACAATTTAAAACTATGGAAAACAAGATTAATTATTACTCCAGAATTTTCATGCTTGACCATGAGACTTTTGGTCGTAATGAAACCAGAACTGTCGAAAACAGAGGTGTTTTTATGCTAAGCGATCCAAGACCATCCAATTCCTTATTCTTTATCGGAAAATGTGGTGGCGAAATTAGGGTAGAATTATCTATAACTGTAAGGCAAATTGC
>CAZLTN010000044.1:0-41711 GCA_964562455.1 uncultured Cytophagales bacterium
TATCCAGGAACGACTTGTCCTCGGCATTGGAATACTTGGTGATCCTTCCCCAGAAAAGCCGGTTGTCAAAAGCATCTGCAAGGTTTTTATGCTGCGCGGTATTGTGATCGTTAAACCAGATATAACGCTTGGGATCACTGCGGAAAAGGCGTTCTACGTCCTTGTATTTAAAAGAAGCGATCGGTTTTTCAAGTCCAAGCTCAGTCTGATCTGCCGGCAATACAATTGTGATCGTCTGCATATCGAAATAAAGGCGCGAACGCTTCTTATCGAAAACCCAGTCCTCCTTAATTTCAAGCAAACTCAACTGATTCGGAAAAAATTCCTCTTCTAAATTAGCTGCAAGGGCCTCCTGGTTCCAACCATCCTGTTTTTTTGTAGTATCGGCCGGTGGCGCAGGAGCAGGTTCGGTAGCTGCAACCTTAGCAGTGGTTTTCTTCTTGGGAGTACCCCAACCGTCATCTTCTACCTCCTCTTCCTTCTTTTTGGCTGCCGGAGCTCCCCAACCGTCATCCTGGGATTGGGTAGCTGCATTCGCATTCGGCTTACTATCCCATCCGTCGTTAGCACCCTGCTGACCGAAACCGGCTGCAAGTTCCTCCGCGGACAGCCCACCACCCTGGTTTGGCACCAGGAGGTTTTTGCGGAGCGCATCGGGGTTCAGAAGCGTTTTACATGAATCGTTTGCGTAAGCATCAAGTAAACCGGCCTTTGCCGCATCCAGCAAATAACGGGTGATTTCGTTATTGATGGAAAACATGGGAAGGTTTTGCTTCTCTTTCAGATCAACCCGTCTCCAGAGGGTCCTTTTCATCAGAACGTCGCTATCAGGGATAGGCCTCGAAGAGAACGAATTCCCTACCGAATCTGCTTTTTCCTGTGCCTGTACACCAAACGATGAAGCTGCCAGAACAGCCGCAATTCCTGCTATGTACTTTTTCATTGCTCCTTATCCTATTAATTTCTTTTCCTCAGAATTACTTACCTCGTTAATAACGAAACAATTAAAAAATCATTTTAAGGGAATATATAAAATTGGAGTCCCCATTTCTACATTAGAAACATCTCCTTTGAAGTTCCTGCGCTGCACTCCTTTTACTTCAATCACATAACGGTCTCCTGGTTGAGCCTGAGCAGCAAGATTATTAATAGACCCTCCGCCATTCTGCAGGTCAAGCGGACCGGCTATCCGCCGGGTGCCTCTTGCCAGAGATACAGTTATCTGCGACACTCTGAAATTCGCATCATCAGGTGAATAATTCTTGAAACCCTCGTCGGGAATAGCAACCACCTGGATAGACCTTACTGCAGACGCGGATTCACCTTGAGTCAGGTTAGGCACACGTCCGGCAACCCTCAATTCGAGTGCAGGCTTAGGCACCCTGTTAACCTTGAACTGCTCCCTTCCGAGCACATTCCCCTGGTTACTTACGTTCAGGGAAACCTGTGCCTTGGTCGGTACTACGGTAATTTTTCCCTTCCCGTGGTTAATAATTTCCGCACCGTCTCCACTAAAGGTCGGTGACCACAAAGGCCCTAAGGACGGGCTTTGGATACTCAGCTTGTTAGCACAGCCAAAATAAAGCGGCGGCATTGTCCCGGTCTCGATCTGATAGGTGGGCTTAGCCACATAATATTCTTCTTCCAAACGATAGGTAGTATCCCTTCCTGACGGAGTCGGGATCGTAATAGTACCCTGCAGTGTCCTCCTCGACAAACCTTCAGCGTTATACTCTCCTCCGCCCTGAGCTACAAATTCAATTTCCCCAACACCGTTCGTTACCTGAAGTGCAGATCCGTTAAGACTCATCCGGGGCGAAAGCCCTGAAGCTGACGCAGCAATGAACATCTGTCCTTTGAACTTAGTACCGGCAACCACTACTTTCGACTCCGCGCTCAGCATCGCCAGCACGCGGTCAAACTTGATATCGGCCGCACCGACCTTGCTGGCCAGGTAATTAAGCACCTCGCTCTCCACACGCCTGATATCAGCCTGCTTCTGGCTCAGTACGGCCAAGGCTGCCGCAACCGGAGTTTCCCCGAAATTAAGATTGGCAAAATCCTTATTGCGCTGATCCTTGCTGTCTTTGGCGATAGGATCCTCGCTGCCATCTAAAGCCAGAGGAGTAAATTTATGATCAGAATACTTTTCGATGGAAGCTATAAAGCCATTCAACTTGTTTTTAAGCTCATAAGCCTTCCCATTCTTGTTTCCCCCGATCATCATCTCTCCCACCTTAGTCTCTTCCTGGGGATTTTTTATCGCTCCTTCTTCATTATAGCCTCCGCCGGCAAACTCGATAATTTCTTTTTTTAGCGCATCCAGCTCGGATACAATTCCCCCGGTAAGCAGCCTTACCTCATCCGCCTGCTTAAGGATCGCGACATCAGCTGCGCGGTTCCCCGATTTTTCTACGGCTGCCTTTATCTTTTGCTGGGTGTCAGAGTTAAGCTGGTTGACAGCCGACGTTGAAACCTCCAGTGAGCTATTGAGGAGAATAAACTTTTCTATAATGGCTGAGCTAACCTGCAATGCCAGCATCGCGGTCAGCACCAGGTACATCATCCCAATCATCTTCTGACGTGGGGTCTCTTTTCCACCTGCCATACGGTTCAGTGATTATTTTTCAGTGAGGAATTTTGATTTAACTGTCTACTTGTCCTATACCCACTTATCAACTGTTACCGCGCATAGCAGTAAGCATGTTGCCGTATACAGTATTAAGAGAAGCAATATTTGAAGTGAGTTTGTTCAACTCGTTTTTGAAAATCTGCGACTCTTTCGATGCATCGGCGGTATTCTCCATGGCCGTCTTCAGGTTTGAATAGAATGAATTCAACGCCTTCAGATGTGCCTGGGTATCCTGTAACTGAAGCTCGTAAACAGTATTAAGAGCATCCAGGTTTTTGGTTACTGTCTTAAAGCGGTCTCTGTATTCCGCCGCGTCTTTTGATGCATCGGTCAGAGATGAGAGCGCGTTGATTGCCCCGCCATATGACTCATTCAGGTTGCCCAGAGTGACAGACGCAGATTTTACGTTGTCAGCATATTGTTTTGTAGCTACCGTGGCGTCAGTAAGTGTATTTACGTTGCCGACGGTTTCTGTAAGATTCTTAAGCCCTTTACCGAGATTTTCGAATATTTCGGGGGTTACTTTGGCGTTGGCAAGGGCATTGTCCAGCCCGGCTGTAAGGCCTGCTCCCGCACTGGCTACACGGCTGGCCTTCGGACCGGTGTAGTCATCAGCGAGTTCAGGGTAAACCCGCTCCCAATCCGGATCTTTGGCTTTCTTCTGCACTGCTTCGGCCAGAGCGTAGAAGAGGAATATCACCGCCTCTGTACCCAATCCTATCGTAAGCATCGTACTGCCCCCTTCCCAGTGCTGAATTTTAAAAAGTGCTCCTACAATTACAACAGCAGCACCCACACTGTAGGCAACAGGCAATACTCTATCAAAAAAGAAACTTGAGCCGCTACTTTGAGCCATAAAATAAAATGTTAAACAGTGAAAAAATGGGGGTTATACTCTATTAAATACAAATTTTCAGAAAGCAGCCGAAGGGCTGCTTTCTGATTCAAAAATTCCAAAATGTTATCTGCGACTTGCACCCTTATGTCCCTCGATATTAAGCATTACGTTACGAAACCCGATATAGGCCCTCCGCTCGGTCTCATATTCGTAACTTCTGGTGCCGCTTTGTAGAAAATAAGCTATGTCCTTCCAGGAGCCTCCTTTTACTACCTTCCTGGGTTCGTTAGGATCTTCATGTTTTGGAGCCATATCCCAGGTAACCGAAAAAGCATTGTCTGCATAAGCGTCCAAAGTCCATTCAGCCACATTCCCGGCCATATTATAAAGTCCGTAGTCATTAGGATTATAGGCATTTGCAGGGGCGGTATAAGGATAGCCGTCGGCATCGTAATTCCCCCGCTGAGGTTTAAAATTAGCAAGATAGCACCCCTTCGCATTCACCGCATACGGGTTACCCCAGGGATATTTGGCGCCGGCACGACCACCTCTTGCAGCCCATTCCCACTCTGCCTCGGTCGGAAGCTTAAACTCCGGTGAACTCATAAGCCCTTCTTTGCTGCGGTAGTCATTATAAACACTGGAACGCCACTTGCTGAAATAGTTGGCAGCGATCCAGCTAACGCCTACCACGGGATAAGTATCAAAAGCGGGGTGCATAAAATAATACTCTACCATCGGATCGCCGTTTGTATAGGTAAAATCACGCTTCCAAACGGTAGTATCGGGATAGTACTCTTTCATGATCACATCTTCTCCCAGCACCGAAATAGAATCGGTAAGCAATGCATTGACAAACTGGCGGTATTCATGATTTGTGATCTCGGTATCGTCCATAAAGAATGCCATAATGGTCACCCTTTTATTAAAATTGGACATGGTTGCGGCAATATCCTCATCCGTCTGTCCCATCACAAAAGAGCCGGAAGGAATCGGAACCATACCGGCCGGGGTCGTCTGCTTGAATCCCTTACGAAATGTCGCAGTCACTTCACCATTGGTTACACCGGTATCATCACTTTTTCCGCCGCCAAATTTGTTTTTGATGAACCCGCAGCTCTGAATCATCATCACCCCCACTATAACCCAACCAACCTGTACTCCCCTCCGAATAAACACGTTTAGCTTCATTTTATAAATCGCTATTGTATATAAACAGTACTATAAACGAGTTGCCTTATTTATTTAGTATGCACTCCCTAACGGGGTACCGAAACTTTTTCATCTGCTCCGGCAGGGCCGGATAACTGCCTACCGGGGTTAAGCCGGGCGACGTTCAAAATAGGATAAACCGCGCAAAGATAAAAGAAACCTTAATTCTTTTATATCAAAATCAAAAAACCATTCTCCCTAAAATCTGAACCGGGGAGTCCGGATTATACTTTTCTGCCCTCCTTTCTGCCTGCCGAATGCATATGAAAGCATAACTTCAAACGAAGACGGCGCCTTTGCCTTATTTCCTTTTGACACTATATCGTATGCTCCCGACACTCTGAGCGACTGGCCCAGCAGGTAGGCCCCCGCATGAACGATAGCAATTACATCCTGCTGACGGTAGGTCACTCCTCCGAAAAACCTCTGGTCGTAGGTAAGCAACGCACCTCCCTCGGCAGATATTGTACCGGGAATAATCTTTGCCAGTACAAGCGGTTGTACTTCGAGCATATACCCCAGGGAAAGATATGCCCCGGCGTTAAAATAATAAACGTTCGCCAGAGGGTTCTTCATCTCCTCACTGCCCAGGCTGAATTCAGGTTTGCTCAAATGAGTTACCGATGCCCCGGCATAATACTGGTCATTCTCATAATGGATCCCCACAGAGAAGTCAGGCTGTATTTCCGAAACTGTTCCGGTCAGGAATGCCGGGTCTTCAATATCCGGGAATTCAGGCCGGAGCCTGTCGTAATTCATCGATTGCCGGACCAGCCCCCCTCTTGCCCCTATCGACAGGATACCCTTTGGAAGCGATAATTTATAGGCCGCCGAAATCTGGAGATCCTGCTGCCCCAAAGCCCCCTGCATGTCGTTAAGCGCATAAATCCCCAGGCCGAAATTACCGAGAGGCAGGCTTGCAGTTATCAACTGCGAGTTAGGGCTTCCGCCCTCGTCGATATGCGTCGGCTTATATCCGGAATATTGAGAACGATACACCACCCCGACCCTGGCCTGATCACCTTTACCCGCAGTTGCCGGATTAAAAAAAATCTGGTTAAACGAAAACTGGCTGAACTGGGCTTCTTTCTGTGCACTTACATTGAGGGCTGCAAGTAATGCAAGAGCTGTCAATCCAAGTTTCTGAAGGCTTTGAAAACAGCAATAAAATACTTTCATACACCAAGTCAGCCGGTTAGGTCTCGTGGAAGGAACTTCTATGTTAACGCAAACATCCTCTGTTCTCGTCTATATCAATACGCAAAATCATTTGATTTTGTTGGCTTCCTGTATATAAAGTTCCAAAGCCCCCGTCATGGAAGGTGCATTGGGAAGCGGAGCCTGGATATCCAGAATGAGGCCCGCGTCCAGAACAGCCTTTGCAGTCGTAGGCCCGAAAGCCGCTATCCTGGTATTATTCTGCTTGAAATCAGGGAAATTATCAAACAAAGATTTTATCCCGGAAGGGCTGAAAAACGCAATGATATCGTAGTAGACATTTTCCAGGTCAGAAAGATCGGTAGATACTGTCTGGTACATTGTCGCTTCTGTAAAGTGCAGATCTTCAGTATCGGCAAACTCCGGAATATCGCTCCTCCGCACATCGGAACAGGGGTAAAGGAACTTTTCTCCTTTATGTTTCCTGATCAGTTCGATCAGCTCGGAAGCGGTCTTGGTCCCGTTAAATATCTTTCGCTTCCTGATTACTATATACTTCTGAAGGTAATTGGCCGTCAGTTCCGAAATACAGAAATACTTCATACTGGCCGGCATTTCTATTTTAGCCTCGGAGCAGATCCTGAAAAAATGATCTATCGCATGCCTGCTGGTAAAAATGATAGCCGTGTGATCAAGTATGTTGATCCTCTGCTTTCTGAACTCCTTGTAAGAAACCCCCTCTACCTGTATAAAGGCGCGAAAATCCAGCTTGATATTGTATTTTTGTGCAAGTTCAAAATAAGGCGAATTCTCGTCTGCGGGCCTTGACTGA
Source organism: uncultured Cytophagales bacterium (assembly GCA_964562455.1). GTDB lineage: Bacteria > Bacteroidota > Bacteroidia > Cytophagales > Spirosomataceae > Ravibacter. The sequence goes on from CAZLTN010000044.1 coordinate 6,673, forward strand.
CTAACCAGAATGCTTGAAACTTTCGCCAACCTGTCTGGAGTAATGTTTAAGGTTTCACTCATTTAACTCAACTTTTGCCGGTCCGGGTATATCCCCGAAAACTACATTATGAATTTGATACCAATAATCAACGGGATTAATTCCACGACGCAAAGGTACGAAATTAAATACAGATTTATAATACGACCGGGCGGATTGAGAAGAATGTAAAACGATATATACCTCACCCCGTAATAAACGACAACGCACCAAAGCAAAGGTTCTCCCATATTTTCCAGCGTACGGGGCTGCCTGAAAATCAAAAGCAGGAGGCTCACTGCCAAAGTACCGTAGAAAAGCAGGGATGACTGAACCGACTTTATAAAGTGCACGTGCGCCATCTCGTTCATATTGAGAATTCCGAGCGTTACGGAAATAACGAAATACTTCAGGCAGAATAACCCGAAGCACAGCAAAGCTATTTTAAAGAAGGCGGCTACCAGCATCCACACCGATTCCCGTTCTGAAACGCTCAGCGCCGAAGGCAGGACCGGGACAACGTATATTTCTATCGCCAGGAGCAGGAATGCCGTTACCAGGGCAAGTACAATGACCATTACAACAATAACGGGCGAGTAGGCCCTGTAATGGTTGTAAAGCTCGGAGCGGAAATCACGGCTAAAAAACACGGCAGGGCTCACCATCTTGTAAGCGATGGAGGGAAGTATCAAAAACACTACCGCTCCCGTTACCAGGATCAGCACCCATGCAATAACCGAGAAATCCCTGAAAGCATTGTCCGATCTGGGTTTCAGACTTATAACCGAAGGGGTAATCGTCTGTACGCTATCGGCGGCAACCTGGGTTTTGGGAAAGACCATAAGGGAAGTCAGACCTTCGGTACCCCGTAACCCGAAAACGGTGAGCATGACCTCTCCTGCCCCGTAAACCCGGTAGAGACTATCGCAGGAAACCGCTTTCCACTGACCCGGGACAAGGCTTGCCTGGAGTGAGCCGTTAACGAATAAAAACGCACTTTTCGTGGTTTTGAGTAAAAAATTAAAATGACGATCCTGAACCAGGTTGATCAGTATGCTTACCGAGGGTTCGGATTCATGCATCACCTTGATGTACGGGACGTAATTTTTATATTCGGAACTGTATACGAGCCATTCATCCTGGCAATCCCTCACCAGGTGATAGCCTTCCGGCTGGATCTGCCCGATAGTCCTTACCGGCAGCGATAATGCCGCCGGCAATAACCAGAAAGTCAGGTTTTTCAGCAAAGCCCGGACGACGAGCATGGTAACGGTAAAAAAATCGCCCTGGCATCCGGCATTTTATACCCAAACGGCCAAGGCGAAAATTTATAGATAATAACAGAAAAACTATCTCGCTTCCCTGAGAGCTGCCAGCATGGTCTCACCGATCACTGCCGGTGACTCAGCCACATAAATACCATTCTCCTTCAGGATCCTGATCTTCGCTTCCGCAGTATCGTCAGCGCCTCCGATGATAGCGCCGGCGTGGCCCATCCTGCGTCCTTTCGGCGCCGTAGCTCCGGCTATAAACCCGACTACAGGCTTCGTCGTACCCGACTCCTTAATATAGCGCGCAGCCTCAGCCTCCATCCCCCCGCCTATTTCTCCTATCATTACGATAGCTTCCGTTTCCGGATCTTCAACCAGCAACTGAACAGCTTCCTTTGTAGTCGTACCAATTATAGGGTCTCCGCCGATACCGATAGCCGTCGTCTGCCCGAGCCCTGCCCTGGTCAACTGGTCTACAGCCTCGTAGGTAAGCGTCCCCGACTTGGAGACGAGTCCTATGGTCCCTTTTTTGAAAATAAAGCCCGGCATAATCCCAACCTTACACTCTTCGGCGGTGATGATACCCGGACAGTTCGGCCCGATAAGCCTTATATCTTTTCCTTTCAAATATTGTTTCGCAACCGTCATATCCCTGACAGGAATTCCTTCCGTGATACAAACGATCACTTTGATCCCGGCGTCGGCAGCCTCCATTATAGCATCAGAAGCAAAAGCCGGGGGGACAAATATGATGGATACATCGGCACCCGTACTTTTCACGGCCTGATCTACTGTATTAAAAACAGGCCTGTCGAGATGCCGCTGCCCCCCTTTGCCCGGAGTAACCCCTCCAACCAACTGGGTACCGTATTCTATCATCTGACTTGCGTGAAAAGTTCCTTCCGAACCGGTGAAACCCTGTACTATTACTTTAGAATTCTTATTGACCAAAACACTCATGAGAAGAAATCTGTTTTTTAGCAAAAGTATAAGTAAATGCCTTAAGTAGCAATATCTAATTTTGAATTTGTAAATTGCTATAACCTTGATCTTCCACTTTAACCCGGCACTTTTCAGTACAATATTAACTTCTTATGCTGTCCCAGATTATCTCCGTTTTTATACTCGCCGCTGCATCTGCTTTTGTTATTTTTGACCAGATCCCCCTCAGCAAAAACCGTAACCGGATCATTCTCTTTTTAATCTCACTGCTTTTCCTGCTCCCATCCGTGCTCTACCTGCTCCCCGAACAAAAAGGCGATCTGGTAAGCCGCATGTTGGTCTTTTCGTATTCTCTGGAAAATACGCTCGCATACGTGCTGCTGATCGTCCTTTGCTGGTCGCTCACTATGCTTTCCGACGTCGGACTGCCTGCGATTATTGCCGCCGTCGTCCTGGCGGCGGTGCTGATGTGGGCGACGCACGATCCGCAATGGAGGCCATTTCAATCGATCGTCCGTTCCTTCTGCGTCCTGGTAGCTATGGTAATAGCTACCTTCGCGCTGGTCAGAAGGCAGAAAAACGGCGTGTGGATGGTAGTTGCGCTCATGTTGCTGGCATTCGCACTCAAACCTCAACTAATAGAACCTCTTCTGGGGCGTTTCGAAAGCCACAATTACCTGAAAACAATCGCTTTATTCTGCATTGCCCGTGCAGTCAGGAGCGGGCATGCGCGGCTTTTCAAGGGATAGGGCTGGTGTTAAAGCCGGTCGGCCAACCGGCTTTACTCAACAATCAGCCTAAAGAGACGGTCGGCCGACCGTCTTTACTGGCAGTATTTTCATTTATAGTTCTTCGCTTCCCTGATAAGCCTTTTGTACTCCGCGTATTCCAGGCACTTTTTATATTGTGCCCTGGCCAGTTTCTTATCACCCGCACGGTCGGCTATCCTGGCCAGGCCGGCGTAAGCCATCGCATGATACTCTTTTATATATTGCATTTCCAGCGGGAGAGCCAGGGCTCTCTCGAAGGCCTCTTTTGCGCCTCTGTCATTGCCGTCATGTTCCTTCAGTAAGCCGTCGAAGCAGTGATACGCCTTTTGGAAAAGCCCTTTGTTGTATTTTGCAAGGACAAGATTTTCCTTAGCCGCCTCCGGGTATCTGCCAAGATGTAGCAGGTTTTCGACGTACCTCATCCTGTAAACCGGATTGCCCGGGTACTTGTGCCTGAGCTTCCCCGTATAAATCAATCCTTCTGACATGCGGTCTTCATAAGCCAGGTAAATATGAGAGAGGTAGTAACAGGTTTCAGCCATCGTAATTACGCCCTTCTCCGCTCCCAGGCGCAGTTGCTGAAGCCCCTTGGCTTTATTGCCGCTTTTAAAAAAAATCATGAGCGGCTTCACCACAGGGTACATCTCCGGGTAAACGTTAACATAATAGTTATAAAGCCCCGAAGTGAAATAGAAGTCCGGGTTGATTTCGACAAACCTCATCCCGTCGACCAGCGCATTGTATGCCTTTCTCGCTTCACCGACAGCCTTCAGAAACTCTCCCCTGTAGTTATGAGTGAGCGCGATATACCCGTGACTGGCCATCGTAAAAAAAACGGCTTCAGGGTCGGTACTGCCGCTTCCGTAACGCTGGCGTGTGGCTTCGAGGCACTTCTGAAGAAGCTTCTGATATTCCTCCATTTTCTCCTTATTACTGTCGATGGGGAGGTATCTCCAGTTCATGGAAAACGCTTTCAGAAGATAAGTGACCGGGTGACCGGGATATTTTTTGCCAATTTCGGCAGCATATTTGTCCGCCTGGGCAAATTCGAAGTTATAGATATGATCAATGCTCGACTTGACAAGACCCATCGCCTCGGCATCTTCCAGGAACTGGGCTTTCAGGTCCCGGACTGACAACGTAATAAGAAATAGTACAAAAATTCTTCTCCACTTCATAGTATTCAAAAAAGCCTCGTTGTGCATAGTTATGGAAGCAACCGGCCTCAATAGTTAACAACATTCATAACGATAGCGTTTCAAAAAGTGATTTAATACAATTTTTTTTACCGGGAAAACCGGCCGGATGAGCTGTTGTTCGCGACGTTCGATAAAAAGATGCAAATTTGCGGACTTAAGTAAACAGCAGGGCACCAGGCACAAGACAGATGATCAAATACTCCGGATTCAGATTAAATAACGGCTTGCAGGTTTTTGTACACGAAGATCACGCTACCCCGATGGCGGTCGTCAATATTACCTATAACGTGGGTTCCAAAGACGAACACGAAGACCTGACGGGGTTCGCACACCTTTTTGAACACCTTATGTTCGGAGGATCTGAGAACATCGAATCGTTTGACGCACCTATACAGGAAGTAGGCGGCGAATGTAATGCCTTCACTTCATCCGATATCACCAATTATTATATCACACTGCCCTCTTCCAACCTGGAAACGGCATTCTGGCTCGAATCCGACCGCATGTTTGGCCTTTCCATCAACTCAAAAACCCTTGAAGTCCAGCAAAAAGTAGTAATTGAGGAATACAAGCAACGCTATATCAACCAGCCTTACGGCGATTTATGGCTTAAAACGCTTCCGCTGGCCTACCGGTCGCACCCGTACAGGTGGGCTACCATCGGGCGGGATATTTCCCATATCGAAAATGCTTCGCTTGAAGATGTCCGGGCGTTTTACAAACAGTATTACTGTCCGGCAAATGCCGTGATGGTCGTTGCAGGCGACGTTACAGTTCCCGGAGTACGCGCCCTTGCGGAGAAATGGTTCGGGGATATAAGCGGAGGCTCTCCCAACCAGAGAGCTCTCCCGCAGGAACCCCGGCAATTGTCGCCCCGCCTTGAATCGTTTGAAGCCGATGTACCTTTGAATGCGCTGGTCAAAGCCTATCACATGCCGGGTCGGTTCCAGGAAGGTTTTTTTGAAGCCGATCTGCTTTCCGATATCCTGGGAAGAGGAAAATCATCCCGTCTCTATCAGAAACTGGTAAAGGAAACGGGCCTTTTCAACCGGCTGAGCGCACAAATTACCTCTACGCTCGAACCGGGCCTGCTAATGATAAAAGGATTTTTAAACCCAGGAGTAGAACTGGAAGCAGCAGACAGGGCAGTGGAAGAAATCGTTTCCTCCATCGCGGGGAGCGGAGCACGGGATGAAGAAGTCACGCGCGTAAAAAACCAGTCGGAGGCTACGCTGGAGTTTTCGGAGGTCGAACTGCTTAACCGCGCCATGAACCTTTCCTATGCCGCTACCGCAGGAAATCCCGAATGGGTAAACCAGGACATCCATCGTATGCGAAAAGTAGACCCTGAAGGAATACAAGCCGCAGCGAAAGATATTCTCCGGCCTGAAAATTGCTCGACCATGTACTATCGCGCCAGGCAGGGAGGGCAAAACCGGTAAAGACAGGCAATGAATCTATGGCCGGATTAGAAAATTAGATTCATTAACGGTATTTTTGAAGCTTCTTTCCTACCAATCATAACGATCTGTTTATAAATTCATGCAGTCCAAATCCTATATTCTTCCCGGCGTTCTACTGACCTTATCAGTATGCTGGTTTGCACAGTCATGCCACCGTACGGCTTCTTCCGGAAAGGGAGACAAATCAAATGTCCTCTATGAAGACAAAAGCACATTACAGCAGAGAGCGCGGGAAATCAGGGAAAATACTGCCATAGAAGTAGCCGACGGGCTGAAAATCGAGCTCTGGGCCACCGATTCGCTCGTGGCCGACCCGGTTGGGATACATGTAGATGAAAAAGGGAATGTCCATTATAACCGGACCAACCGTACCAAAACTGCCGAATTTGACATAAGAGGACACCGGAACTGGATGACCCAATCTATCTCCTGGCAAACTGTTGAAGACAGGCGTAAATTCCTGCGGGAGACATTTGCCCCGGAAAAAAGCGCCGAAAACAACTGGCTGAAAGATTATAACGGAGACGGAAGCCACGACTGGAGGGACCTTACAGTACATAAGGAGGAGATCTGGAAGGTGATCGATACCGATGGCGACGGCATTGCCGACAAAGCAGTTATGACCATCAGCGATTTCCACGACGAAATAACCGACGTAGGGCACGGAGTGCTGGTAAGGGATAGAGATGCTTTCGTTACTTTAGCTCCGGATCTATGGAAGCTTGAAGACACCAACGGGGACGGGAACTGGGATAAAAAAACATCGCTCGTCCACGGATATGGCGTACACATCGGTTTTAGCGGTCATGGCATGTCAAACCCGATCGAGGGACCCGACGGTAAGATATACTGGAACATCGGGGATATAGGCTCCCATGTCACAACAAAAGACGGTGTGGTGCATGACCGTTCAAACGAGGGGACTATTTCCAGGATCAACCCTGACGGTACCGGGTTTGAGGTGTTTGCCGGCGGGATCAGGAATATGCACGAGTTCGTTTTCGATGAATATGGCAACCTGATCAGCTCCGACAATGACGGCGATCATCCCACCGAAAGGGAAAGGCTGGTGCACGTAGTAGACGGTATGGACGCCGGATGGAGAACGAACTGGCAGTTCGGGAAGTATACCGATCCGAGAAACAATACCTACAAAGTATGGATGGATGAACGCCTGTCGGTCCCTTACTGGGAAGGTCAGGCCGCCTATATCATTCCGCCGATCGTGAATTTTCACAACGGGCCGACCGGGATGCAATACAACCCCGGTACCGCCCTGGGAAAGAAATGGCAGAATAAGTTTTTTATCGTGGAATTTGTCGGAAACCCTGCCCGCTCGCCGATATGGGCATTCGGGCTGAAGCCGAAAGGAGCCTCATTTGAACTGGACGGCGATCAGAATATCGTAAACGGGATACTGCCGACGGGGATACGGTTCGGCCCTGACGGAGCGCTCTACGCGGCTGACTGGATAAACGGCTGGGGTACTAAAAACTACGGCCGCATATGGAAAATAGATGTCACGGAAAAGGAAAATGATCTGAAGGAGGTCAGGGCGGAAACAAAAAGGCTTATGCAGCTTAACTACACAGCCCAATCGCCCGGCGAACTCTACCAATTGCTGTTTTATGGCGACATGCGGATCCGGCAGAAAGCACAATTCGAGCTTGTCAGAAGAGGAACAGCGGGAGAAGCAGAACTTCTGAAAGCGATTGGCCAGCGCAACAATCAGCTCGCCAGGATCCACGGTATCTGGGGTATCGGCCAGTTGGCACGCACGAACATTTCTACAGGAAAGTCGCTGCTGCCACTTCTTAACGACAGCGACCCGGAAATAAAAGCGCAAGCCGCCAAGGTGATCGGTGATGAAAATATTCCCAACGCAGGCTCCCTGCTGGTGCCACTCCTAAAGGACAGCAATCCCAGGGTACGCTTCTACGGCGCCCAGGCCTTAGGCCGCGTCCGTTACGGGGAGGGATTCCAGCCTCTACTCGGCATGCTTTCGGCCAATAAGGACCAGGACCGGTACCTGAGGCATGCGGGCGTGCTGGCGTTGGCGCGTATCGGAAATATTACCGGTCTGGCGGCTCTGTCAGGTAACCCTGACCGTTCGCTCAGGCTGGCAGCGGTGCTGGCGTTGCGCAGGCTGAAAAGTGAACAGGTCGCCCTTTTCCTGAAAGACAACGACGAATTTATCGTAACAGAAGCCGCCCGGGCGATCAACGACGACCATTCGATCCCGGCTTCGCTACCGGCACTGGCGGCTACACTGAATGAAAAACACTTTTCATCGGAACCGCTCCTGCGCCGTGCCATCGGCGCCGCTCAGCGCATCGGCGGCACTGCTCAGCTTGCCGGCGTCATTAGTTTTGCAGAAAGAAAAGACGTAGATCCGCGGATACGTGCCGAAGCTCTTGCCGCTATCGCTACCTGGGCAAATCCTTCGGAAACCGACCGCGTAGACGGGCGCTACAGGGGGATTGTCAAAAGAGATCCTGCTCCGGTCCTGGCGGCGATAACACCGCGTCTGGAGAATTTTTTGAATGAATCGGACCCGGAAATCCTCATAGCTGCATTTCGTATCCCAACCGAATACGGGTACAATGGCGTAAATTCCAGGCTCGCCGAAATGAGCCGCAGCCATGCATCGCCCCAGGTACGGATAGCCGCTCTTAAAAGCCTGAAAACGCTTAATTATCCTTCAATTGAAGCATTGATCCGCCAGAGTATGGGCGACGGGAACGCCGAAGTAAGGGCTGCTGCATTAAGTGTACTGGAAGGAACGGAGCTATCGGGACCGGCATTAAACGACATTACAGCTTCTATATTTACCAAAGGAAGCCTGGTAGAGCAGCAACAGCTTTTAAGCCTCATTAAGCAGTATCCCATCAGCAAAACAGGCGCCATTCTGGAAAAGCTGACGGACCGTCTTCTTAAAAATGAGCTTAACCGGGGAATTGCGCTTGAATTGGGAGAAGCAATTTCTGCATCCGGTTCGGAGGCCCTCAATAAAAAATTCACATCATTTACCCAGGCAAGCAATAGTGAGAGCTATGCCGATCTCGAATACGGCGGAAACGGTGGACGCGGCCGGCAGTACTTCTTTAATAACAGCGCCGGCGAATGCGTAAGGTGCCACGTCGTCAACGGCCAGGGCGGAGAAGTAGGGCCCGATCTTTCAAATATCGGCAATACACTGAGCAGGGAACAATTGGTACAGGCGCTGGTTTCGCCGAGTGCGAGGCTGGCACCAGGGTACGGAATGGTGATGCTGACCCTGTCAGACGGCACTTCCGCGGCAGGAATTCTCATGGCCGAAGACAAAGAGGAGCTTACTTTAAAAACCGCTGAAGCCGAACCGCTTCATATTCCTTTGGGGCGCATCGCAAAGCGTGATAATGTTCCTTCCAGCATGCCCGACATGTCAAAAATCATGAGCCGGCATGAGATCAGGGATGTTGTGGAGTTTTTGTCGACATTGAAGAAATAGGAAACAACCGGACTAAAGTACAACCTACGTCATTTTTTCAACATCGGGAACAACCTCCTGACCTCCGCTTCGTCAGGTTGGTTCCCGTATTCGGTGATCTCGAAAGTTTCTGTCATACTGACCGAAGGTGCTTTTTGCGCTCCATACCATTTGGTAAGCGCTTCCCGCACTTCTCCGCTGACACCGTATCGCGGGGTTACCCACTTTTCCAACCATTCCTTTCTTTCCTTCTTTCCGGCCGGTACCTGGTCAAGCTTTCCCGCCGTCCATGGGAGCCACTCATAGAATTGGGATACATGTGCGTCAAGCGCATCCAGTTTTTTAGGAAATACTGCTGCTATATCAACCGCTATATCGGGACGATGCGGGTTAGGCCTTTGAAAACGGTCACGCATATAAAGAAAAACGGGGTTTTTCTTTAAAGGAGCCACACTGGGTAACATATTCGGCACAATAACCATATAAGAAGCGTCCTGTAGCAATATGGCAGCATTCCTGTGATCGGGATGATAATCGTTGGGCCTATGAGATATCACTACATCCGCGTCCCATTCCCTGATCATCCTGATCACTTCCAGCCGGTTTTCCAGCGTAGGAAATAATTCACCGTCGTGATTTTCGAGTATTTCATAGCTTACCCCCAAACGCCTGCCTGATTCCATGGCCTCCTCATACCTTCTCCTGGCGAGAGGGCCGCCTCCTGATTCCTGGTGTCCCTTATCTCCGTTGGTAAGCGATACAAATTTTACGGCATGGCCTTCAGCAACATAAAGCGCAGCCAACCCGCCGGCTCCCAACTCACAGTCGTCGGGGTGAGCTCCGATGACGATAACCTTTATCTGGTTCCCGGTGGAATTTCTGTTCTGGGCCCATCCGGCAAGACTAAAGAAACAACCTATTAAAATAAAAGACAGTTTTTTCATCGGTGTAAAAATAGTTGAAAGTTGAAAGTTGAAAGTTGAGAGTTGAAAGTTGGGGCGGTAGCCGCTTTGTGTGCCGGCTTTTGATCGGCTGCTCATGGGATTTCATTTATAAATTGGTTCACCTGCCGATTGCAAATGTATAACTTCCCTTTTTAACCTGCTTCACGGCTTTAAGCCTGAGGCGGTATATTTCGTCTCCCCATACTGATGACAAACGACGGTCCGTCTGCCTGACTGTTTCAAAGCCTGCCTCAAAAACCTTCGGATCGTAGGTCAGGCGAAGGCTTTCGACCTCAGAAGATAAAACTACGATTCCGCGCGTTGACAAGTCAGGTTTCCCGGCCAGCATAAAAACAACTTCGTTATGCCCGGGAGTGTTTTGAAGATCAAAAACATCTTTGATGATCAGTTTTTCCTGCTTCGCATCCAACGTGTAACTCCTGGTCCAGTTTTTTACGTGTGCGTCGTCCCTGTAGGCTTCGGCTATGTCTACAGAAAACATCATTTTCCCCGGATCGAACGTGGCGTTGCGCGAGCGGAATTCAGCGCCGGCAGTCTGCCCTATCCCATTGATGAGAGGAAGGCTGTGATACTCGCTCTGCATGGTCCAGATGGTATAACGCTCTCTGCTGAACGTCTGCCTGGTGTAGGTCCCTACCCCGGCGTCAATCAAAACCGGCTTGTTCTTATAATAAAACAAAAAGGAGCCTACGTCGTTGTGATTATGACTTTCGGCATTATAGCCTCCCTTTCCTGCAAAGAATAAATCTCCCTGCCTCATATAACAGAACTCGGTTTGCGGATACCAGGCGTAGGCGCCCGAAAAAACCCCGGGAGAAACCGACGTCAGGAGGTCACCGGTCCGCAGGTTCTCAAACGTCCTGAACACATCTCTTCCTCCATCTATATACGATCGGCCCTTTGTCCTTTCCGCGAGGTAAGCGCCGAACCTTTTCATTACGTCGCTGCCTACGGCTTCTCCATAACGAAAAACCACACCAGGAGAACCGCCTCCTTTTGCAGAAGCATCTGCAAAATTGACCACCCATCCGTCGCCGATATACGATTTCGCTATATATTCTCCCATATTGCGGATAATCGGCTTATCGAAGACCGAGACCTTGCCCCCTGTCCCGTAACGGAGCATTTCGAGGTAGTCATAAAGCTTCCCGGCGGCATGCCCCCAATAGGAAGGACCTTCTTCGCAGGCGCCGTCTTCATGGTTATAGTTGATGAACTTGTCGACCGACTGCATCGTCCGGTATACGGCAGCAGCCAGCTTTTCGCGGTCATTTTCCAACAAAAGAAAAGCGGAAAGCACATTGAAGTTACACCAGGGGTTCCAATTGTTTACCATTCCACCCGGTTTCAGCTCAAACGCCTGCCACCAGAAATCGCTGCGCAACATATACGGGTCGAGCACTCTTTCCTGCAGATTCTGCCTGAGCCTCTTGCTGATGACAGGGTTAACTTTGTCGAACGAATCATTCATGAAAAAATAAGTCCACGACAGGAATGATCCCACATCTCCCACAGTAAGGTCGATAACGGGATTGTTTACGTCGGGAAGAGAACGCCCCGGCAAGTGGGCGGAAAGAGCCCAGGTAGACATCTCGCAAAAAAACCATACACCGTTTATAATCTGGTCCGTGAACCTGCCTTTTCCTTCTGCCAGCTCGGCTAATACCAGGTCTTTCAGAGCCCCGGTGTTGGCACCGAACGGAGATTCCATGATCTGCCTGGAGCCGCTCTTTTCAAATTCAATAAAGTCGGTGGCTTTTACCACTACCCATTGAAAGGAAAGCGCTTTCTCTCCCCTCTCTACCAGCTCGCTTTTATAAGTGCCGGTAAGTTTGTCCCAGCCCGCCCTGTCGGCATAAGCAGGATAGGGTACCCATTCCTGGTTCAATACCAGGGTTTGTTTCAGACGGTCTATCCCCGCAGCCTGCTGAAGGAGGTTTCGCTCTTCATAAGCATACGCAGAAGCGCAAAAGGATATTGCAAAGATGAAAAGGAGCAGTATTTTTTTCATATGTCGGGTCGTTTAGCCTGATAAAGAGCTCAGTATAATGAGAAAATACGAAGTAACCAAAATTCTAAAAGAGGCTGGCCGTCATATTTTGAACGATGCTTCATTACACTCGTCCAATATGACAACCAGCCTCTTTACCGAAGCTTTCGCTCAGGCGAATCCTATTTCCAACCCTCGTTCTGAGTCAGCGCCGGATTTACTTCTATCTCCTGGGCAGGGATCGGCCAGATCACGTGACGATCCTGGAAGCCCCTGGTGACAAGATTAGCCCCTGTAACCCCTTTTTCAATTACGCCACCGGTATAAGCTTTAAGCAGTCCCCATCTTTTCAGATCGAAATAGCGATGCCCCTCGCCGGCCAGCTCAACCGCACGTTCATGAATGATACGTTGTGTTACCTGGTCTTTACCGCTAACCGCCAGTGCCGGAGCACCGCTGTTAAGTGCAGGCATGGAAGACCTTGCGCGCACCTTATTGATTTCCACAATGGCTTTGTCCTGCTGGCTGGTTTCATTGTAAGCCTCTGCCAGCATCAGCATTACATCGGCAAGTCTTATCATCGGGAAATTGATCGGTGTATGATCGCGGGCAGTAAGATCTCCGTTCATATTGCCCTCGGGCACAAACTTCCTCCAGATGTAGGTATACCAACCCCTGTTATTACGGATCTGTCCGAAGTTCTCGTTCACACCTGTGGCAATCACGAGCTGCATATCACGCGGCTGATTGGCATTCCAACCCAACTGCCATGAGTAGGGCACCACAAGGCTGGCGGTCATCCGCGGATCGCGGTTCCTGTATATCGCTCCCAACTTGGCAGTATCCGGCACCGATGTAAAATTCCCGTTGGTATGCGTAGCCACGAATACCTTCTCCTTCACGCTGTTGTCGCTGTTGAAGCCCGGGAAATAATCGTCCCAATTGAACTTTGTTCCGTCCCTGTTTTCATACATATCGGCGAGGGTAGTGCTTGGCATACCATTGTTCCAGCAGCTTCCAAATGTTGACCGGGTACCAAGGTAAAACGCCAGCGGCATTCCGTAAGGGAAACCAACGCCGCCTTTATTCTGGATGGCAAAAATCATCTCGGCACTGGAATGTCCCTGGGGTTTAAACAGGTTTGCATAGTTCGGATAAAGCGAGTAACCAAAGCTTCCGGTTTTATTGTAGACTACATCTTCGAAGTCCTGCGCAGCTTTACTCCACTCCTTATTGAACAGGTATACCTTACCGCGAAGCGCGAGCGCTGCTCCTTTGGTGGCTCTGCCATAGTGCTGCGCCGGGTAGGAAACAGGCAGGCTCGCGATCGCTTCGGTCAGATCCGCGATGATAAAGGCGCGTACCTGCTCTTCAGTGCTTCTGGGAGCCAGCAGTTGGTTAAAATCCCGGTTCAGATCAACCGTTTCGTCGTAGATGGGTACTCCGCCATACAAATTCAGAAGGTGAAAATAGAAGAACGCCCTCAAAAAGCGGGCTTCGCCTATCACGACAGACTTTGTCTCGGCTGCAATATCCATTTGTGAAACGTTGCGTATCACCGTATTGGCCCGTTGAATGCCGTCGAAGCCGCGTCTCCACCTGTTTACTATTAAACCTGTCCTGTCGGTGAAATTACCATTTATAATATCCCCAAGCCCCTGCGGGTCATAGCCCACCCCGATATCCGATCCATTATCGAACATGTTAAAAAGCCCGAATAACTGGTGGTCTTTCATATCGGCGTAAACCCCCAATACACCCTGCAGCGCGTGGGCTTCCGTCTTCCAGAATGACCCGGAACTTACTTTGTCATAAGGTTTTGTATCCAGGTCGTAGCAACTGCTTACCACAACTGCCAGTACTGCTATTAATATCTTTTTCATCAGTCAAGTTTATTTAGAATGTGATGTTTAGACCCACAAGGACCTGCTTCAGGGTCGGGTATTGAGTCCCCTTCACTTCCGGGTCAAAACCTTTATACTTTGTGAAAGTGAGGTAATTTTCCAGGCTTCCGTATATCCTAAAGGCATCTACCTTTGCACGCTTGGTCAACGCAGATGGAATAGTATACCCAACCTGCACATTCTTCAGCCTCAGATAGGCTTTATTTTGCAGCCAGAAGTCGCTTGCACGAGTGTTCCTGGTGTCGGTGGTATTAAGCAGACGGGGATAAGTTGCGTCAGTGCGGCCGGTATACCATCTGCTATCGGCTATTTCCTGATTGATTTGGTAACCCCACCTGACAGCTGTTGTATGGTATAGGTCGTTCCAGACCTGCATCAGTCCGGACGTACCTTGCAGGAGCGCTGAAAAATCAAATCCTTTCCAGTCAAATCCAAAATTGACGCCGTAAGAAATACGCGGCGCCGAACCGTGGCCCACCGTCACGCGGTCTTCGTCGTTGATGATCCCATCGCCGTTCGTATCCTGGTAAAGCAGGTCGCCGTAAGTCGGCGTGCCGTAGGCTGCAAACGGATTTCTCTTGTTCCCGGTAGCGGGATCAACAGGCGCATTGGCAATTATATCCTCCACGAGCTTATAGTCTTCGGCAGTCTGAATCAGGCGATTGACCTTCAGAAGGTATTGTGTATTGATGGCATAACCTTCCTGGATCAGCTCGGTTCCGCTGATGGTCCGTTCCTTACCTTTATATTTGGTCACCTTGTTGTTGATGAAAGTAAAGTTCCCTCCGATACGGTAGTTAAAATCTCCCGCCCTTTCGCGATAGGTCAGGTTAAGTTCGATCCCTTTGTTTTCTACCCTGGCCGCATTCTGTTTAGGAATCCCTGCGTTCCCTACTACCAGGGGAGCCGGCAGGTTGATCAGGATATTTTTCGTCACTTTGTCGAACACTTCCAATGACCCTCCAAGTTTGTAGTTAAACAGATCGAAGTCAAGACCGAGGTTGGTGATGTAGGTGCTTTCCCAGGTAAGTGCCGAATTGGAAAGCGCGGTCTGTGCAAAACCTACAAAAAGGTTGTTGTTAAGAATGTAATTGGCAGCTTCATATACAGCCTGGTATTCATAGTTCCCTACCGAATTGTTGCCAAGCGAGCCGTAGGAAGCACGTAGCTTGAGGTTAGACAGCCAGTTTACCTTGAAAAACGACTCTTCCGAAATTCTCCATCCCGCCGAGAAAGAAGGGAACATACCCCAGCGGCTGTTACCCGACGCAAACCGGGAAGTCCCGTCACGCCTCAGGTTGGCTTCGAACAGGTATTTGTCGTTCCAGGCCAGGTTTATCCTTCCGAAGTAAGAGCGCATCGCCCAGTCGGTGGCGTTGCCTCCGATTGCTGCATCCAGGGTCGCGGCATCAAGCACACTCAGGTCGGGATCTACCAGGTCCATCTTACTGCCCTGGAACCAGGCCCGCTTGTAGTATTCCTGGCTGGCTCCCACCATAAGGTTTATGTTGAGCTTGTCGATTACGGTAAGATCATACCTGGCCAGCCCGTCCATATAGTAGTTGAGATTCTTCAGATTGCCGTTGGCTACCGAAGTCCGGCCCACTACATTCCTGGAAATCGTGTTGGTGTAAAAATCCCAACGGTTGTTAAATACCGGCTGAGAGTAGGTCAGGCTGTCGTCAAACATATAGTTGAACGACCCCTCGATACTGAGGCCCTTAATTGGTCTCAGCTTCCCGTAAAATCTTGAGCTCAGCCTGTTGTGGTTGATGTCTCCTTTCTGGCTGTGCAGATTGTGGAGCACGTTGTTTGACTGCGGATCCTCCTCAGGGTTACTTGGTCCTCCGAACCTGCCGTCTGGCGCCCGCAGCACTATACCGGGCGTACTGGCTCCGGCAAAGTCAAATACGGTGGCTATGGTATTCGTACCGATATCAGTATTATCAAACGAACCATTCAGTTGCGTCCCCAATGTAAGCCAGGGCTTAACGTCCGCTTCGAGGTTCACTCTTCCGGTATAGCGTTTAAAAGTAGATCGCTCAATAATTCCCGGGTTGTTAAGATACCCGAAAGAGCCGAAAAATCTTACCTTGTCGCTCCCACCCTGGAAAGACAGGTTGTGATTCTGCAGCCAGTTTCTTTTGAATACTTCATCGACCCATTGGGTATTCGGATATTTAAGGGGATCGCCGCCCTCGTTCGCACGCCACTCGTCTATTTTCGCCTGTGAGAAAATCGCTTTGGCATTGGGGTCCGAGTTCTTGAAGCCTTCGTTCATCAGCTCCATGTAATCGGCATAGTTAGACACGGTTTTCACCACGTTTGAAGGCCTGGCCGAAGATAAGTAAGCGTTGTAATTCACCTTAAACTCTCCGGACTTGCCGCTTTTCGTGGTAATCAGGACGACCCCGTTTGCCGCTCTCGAACCGTAAATAGCCGCCGAAGCCGCATCTTTCAAGACGGAAATAGTCTCAACATCCTGGGGGTTGAGCATGTTCATATTGCCGATCACCCCGTCTATCACAACCAGGGGCTCTGAATTGTTCAGGGTTCCCTGACCGCGTATCCTTAAACTCGCGCCGTCGTTACCGGGGCGACCGCTGCCCTGGTTAACGTACAGACCGGCAGCCAGACCTGAAAGACCCGACGAAAGTGAAGTAATCGGCCTGCTTTGGGTTTCTTTTGCTATGTCGACCGTAGCCACCGCACCGGTGAGGTTGACCTTCTTCTGGGTACCGTAACCCACCACTACAAGCTCTTCCAGCGTACGGTTGTCAGGTAAAAGCGAGATATTCAGGCTTGACCTGTTCCCTATCACAATCTCCTGGTTTGTGTAACCCACGAAGCTCACTACGAGGATCGAATTATCGTCCGCTACCGAAATTGAGAATCCGCCGTTAAGATCGGTACTGGTTCCCCTGGAAGTTCCTTTTAAAAGGATGTTGACGCCGGGTAGTCCTTCCCCGTTTTCATCGGTTACCCTCCCTGTAACCTCGCGGTCGGCATTCCGGGCGGCGGAGGTGCCTGTTGCAGGTCCGGCATAAGCCGCCCCGATCGCAAGCAAAGCCAGCAGAAAAGGTACACTGGCACGCCTTGCTTCCGTAAGAAGCCGGCGGCATATTGGGTATCGCTTTAGCATTGTTTGATAGTTTATTTGGTTAATGAAAAAACACTATTAATAGACGCCCGTCCTTCGAAACACGAAGACGGATTGTTTCCCTATCATAGCAATAGGTTGAGTAAGGCAGTTTGCTTCTCAGGCTGTCTATGAAGTATGGCCTGATGTTCACCGTTTCGCCCGGGCAGGCGGTGCGGCCCTCGTTCCCAAAACCTGAGCATTGAAGTTAATTTTTTGGGCACAGGGATAAAACTTTTCTAATATTTTTAGTTTTGGAGGCGCAAAATTAACTTTTTTTAATAATTACAGCAATATTTTTTAAAAAATAAGCAATACTCACCTATTCCTATCGTTAAGGCCTTCTACGTATTGTGATTAAATTATCTCTAAGGAATATTATCTACTTCTTCTGAAGAATGTCGTTACCGTGCGTCAGCCCTATTATCTCTCTTGTTAATCCGGGTGCATTTCCTAAAAAGGCAAGAACCGTGTCCGTAAGGCTCTCTCTGCCGAAAGCCGCCTGGATTATACGTCCGGCAGCAAGCCGCATACCAAAGGCCCGCCGCCACTGACGGCGATATTCCGACTCCAGTCCGGTTCCGGCCAATTCACCGTTTACACTCCGGACGATTAATGCGGACAGGATTTTTGCGGCATGTATTGCAATCGCCATGCCGTTACCACATAAGGGAGTGATTAAACCCGCCGTATCGCCCGCCATCAGGATGCCGTCTTCAACGCAACTTTTTTTCCGAAATGAGATTTCATTGATAACCAGGGGCTGCCTGTAAAGAAATTCCGCTTCTGAAAATATCCTCCTCAAACAGGGATTCCTGCCGAGCACCTCATACTCGAGCCTCGCGATGCTTCCGCCACTGTCTCTCAGGTTCGATCGTTCCGTGAGATAGCAGAAGCAGTATTTACCATCTTCAATTGCCGAAATCCCACCATAGCCTCCTTTAAAATTATGCAGTGCGATCAGGTCTTCCGGCTGGTCATACCTGACATGATATTTGACTGCCATATAAGGAGAAGGTTTCCTTGTAAAGCTTCTGTTCTGCTTAATATCGAGATTGCTCCTTTTTCCGTAGGCACCTATCAGGTAAGTGCTTTCATAGAAGTCCCCGTGGGCAGTCTGTACTCTAAAACCCTTGTTTGTGGGGTGTACCTGCGAAACGGAAGTATTCAGCAGAAACCTGACGCCTGCCGCAAGACACAACTGACAGAGCGCGTTGTCCAGCAAATACCGGCTTATTCCGAAACCACCCGACCTGAGCGGCGCCTCCAGTATCTTCCCCGCCGGCGAACTGACAGCCAGTCGCCCGATTGACTTTGCTCCAAGACCGGCAACGTCCACCCCCAGGGATTGAAGGTAAGGTCTTACTTCGTTCGACACATATTCGCCGCATACCTTATGGACCGGGTAGCTCCGCTTTTCCATGACCAGGACCTCCACGCCCGCGCGGGCAAGCTCCAGCGAAGCAGTCAGTCCGGCAAGGCCGCCTCCTATCACGATCACAGCAGCATCCATAGCCTGTTGTTTATGGTATGCTGCAATTTAAGGTTTAATTTTTTGATGTGATGGTGCTTTTCGGGGCTTGCAGTCCCGAAGCCCTATTCTGTTGCCTGTGGCAACTACTATTTTTAGTAGCTTTGCTTATTCAAACCTAAAATGACAAGGGAACACAAGTACCCGGGAGCAGAAAATGAACAGGAACTGGAGGGACGGACTCAATTTCGTATCTAAGGTTACCCCGAAAAGAGCATGGAACGCTCTGAAAGTGGTAAGCAGCTTTTATTATTCCCGCTATACAGGCAAACCCCGCCAGAGGGGGCTTCCTATCGCCTTATCGTTTGAACCTACGACTTCCTGCAATTTACGGTGCCCCGAGTGCCCCAGCGGGTTAAGGTCATTTACCAGGCCCACCGGTATGATGGACGCCGATCTTTTCAGAAAGACCATCGACGAGCTTGCCGACACCCTGATGTACCTGATCTTCTATTTCCAGGGAGAGCCGTACCTTCACCCAAAGTTTTTTGAACTGGTAAAATATGCTTCTGACAAAGGTCTTTATACCGCTACCTCGACCAATGCACACTACCTTGGTGACGACAAAGCCAGGAGGACCGTCGAATCGGGCCTGGACCGCCTCATTATTTCCATCGATGGCACCACCCAGGATGTATACCAGCAATATCGTGTGGGTGGAAAGCTCAACAAAGTACTCGAAGGTGCCGCAAACATCATAAAGTGGAAAAAGGCACTTAAATCAAAAACTCCGCATGTCATCTTTCAATTCCTGGTGGTGAAACCGAATGAGCACCAGATCGAGGACGTCAAAGTATTGGCACGCGAGATAGGAGTAGATGAAGTGGCCTATAAAACCGCCCAGATATACGATTATGAAGACGGGTCGGACCTTATCCCGACTATAGACAAATATGCCCGCTACGAAAAAGAAGCCGACGGCAAATACAAAATCAAAAATTCACTTCTCGATCATTGCTGGAAAATGTGGCATTCCTGCGTCATCACCTGGGACGGCGCCGTAGTTCCCTGTTGCTTCGACAAGGACGCAGAATACAAAATGGGCGATGTAAAAGAGCAGTCGTTCCGGGAGCTATGGCAAGGCCCGGCATACACCAGCTTCCGCCGGCAACTCATCAAAGATCGCAGCGAAATTGAAATGTGCAAGAATTGCACGGAAGGAACGAAAGTGTGGGCATGATTAGTTGATGTGACGATTAGCCGATTAGTAGTAAAAATCATCACATCATCACATCAAATAATCATCACATCAATCAGTTTTTTTTCTTCTCCGGTATCAATACCGACGCCAGCACGCTTACTGCCAGGATTCCGAGAATGATGTACAGAGAATATACCGTCTTGAAACCGATTTCATCCAGGTAGGAATGGGCCAGCATTTTACAGCCGATAAACACAAGCAGAACCCCTAACCCGTATTTGAGGAAACGGAAAAGGCCTACGATGTTGCTTAGGAAGAAGAACATGGACCGCAGGCCCATAATGGCAAAAATGTTGGAGAAAAACACCACATAGGGATCTTTCGTAACAGCGAATACCGCCGGCACGGAATCTACCGCGAAAATCAGGTCGGTAAATTCGATAATGAGCACCACTACAAAGAGGGGAGTAAAATAAAATTTCCCCTGCTTGGTCCTTACGAAAAAGTGTTCTTTTACATACCGCGGAAAAACCGGCAGGTAGCGTGATGCGAATTTAACAACCGGATGCTTGCCCGGATCTATTGTCTCATCATCGTCCTTTTCGAAGAAAATTTTCCCTCCCTGGTACACCAGGAGCAGCCCGAATATATAGATGATCCAGGAAAACTGCTGAATGAGCGCC
The DNA here is from genome assembly GCA_964562455.1 of uncultured Cytophagales bacterium. Taxonomy (GTDB): domain Bacteria; phylum Bacteroidota; class Bacteroidia; order Cytophagales; family Spirosomataceae; genus Ravibacter. The sequence goes on from CAZLTN010000044.1 coordinate 27,158, forward strand.
GAGCCGAGGAAAATAAAGACAAAGCGCATCAGGACCGCACCCAGCACCCCCCAGAACAAGACCTTTTTATAGTATTTCGGAGCAACGTTAAAGGAGGTAAAAATCAGGATTATGACAAATATATTGTCGATTGAAAGGGCATATTCCAGCAAGTAGCCGGTAATATACTCGGTAGCCATGTTAGACCTGTATATTTCGAGACTCTGCTCAAAGTCTCCCGGCAGGAGAGTGAGATGGGGAGCGTACTTTTCGGCTATATGAAAGAGGTCGCTGAAGTTGTCAACTCCGTGCACAAGGTCACCATGCGTCCGGATAATAAAATAAAACCCCATCGACATCGCTACCCAAACGAAAGTCCAGGCGGCAGCTTCTTTAAATTTTACTTCGTGATCAGTTTTGCTGAAAACCCCCAGGTCAAGCATCAGCATGAGCGATATCACAGCGATGAAACCTGCGAAAAAGATTACTTCGTTAGAAAGCATAAGTCGGTTATTGCAATTGAAAGAGCAAAGATATAGGAAATAGGTCAAAACGGAGCCCCTCTCAATGCGACAGGCTTAAAATACTCCACCAATGAAGGAAACCGGGGTCGAACGGCCTGAAATGGCTTTATACGGCAACCGACATCAATGCAGACTCGCAGGTAAGCCCCGGGCCGAAAGCCGCCGAAAGCACCAGGTCACCGTCTTTGAGATCGCCACTTTCTACCAGCCGTTGAAGAATGAAAAACAGTGTTGCAGACGACATATTTCCATACTCTTTCAATACCTGGTAAGCCAGCATGTTATCATGCTCCCCGATGTCCAGCACTTTTTCAAGCACCTCCAGTACCCTGGGCCCACCCGGGTGAAATACATAGTGATCGACCTTTTTCATCATGTATTCTTCTTTCGCCAGTAACCTGTCAAATACACGCTTTACCCCCGTTTTTAGTATTTCCGGTACCCGGCCGGTGAGTTTCATGGCAAATCCGGCATCAGCTATTTCCCAGGTCATATCTTCCCCGCCCTCGGGAAAAATGTCAGAGGCGAAGTCAAGCAGCCTCAATGCCGCGGCATTGCCTTTTTTTTCTCCCTCAACAAGGGCAGCAGATGCTCCGTCGCCAAAAAGCATATTGGTCAGAAGATTGCTGCCGGCCGGCCCGTCCTTCTGAAAATGAAGGGAACACAGCTCCACGCAAACGATGAGTACGCGCGCCGAAGGGTCGGCCGCCATTGTGGAAGCGGCTATCTTCAGGGCATGGAAAGCGGCATAGCACCCCATAAAGTTCACACAGGTGCGGGTCACCGTATGGCGCATTCCCAGAGTTCGGACGATGTCGATATCCAGCCCGGGGGCATACATTCCCGTACAACTTACTACGATCAGATGCGTTATATCGGCGGCACCGGCCGATGCATTTTCGAGACAACGCAAAGCAGCAGCCGCTGCAAGGGGCCGAGCATGGACCCGGTAATAGTGCATCCGCTGTCCTACACCCGGGAAAGGTTCCAACGTCTCGTTACGGGGATAGAATTCAAAATCGGACGGTTTCCGGCCGTAATCCGGAATGGCCGAGTAGCGGAAATCTATTTTTGTCTGCTTTACCAGCCTGTCGGCCAACCGTCCTCCCTTTTCATCCAGCGTCATGTACCTTTTCAAAAAATCGCCTATCTCGCGCTGCGAAAACCGGAAAGCCGGCACGCTACTCCCTAATGCCGTAATAAATCCATTGCAATCCTTATATTTGGGCATACCAATTCTGATTATCGGTCTAAAGTAAGCGATATTATCATATTTTCTCATCATCTGATTTTCTCATCATTTTCTATATGAAACCAATTTTTCTCCGTATCCCGCTCTCCTTTGCCTGGATCCTGTCAATTTTTCTATACTCAGGAAAGGCAGAAGCCCAGGTAACCGATCCCTATCAACAGAAAACCTACCTGGCAAAAAATGGGACTGAAATCCCTTACCGGCTATTGTACCCTGCCGGCTTCGACCCTTCTGAAAAGTACCCGCTCGTGCTGTTTCTTCACGGGGCCGGGGAACGCGGGAACGACAACCGGGCCCAGCTTGTGCACGGCTCCTCACTTTTTCTTGAAAAACAAGCGCAGTTTCCGGCGATCGTAGTATTTCCGCAATGTCCGAAAGACCGTTACTGGTCATCTGTCAAAATTGACCGGAGCAAACCTAAAAACCGGTTCGAGTACGACTACAAATCCACTTCCGAAACACCTGAGCTGTCAGGCGTAATAGAACTGGTCAAAGACCTTGGCCGGAAGCATAAAATCGATCGGAACAGGATTTATATCATGGGGCTGTCAATGGGAGGAATGGGCACGTTCGAAGCCATTACCCGGCACCCCCGGATGTTTGCGGCGGCTGTTCCCGTTTGCGGCGGCGGAGATCCCTCTCTTGTTAATAAATTTGCAAAAAAAGTTCCCATCTGGGTATTTCACGGCGCTGACGACAGCGTGGTACCTGTGGACTATTCCCGGGAAATGGTCAAAGCGACAGAAGCTGCCGGAGGTAAAGTAAAGTACACGGAATACCCCGGCGTCAAACACGACAGCTGGAACAACGCCTTTGCCGAGGCAGAACTATTACCATGGCTTTTCTCCCAAAAGAAAAAATAAGGTGCCGGCATTCCGCGATACCCTGATCCACCTCCGGCTCCCCTTTTCGGCTTTCCTCGCCCCGGTGTATTTCTTTGCACTGAGCGAGTCGCCGGATACCGACCGGGCCGATGCCTTATGGGTTTTTATTATCCTTCACCTTCTCCTGTTTCCTGCCAGCAATGCCTATAACAGCTATTACGACAAAGACGAAGGCAGCATAGGGCTTATTGAAAAACCTCCCCCGGTTTCGGGCCTGCTGTTGTATACAGCCATCGGGATGGATCTGGCGGCGATTGTTCTATCCCTGTTGCTTGACCTGGGAGCGCCTTTCACCATCTACCTGGTTTTATACGGGCTTGCATCGAAAGCCTACAGCCATCCGTGGATCAGGTTAAAAAAATACCCTGTCATCAGTCTTCTTACCGTCGCCATATTCCAGGGATTCTATACTTTCCTGGCGGTGCATGAAGCGATATCGGCGACCGGACAACCGGCATTACCCGGCCTCTTTCTCCCGGCCATACTCTGTTCGTGCAACCTGATCGCCGTTTATCCGCTGACACAGATTTACCAGCACGGGGAAGACCGGAAACACGGTGATTTCACTTATAGCATGCTCGTAGGTATCCGGGGGACATTCCTGCATGGGTCGATCTTTTTCACTTTGTCTTTTATAGGCTTCGGATACCTGTACCTGTCTGAAAACCAAGGTATTTCCTGGCTGCTATTTAGCATTTTCATGCTTCCGGCTATTGTTTTCTTCCTTTACTGGTGGCGCAAAACGGCCAGTGATGTTTCCGAAGCAAGCTATCGCAATACGATGCGGATGAATGCCCTCGCCAGTGCGGGGCTGAATGCATTTTTTATTATACTTTGCCTCATGAAGCAATAAAGTATCAGGCCTGCCGTCAACATACCTGACATCCGGCTATTTACGAAGCGATACCTTCCAGTCGCCGGTTACCAGGGCGCCGTCTACACGGTAGCTCTCCAGGGCGTTATAATAGTCAATACACAAGAAACCGGTATTGCATTGCTTTTTTTTCGAAACGAAATCGGACACTTTGAAAGTTTTCCCGGCTGCAGGCACCTCTATTTTATAGTCAAAATCACTCTTCAGCCGTTCCGGCAGCCTGACTATCTGAAAATCAGAATTTGTTTGCATATTTTCATGTCTGAAAACAACGGGATCGTCGAGTAATTTGGCAAAACCCGAATTCCTGGCATACTTCTTCACCACTATCGTATCGAGCTCCATTTTACTTTCGAACCCGTAAAACCAGATTTCATCCATATCATCTATACCGACACAATATACCATTGTACAGCAACCGGCCAGGAAAACGCTTGCCGATATGACCATGAACAACCCGTATCGCAAGAGAACTGAAGCAGGCATGGACAAAAAGGGATAAGTTATTAAGTAAAGATAAGGCTTCTACAAACATACAGGCAGGAAGCGGCAGGCGAAAAGTCTATTCAGACTTAACCTCCAGCAGGTTCTTCACAGCTTCGTCGGCTTTCCTGAATTGAAATTGCGCCAGTTCGTCGCTCAGACGTGATCTGAGCAGGTCCAGTTGCAGGTTCCCGATACTTCCGATATGGGTATGATTCAGCTCTCTCGGTGCGCGGTAGGTATTATTTGCAATTTCCGCACCTACCTGCCTATAGGCGTCCCGGAAAGGAATATTCTGCATAACCAGCTCGTTCACCCTTTCAACGCTGAACAGCAGATCGTACTTTTCCTCCGCAAGCAAGCCGGTCCTTACCCTGATATGCGTCAGCATGAACACCGCTATATCCAGGCACTCAAGTATATCATCCAAAGCAGGCATCAGGATCTCTTTAAGAAGCTGCATATCGCGGTGATAACCCGACGGCAGGTTGCTCAGTACCATCGTAACTTCTGCAGGCAAAGCCTTGAGGCGGTTGCATCTCGCCCGGAGCAGCTCAGCGACATCCGGGTTCTTTTTATGCGGCATAATACTGCTGCCTGTGGTCATCTCGTCGGGAAGGACCAGGAAACCGAAATTCTGACTGTTGTAAAGGCACACGTCCATTGCCAGCCGTGATAATGTTGCGGCAAGAGACGCAATTGCGTTAAGGACTGCCTGCTCGGTCCGCCCGCGGCTCATCTGCGCGTACACGACGTTCACATGCAACCCCTCAAAACCCAGCAGATCGGTAGTCATCCGGCGATCGAGCGGAAACGAGGAGCCGTAACCGGCGCCAGACCCCAATGGATTCCGGTTGGCAAGGCGATAGGCAGCGTGCAACTGCACGATATCATCCAGCAAACCTTCGGCATAAGCGCTGAACCACAGCCCGAACGAAGACGGCATCGCTATTTGAAGGTGCGTATACCCCGGTAGCAGGTCGTTTTTATGTTCTTCCGCCCTGTCGACCAATACATCAAATAACCTGGCGGTCAGATCGACCACCTCCCGGAGACGGCTCCTGGAGAAAAGCTTAAGGTCAATCAGTACCTGGTCGTTACGCGAGCGCCCCGAATGTATTTTCTTACCGACATCGCCCAGCTTCCTGGTGAGCTGCAGCTCTACCTGGGAATGGACATCCTCCACTCCCTCTTCTATTTCAAAATTCCCGGCAAGTATGGCATGATAGATCTCCACCAGCGCAGCCTGAAGAAGGGATAGTTCTTCGTCAGTAAGCAGCCCTATGTGGTTCAGCATCCTGGCGTGGGCCAGGCTTCCCTGGACATCAAAAGGAGCCAGTTGCAAGTCGAGCTCGCGATCTCTTCCGACTGTAAACTTCTCGATCTTCTGAGACACGGTGGTGCCCTCTTTCTGCCATAGCTTTGTCATGCCGCTATTATAAAATGGATAGATTTTGCCCAAAATTAACACAATCCGGGGTTAATCAACCGACAATTTCCGTCCCCGAACTTTTTTTCCTAAACGGTCCGGGACTATATTTGCCTTTCTATCAGGCTATAAATCAAAGACATCGGTACCTGCACCTGTCATGTGGAAAAAACTTAAAGATCGCTGGAAAGTAGACAACAGTACCGATGTGATCATCATCCTGGTTGTCTTTACATGTACGGGCTTTTCAGTCCTTTACATAAAGAAGCTTTTTTTCGGTTGGGTGGGTATCGACGAGCAAACCCCTGCATGGATACGTTTTTGCACGACCCTCTTTGTCATATTACCGCTTTACCAGGTCATCCTCCTTGGATGGGGATGGGTATTCGGAAAATTCAATTTCTTCTGGGAGTTTGAAAAGAAAACTTTTTCCCGGATGAGAAGTATCCGGAGAAAGAAAATATAGAACTGAGTGCCTGTACGACAGTCACAGAATGCCTTCAACCCTGGCCTATCCTTCCGGCGGGCCTAGGAGTCAATATCAACCATCATTTGCTGGGCCATCTTGTCGACCATGGCCATAATTCCCTGTAATGCCCCGAAAACTACGCACAACGGAAGTATAACCGGGAGGAACACTATCCACTTAATGGCCATTGTTAAATTGATCCTTTTTAATACGATGCTTTTCATTTTTATTCTATACGGGGGTTAACTATAAAAAAACACAGATGAGGATTATTTATAAACGTTTCTTCAGGGGTATTCCGGTTAAGAATTGAGCGCATTTCTATTGTCAAGTTATTAATTACGGCAGAAAAAAACAAGCAAATTCCGAACAATCTTTTCCCTTAAGAAAGCGGCTCCGGAATTGCCTTCTCTCCTTCCGGGATCGCCCGCTTCGGGCATATTATAAGTATCCCGGCTTTATCGCAACACAAAATATTGTTGTTACTTTGTTATAGCCAAAAGCAGCAAACGTTTAGCACCAGATGAACATTCCAGATATAGTACAATTACTTCCTGATGCCATAGCCAACCAGATCGCAGCCGGGGAGGTCGTGCAGCGACCGGCATCTGTTGTAAAAGAATTGCTTGAGAACGCCGTTGATGCTGAGGCCACCCGTATACAGGTAATCATCCATGAATCGGGGAAAGCGATGATACAGGTAGTGGACGACGGGAAGGGTATGTCGCCGACAGATGCGCGCATGTGCTTTGAAAGGCATGCTACTTCAAAGATCCGTACCGGCGACGACCTGTTCCGGATCAGGACCATGGGCTTCCGGGGAGAGGCCCTGGCTTCCATAGCGGCCGTAGCCCAGGTGGAGCTGAAAACCGCCCGGTCGGAAGACGAGCTCGGGACACTGATCAGGATCGAAGCTTCGGCGGTGAAGGCACAGGAATCGGTCTCCTGGTCCGGAGGGACCAGCATCCAGGTCAAAAACCTGTTTTATAATGTGCCGGCCCGTCGTAATTTCCTCAAATCCAATCCTGTGGAAATGAGGCACGTTATTGACGAGTTTCAGCGCGTTGCACTTGCAAATCCGGAAATAGCCTTTTCCCTGCATCATAACAACACCGAGATATTCAACCTCCCACCCGGTAAGCTGGTCCGCAGAATTACGGATATTTTCGGCAAAAATTACCGGGAACAGCTTGCATTCTGCCAGGAGGAAACCTCTCTTCTGAGCGTCAGAGGGTATATAGGCAAACCCGAATTCGCAAAAAAAACCCGCGGCGAGCAGTTTTTTTTCGTTAACAACCGGTATATAAAAAGCAGCTACCTGAATCACGCCATCCTGACTGCGTTCGACGGCACTATAACCGATGGAAGCCACCCTTTTTATGTGCTCTTCATCGAAATCGATCCCTCGCATATCGATATCAACATCCATCCCACAAAATCGGAAATCAAATTCGACGACGAAAGATCTGTCTACGCCATCATCATGGCAGCAGTCCGGAGAGCTATCGGTGTATACAACCTCGGCACTTCTATCGACTTCGACAGCGATATCAACTTCCTTAACCCATCCAGGTCTTCAGAACCCAGGCCCGTTTCGTTTAACGTACCCCAGAAACCGGACTGGGCAGGCGAAAAGCGCGGGGATGCCTTTTCCGGCGGACAGAGTGTGCAGGACTGGGTAAAATTGTTCGAGGGGTTCGATGTAAGGGAAGACGAAAAACATACGGCAGGCCTGATCGATTTTTCCAGGGAAACGAATGAAGGATTTGAGCCGCAATCGTTTACCGTAGCCAGTAAAGCCAACCAAATGGCTACCGAAAAGATAGGACAGCCCGCAACCGAGGCTTCTTTCTTCCAGATCTTCAACCGGTATATCCTCTCCCAAACCTCGGAAGAAACCGTGCTGATCGACCAGAGGGCGGCGTGGGAAAGGATTTTATATGAACAGTACCGGCAGATGCTTTCCAGGCGCAGCGGGGGCAGTCAACAATTGCTTTTTCCTAAAACGATAAGGCTATCGGCAGCCGATATGCAATTGGTAGATGACACCAGGACTTCCATCAGGCAGCTCGGCTTTGAATTTGACGAGCTGGGGAGCAATTCTATCATCATAAGAGGTGTTCCTTCGGACCTGCCGGACGAAAACGAGCAGGAGATGTTCGAAGAGCTCCTTGACCAGATCCGCCAGAATTATGCCGAGCTCAAACTGAGCAGGCCCGACGGTCTTATACGATCGCTTGCAAAGAGGTTTGCTCCGAAATACAACCTCAAAATGAGCCCGCAGGAAATCAAGCAGATGCTTGCGAGACTGTTTGATACCTCTGATCCAAACCGTACACCCGGAGGAGACCCGATAACGGTAAGATTAAGCGTTGAAAAATTGGCGGGTATTTTTAAGCCTGGCAGCAAAATCAAATAGAAAATTCGCATATTTATTATCCAATATTCCGGCATCCCGTAAAATACAGGGAGCCCTAATTACCGGTCAGCAATCAAAATGTTCCAAATAACACCAGTCGTCCGCAATCTTCTTATTGCCAATATTGTTATCTTTTTCATAGATCGCAATTTCGATCTTTCGTCGAAATTCGCCCTCAGGTCTTTCCTTTCCCCCGAATTCCGGCCTTACCAGTACGTAAGCTATATGTTTCTGCACAGCAGGGAGAGCTTCGGCCACCTCTTCAGCAATATGTTCGGCCTGCTGATATTCGGCCCGCTCCTGGAAAGAGTCTGGGGGCCGAAACGATTTCTTATCTTCTATTTTTTTACGGGTATCGGCGCAGGATTACTGTTTTCCGCTATCAACTATTTTGAGCTGAGCCAGATCAGGGACGGTCTTGCGGTATACCTCGAAAATCCAAACCCACAGGCTTTCATCGATTTTCTTTCCAGGCATGCCGAATTTTTTTACAGGTCCCAGAATGCGTTCGTCAACAGCTTTGACGCCAACCCGGAAAGTGCGCAACTGATCGCGCAAAGCAAGGAAATGGCCCGCGCAGTATATGAGTTCAACCTGAATATCCCGATGGTAGGCGCATCAGGTGCCATTTTTGGGATTCTAATGGCATTCGGTATGCTTTTCCCGAATACTGAACTGTTCCTTTTGTTCGTTCCATTCCCTATAAAAGCCAAGTATTTTGTAGGATTTTACGGGCTTTATTCTTTATATGCAGGGTTTCAGAATGCACCGAATGACAACGTAGCGCATTTCGCCCACCTTGGCGGAATGTTGTTTGCCTTTATTTTGTTAAAATACTGGAACTCGAGCCGACAAAAATTCTTTTGAGCTATGACCGGTCTTCTCAACAACCTGAAAAGCGAGATCAATAAGCCCGATAATGCGCTTGTCAAACTCATATTGCTAAACACTGGGGTTTTTGCAGTATTGCTGATACTCAGGATCGCCCTTACGCTGGGCAACCAGCAGTCCGTTTATCAATGGATCGTCGATTTGCTGAGAGTACCTTCCGCCCTTCCCGAGCTTGCCCGGAAACCCTGGACTGTATTTACCTATTTCTTTGCTCATGAGGAGGTCTTCCACATCCTTTTCAACATGCTCTTCCTCTATTGGTTCGGGCGACTGATAGACGAATATCTGGGCACCAAAAGGCTGATCGCCCTTTATATCCTGGGTGGGCTCGCCGGTGCACTGACCTATGTAGTAATTTACAATATTTCACCCTATTTCCACGAGGTTGTCGGTACGTCGAGAATGCTGGGAGCATCGGCGTCGGTCTATGCCGTCACAGTGGGGGCAGCTACTCTTTTGCCCAATTATACATTTTCGCTGCTGCTGCTCGGGCCTGTCCGGATTAAATACATCGCAATTTTTTATATCATATTGTCGCTGGCGCAGTCGGTTGGTCCCAATGCAGGCGGCAACCTGGCCCACCTCGGGGGAGCGCTGTTGGGGTATATCTTTATCAAAATGCTCCAAACGGGCAATGATCTCGGAAAACCGGTTTACGCCATAGGTAATTTGTGGAATAGGCTTTTCAGAAAAAAAGCTGCTATCCGGGTAACTTACAGCGCCAAGACCGTACAGCGGAATACTACCTATACGAAACCTGCCAGCGCCTCCCGGATAGTGGAAATGCCTGACCAGGATGAAGTGGATTCCATACTTGACAAAATTTCGCAATCGGGATACGAAAGCCTGAGCAAGGAAGAAAAGCAAAAACTGTTCAGAGCAAGTCAGAGAAAATAGTAACTTTGCGCCACACCAAACTCATGACTCGGGTCTGACAGTCATCGAATAATGTTAATCACACCGGGAAGCCTACTGTCGAAAATTAATTCTCCTGAAGACCTGAGGAAGCTGGATGCTTCCGAATTACCTCGGGTATGCAACGAATTGCGGCAGTATATCATCGATATCGTTTCTGTTTACGGAGGGCATTTTGGCGCCAGCCTGGGGGTAGTCGAGCTTACTGTTGCGCTGCACTACGTCTTTAATACCCCGGACGATCAGCTTATCTGGGACGTCGGGCACCAGGCTTACGGCCATAAAATCCTTACAGGCAGGAGGGACAACTTTCACACCAACCGGATCATGGGCGGCCTTTCAGGCTTTCCCAACCGGAAAGAAAGCCCGTATGATGCCTTTGGTGTCGGTCATTCCTCTACTTCGATCTCTGCTGCTTTGGGGATGGCCGTTGCATCAGGACTGGAAAATAACAAGCAAAGGCAGCATATCGCAGTAATAGGCGACGGCGCTATGACCGCAGGCATCGCTTTCGAAGGCATGAACCACGCGGGGGCGTCTGACTCCAACCTGCTCATCATACTGAATGACAACTGCATGAGCATCGACCCCAATGTAGGTGCTCTCAAGGCGTATCTGACCGACATTACTACCTCGCAGACCTATAACAAGATCAGGGACGAGGCGTGGCATCTACTGGGCAAGCTCAGTAACTTCGGTATCAGCGCACAGGAAATTGTCTCGAAAGTACAGAACGTTCTTAAGTCTACCCTACTCAACCAGAGCAACTTATTTGAGTCGCTGGGGTTACGGTATTTCGGCCCGATCGACGGTCATGACATAGACCACCTGACGCACGTCCTCAGCGACCTGAGGCACATACCGGGTCCGAAGCTGCTTCATTGCCTTACTGTAAAAGGCAAAGGCTACGGTCCTGCTGAAAAGGATCAGACCAAATGGCATGCTCCGGGGCTTTTCGATAAAGTAACAGGAGAAATTCAGAAAAAGGTATATCACACGCCGCAGGCACCCAGGTACCAGGATGTTTTCGGGCATACGCTGGTAGAGCTTGCTGAGAAAAATAAAAAAATCATAGGGGTTACCCCCGCAATGCCTTCGGGTTCGTCTATGAATATCATGATGAAGGCGCTACCCGAAAGAGCTTTTGATGTGGGCATTGCTGAACAACATGCCGTGACATTTTCGGCAGGGATGGCAACCCGCGGATCGGTCGTATTCTGCAATATCTATTCGACTTTTATGCAGCGGGCCTATGACCAGGTTATTCACGACGTCTGCATACAGGGATTGCCTGTCGTATTCTGTCTCGACCGTGCCGGCCTGGCCGGTGCAGATGGCGCTACCCACCACGGGGCTTATGATATTGCCTATATGCGCTGCATTCCCAATATGATCGTAGCGGCTCCTATGAACGAGCAGGAGCTCCGGAATATGATGTACACTGCCCAACTGGAAGACACGCAGGCCGGAACATCTGCATTCACGATCCGCTATCCCCGCGGTCAGGGAGTAATGCCCGACTGGCATACGCCTTTTGAAAAATTAACGATCGGTAAAGGAAGGCTGGTAAAGGAAGGAGAAAGCGTGGCAGTGCTGTCATTGGGACACGTAGGAAATTTTGCGTTAGCTGCCTGCGAAGCCCTCGAAGAGAAAGGCATTAGCGCTGCTCACTATGATCTCCGGTATGCCAAACCTCTTGACCGCGCGCTTCTTCACGATATTTTCGGACGCTTCGACAAAATTATAACCGTGGAAGACGGGTGCATACAGGGAGGTTTCGGAAGCGCTATCCTGGAATTTGCTGCCGACAACGGGTATAAGGCCGATATCAGGAGGCTTGGAATTCCTGACGAGGTGGTTGAGCATGGAGAACAATCTGAACTTCACCATGCATGCGGGTACGACCAGGAGGCGATAGAAAAAAGCATCCTTTCGCTTGTCGGACTACCGCAAAGCATCCCCGATATATGACTTTTCGAGGTTCTGCGATTTTTTCCGCTCTTACCCGGATCGCAACCGCTTTTCTTTTCTGTTTTCCGTCCCCGGCTCATACCCAGGACTCCAGCTCGCTGCTTTGGGAAATCAGCGGCGGCGGCCTGGAGAAGAAATCCTATCTTTTCGGCACTATACACCTTTTCTGCCCGGGAGACTTTGTAGTCGGCGACTCCCTCAAATCGAGGTTGCTGACTTCTGAAAACCTGGTCCTGGAAATTGATATGACAGACCCGGAATTGATGCCCGCCCTGATGCAGGGCATGATGATGAAAGACGGTTCAACGCTCCGCGGGCTGTTATCGGGTCCGGAATACGAGAAAATCGACCTGTTTTTTTCCGATTCCATCGGTTTCAATATTACTCCTTTTGCCGGTAGCAAACCATATCTTCTGACAAGCCTGCTATATAATTATGCGCTTCAATGCCATCAGCAGTCGGTTGAAGAGCAACTGACTATCCTGGCAGGCGAGAAGGGTATCCGGATTGCAGGCCTTGAAACTCCGCAGGAACAGACCGCCCTGTTCGACCTTATTCCCTACAGGACGCAGGCGGAAATGGTTCTTCGTATGATTGACAGCATCCATATTGCGCAAAGAGAGTTCAGGGAACTGATGCACTTGTACCAGTCGCAAGACATACAGAAGCTTTATGACTATGTCCGTAACAGCAAGTCTGATTTCAATGGTTTTGAAAACATTCTCCTGGCCGATCGTAACCGGAAGTGGATATCGCGTATAGAGAAATTTATAACCGGTACTTCTTCATTTATAGCTGTCGGGGCGGCCCACCTGGGAGGAGATGACGGCCTTGTCCAACTACTGAGGGCAAAAGGGTATAAAGTTCTCCCGGTTCACAATCCCTGAAAGTCAGAAGTTTTGACCATGAAAAACACTGTTGTTCACCAGGAAGAAGCCATCTGTGCACTTGCCACGGCAAACGGCATAGGGGCGATAGCCGTTATCAGGGTTTCAGGCTTAAGGGCTATCGAAATAGTCAACGGATTTTTCAAGGGAAAAGACCTTACGCAGGTCAAAAGCCATACTGTACATTTCGGCTCGATCAGGGATAATGACGATGTTATAGATGAAGTGCTGGTCACAGTCTTCAGGAGCCCCGCTTCCTTCACAAAAGAAGATTCCGTCGAGATTTCCTGTCACGGGTCGGACTACATTATCCGTCGGATACTGAAACTTCTCGTCAAAGGTGGTGCGCGTGTGGCAAAACCCGGAGAGTTTACCCAGCGTGCATTTCTTAACGGCCAGTTTGACCTGGTCCAGGCGGAGGCAGTCGCTGACCTTATCGCTGCCGATAGTGAGGCTAGCCATCGTGCAGCCCTCCATCAATTGAGAGGCGGCTTTTCGAAGCAGCTGGCGTCCTTACGGGAAGAACTGATCCATTTTGCTTCGTTGGTAGAGCTGGAGTTGGATTTCGGCGAGGAAGACGTGGAATTTGCCGGGCGTGATGACTTGCGGAGCCTCATCAACCGTCTTCAAAAGTCGCTGCAGCCGCTGATCGAGTCATTTGACTTCGGCAATGCGCTCAAAGAAGGTGTGCCGGTAGCCATCATCGGCGCTCCCAATGTGGGAAAGTCGACGCTTCTCAATGCGCTTCTTAACGAAGAAAAGGCGATAGTGACTGCTATTGCCGGCACTACGCGCGACGTGATCGAAGATACCATGGTGCTGGGGGGGATCAAATTCCGTTTCATCGATACCGCTGGGATCCGCGAGACGAAGGATGTGGTGGAAGCAATCGGAATTGAACGGTCTAAGAAAGCGATGGCGAAGGCCGATATTATACTCCTGCTTTTTGACAGCGGGGAAACATTCCATGAGCTTGAGCCGCTGATTGAAGGCATCCCGGATGAAAAGAAAGTGATTTGGGTAAGGAATAAGGTGGATATAACCTCCCCCCCTGATGGAGTTCTCGGGATCTCCGCTGCTACCGGGCAGGGGCTCGAGGAGCTAAAACACAGAATTACAGAAATAGCCGCCTCTCGAAGCCAGTCCGGAATAGTAGTGACCAATCTTCGTCACTATGAACACCTCCTTAAAACCCACCAGGCCCTTGATGACGTACTCCGTGGGCTTGACGACGGCGTAAGCGGCGATTTCCTGGCCCAGGACATCCGGCTGGCCCTGTTTCACCTTGGTGAGATCACAGGAGCTATTGCTACGGATGATTTGCTGGCGAATATTTTTAGCAGGTTTTGTATCGGAAAGTAACCGGGTAAAATAAACAAGTAACAAACAGATAGAAAAACGCTTAATAGCCCTGATAAACAGGGCTTTTTTAGTGCCTATGCTTTTTGATGCTTTGCTTTATTATCGGTTTGTTTTGTGTAGATTTGTACCTTATTTGTACCTCGACAGATTTACAGACAATATTTGTACCTCGACAAAATTTGTATGGTTTACAAAGTTTACACTTTTAAATACCC
>CAZLTN010000045.1:0-40499 GCA_964562455.1 uncultured Cytophagales bacterium
AAGGGATCGAGCCGCTGAAAAGCGACGTAGGCGAAACGCTCAACTGCTATCACCTCTTTATATTCCGTTACCGGCCCGAGGCTTTCGGAGGCCTTAACCGTGAAGAATTTGTAAACCTGCTCGGGGCAGAGGGTGTTCCCTGTCTTAAAGGCTATCCTCATCCGTTATATAAGCAGCCCCTGTTCCGGGAAAAACGGTTTATGTGCTATGCGATTCCGGAGTCGGTCGATTATACGGACGTTTACTGTCCGGAAGCCGAAAAGGCTTGTAACGAATCGGTCTGGATTTTGCAGAACTCCCTGCTGGGCGACAGGAAGGATATGGAAGCTTTTGCTGAGGCTATCCGGAAGATCAAAGCGGTGTTTAGCTGAGGCTGGCTGTTTTTGAGGAAGTAAAAGAAGAAATTTCAACCACGGAGGCACAAAGGACGCGGAGAATACACAAAGGAAAGTGTTATCTCTGTGTTATCTTTGTGCCTTTCGCGCCTCTGTGGTAAAACCTTTCAGAGATGTTCGCGAAGCAATAAAGGTATTCCAAATAGTTGTTTTTAGTGATCAGAACCTCAGCTTATATCATACTGGCAGCCGTAACCCTCTTTGCTCACCCCTCATTAGGCCAGCAAGGAAAGGCGGAACGGATAAAACTACACAAAAAATATGTGGACGAGATTGCTTTGCTCGCCGAGAATCCCGCAGTACGGTCTGCTTTCGAAATCGCGGAAAAAACGGATGCCCGTACCGTAGAAGACCTTATTGTGCTGACTGAAATTCCTGCTCCCCCTTTTAAGGAGGGAAAAAGAGGCGAAAAATTTGCGTCTATGCTATCGGTAGCCGGCCTGGATAGTGTTTGGACCGATGGTGCCGGGAATGTAATAGGATTACGAAAAGGGACCGGCAGAAAGAAAACCGTGATGGTAGATGCGCACCTCGATACGGTATTCCCTGAAGGTACCGACGTAAAAGTAAGGGTTTCGGGAGATACCTTAAAAGCTCCCGGAATAGGAGATGATACACGCGGCCTGGCAGTGCTGCTGGCTACTCTGAGGGCAATGAATCAAAGCGGGATTAAGACTGACGCGGATGTCCTGTTTACGGCAACAGTCGGTGAAGAAGGACTTGGAGACCTACGGGGAGTCAAGTACCTGTTCGGAAGTGGCGGCCCGACGTTCGGCGGCCCGAAGATCGACGCCCATATCGCCCTCGACGGAGTGAGCATAGGCGGCATTGTAAACAGCACAGTAGGTTCTGTGCGTTACAGGGTTACTTTCAGCGGTCCGGGCGGACATTCCTACGGCGCTTTCGGCCTCGCTAATCCGCACAACGCCCTTGGCGCAACCATATCGCATTTTGTTGAAGAAGCTGATATCTATACGCGTTCGGGTATCAAAACCACCTACAACATAGGCGTGATTGGTGGCGGTACTTCGGTCAATGCCGTGCCGTTTGAATCCTGGATGGAGGTAGATATGAGGTCCGAAAGCCCGGAGCGCCTGAAGGGTCTTGACGATATATTCAAAAGCGCCGTTGCAAAAGCTCTTGCCCGGGAAAACAGGATTAAAAGAATGGGAGAGGACCTAACGGTTGAAATAAAGAAAGTAGGAGACAGGCCATCGGGTTCTATAGAGGAAAGTAACCCGCTCGTACAGCGCACAGCAGCTTCGGCAGCGCTGTTGGGTGCCGTACCTCTCCTTGGGGCTAGCTCTACAAATTCCAATACACCCCTTTCCCTTGGAATACCTTCCGTAACCATCGGTACAGGCGGAAAAGCAGGTGGAGCACATTCACTGGACGAATGGTGGCTCAACGACCATGGATACCTTGGAGTCCGTCACACACTCCTGGTTTTGCTGTCGGAAGCCGGAATTAGTAAATAAAACGCTAATTTTGTCGCTCTATATACTTCTGTAACAGCCAGCGAAAGTATGTCTGTGAATGTCATAAAAGCATTTTTGAGATTAGCCCTGGTAACTGGAACGATGCTGGTGTGCAGCGGTGTGAACGGACAGGAAAGGCTGCACCAGGCCGATTCCCTCTTTGCTATTGGCCAATACCTGTCAGCGCAGGAGCTGTATAAGAAGCAGCTTATAACAGATAACCGGTTCAGACCTACCGCGTTGTTAAAGCTCGCCTATATAGCGGAGCTGAACGGCGATTATACAAATAGCCTGTACTACCTCGCTGTGCTTTCAAGAGGAGCCCCCTCGGAAGCGATTTACCAGAAAATGGAGGCCCTGGCGCTCAAATACCGGCTTAGCGGGTATACGTTCGATGATTTTGGCTATCTGGTTCTGTATGTGAAAAAATACGGGCAATGGTTGTTCCTGGTTATGATCGCGATAGCCGGTTACGTGCTGTTCGAGCTTTTTGTAAAATACAGGAAGAATGAGAGCATCACGTTTGTACCCAAAGCGATTGTATTATTGTTTCTACTCGGGCTCCTGGTCGCGCTGAATGTTAATGAATTTTACGACGAGGGAATAATAGCGAGTGATACTACCTTCTTAAGAGACAGCCCGTCTTCGGCTTCCTCGGTGGTAGGTACCATCGGAAAAGGGAACAAAGTGATAGTGCTGGGTAAGCGCGACCACTGGAAGCTGGTTTTTCTCAAAGGAAAGTTTGTTTATTTGAAACAGGATGACCTTCTGCTTATCTAATATCCGGCACGGGCGCCACAGTCTTATACATATGAAAATTCTCCTGCTGTTTTTAATCCCCGGAGCCCTGTTTATCTTCGCCGGGTGTAGCGAAAAGGGCCCTCATCTGAATGATACGCTGGACTATGTTGCTGAGCTAACACCCAATAGTGCACCTGTAGCAGCTCAGACAAATGCTTCGGGAGTAGCTGCACTGGAATATACGAAGAGCACAGGCAGTCTTTCTTTCAATCTTTCGCTCAAGGCCATAGAGCCGGTCAGAGTGGTGATTGCGTATGGTGATCCTCACACCTGGGACACGGGGCCCGAAATTGTAGACTTAACTTCTCAAGTGAGTGCCGGCGGAGGTACGGGTGCCATTATCCTGACCAGCCAGCTTGAACGCGGGAAGCTTCTTAATAATTATTGTTATTTCAGAGTTGATACTAAAGATTACCCTTATGGCGAGTTACGGGGACAGATACAACTCGTAAAAGAAAATTAAGCCTACTACTTGTTGACCAGATGCCAAAGAGAAAAGTTTACGAAGCGGTGACTATTACCGACTTCGCATCAGAAGGTAAATGCATATATAAATCAGAAACAGACGGAATCATTTTTGTTGAGGGAAAAGTAGCACCGGGCGATGTAGTGGATCTTGAAGTGTATCGGAAGAAGAAAAGCTACCAGGAAGCACGTGTAACCGGTATACATAAATTTTCTGCTCTCAGGACTGAGCCGTTTTGTGAGCACTTTGAAACCTGCGGCGGTTGCAGGTGGCAGAATATCCGTTATGAAGAACAGTTGCGCTTTAAAGAGCAGCAGGTCAGAGATCATCTCGAAAGGATAGGGAAGGTAGAGGATCTTCATATGTTGCCCATAATAGCTGCCGACCGGCAGCAGTACTATCGTAACAAGCTGGAGTTTACATTTTCGAACAGCAGGTGGCTGACTTCCGACGAAATAAACACCGGTGAAGCATTGAGTCGTAACGCTCTAGGTTTTCATATTCCGAAACGATTCGATAAAGTGTTCGCTGTACGCAAATGTCACCTGCAACCGGACCCATCCAATGAAATCCGGAACGAGCTGCATGCATGGGCTGAAAAAGAGGGCCTGGATTACTACGACCTTCGCAATAACAAGGGATTTTTAAGAAACCTGATTATAAGAACGGCCAATACGGGGGAAATAATGGTCATAGTCCAGTTTGCCCGGCCTGACGAAACCCGGATAGGGGATGTGATGGAGTTTCTCAGGGAAAGATTCCCGGCGGTCACTTCCCTTTATTATATCATCAACCAGAAAGGGAATGATTCCTACCAGGATCAATCTCCGGTGCACTATCACGGCGCCAGGGCGATCCGCGAAGAAATGGAAGGATTGACTTTTATGGTAGGTCCGAAGTCTTTTTACCAGACTAATTCCAGTCAGGCGTATCGCCTCTACGAAGTCGCCCGATCGTTTGCAGAACTAAGCGGAAGTGAATTAGTATATGACCTCTACACAGGCACAGGGACGATTGCTAATTTTGTTGCTAAATTTACTAAGAGTGTATTAGGGATAGAATACGTAGAGGAAGCGGTGGCGGATGCGCGGATTAACTCCCGGATTAACAACGTGCTTAATACCCGGTTTTGGGCGGGGGATATGAAGGAAGTGCTTACCGGGGAGTTCCTTGAACGGCACGGACGGCCCGATGTTATTATCACAGATCCGCCACGGGCAGGAATGGATGCGCCTGTGATCGATGTTATACTAAATGCTGCCCCGGCACGCATCGTTTATGTAAGCTGTAATTCTGCAACCCAGGCCAGGGATATCCAGATGCTTTCCGGGATGTATCGCGTGGAGAAAGTTCAGCCCGTCGATATGTTCCCTAATACTCATCATGTGGAAAGCGTAGCGCTGCTCAGGAAAGTATGATAAAAAACTGCTATAATAGATTTATATTATTGCGTTTTCAAGGAGTTCTTCTAGCATCAATACTCAATTTTTATTTATAATACTCTTTAATAGAGTAAGTTATTGTCGGCTTGTTAAATTAAAAATTGAATACCATGTTTTTGTTTTTTCGTTATACCCCTGACTGATTATCCGAAATATGGATAAGATATCTGCTATCCGGGTAACAATAAAAGGGCCTCGATGGGCAGACTTATATGCTATATATAGGCCGACAGTGTCGCCCCTGAGGGGCTTGCGTGCCTTAGTATAGAGCGCTCCTAATCCCCCGGGCTGCGCTACGCTTACCCGGGGTTATGCATATGTCGCCCCTGCAGGGCTTTCTCTGCTTCCGAAAGTTCTGCTTGACTAGAATGAGAGAGGATTTGCTCTCGGGAGGGAAGCCCGACGCCTCAATATCTCCTAATATTACCTGATTAGTTTTCCCCGTGGAGTATGTTCGTATGTTTATAATCCTTAAGCAGCCCCTAAAGGCGGCATATGCGTAACCGCCGGTGGAAGATCCCTGGGGAATCTCTAATCCCCTCAGAGGCGATACATGCGCATGCGTTTGCAGTTGAAGAAGCCGGCCGGTGACTGTAAAATTCCCGGTGAACCGTCAAGCCCTGAAAGGGGCGACATTTAACCAGCCATCGGCAGGGCTGGAGCTATGATATGGCGCAGTGACGCGTCGGCGCCATCAGAACATCACATCCCCGTTAGGATTGTTAAGATCAAAATCGCCCATATCGTTGGCCTTGCTTCTGAAAGTATTGGCGGAAGAGCCTTTCTCGAAGCTACCGATACTATCGGCCGGGGGGAAGCCCCGCTCACCGGAGTGAGGTGAATTAGGCTCAAAAAATGAGTCGAGGTCAGCAAACTTCGTATAGCGGCCTATAAATCTAAGATTTACGTTATCCAGTGAACCTGCGCGGTTTTTGGCAACGATTACCTCACCGACACCCATCAGGGAATTGCCCGCTTCGTCTTGCGTAAATCCGTAATACTCAGGTCTGTAAAGGAAAATAACCATATCGGCATCCTGTTCTATTGACCCGGACTCCCTTAGATCGGAAAGCTGTGGCTTTTTCTCGCCTCCACGGGTTTCTACGGCACGGCTTAACTGGGAAAGGGCTATTACCGGAACGTTGAGTTCCTTGGCAAGCCCTTTTAGCGAGCGGGAAATGATAGCGATTTCCTGTTCCCTGTTCCCGCCTCCTTTACCGCCGGTATCGGCTGTCATCAGTTGAAGATAATCGACGATCACCATCTGGATGTCATGCTGGGCCTTGAGCCTGCGGCACTTAGCCCGGAGCTCAAGCACAGAAAGGGCAGGAGTATCGTCTATGAAAATGGGAGCATTAGCCAGGTTATTGATACGTGAATGCAGTTGCTGCCATTCATGCGGGGCCAGTGTTCCTTTTTTTATTTTTTCACCTTCTATTTCAGCTTCCGCAGAAATCAGCCGGTTCATAAGCTGGACAGCCGACATCTCGAGTGAAAAAATAGCCACTCCTTTTTTATAGTCTACCGCCGCGTTCCGCATCGTGGAAAGTACGAATGCCGTCTTTCCCATACCGGGACGGGCTGCCAGAATAATAAGTTCGCTTGGCTGCCACCCGGAGGTAAGATGATCGAGCGCAGTAAACCCGGAAGGCACCCCTGTAAGCCCGTCCGGCTGATTTTTCCTGGCTTCCAGTTCGTTGATCGTTATGTTCATCAACGAACGCATGTCGACGTAATTTTTGCGGATGTTGGCTTCTGATACCTGGAAAAGGGCCTGCTCGGTCCTGTCGAGGAGCTGGAAAACATCGGTCGTATCTTCAAATGCGTCCCGCAGTATATCGGATGAAACCTTGATAAGCTCCCGTTTAATGGCTGCCTGGGAGATGATCCGGGCATGTGCCTCTATATTGGCGGCAGAATGAATTTTAGTGGTAAGCTCTGTAATATAGCCCGGCCCACCTGCCAGGACCAGCTCCCCGTTAGCCCGCAGCCTGGCGGTTACAGTCAACAGGTCGATAGGCTCCGATTCGGCAAACAGGTTGATGATCGCACGGAAAATCCGCTGGTGGGCTTCTTTATAGAAACTTTCGGGTTTAAGTATATCGGCTACGGCAGAAAGCGCGTCTTTTTCAAGCATTAACGCTCCCAGGACGGCCTCCTCCAACTCGGTTGCCTGAGGGGGAAGCTTACCGGGCGACTGGTCGGCGTTGGTATGACGCGCGCCGGGCCTGCTCAGGAAGTTGGGCTTTGCCGTTTCTGTAAACCTTTCATTTTCCATCTTATTGCAATATTAGGGATATAAGAGGAGAGGAGAAACAGCGCTCGGGAACTTTATTTTTATGTGCTGGTCAGAGCCTTATTAGAGTCTTGAAAATAAGGATTTTGCAGCATGCCGGCGGAGGATGCCTGAGCAAGGCGCTTGCTTGTAAGTAAATTATTTCTAAATTTTGCCTTGATTCAGAAACACTTTAACACTTTTCAATTTGCTGGAAAAAATAATTTCCCTTGAAGACATTCCACTGGTGGATTTTTTAGGCGTCCAAAACGCCAATATCAAAGAAATTTCATCCGCATTCCCTAAAAGCAAGCTGATTTCCCGAGGCAATGAAATACGGGTAAGAGGGGCCGAGCCGGAAATCACCAGGATATCGGAAATACTGGAATCCCTGATTGCACATTTTCACAAATATGGCCGTATCACGCCCACCCAGATTAAAAGCTATGTACAGGACGGTCCGAACGCTGCCGAGACAAGCCTGGCTGCAGACAAGAACCTTATCCTGATAGGAAATAAAGGATTGATGATCAAGGCTCAGACTTCCAACCAGATCAAAATGGTGGAAGCTGCCGACAAATATGATATTGTTTTCGCTACCGGGCCTGCCGGGACAGGCAAGACTTATACAGCGGTAGCGCTGGCGGTACAGGCCTTACGAAATAAGGCGGTTAAGAAGATTATCATCACCCGGCCGGCGGTAGAAGCTGGTGAAAACCTGGGGTTCCTGCCCGGTGACCTTAAGGAAAAGATAGATCCCTATCTCCGCCCGATTTACGATGCGCTCGACGATATGATTCCTTCCGATAAGCTGAAACTTCATCTTGAGAACCGTACAATTGAGATTGCCCCCCTGGCTTATATGCGTGGCAGGACGTTAAAAAACGCGTTCATACTGCTTGACGAAGCACAGAACACGACGTCCATGCAGATGAAAATGTTCCTGACAAGGATGGGGCCCGGTTCGAAGGTGATCATTACAGGCGACCGGACACAGGTAGATCTACCTAAAAACCAGAAGTCTGGTCTTATCGATTCGTTGAATATCCTTAGCAAAGTGAAGGGGATTGCGTTTGTAGAATTGGATAGCTCTGACGTTGTCAGGCACAAATTGGTTAAGGATATACTTGCGGCTTATGAGAAAAGCGGGACCTGACCGGAAATATTTACCGGCTGTATTCCTTTTCATGGCAGTGTTCAACATCGTGCCGTACCTAACCTCGGCGCAGGGAAACGACAGCTCGCCTGTGAAGAGATGCGCTACTATGGAAGCCTATTATTTCGGGCGGAAAACGCTTCCGCTTGCGGTGGATCCGCTGGAGGCAATCAATGAGAAGATCAACGCTCACATAGCAGCCAAAAGCAGGTTAAGAACGACTGAAACAGAGGTGATCCGGATCCCGGTCGTAGTCCACGTGATCCATGACAGGGAATCGGGAAGTATAGGAGGGAAAGGCAATCCTAATATTTCCGAAGAACAGATCCGCAGCCAGATCAGGATACTCAATGAAGACTATCGCCGGATACCAGGCACTCCGGGGTATAATGACAACCCGGTGGGGGTTGATGCGCAGATTGAGTTCTTTCTTGCCGAATTTACACCGGAAGGTGCTCAATCCGGCGGCATTACCCGCAACTATTATAAAGCTAAAACGCAGTTTAATCCCTATACAGATGCAAATGTCCTTGCGGGGATCATAAGCTGGCCCTCCGATCAATATCTCAACATATGGGTTTGCACACTTTCCGGGAACTACCTGGGCGTATCGCAATTTCCATCTCTTTCAGGCATTCCCGGCCTTAATAATGCCGACGCCGACAAAGCTTCGACCGATGGAATTATTATAGATTACAGAAGTTTCGGCGATGTAGGAGCAGTGGAAAATACCAACTATAACAAGGGAAGGACCACAACCCATGAAATCGGGCATTGGCTGGGACTGCTGCACATTTGGGGCGACAGCCGTTGCGGCGATGATTATTGTAACGATACACCCTGGGCAGAAACATCCAATACTACTTCCTGCAATGATATGTTTTCTTCCTGCAGGGGAACGGCTACGCGCAATATGATCGAGAATTACATGGATTATTCTCCCGACAGGTGTATGAATATATTTACTTTCAACCAGATGGAGAGAATGTATGCTGTCCTGGAACTAAGTCCCAGAAGGGCGCGGCTGGTCGAAAATTCAAAAAAGGCGAGGCTGGAGGAAAATGACCGACTCTTGGCTACTATATATCCCAATCCCGTGGCCGACGGGCAACTTAAAGCAGAAATCAGGTATAAAGGCTACCAGGATATACATCTGGCGATAATAGATATGAACGGGCGCGAAGTCGGCTCTTCGTCGTACAGCAAAGTCTGGAGCCGCATTTTTACCGAACCTGTCGGGTATCTTTCCAGGGGGATTTATTTTCTCGTGGTTACCAATGAAAATAAAGAGCGGGTAGTCAGACGTTTTATAGTAAACTGACCATGCTATCCGCAGTAGAGCCGCAGTAGAGCCGCAGTAGAGCCGCAAGGCTTGCGGCTCCACATATACTATACTAATAAAATGTTTAATCAAATTCCTTTTGTCCGGTACATTTTTTTCCTTCTGACCGGGATCTTCAGCGCCGGTTTTCTCCATGTCGGTGAGTTCCGTACAGCCTGGACTGCCCTTGCCGCTATCGTAGCGACTTCACTGTTATTTGTCATAATCGGTACCCGGTACAGGAAGTGTCTTCCGGTAGCGGTTTTTGGGGTAATAGCAGGCCTTGGATGGACCTCCGCCACACTTCAGTCGCTTCAGTTCGGGAAGCGACTGAGCGATATCGAAGGTACAGATTACAGGATGTACCAGGCCCGTATTACAGGCCTGCCGGAAAAAAGAAAAAATACGCTCAGGTATCCCGCACGTATTACAAGGCTCTTTCTACCGGAGGGGAAAATCAGGGATGTTGATTCTGAAGCGCTTATTTATTTTGCGGACAACCTCGGCAGGCTGCCGTCGGCAGGAGAGAATCTTATCATCTCCGGGCGGTTAAAAAGGCCGCAGCCGGCAGCCTCGCGATATTCTTTCGATTACCGCACGTACCTGGAAAGAAAGGGAATC
Organism: uncultured Cytophagales bacterium; assembly: GCA_964562455.1. Taxonomy (GTDB): domain Bacteria; phylum Bacteroidota; class Bacteroidia; order Cytophagales; family Spirosomataceae; genus Ravibacter. The sequence goes on from CAZLTN010000045.1 coordinate 9,956, forward strand.
CCCTGGATAGGATCCGTCAGGAACAGCAACGGTTTTTACCCGGTGTCAGACTCTCCGTCTTCACTCCTGTATTCACCTGAAAATCTCTCTGTAAAATCGGAGCAGATATTTCGTAAGTACCTGCGCGACGATGACGCTTACGGCTTTGTCAAAGCCATGATATTGGGAAGGAGGGACGATATCAGGGCGGAGCTGAACGAGGCTTTTGTCAGCTCGGGTACGGTCCATATCCTGTCGGTATCGGGCCTGCATATTGCCATTTTCTTTTCGGTCTTACATTTCGGATTAGGATTCCTTCGTAAAACTGCCTGGGGAAAATACGTCTATCTTTTTGTGATGACATCGATCCTGGTCTTCTATTCCATACTCACCGGGCTGCCGGCATCGGTGCAACGTGCAACCCTGATGTGTATTATCTGGATGATTGCCGATACCTTTTCGCGAAAGCATCACCCGGTCAATACCCTTGCGGTTTCCGGATTCTTCATTTTGCTTGCAGACCCTGACGTGTTTTATGATGTCGGCTTCCAGCTATCTTTCCTGGCCATGCTGGGTATTTTCCTGTGGAGCAAACCGATAGAGGGGCTTTATCGCCCCAAGAACCGTTTGTTGAAGCATTTCTGGAGCCTCTCCGTCATGTCGTTGGCTGCTCAACTGATGACATTCCCGCTCATTGTGTACTATTTCAGCCAGCTTCCAGTATATTTCCTGTTTGCCAATCTGCTGGCTGTAGACATCGCCGGAATCCTTATACCCGCTTCATTCGGCTTATTATTGCTGGGATTGACCGGCTTTGAACTTCTGGCCGGTATTGCCGGGCATATTGTCAACTATCTGTCTGTTTTTGTAAACCATATCGTCTTTTTGCCTGAAAAGCTGCCTTATCATCTCATCGAAAATATTAACCTGGACGTTTACCAGGCGGTAATGCTGCTGGGCCTGATCATGGCTGTGTATGCCGCTTTCGTACAGCAGAAACTTATTGCTGTCAACCTCATCTTCATTATCGCCTGCTGCTTTTCATTTTACTCTTCTTTTACGGTTGCCGCCGACTACCGGGAAAGATTTCTGGAACCCGTAGGAGAGGGTTTTGTTTATAAATCGGCGGGCAGGATGCTTTATTTTACCCGGAACGGGGAACAGGGCTTTATTAACGACTATGAGATACGCAAATACATGGCCAGGTACGGACAGGATACGGTCATGATCAGCGTGGCTTCGGCTCCGCTCAACCGCCGGATCGAATGAGTCTGCTGCGTCGTGGTAACTGAGCGGAGTCGAAGCGGCATTAGTCAGCCGGTTTGATTGCCGGCCCGCCTTCAAGCTCGTTTTTTACCATTTCCTCCCATCTGCGCTGCTCTTCCGGGTTAAGCCCATGGCGGGTATCCCGGTCGTAGGCCTTCTGTAAATGGTTCATTTCCCTGTAGGATTCCAGGAACTGGTACTGGATCTGGCTGTCATGGTCACTTACTGTAAGCTCCAGCTTGTCCAACTTCTTTTTAAAACGCTCGGCCGATATCCTGGCGATGTCAAAGTGGGTCTGCTCATGCTTCAGTACCTGGGGTGTTCTGGATTCCGGCCGCATCCAGGACATGCTTTTCACGACATATACCTTCAGTTTTACAATCACTTCCAGTAGATTGTTGTCAACCCTGGAATTACCTTCATAAGAAATACTGGTAAAAACCATTGCAGCATAACGGCCTGATTTGGGCTCAGCTTTGAAGTCGCTGTACCGAAGCGGTTTACTAGGGTGATAAAAAACGGTATCGGCTTTCGGGGCCTGGTAGTCGTTTTCAATCACCAGCCTGACTCCCCTGACCAAAGCCGGGTTTTTCCCGTTATTGAGCGTCATCCATTTATCAAAATATATCATGGCGTCGCCCAGCATTTTCCCAAGAAACTCTTCATATGTAGGACTGGATTCTGGCCTTGTATAATTGCCTTTGGCCCGGTACGAGGTCAGCAGCAACTCTTCCCGGGTACGGTACCAAACGAATTCCACGTAGATAAACGATTCCCCCTTTATCCTTCCGGGGGCTTCCCTGGTTTCATTTATACCAAACACTTTGATTCTGGCAACCACAGGTATCTGGTTATTTTCCCGTACTGTCAGCGAGTAGTCCCAAAAATCGAAAGCGACATTCTCCAGGTTTTTCTGCAGGCTCAACGGTTGAGATTGCGTATAGTGGACAACTCTTCCGAGCGATTTTCCTTTTTCCTTCCTGGAATCAATAACATCTGCAAGAAAATAATGCTTGCTTTCCTTCAGGCTGAGTCTGGTTTCGGGTAAAATATCGATGGTTACAGGAGTTTGCGCGCATAGCATCCCAGACTGGATGGTCACCAGTGCAAGATACAGGAGGATTTTAAATAAAACCGGCATGATTATCTGATGCGATGATGAGTCCCGGCAATCATCGGGAACATTTACACTCCGACTTTGCGAATTCACATATGCATTGCCTAATTTGCAGCTAAAATTGCAAAAAAACTAATGAATGGATAAGGCTCCCGTACATTTGAACAAACCTGATTTCGACACCATCTTTATGGAACTCGCCGAAAACCTGGCGCGGCGGTCCCACTGCATTAAGGCCCAGGTAGGGGCCGTACTCGTAAAGGACACCCGTATCATTTCTATCGGATATAATGGCCCGCCTGCGGGCACGCACAACTGCGATGAGGAATTTCCCGAATCGGGCTGCCCGCGGGATTCCAAAGGAAGTTGCTCCCTGGCACTTCATGCAGAACAGAACGCTATTCTCTATGCCGTAAAAAACGGCTCCAATATTGAAGGCAGCACACTTTATGTCACCCTGGCGCCCTGTATTTCCTGTGCAAGGGTAATCTATACCATGAAGATTTCGAAAGTGCTGTATCTCAACAGCTACGCTGCCTACAAAGGTATAGGAGTGGAGGAAGGTGTGGAATTCCTGAAACGTTTCGGCGTCGAGGTAGTGCAATACGTTCCGAAGGTGGTTGTTTAGCCGATTGACACGATACTTAAAAATCCCGGTAAGGATGTCCTTACCGGGATTTTTATTTCCGTTTATGCACAAAAAAACGGCTGATTTACACCAGCCGTTTTTTTGTGTATTCTGTCAGGGATTACTTAACACCTTGGTAGATGATAGTACCGTCAGAATTTACAGTTGCTTTGTAAGAAGTTTTCTTAACTCCTGTTTCAGGGCAGGCATTACCATAAGAAGTAGTTTCTATATCTATGGTAACATTCTTAGCCCATTTCGGAGCCTTAACTTTGGCAAGGACGTCTTCGATAGTTTTGAACTCGTCGCAGTCTTTAACCTCTGAGTTATGCAGGATGATCTTCTTGTTGCGGGTTACTTTAGATTCAACAGGACAGATACAATCTGCACAGTTTTCGCTCTTAGCCCATTTCTTGATAGTCGAAGTCACGCGGCGGATAGAAGAGATCTCGATTTTCTTCACGCAAACACAAACCTCTTCGACGATTTTTACTGTATCGGCTTTCAATGCAGCAAAACCACTGGCTGCAACCTGGCTTATACATGAAGCACAAGCAGAAGCCTGGTGGCTTTGTACCGTCACGTAGTACTGCCCGTCAACAGGACATCCGTTGTTGTTCAGGTAGCTGGCGGGGAAAGCAAGTTCGGTATCTTTCTGGCAGATAGCTTCAGCGATAATTTTGTCTTCACCGTTGGCAAGGTGATGAATGCGGGCAGTGAAAGTCTGGTTAAGGCTATCGGCCATAACCGGGTCAAGCGACGAAGTCCATGATGCTACGATAGGATCGCAATTGGCTTCTTTGCCGGTAAAGTATTTCCCGATAATGGACGAGTTTCCGCTGGTCAGTGAAAGTGTAGGCACTATACAGGTTAGACCGGCTGAAGGATCTTTCTTGACAGGAATATCGTATTCAAACGATTTACGAAGCGCGATACCTGCATTGAAACCACCATGCTGCCTGTTGTAGCGGGAAATCATGAGCGGCCGTCCGATTTCAGACCACGGCATATCGTAAGACACTTTGGTGCGGTAACCCTGAGCCTGTAGCCCCAAAGCCCATGTAGGGTTTTTCAACGGGAAGAAAATACCAACTGCGGCCAACCCACCGAAGTGATATCTTTTTCCGTTCGGAGAAACGGCATAAATCCCGGTTTGGGCTGCATTTGAAGGATTTCCGATTTCCCTTACGCTGATAGCGGCCGGTGTAGTACGGAAAACACCGGCTTTTGCACTGGCTTCCAGGAACGGGCTCCTTCTGCTTTTTGTAAAATGCCAACTGACTACCGGCCCCAGAACGAGGTAAAAGTCTTCAGAGGTACTTTTCTTTATTTCGACATCGTTACGTGTCAGTTGCTGTGCACTGATAGCCTCGTCGATCCACTTATCGTAACCCGGCCGGACAAAGAAATGCTGCACGCCAAAAGTAGCGCCCACACCAAACTTAAACAACGCTTCCGGTTTGGTAAGGAAATAGTCGGCATTTATAGCACCATTAATACCGATACCATTGAACAACGTCTTATCGCGGGCTTCGCTCAGCGGGAACGTATTTTTCCAGCTACCGCAGTAAGCGATACCCGGGCCGAGGTAACCTCCGATTCTCCAGGGGCTGATTTTATGTTGGATCCCAACTGTGTCACAGCCCCCTCCCGGAGCGTCGCAAGCTTCTTGTGCATGGCTAGAATTAAAAGCTAACAGGATCAGTAAAGCACCGGCCAGCTTTTTCGTAAATGATCTTAACATAACTGTTTATGTTGATTTAGAGATTAAGTTTTGGTTGCTTATTTTGACCTATGTAGGTGTTCTGACGTTATAGCATGGACAAAAGTAACTCTTTAAAGTTAATAAAACATTTTAAATTAATGACAAATTCCGCCCTCGCCATGAACATGACCATGCTCAAGTTCAGTTGCGGTGGCGTTCCTCACTAATACTATTTTACCACTAAAATCCATTTCCCTTCCGGCAAGGGGGTGATTAAAATTCAATGTGACCGATTCATCCCTGATGTCTACCACTATCCCCTGGAGGCGGTCTCCTTCCTCGTTTGTCATCGGAATACTATTACCTAAAACCAGAAGTTCATCGGTATTTACTCCTTCTTCTTCAAATAAAGAACGCGGAAGGTCTATAATAGCACCTGGATCAACCTCTCCGTATCCCTTTTCGGGCGCGATGCGAAAGTCGAAGGTATCGCCGGCAGAAAGGCCCAGAAGATTATTTTCAAATTCTTCAGGCAAACCGCTCAATCCCCAGATAAAATACATAGGATCCTGCTCATCAACCACTTCGACAACGTCGAAATCTCCATCTTCATCCTGTAACCTGAGGCTATAGGTAATGGCCACTACTTTATGGTTGTCTATTTGCATGGTGCCTGGATATGCTTACTTAGTACTCTGAAATAGGTTCCTTATATAGTTCCGGAAAACTGCTTCAATTGCAAAAATATACATATTTTTTCTGTAAGACTCGTTTTATCTATTTTTGTTGAAATTTTTTTTGCAACCCAAGCAGGTACTTTAATGAATTTTCTCGCTCACATAGCCCTTTCAGGAGATAATCCCGAGCTGATTATGGGGAATTTCTGCGGAGATTACATTAAAGGGAAATTGGATTCTGAAAAGAACAGAAGATGGCCCGACCAATTTCTCAGGGGCGTCCGCCTGCACAGGTTTATTGATAATTTTACAGATACAGATGGCGTACTAAAAGTAATGGTACGGGAAATTGCCGCTTTTTACGGAAGGGCAGCTCCCGTAGCTACGGATGTCTGCTTCGATCATTTCCTTGCCAGGCATTTTCATGAATTCCATCATGAGGATCTCAGGCATTATGTGAGTTCATTTTACCGGCTGGCAGATAAGTATTCGTTTCTCATCCCGGCCGATATGCATCCCCTGGCTGCTGCCCTTGTTGAAAATGACTGGCTTTTTAAATACCGGGATTGGGAGACAGTAGAGCGGACTCTGGTGAGCATGAGCCGCCGGTACAGCTTTCTTTCCGACCTGTCGCGTTCTCCGGAAACTTTCCGGCACAACAGGGCTGTCTATGAAAGATATTTTCTCGAATTTTACCCGAGGCTTCAGAGCGCCTGCCGGGCTTTCCTGGAAGAATCTGCAGGGACTGCCTGAGCCAATTCTCTTTTTATTGTTAATATTATAAATTAAAGTAATGTCCGTCACGCCTGAAGCGCTCCTGAAAGAGATAGATCAGAAAAAATTCCGTTCTGTTTACCTGCTTCATGGTGACGAGCCATATTATGTGGACCTGGTGGCAGATGCGCTTGAAGAGGCTGTTGTTCCGGAAGAAAGCAGGGGATTTTGCCAGTTTGTGCTTTATGGAGCCGATCACCAGGTAGGAAATGTTATCCAGCATGCCAGGAGTTACCCATTCATGTATGACCGCCAGTTGGTCATAGTAAAGGATGCCCAGAAATTGGGCGGAATAGACCGTGAGGAAGGGCAAAAGCTCCTGGAAGGGTATGTGCAGAATCCTCAGCCAACGACCGTCCTGGTGCTTGTCTATAACGGCAACGCCGATGAACGCCGGGGATTTGTAAAGGCGATAGCGAAAGCGGGAGTCCTTTTCAGGAGCAAGAAAATGTATGACAATAAGCTGCCCGACTGGGTGGCAAGCTATTGCCGGGACCGCCAGGTGAAGATCAGTCCCAAAGCTATCCAGATGATAGTAGATAATATCGGCAATGACCTGAAGCGTATCGATAATGAGATACGGAAAGTGCTGGTTAATCTTGCGCCGGGAGAGGGGATAGGGGCGGAGCAGGTCGAGAGATACATCGGAATCAGTAAGGAATACAATATTTTCGAACTTCAGAAAGCGCTTTCGGCCGGGGATGTGAAGAAGGCCACCCAGATTGCCGTTTTTTTTGCATCTAATACCAAAGATAATCCCGTTATCCCGGTGGTCCTGATGCTGTATTCCTATTTTACCAAGCTGCTCCTTGCCCATGCGGCACCCGACAAGTCCGACCAGGCGCTGGCTTCAGTACTGGGTGTCAATCCCTTTTTTGTAAAGGATTACAAAAGCGCTTTAATGCACTATCCCGTAATAAGGATAGTAAGTATTGTACACTATTTAAGAGAGGCCGATTGCAAGCTGAAAGGTATCGATACGGGATCGATGCAGGAAGGGGAAATACTCGAGGAGCTTATTTTCAAAATACTTCACTGATACCGATTGAAACACCATAAACCTGTAAGAAAAAGTATGTTAGCGAACTGTATTTATTCTATTGAAATATAGGTGAATATGATCTTTTAATTAAAGTAAAAAAGAAGCAGTATGATGCCGGATTTTTAGCCGGTTATAGAATGATATTTCATAATCCGTTCGTAGATATTTCATGTGAGTAAAGGGGGTATCAGTCCCCGATAATCTGCGCACCGACTCATTCTATCCGTCGGCTGAGCGGGGTCGGTACCGCCTGTTTTGAAATTGTCTTTAATTGTAAGGCATTTATAATTGCTGCGCTTGATGCGGTATTATTGAAATAGATATAGATTTCTCCAAATCCTGCACTGCTTACCTCATGATAAAGAGCTGCTACTTCTTCCCTGGTATATTCCGAGTAAAATAACTCTGGATTACCATGCATGCGTATATAGCCCGTGGAAGTAGTCCGCTGGATTGCGACCGGTAATCCGGGATAATTTACGTTGCAGAAAGTGATATCATTTTCGCGAAGCGTCGCTAGGACTTCTTCTCTCCACCAGCTTTCATGCCTGAATTCAACCACATTCTTAAAGCCTGGTTTCACTGCGTTTACAACAGATCTCAGCCGGCCCCCGCTAAAGCTGAAACCCGGTGGCAGCTGCCAGAGGACGCAGGCCAGTTTATCTTTAAATCCCTCATGGCTTACACGATAAAATTCTTCTATTTCCTCTCCGCACCGTTCCAGTTTTTTGATGTGTGTAATTGTTTTGGGAACTTTAATACTGAATTTAAAACCGCCGGGAACCCTGTCGTGCCAGGATAATAAATTTTCTACTGTCGGAAATCTGTAGAATGTTCCGTTGAATTCATACGTACTGAATTGGCGGGAGTAGTAGTCGAACCAATTTTTTTTAAGCAGCCCTTCCGGATAAAACAGGGTTTTCCAGGAAGGTGTGGCATAGCCCGAACATCCTATATATAATTTATCGCTTTTCATAACCTGTACAGGGACTTAACGTTTTTGTGTCCCTGATATTGGGTTACAACTATGTTTTGGCTGTACCGGATGAGTTATTGTTGAGAAGATGCTCCAAAACAAAAAAAGTTGGTATTCAGCAATATAGCTTTAAACCAACTTTCCTTTTTTTAGTAGCGGGGAGCAGGATCGAACTGCCGACCTCAGGGTTATGAATCCTGCGCTCTAACCATCTGAGCTACCCCGCCATCGAATTCGAGTGCAAAAGTAGGGATATTTTTAAAAAACGCAACATGAACAGGATTTTTTTACACCGGCTTTTCCAGTCGGGCTTTAAGGCCGGAAAGAAACATTCTGTCTTTCATTGGGAAGTTAAAAATGTTTTTACTACTTTGACGACCGAGCCCATTTGTTGTTTAAATATCAAAGTAATATGGAGAAGCATAAATTTGTTGCTGAATATGAACTCAAATCATCACCTAAGGTTTTGTTCCCTTACTTCAGCACTGCGTCCGGGCTGGAACAGTGGTTTGCCGATAAGGTAATTATTTTGCCCGATCAGACCTTTGATATTCAATGGGATGGAGAAAGCCATATCGCGCATCTTGTATCCCAGCGGCTTAACAGGGTGGTAAAGTTCGAGTTTGTCGGCTCTCCGCCCGAAGAGGAGAACCGTAATTATATAGAGTTTAAGCTGGATGTCAGCGACCTCACTCATTCTACTTATCTTAAGGTTACAGATTATTCCCTCACTTCCGACGAACAGGAACTATATTCTTTATGGAATGGTTTTATAGACCGGTTGAAAGAAATAGTAGGTAGTTGATGAAGAAGCTTGACAAGCTTATTTTAAAGTCATTCTGGGGTCCATTTTTGGTAACTTTATCCGTAGTGATTTTTGTCTTCCTGATGAAAGTCGTGATATTCTATATCGACGATTTTGTTTCGAAAGACGTCTCTCTGATCGATATAGGCACACTGTTTGGGTACTTTGCTCTCAGCACGGTTCCGACTGCGCTTCCCCTGGCGCTTCTGCTGGCGTCGCTGATGACCTACGGGAACCTGGGAGAGTTTTTTGAGTTGACTGCCATTAAAAGCGCGGGCATTTCCATGACCAGGGTAATGGCCCCGATGTTTTTTATAGCGCTGCTCATCAGCGGGGTCTCCTTTATATTTAATGACCGGATCGCCCCATGGGCCAACCTGAAAGCTTACAGCCTCCTGTACGACATACGGGAAGCCAAACCCATTATGAAAATCAAGGAAGGGATCTTCTATAACGACCTTCCGGGCTATAGCATTAAGGTCGACAAAAAAATGCCGGACGGCAATACCATGCTGGGAATGGTGATCTATAAGCACGATTCACGCTCGTTCGAGCGGGGTAATACTGAGGTTATACTGGCGGATTCGGGTAAGATGTATACCATAAACGATAACAGCTACCTGGTTTTCGAGTTGTTTAACGGGAATAACTACCAGGAAGTGGTAGACGGCCTTTCGTCAGGCAGCAAGGTTTCCTACACTGCATCTCCGGACCTCGCTGCCGCCGACCCTGCCAGTTTTATGCGCAACAGCTTCGACAACTATAAGCTGGTAGTAAGCCTATCGTCTTTCGGGATCAAAAGGTCTGATGAGGAGGCCTTTAAATACCATGCGTATATGAAGAACGTTCAGGAGCTTACCCAGGCTGCCGATTCTGTAAAGCGGGATTACGATATGAGCAGGAAAAACCTGTATCCCAGCAGTAAGCAGTATTATACCTATAATTTCAAGACAGAAGATTCTACCTACCTGCGTAATGTACAGCCGGGCCCCTGGGTTGATTCGCTGCTGGCAGTAAGCGTACCCGACAGCCTGGAAAAGATAATAATGGAGACTGCCAGGAGTTCGGCATCCAGCGTTGCAGGATTTGCCTCCACTAATATAACCTACCTGAAAAACAAGCTTACGGAAGGCAACTCCTACGCGCTTGAAAAGCAGAAAAAATTTGCCGGGGCGTTATCCTGTCTTATCCTGGTGCTTATCGGCGCTCCTCTGGGTGCTATCATTAAAAAGGGAGGTTTCGGGATGCCTGTGCTTATTTCAATCGTCTTCTATATCCTGATGTATGTAATGAATATCCAGGGGGAGAAATATGTAAGGGAGGAAAACATGAACGTATACCTCGGAAGCTGGTTGTCGAATTCAGTATTGCTGCTGTTCGGGATATATTTTACCGACAGGGCAAGGAACGACTCACGTCTTTTTGACAAGGATGTATACGTAATGATGATCAACCGGATAAAACAGCGGGGGGAGGTGAAAGTTGAAAGTTGAAAGTTGAAAGTTGAAAATTGAAAGTTGAAAATGGAAAATTGAAAGTGGAAAGTAGAAAATTGAAAATGGAAAGTGAGGAAACTTTCAACTTTCAACTTTCAACTATCCAAAAACCGGGCTGTCGTTACTTGTATTTACAATAAAAATAAACTACCTTTGCGGAGTTTTTAATTTTTATAAAAAAATCTGTTGTTACAATTATGTATTTAACCACGGAAAAGAAAAAAGAAATCTTCGCTTCGCAAGGTTTCAATAAATCTGCTCAGGACACTGGTTCCCCGGAATCACAAATTGCACTCTTCACATACAGGATAAACCACCTGACCGAGCACCTCAAAGTCCACAAGAAAGATAATGCTTCACGCAGAGGCTTATTGCAGCTTGTAGGTAAAAGGAGGCGCTTGCTGGATTATCTTAACAGGACGGAGATCGGGCGCTACCGCGCTATTATCGCCGAACTTGGCCTGCGTAAGTAGTGGATTCGCAAAGTCAGGGAGCCTCATTTTAAAGGCTCCCTGACTTTGTATTGAGCTATCCTGTAATTCAAATTAAAAAAAACGAAAAAACATCAATATAAAAGCAAGCCCGTCAACTTTTAAATCCAACGATAATGATCGGGATTGAAATAAAGATGGTGGAAACCGCGGCTTATTGTCAGACAGATTATGCATTTTAATATTATTTCTAAAACCATCACACTTCCCGACGGGCGTAACATAACGCTGGAAACAGGAAAACTGGCCAAACAGGCTGATGGTTCCGTTGTTGTAAGAATGGGCGACACCATGCTGCTCGCTACCGTAGTAGCAAGCAAAGAGATCAGGCCCGGTGTCGATTTTCTCCCCTTGTCTGTGGACTACCAGGAAAAATTTGCTTCGGCAGGGCGTATTCCGGGTTCTTTTCAGAGAAGAGAAGGGCGCCTGTCCGACCATGAAGTGCTCGTAAGCCGCCTGGTCGACAGGGCTATACGTCCATTGTTTCCCGAGGATTACCACGCCGACACCCAGATCAATATTTACCTGATTTCGGCCGATTCCGATGCGCTGCCCGATGCTCTTGCCTCGCTGGCGGCTACTGCGGCGCTGATGGCTTCCGATATCCCGTTCTATAAGCCGGTTTCAGAAGTACGCGTCGCTAAGATCAAAGGAGAATATGTAATTAACCCCACCAGCGCTGCGCTCAAAGAAGCTACTATTGATCTGATAGTGGGAGCTACACTGAGCGACATCACTATGGTGGAAGGAGAGCTGAGCGAAGCTTCTGAAGAGGAGGTGGTAGAAGCTATCAGGGTTGCCCACGAAGCGATTAAAATACAATGTATTGCGCTTAAGGAATTTGAAGCTGCCTGCGGTAAAACCGAAAAAAGAGCCTATGAGGGCGATTTGCAGGATGAAGTACTGAGAGACAAAATACGGGCTTTTGCTTATCAGCGTATTTATGAGGTTGCACAGGCCGGTACAGCCAAGCACGAACGTAAAGATCGGATCAGCGCGGTTAAAGACGAATTGATCGCATATCTCGAAAGCGGACTTGCCGAAGGGGAAGAACTGAACGGCGACCTGGTAAGCAGATACTTCCATGATCTTGAATGGGAAGCTGCGCGCCGGCTGGTCCTGGATGAGCGTAAAAGGCTGGATGGCCGCCAGCTCGACCAGGTACGTCCTATTGCAAGCGAGGTGGATTTCCTGCCTAAAGCGCACGGATCAGCTCTTTTTACAAGAGGAGAAACTCAATCGCTCACCACCGTTACGCTGGGAACCAAGCTGGATGAGCAGATCGTTGACAGCGCCATGAATTACGGTTATAGCCGCTTTATGCTCCACTATAACTTCCCCGGATTCTCTACCGGCGAGGTAAAGCCCAACCGTAGCCCGGGCAGGAGGGAAGTAGGACACGGTAACCTGGCGTTGAGGGCACTAAAAAAAGTATTGCCCGATGACGAAAGCAATCCTTATACCATACGGATCGTTTCCGATATACTCGAATCGAACGGTTCCTCATCCATGGCTACCGTTTGTGCTGGCTCGCTGGCGTTGATGGATTCCGGCCTTAAAGTGAAAGGACAGGTTTCAGGAATCGCTATGGGATTGATATCTGATGCCGAAACCGGTAAATATGCTATCCTTTCCGACATCCTCGGCGATGAAGATCACCTTGGAGATATGGATTTCAAGGTAGCCGGTACTGCCAACGGTATTACGGCCTGCCAGATGGATATCAAGGTTGACGGCCTTTCGTTCAGTGTGCTTACGGAAGCGCTGCAGCAGGCTAAAGCCGGTCGTCTTCATATTCTTAACGAAATGAATAAGACCATTACCGAAACCCGCCCGGATCTCAAGCCTCATACACCTCGTGCCGTCGTTATCAGGATCGATAAAGACCAGATAGGCGCGGTAATCGGGCCAGGCGGCAAAGTGGTACAGGAAATCCAGAAGGAATCGGGTGCTACCGTCAATATCGAGGAAAAAGATAATCACGGATATGTGAGTATATTTTCTGCTGATAAGGCCTCCATGGATAAAGCGGTAGCAAGAGTGAAAGGTATAGTAGCCGTTCCGGAGGTTGGCGAAGTATATAAAGGAGTTGTGAAGACCATTATGCCTTTCGGCGCATTTGTGGAGTTCATGCCGGGTAAAGACGGCCTTCTGCATATCTCCGAAATCGTCTGGGAAAGGCTTGAAACCGTAGAGGGTGTATTGTCAGTCGGTGACGAAGTAGAGGTAAAATTGGTAGAGGTAGACAAAAAGACAGGGAAATTCCGTTTATCCAGAAAGGTATTATTACCAAGACCGGAGAACAAAACTAAGTAACGAAATGTTATAGGTAAGTACAACACTATAAATTGTTCGTTAGTCCACGAAGTGATAATAGTAAAAATATAGCATGAGACAGCTTAAGATAAGCAAGCAAATCACCAACAGAGAAAGCCAGTCGCTGGATAAGTATCTTCAGGAGATTGGAAAGGTAGATTTGCTGACACCGGATGAGGAGGTGATCCTGGCGCAGAAGATAAGGAACGGGGATCAGCTTTCGCTGGAGCGCTTGACCAAAGCCAACTTAAGGTTTGTGGTTTCGGTAGCAAAACAATACCAGAATCAGGGACTTTCTCTAGGGGATCTTATCAACGAAGGAAATTTAGGGCTTATCAAAGCTGCACAAAGGTTCGACGAAACCCGCGGCTTCAAATTTATCTCCTATGCGGTTTGGTGGATCCGCCAGTCTATCCTGCAGGCTTTGGCCGAACAGTCCAGGATCGTAAGGCTACCGCTAAACAGGGTAGGCTCCCTGAATAAAATTTCCAAAACGTTCTCCGAACTGGAACAACGTTTCGAACGTGAACCTTCGCCTGAAGAGCTCGCTGAAGTGCTTGAGATCTCTTCATCGGAGGTTGTAGATACCATGAAGATATCCGGTCGGCACGTATCGATGGATGCTCCCTTCGTACAAGGTGAAGAAAACAGCCTTCTCGATGTGCTTGAGAACGATACCGACGACAAGCCGGACAGCGGTTTGGTAAACGAATCGCTCCGGAAGGAAGTACAAAGGGCACTGTCGACGCTTACGCAACGCGAGGCTGATGTAATCGCGCTTTATTTCGGTCTTAACGGCGAGCATGCCATGACGCTGGAAGAGATAGGAGAGAAGTTCAACCTCACCCGTGAGCGGGTACGCCAGATAAAGGAGAAAGCGATCAGGAGACTACGCCACGCTTCAAGAAGCAAAGCGCTGAAAACCTACCTGGGTTGATGTAAAGATAAGTTTAAAGTCATATATACAAGCCTCATCCTCAACGGATGGGGCTTATTTGTTGAATCCATGGCGGTAATCCAACCTATTGTCAATCTCGTAGATTTATTCGCACAACATGGCCTTACCCATGCCGTAATTTGCCCGGGGTCGAGAAGCGCCGCTCTTACGCTGGCATTTGCCCGTCATAAGGCGATTACAACGATAGTCTCGATCGATGAAAGGTCAGCCGGCTTTATTGCACTAGGGCTGGCCCTGGAGCTCAGACGGCCCGTCGCTGTGGTATGTACGTCAGGAACTGCCGCTTATAATTTTGCACCTGCCGTAGCCGAAGCGTATTTCCAGCAGACCCCGCTCCTGGTCCTGACTGCCGACCGCCCGCAGGAATGGGTACATCAGCAGGACGGGCAGACTATTTACCAGGCCGGGCTATTCGGAAAGAATGTCAAAAAGTCGTTTGAACTGCCTAGCGACACCACTCACCCTGATAGCGCATGGTATGCCAATCGTATCGCCAATGATGTGTTTCTTTCAGCAGACACTTTTCCCAAGGGACCTGTACACCTGAATGTTCCGGTACGCGAACCATTTTATCCTTCTCCAGGCGAAGTCTGGATGCCTGATCCGGCCAACCGGCTGATCGGATGCCTGGAACCCCGGTATACTCTCGCAATCGAAAACTGGCATATGCTACAGGAAGAGTGGGAGGAAACCGACAGGATACTTATAGCGGCAGGACAAGGAATGTTTTCCCAGGAAATTTATGAAACGCTGAGCCGGATTACCGAAGAATGGGAAATCCCGGTAATTGGCGATATTACCGCCAACCTGGGCAACCACCCGGATTTTATCACGATGCAGGACGTGTTCCTGTCCGGCGATATTCCGAAGCCATCTCTTCAGCCGGATCTGCTCATTACTTTCGGCGAATCCTTCCTTTCGAAACGGTTTAAAAACTTTATAAGGAAGAATCCGCCCCGCCGTCACTGGCATATCGGCGCCGGAACCCACCTGATCGACTCCTTTCAATCCCTGACCCTCAGCGTACCGGTTGATCCTGCCTTCTTTTTCGGAAAAATGCTGGAAGATATTGACTACAAGAGGTTCCTGGAACAGAATGAAGCTACCAACGACAGCTACAAGCAGGAATGGCTCAAAGACGAATACCTCGCTGCCAGGATAGTATCCGAACAGATAAATAAAAATTTAACACTGTTAGATGATTTATCGATCATATATTATCTTATCTCTGAGCTCCCGGAAGCCACATTTCTACACCTGGGAAACAGTATGCCGGTGCGACACGCCAATCTGCTTAGGAGGCTGGGGCTTCGTCAGAACGTATGGGCTAACCGGGGAACGAGCGGTATAGATGGTTGTGTCAGCACGGCTATCGGCTGCGCGCTGGCATCTTCAAAGCCGGTATGCCTGATCGTGGGTGATGTATCTTTCCTTTACGATCGGAATGGTTTCCTGCTTGATAACTTTCCTCAGAATCTGAAAATCGTCGTGCTTAATAACGGCGGCGGAAATATTTTCAGCCTGATCGAAGGCCCGCGGGACCAACCGGAACTCGGCAGGTTTTTCGAAACAAGGCACAATTTCACCGCTAAGGCTACCGCCGTAGACGCCGGTATTACATACGATGAAATAAGACAGCCGGCGGAGCTGGAAAAAACAATCCGGAAATTTGTTGAATCGAAAGGCCCGGCCCTGCTAGAGATCTTTACCGATCCCGGGGAAAACAGGAGGGTGGCAGAGCAGATTAAGAGTTCTTTTGAGAAATCCTCGTCCCGGTAGTTTTTTACCACGGAGGACACAGAGAAGCACCGTTCTCTTCGTGGTAAAAAAAACTGAGAGCTCTGTGCTGTCTTCGTGTTCTTTGTGTCCTTTTTGGTTTGTGGCGCAGCCCCCTTTCCTTTGTGTTTATTTGCAATACTGTCCGGACTCGGCTATCGCCAGCGAATCCTTCAGAATTTTTCCTACAGCCCAGATTTTGCAGGCCCCGGCCAGGTCGTTAAGATGCCAGTGGGCTTTCCCGGCAAGACCGTGTAGTCCGGGTACATGCTGTTCCAGCGTTACCGCCCGGTCAAGAAATCCGGACGCTTTTGCATAATCTTTCTGCTCCAGATAATACAGTCCCAGGTTTTTAAGCGTATGACCGTTGTCGGGCCTGATCTCAAGAGACCTGTTAAGGGCTTTCAAAGCTTCTTCAGGCCTGCCGGATTTGAGAAGCGCTTCTCCTTTATTATTGAGGGTAAAAGCTTCGTTCGGTATCCTGATCAGCACCTTGTCAAAGTATTCGAGTGCCTTTCCGGGATTGCCTTCTCTCATCACTACCATTCCCATATTGTTAAGAGCTTCTTTCTGAACAGGGTTGAGACTCAATGCCTTGGAAAAATCTTCCTTCGCTTCCTTTATTTTCCCGTCTTCGAAAAGAAGCGTCCCGCGGTTGACCAGGGCTTCAACGTTGTTGCCGTTTAACACGACAGCTTTGTCAAAATCCGCATACGCAGCCTCTTTTCGATTGCGGTCGACCATCAGATTTCCCCGGATGAGGTAAAACCTGGTCGAATCGCGGTATACACTGGCCAGCAAAGCCAGGTCGTCCTCGGCCTGGTTGAGCCGGCCGAGGCGAAGCGCAGCTTCGGCCCGGGCCAGCCGCGCTTCATGAAAACCGTCTTCCGTCGTCAAAGCAGCAGTAAAGACGTCGTAGGCGAGTTCGGGTTTCTCCAGCTCCACCAGCGCCAGCCCCTTATTCAGGTAGGCGTCGGTAAGCGAAGGGTATTTCCTGATGGCTTCGTCGTAAAGCCGTACAGCCTCGGCAAACTGCTTTTCCTTAAATTGTATATTTCCTTTCAGAAAGAACACAGAAGCTTCCGATTTGTCCTGGTTCGAGCAGGAAAACAGGCAGCAAAATGCCGCAAGCAGTGCAGCCGGTACAATTATTTTCATCCCTGATACCTATTTATTACATTTGCGACCAGGCGCAGTGAACTATTTTAAGCCCTTTTATGAGATATCTCCGCGATATACCCAACCCTGTCCACAAAATTAGCCTTTATCGGTGGAATGGAAAGTACATAATAAAATTTGAAGCCGGCGGACAGTATGAGCAGATCTATAAATTGGATGAAACCGAGGTCGCGTCCGATGAAGAAATCGACGTTCTGGTAGATGAGCTTTTTCTTCAGCAGGTCCGGGACCGTTTCCGGGCCATGCATGATGACTTTACGGGCGCTTTGCGGCGCAACGGGATCATTTTCTGAGGATTTTAAACTTTTACCCAACCTTATACGCTTTTTGTACTACATTCGTTTTCAATTGTAATTATGAATTTTGCGCAGAGCAGCCGGCCGCACCGGTTTTTCTACGCTATTAGTATGTAATTCTCTTATCAATCCTATATGTTCTTCAAACGAAGCCTTTTAATTGCCGGGTGCCTTGCCGCGATGTACGGCTTTCCGGCTGATGCCCAGAATACCCTCGGTTATTCCGAACCGGAAGCCCGTTTTCGGAAAGGCCTGGAATTTTTTGAAAAATCCAACTTCCTGGCAGCCCGGCAGGAATTTTCCGAATATTTGAAAGAAAGCAGCCGCCTGCTTAGCACCAGCGACTATAATGCGGTTACCGCAGAATACTACATTGCCGTGACAGGGCTTTACCTCAACTATCCCGAAGCCGAAATGCAGGTGGATCGTTTTGTACGAAACCATGCGGAGCACCCGAAAGCACAGCTTATTTACAGCGACCTGGGAAGGCATTTTTATGACAATAAAGATTATGACAAAGCCATCGGATACCTGGAGAAAGCGGTTAAGTATGCGGGGTCTGAAGCCAAGAAAGAGGAAAGCTCTTATCAGCTGGCCATGTCCTATTACTACACCAAGCAGGAGGACAAAGCCCTTGCCCTGTTCAATGGGCTGAAAACAAAAAGTTCTTTTCCCAATTGGGCAGATGCGGCTTACTATGCAGGGGTAATCCAGTATAAGAAGAAAAACTACCGGGAGGCTTATTCTGACTTTACAAAGTTGGAAAACCATCCTTACTATAAAGACCTTGTACCCAACTGGATCGTAACCTCGCTTTACAACCTCGACCGCTACGATGAGCTGGTAACGTATGGCGAGAGGATTCTCAAAGGCAGCGGTCAGAAAATGGACGAAGTAGCGCTTTACGTTGCCGAGGTTTATTACCTGAAAGGAGACTACAAAGGAGCTGTTTCCGCTTATGAGCGCTATCAGAAAATAGCCGGGAAGAAAGCGCTGAATCCGCTGGTTGCCCTTCATTACGGGCATTCACAATTCAGGAATGAGAATTTTAAAGGCGCGATCGATATTCTAAAAAATGTGGCCACGGGTAAGGATTCTACTGCCCAATACGCATCCTATCTTTTGGGGATCAGCTATCTGCAGGAAGGGACGCCGAATTACGCTCTCACCTCGTTTCAGAATGCTTCGCGGATGGATTTCAATCCTGTAGTAAAGGAAGAAGCAAGCTTTAATGCCGCCAAAGTACTGATAGAGATAGGTAATCACAACGAAGCGCTCAAAGAGCTGCAGAATTTTTCAGCGAGATACCCCAGCAGCAAATACGGAGAAGAAGTAGATCAATTGATTGCCGATACTTATGCAAAAGCCAATAATAATGCAGCGGCAATCACCCATATAGAAAAGCTTAAGAAACGTACACCGGAAATAAACGCTACCTATCAGCGCCTCACCTACAACCAGGCGGTGGCTGATTTTAACAGGCAGGCTTTTCAGAATGCTGTCATCAACCTGGATAAGTCGCTCAAAAACCCGATGGACGAGTCCCTGAACATAGCTGCACAGTATCTTAAAGCAGAATCTTTTGCCGGGCTGGGCCAGTTGGAAAGAGCTGTCCCTATCTACACCCAGCTTTCAAAAGACCCGAAAACCGGTGTCTACGGACAAAAAAGTCTGTATGCACTGGGGTATATGCATTACAACCAGAAAGAGTACAGCAAAGCATTGGGCTATTTCCGGGATTTCCTGGCCCGTCCTGAAGGTATTGATTCACAGATGATCGAAGACGCGACCACCAGGCTTGCCGACTGCTACCTGGCTGCAAAGAACTACACCGAGGCTATGAAAGCCTACGAAAGGGTCTCTGCTTCAGGTAAGGTAGACAATGACTATGCGCTTTTCCAGAAAGGCAGGACGATGGTCTATATGAACCGCGAGGATCAGGCGAAAGCACAGTTCGAGCAATTGATCAGGCAGTATCCCAAATCGAGCTACGTAGACGATGCGTTGTTCCAGATAGCGGACATAGATTTTCAAAAGGAAGATTATTCTCCTGCTATAAAAGGATTTACAAGACTGATCAATGAACAGCCCAAAAGCTATATGATCCCGGCGGGATTGCTAAGGAGGGCCCAGTCATATTATAACATCCAGGTATATGAGCACGCCATTACCGATTTCAAGCGCATACTGAGCGAGTTCCCGTCATCGCCGTCAGCAAACAGCGCCCTGGAAGGGATCCAGGAAGCCTATTCTGCAGTCGGGCGTCCCGAGGAGTTTAACCAGGTGCTGAGCGTAGTACGGAAAAACAACCCGGGCAATAACAAGCTGGAGGATGTGGAATTTGAAAATGCCAGGAACCTGTTTTATGCAGAGAAATACCAGGCGGCTATAGAAGCACTCGACAGGTTTCAGCAATCATACAGGGGGAGTAAGTATTTGTACGACGCGAGGTATTTCATGGCCGCTTCCTATGACAAGCTTAATGATATCGGGAAGGCATTGCAGATTTACGGCCAGGTAATCGGCGACAACCGTTCGACCTATGTAGCTACAGCCGCGCAGCGCTCGGCGGAGCTCGAAATTGACAGGGGGAATTTCTCCAACGCAGTTTCCAGCTACAGGGTGCTGTTGAGAAATGCCGAGAATAAAAAGGAACAGGGTATTGCCTGGATCGGATTAATGGACACTTATTATTCGCTCAAGCGATACGACAGCGCAATGGTTTATGTGCGCGAGGTAATCAACCTCGGTAACGTCGTTCCCGACGGAGTGGGCAAAGCCCGCCTCCTTGAAGGGAAAATAGGGTTAGACCAGGGAAATACTGCCCAGGCTGCCGATATCCTGAAAAAGGTAGCCGCAGACTATAAGGATGAATTTGGCGCGGAAGCCAAATATCTTGTGGCGCTCAGCGAATACCGGCAGAAGAAGTATAAGGAAGCGGAGGCTACGATTTTTGAACTCAGCAAGACATTTGACGGGTACGACCAGTGGAGGGTAAAATCGTTTCTTTTGCTGGCCGATGTTTATGCAGCAACTAATGAAATGGCGCAGGCAAAAGCTACTCTGAATTCCATTATTGAAAACTCTGACGACCAGGAAGCAGTGAAAATAGCCAAAGAAAAGCTGGCTAAACTTGACGCCAACCGGTAATAACTTATGAAGCCATTCAATAACAGACCCCTGGAGGTTAATATGAAATCGAAAGCAAGATATATTTTTTCGTCGGCACTGGTTTGTACGGCTTTGCTGTCGTACGGGCAGCGCGGTGAAATCGAAAGCCAGACCTACGAGATCCTGAAGGAGAAAAGCATCGAGTTTCCTAAAGCCGACCGGCTTCTCGACAAAGTACAGCCGGCTGCTTCAAAAGCGGAAGAGAGCAAGGTCAACTACCGTTTCAACGATGTGAAAATGGCGACTGCAAGCCCTACCATTGTGCCTTCGGTGGCGGTTTCGTCTGATGAAAAAGACCGGAAAGACCTGCCTGAGCCTCTGAATAATTACATTAAGCTCGGCGCCGGCAACTTCGGGCGTTTTCTGGGTGAGGCTTTCATAAGCTCCCGTACCAGCGAAGACATCGTCGCTACGGGTGAACTGAAGCATCTTTCGGCATCCACCGGCCCGGTCGACGGGAAAAATTCGGCTAACGGCAATACCATGCTGCGTGTAGGTGCCAAATACCTGGGCGCCGCGTTCAAGGTAGACGGAGGTATCGAGTACGAGCGCAAGAACTATTATTTCTACGGCTACCGGAAGCAGCCTGAAGGCGTTACTGTGGACAGGGATACCATCAGGCAGACGCTCAATCGTTTCGGCGTAAAGCTCGGCTTGGAAAATACGGAGCCCAACAGCCTTATTGATTATAAGGTAGTCACCATGCTCAATACGATCAAGGACCGTTACAGTGCATCTGAAGTCGATTGGGGTACTAATCTGCAAACCTCTTTGCCAGTAACCGACAAGGTATACGCGATCTTTGATGCGGATGCTTACGTGTCGCAAAGGGTAGACATGGATAAGACTTTTAACCGGAATATGTTCAGGGTAAAGCCTTTGTTCAAGTATGTGGATGACCTTTTTTCCCTGACAGCCGGTCTTAATGTGGTCAATGAAACCGACAACGGCCTGGATGTAAACCGTACCCGGGCTTTCCCGGTAGTCGACCTGGATTTATCACCTATACCGGGAGTCCATATCAAGGCAGGTTATAACGGGGATATCGTAAGGAATACGCTCAGGTCGTTCCTGTCAGAGAACCAATGGCTCGGCCCGAATCTACTGGTGGCTAATACTATTAAGAACTCCGACATCTATGCAGGTATCAAAGGAGAGATGGAAGGGCTCAATTACGAAGCTAAAGTAGCTTTCACCAGTTACCGTAACTTCTATTTCTTCAATAATTCGCTGTCGGACACGACCAGGTTTTCCGCAATTTACGATAGCGGGAAGACCAATGTAATGACCATATCGGGGGAAGCCGGATACCAGTTCGGAGATCTCTTCAGCACGTCGGTAAAAACGAGCTTCTACGACTATAGCGTAAGCGATGTGGAAGAGGCCTGGCATCGCCCGCGTTTCAACTTCAGTTGGTTTAATGCACTTACAATCAGCAAAAAGCTGTTTATCACGTCAGAATTATATACGATCAGCGGAATAAAAGGTGTCAATTTCCAATCCGGAGAAGTAAGGAAGCTCAAAGCTATCACCGATCTGAACCTGAAGATAGATTACCTGCTGACCAGGAATTTCTCGGCCTTCGTTACCATCAATAATATTTTTGGTAAGGAGTACGAGCGTTATATGAATTACAGGCAGCAAGGACTGAATTTTGTTGGTGGTTTGTCTTTTTCTTTCTAACTTTCCATTTAGAAAAAGCCCGCAACTAAAATGGTAGAAGTAGAAAAATATATCAAACGGCTTCTTTACGACCAGGATTGCGTCATTATCCCGGATTTCGGCGGGGTTCTGACTCATTATCTGCCTGCTCGTTTCGAGCCGTCATCGGGAAGGTACCTGCCTTCGGAAAGAAAGGTTGCATTTAATGAAGTGCTCAAGATTGACGACGGGCTGCTGGCCAAGTTTATATCTGAAAACGAAGGGCTGCCGTATGGAGAAGCAAAAAGACATATCGGGGATTTCGTTCAGACCGTCCAGTCGCTGATCAAAAAGAATAAGACAGTTACGCTTGGCGGAATCGGATCATTTCATCTGAACCCTGAAGGAAGGCTGGTTTTCCAGCCGGATAATTCCCGTAATTTTCACGCAGAGTTTTACGGGCTGTCGCCCGTGAATGCACTGGATCTGAAGCAACAGCAGCCTGTTGTCCGTGAAGCCATACCTGTAAAATATGAAATAGAGGTATCTTCTCCCAGGCCTTATATTACGCCGTCTAAAAAAATAGCATGGGGCAATTGGATAAGCGCTGCCAGTATTGCCTGCATATTGGTGTATGTCAGCGCAGTTCTTTCCCGCGAGCCGGGCGAAACCAGCTCGCTTAGTCCTGTGGAAACCATACGTAGCCTCTTCGCTGGTCCGGAAAAAGAATCATCGGGTATGCCGGAAGTTGTCTTACCTGCAGATGCCGGGGATTCTGATTTGGCCGCGGAAACAAATGCAGAAGCCGTCGCTGTTGAAGACAATAAGAAAGAGGAGGTTGTTGCTGCCGACGCAGCCGGCACTGTTGAGCTTCCTGCTTCCGGGAGTAAGTTCTTTGTAATAGCTTCTGTATACGAGTCTGAGAGTTCTCTTGACAAATACGGTGCCCAGATGGCCGAGAAACTTCGTTCTCAGGGTTATGAGTCTATAAGGACTTTGGCTGTGCGGGATAAATATATGCTCAGCGCCGGTGAGTTCAGCACCTGGAGCGAGGCACAGAGAATGCTTCCTGCTCTTAGTAAAACAGCCAAAGGGGCATGGATATATAAGAAGAGGTAGGTTGTGGATAACTAACGGGTGTGTGTGGATAAGTTGAGGTATTTGTGGATAACTTTCAGAACCCGGGGTTTAAACTTCTTTTAGAAAAGAAGGTCCAAGTCGTTGTAAAAGAAATTAACATCCGCTAAAGCGGAAAAGATATAGATCATTGCTATGGGACTCGCCAATGCTGAAGACCGCAAGAGAATAGCCAAATCCTGGGCATTTTCCTTTGGGATAATGACCTTCCTTCTTATTACTACGGCATTTGTACGACTTACGCAGACCATCCCTCCGCTTGAGCCGATGGAACTATTCGTAGAGGTAAATTACGGGGTAGATCCGATAGGGTCGGGCAACATCCAAACCTTTAACAAGGCCAGCGATTCGAAAGTAGCTGAGAACATGCGCCCGGAGCCGGAAAAGACCGAGGTGAAATCGGTCCCGAAGCCCAAGCCGGTGCCGCCTACTCCCAAAGTGACGGAAGTGAAAAAGGCACCGACAACAAAGGTGGTCGAAAAGCCGGTTATTACTTCCAAAGTAGAAAGCCCGGTGGTAGAAAAGCCGGTAGCAGAGACAAAAAAGACGTCGACTTCAGCCAGCAGCACTACAACCGCACCTACGACGACCAAAGCCACCGAAAAGCCTATCAACCAGGATGCCTTGTTCTCTAAATCAAAAGGTGGAACGAGCGGCAGTAACGGCACGACAGGTACAGCGAGCGGAGTTGGAGGAAATAACAACGGTGATGATGCCAGCGGAGTGGGAGATAAAGGAGCGAAGGAGGGTAGCCTGTATGCAAAAAGCTACAAAGGCACAGGCGGGGGTGGAGGCACAAATGTAGGCTATAACCTGAAAGGCTGGAAATGGAAGCAAAGCCCGCAGGTAAATGATAATTCCGACGCCACAGGCGATATAATTTTTAAAATTGTGGTGGATAAAAGCGGCCGGGTCAAAAATGTAATTACCCAGAGTACGACCATTACGGACTATGCGGTGGTCAACCAATACCGTAACGCCGTCAGAGCGCTTACTTTTATATCTGAATCCGCCAACGTACCGGATGAATCGACCGGTACAATCACATTCCGCATACGTTCGAAATAGCAGGGAGGCTTTTATGACTTTTGAAGAGGCCATGACCTATCTTTACAATAGGTTGCCTGTTTTTCACAATATCGGCCACAGAGCTTATAAGCCCGGGCTTGACACTACACGTGCATTTTGCAGCTACCTTGGAAACCCTCAGGATCGTTACGAAACGATACACGTGGCCGGCACTAATGGCAAAGGGAGTATATCCAATATGCTGGCTGCTATCTTACAGCACAGCGGCTACAAAACCGGTCTTTACACATCTCCGCACCTGAAAAGCTTTACCGAACGGATACGGGTAAACGGCTTTCCTGCTGATGAGGATTTTGTAGCTTCCTTTGTTAGTGAACACAAAGCCTTTATAGAAAAAATAAACCCGTCTTTCTTCGAAGTCACGGTAGCAATGGCGTTTGAATATTTTGCCAGTGCGAAAGTAGACATAGCCGTCATCGAAGTTGGATTGGGAGGCAGGCTGGATTCTACCAATATTATCACGCCCCGGCTGTCGGTTATTACAAACATCGGTCTTGATCACACGCGCCAACTGGGGGAGACACTCCCTCTTATAGCCGGAGAAAAGGCTGGAATTATAAAACCCGGTATCCCTGTAGTAATCAGCGAACGACAAAGCGACGAAATTACTGCAGTATTTGAAGGTGTTGCCAGGGACAAAAACGCTCCTCTGTACTTTGGCTCCGATTACAGGTCCATATCAGATGAATCTATCGAAAATGGTGTTCTGAAGCTATTGATAGAGGAAAGTAATGATGAAAGAAAATCTAACATAGTTAGTTTCTCGTTGGACCTCGCCGGTAGCTACCAAAAAAAGAACTTGCTGGGCGTCCTTGCTGCTGTAGACAGGCTGAATGAATCGGGCTGGAAGGTTTCCAGCGACGATATTGGAAAAGGTCTGTCTTCGGTAACAACGACCACGGGTTTCAAAGGCAGGTGGACCAGGCTGGGAGAGAAGCCTTTCATAGTTGCCGATACAGCACACAATCTTCCCGGATTTACAGAGGCGTTGTCTCAATTCATGTCCGTTCCGGCGAGGAGGAAGCACTTTGTATTGGGATTTGTAGGCGACAAGGACATCGGTTCTATGCTCAGGCTGCTGCCCCCGGATGCCGGTTACTATTTCTGTGCGCCGTCCAACAACAGGGCCTTACCCGCTTTTTCTCTCCGGGAACAGGCCGAAAACATAGGGCTGAAAGGAGAAGCATTCCCAGGGGTAAATGAAGCGTTGAAACATGCTGTTTCCGACGCGGGACCTGATGATAGTATCTATGTCGGCGGGAGCACTTTTGTTGTAGCAGATCTGGACATGCTTTGACCATCTTAAAGCTGTCCCTATAATAATATCGTTTTAATGACTCGTAGAAAACTCCACCGCTTCGCTCAGAATGCCGAAGCGGACAATGTGATAGAGCGTGGAAAGCCGTTGTATGAAACCATAAAGGGGAAATGGAAGGAAGTTTATTTTAGAAATGAAAATCCGATTGTGCTGGAGCTCGCCTGCGGCAAAGGCGAGTACACTGTCGGGCTGGGAAGGGCTTTTCCCGGGAATAATTATATAGGAATTGATATCAAAGGTGATCGCATCGCCAGAGGCAGCCAGCAGGCCATCAGTGAAGGGCTTACCAACGTAGCTTTTTTACGTAGCTCTATACAGTACCTGGAGGAATTCTTTTCGCCCGGTGAGGTGGACGAAATCTGGCTGGTACATCCTGATCCCCAACCGAGGGATAAAGACGAGAAAAAGCGGCTGACCAACCCGCATTTTCTGGCGCTGTATGCCGGTCTCATCAAAAGCGGCGGAATTTTTCACCTGAAAACCGATAATCCGTTCCTTTATGAGTATAGCCTCGAAAGTATAGCAGCCGCGACGGGTTTCGAGATATTGAGCCACACCGATAACCTTTACGAATCGGATCTGATGGCCGGTCATCACGATATCACCACTCATTACGAGCGGCTTTTCCGGGAAAAAGGGTTTACGATCCGGTATATTAAAGCGCAGATGAGCAAACCGGATGAACAGGAAAGGTAGATTTACCACAGAGAGCACAGAGTATTTTTCTTGAATGAAACTCTATGCTCTCTGCGGTAAAATTTTTATTTGATCAGCGAAGCAAAATAAGCTAACGTACGCACGAGCTGCGACACATAAGAAGCCTCGTTGTCATACCAGCTTACTACACGCACCAATTGGGTGTCGCCTACAGTCTGAACCCGGGTTTGGGTTGCATCGAACAGGGAACCATAGTTGATGCCGATAATATCGCTGCTGACGATCTCGTCCTCGGTATAACCGAAGCTTTCGTCTGATGCTTTTTTTGCAGCCTCATTGATTTCCGCTACAGTAGTTTTCTTGGCAAGTATAACCGTAACTTCAGTAGATGACCCTGTAAGAGTGGGTACACGCTGCGCGCTGCCGTCGAGTTTACCTTTCAGATTAGGTAAAACAAGCCCGATAGCCTTAGCAGCCCCTGTGCTGTTGGGGACAATATTCTGGGCAGCTGCCCTGGCTCTGCGAAGGTCGCCTTTCGGATGCGGGGCGTCCTGCGTGTTCTGATCGTTAGTGTAGGCATGAATGGTAGTCATCAACCCGTTCACTATGCCGAATTCCTCATCCAGGAACTTTGCCACAGGCGCAAGACAGTTAGTAGTGCAGGATGCTGCGCTGATAACCGTTTCAGAGCCATCAAGGATATTGTGGTTTACGTTGTAGACGATAGTTTTCAGGTCACCGGTTGCAGGTGCCGATATCACCACTTTCTTCGCGCCGGCAGCTATGTGAGCTTCAGCCTTGGTTTTATCGGCAAAGAAACCGGTACACTCCAGAACAACATCCACGTCATGATCCCCCCAGGGAATCTGCGCCGGATCTCTCTGGGCATATATTTTGATTTCGTCCCCGTTCACGATAATAGAGTTGTCCGTATGCTCTACCTTTTCTCCGAACCTTCCCTGTGCTGTATCGTATTTAAGTAAGTGGGCGAGAACGGAGGGGCTTGTCAGATCGTTTATAGCCACTACGTCAATCCCTTCCTTGTTATAAATCTGACGAAAAACCAATCGGCCAATTCTTCCGAAGCCATTGATTGCTACTTTAACCTGTGCCATGCTGTTAGTTATAATGTTTCATATTTTTTCAGCCACGAAATTAATGAAATCATGAAGAGAATAAAAGCGGGAAAATCTTATTTTGATAATACGGAAAAGAGATAGAAGATAAGGAGGAAAAAACAATATTATATATTTAGTAATCGACTAAATACTAAAGACTGCATCTTTGCTAATTTTTACTAAACCGGTTCCGATGATCCTTTTCTATAAACCGGTCCGGCCTTTGGAATAGCGGGTATAGTGGTTATTTTTGCCATGAAAACAGGGTAGGGGACTTCTGCCTGTTAAATCTGTATCATAAGAATATTTTGCTGGCGAGTGACAAAATATTTATTTGTTATATCAACATAAGTGTCTGTAAAAAAGCAAGTTGTTTATATTTAATTAAATTTTAACTTTATGAGTGAATTTGCACATCAAATAGAACAGGTTTGGGAAAACCGGGAGCTGTTAAAAGAAGAGGCTACCATAAAACTGATAGGCGATATCGTAGAAGAGGTAGATAAAGGACGGCTTCGCGTAGCCCAGCCTGGTAGTGATGGCAACTGGGTAGTCAACGAATGGGTAAAAAAAGCAATCATCCTTTATTTTCCTATCCGGCAAATGGCTGTTAGCAAGGTTGGTATTTTTGAATATCACGACAAAATGTTGCTAAAGACCGATTACGAAGCATTGGGAGTCCGGGTGGTGCCGCCGGCAACTGCGCGCTACGGGGCCTACATTTCTAAAGGGGTGATTTTAATGCCTTCTTATGTCAATATAGGGGCCTATATCGATCAGGATACTATGGTTGACACCTGGGCTACTGTCGGGAGTTGTGCACAGATCGGGAAAGATGTGCATTTAAGCGGTGGTGTAGGGATCGGCGGGGTACTGGAGCCTGTACAGGCGTCGCCGGTTATTATAGAAGACGGCGCATTTATAGGCTCGCGGTGTATCGTCGTAGAAGGCGCCAGGGTAGGAAAAAAAGCTGTTTTGGGTGCAGGCGTTACGATAACCGGAAGCTCGAAAATAATCGATGTGACGGGCGCTGAGCCTGTGGAATATAAGGGTTACGTTCCTGAAAACTCGGTTGTTATCCCGGGATCGATCCCGAAAGAATTCCCCGCTGGTGTGTATCATGTACCGTGTGCACTTATCATCGGGAAGCGAAAAGCCAGCACAGACCTGAAAACCTCGCTAAATGATGCGCTCAGGGAGAACAATGTAAGCGTATAAAGAATTTACGACCGTAGCATTATTGTATAAAAAAAGCCTTGCTCTGTTCAGAACAAGGCTTTTTCATGTCGAAACATTTGTAAAATATAGAAAATTAACATTTGATAATCAATAAAACATTTGTAATTGTAGACAAGTACATTTGTTAACTATTGATGTAATTGCTTATCTTTGTTCTAAATCAGCGCCTGATATGGACCTTTCAGACAAAGTAAGATTGATTATTGGAAACAAATGTGAATCACCTTCTCAGTTTGCAGATGAAATCGGCATACCGCGATCAGGTGTTTCCCATTTGCTAAACGGCAGGAATAAGCCTAGCCTGGATGTGATTACCAGGATTGTGCACCGGTATCCGGATATCGGTACGGATTGGATTTGGGATGAGAATAAAATGCCATTGCTGGGAGCAGGTACAACAAGCTGGAATACAGCGTATGATAGCGAAAAAAAAGCCCTAAAATCACCATTGGGTAAGCCCCTGGATTTATTTACAGATACGGAGTCCGTAAAGGAAACCGTACAGCGAAATCTCAGCGGCATACAACCGGGAACTCCACAGCGAAAAGTGGAGCGTGTCCTCCTTTTTTTTTCTGACGGTACTTTTGAAGAGTTCGGTTCTCCCGGCTGATCCTGTATCGAAGCGCTCTTTCCGCATCAGCTAGTCTTTAAGTATTTTAAAGCTCATTTAAACGTTTTCCCTGGTATCCGGAAAATCGCTGGTGCTTGGGCTCTCCAATCATTTGTTTGCGGTATATGCCATTGTGTCCGGACAACAGATAGGCAACTACGCATGCAATGGCAACATATACACCACACCCGCTTCCGAACAGTTCGACAGCCATTATACTACAGGCAATCGGGGTGTTAGTGGCTCCTGAAAAAACGGCTACAAATCCCATTCCGGCCAGAAGCTCGAGGGGCAATGGAATAAAGTAACCCAGCGCGTTTCCGAGGGTTGCCCCGATAAAAAATAGCGGCGTGACTTCGCCGCCCTTAAAACCGGCTGATAAGGTGAGAATTGTAAAAGCCATTTTCAGAGCAAAGTCATATGCCGGCAATTGCTGGTCAAAAGAGCTTACAATCGTGGGAATGCCCAGTCCGATATATTTTGTAGTGCCTATTGCCCAGACAGCCAGTGCTACGATGATACCGCCGATGAGAGGCCGTAATGGAGGGTATGCAATTTTTGATTTAAAAACAGCAGTGGTTTTATGTATGGTTTTGCTGAACGCAGAAGCGCATAGCCCGAAAAAAACACCCGCGACAATCGCATATACTATATTAAGAAGCGAAATATCGGGAATAATGCTGATATGATAATGCGTATGATGCGCCTGCCAGAGCTTTGTAACCAGGTCGGCGATGACAGCGGTCATAAAGGCGGGGAAGAGGGCATTGTAGCGGATGCGCCCGATTGTAAAAAACTCCAGCCCGAAGACAGCGCCTGCCAGCGGGGTACCGAATACCGAGCCAAATCCGCCTGCAACAGCCGATATCATCAGTATGGCCCTGTCTGATACCGAAAGCCTGAGCGGCTTTGAAAACTGATCGGCAATAGCTCCGGCCATTTGCAAAGCAGTGCCTTCACGACCGGCCGAACCCCCGAAAAAATGAGTAGCGATGGTTCCGACATATACGAGCGGAGCCATCCCGAAAGGGACGATTTTTTGGGGTGTATGAATCGTATCAATGAGAAGATTGTTACCGGCTT
>CAZLTN010000046.1:0-39755 GCA_964562455.1 uncultured Cytophagales bacterium
AGCGCATATGCCTGGGGAATGGTATGAAGGAACATCCCGGCGTGGTTGATCTTGTGGTTCATCGATTCCATTACCATCACGATCCCATGCGGCTCATAAATATCTGCTGCCCGCTTCAGGAGCTCTATTGCGTTTGCCATCTGGAAGTCCCATGGAAGGTTGGGATCAGCCTTTCCCAGTACGTTATGCACTATTTTGGTATTCATACGTTTGGCCACTTCCACTGAAGCCCGCATATCGGCCAGCACCTGCTCACGCGCGTCTTTGTCGCGGCCGGCAAAGGTTGCCTTATCGAAAGAGAACACCCCCACAAACTGCCCGAATTCCATACCCAGCTTCTGGACTGCCTGGCTTATCCTTTCCTGCTCTTCCACCGGCCTCCTGATAAGGTAAGTATTCTCCCACGCCCTGAAACCATTGTCATAGCCCCACTTGATCTGGTCGACCACATCTTTCCCGGACACATCTGCGAAAATCCCGAACTCGGGCGAAAACTTCATTTTAAACGGCGCTGCATTTGCAGCAGTTTTAGCCGCGAAAACCTCCGACCGACCGCTAAGCAACGCCCCACCCGCAAGAAGGCTGGTTTTAAGGAATGTTTTTCTGTTCATTTTTTTTAAGTTGAAAGTTGAGAGTTGAAAGTTGAAAGTGGAGAGTGGAGAGTTGAAAGTTGAGAGTTGAGAGTTGAGAGTGGAAAATTTTCAACTTTCAATTTTCAATTTTCAACTTTCAACTCAACTCTGCTATTCCTGAGAAATGCAATCAGGTCGGCCATTTCCTGCTGCCCTATCTGGCCGGCAAAGCTGGGCATGGGCGACATCGGCAACGTCTGGATGGATTTAATTTCCTGGCGATTGACAGTCCGGTCTACCCCGGGAGCTAGTCTGAGATTGATCGCAGAGGCGGTTTCTGTCGCTATGGTACCCTGTATACTTTCGCCGTCGTTGAGCTCCACCAGCCAGTAATCGAAGCCGGGAGCCATCGACAGTGCAGGATCCAGTATATTGGCCAGCAGGTCTTTCGGCAGCCAGTTGTGTACTGTACCGAGGTCGGGACCGAAAACCACTCCCATCTCGCCCCGTACCTGGTGGCAGATTGAGCAATGCTGCACGAAAACTCCCCTGCCCTTCTCCACATCCCCTTTCAATTCCAGCGACTCTTTGTAGGCAGCAATCGCCTTTTCTTTATTTTCTCCTCCTGCAAGCAGCTTCCGGGCCCTGTTCCGCAATGCATCGTCCTGGTTGCTCATCAGGCGCACGCCACGCAGATATCCCAACCCCGAAGCCTGTACTTTTTCATTTTCAATGGCATCCAGCAGCAAGGGCACCCTTTCTTTATCGGCTATAAAAAGGTCGAGGGCAGCATCCCTGACCGAAGGAGTAAGCTCCTCCCATTTAGACAGGATATAGGCTCCTGTTTCTGCTCCGGGAATCTTATCCAGGATACGGATCGCTTCTACCTGGACCTCCGGTTCTTCTTTCGGGCCGAGCAGCTCCTTCAGGAAACCAAACTGGCGGGAGAGATCTTTCTCCAACCCGACAACTCCGACCGCTATGCTCCGCTGTTCTACCGGCAAACCCGCGTTACGTATCATCTCCTTCGCTTTTGCTGTACCGGCCGCCAGCAGTTCCGGGCTGATCTCTCTTCCAGATTTTAGCAACCCCAGGGCCGCCTTCCGCACACTGTTCGACCGATGGGCGGTCACGGCATCAATCAGCGCCGACTGCTCGCCGGCGAGAACATTCAGCGTATCTTTCCTTCTCTTCAACCCTTCAGATAATCCTTTGAGCACAGACGCTTCACGCTCTCCGGCCCCGGGCGCAACCGCTCCCCGGACAAGGTCATGCAGCTCGGGCACATCTTTTCCGGCACCCACCATCGCAGCCAGCCTTCTTACCAGCGAGCTGTAGGCCGGCTTGTTGCCGTCGTACTTTGCCATCACTTCCTTAAGCAGCGGGACCGTCTGTGAAGAATCGGCGGAAAGGGCTGCAATCTGTACCCATTCGTCTTCAAGATCACGGAAGAGCAGGTTACGCCTTACGGCCGCTGCTTCCGGCGTCTGTACAAAGCCGAGCGTACACAATAACTGGTAGCGTACCTTGGCGTCAGGATCTTTTTCAAGCCGGAGCAATGCCCCCGATAAGGCAGGCGCCTCCCGCAGGTGAAGCTCCGCCAGCCTGATCGCATTTTCCCTGATACCCGGTTCCGTGGCTGTCAGCGCCTTTTCTATAATAACAGCCTCCAGCGCACCCATTCCCTGCAAAGTCCACAGGGCATGAAGCCTGCCCAGGCTGCGGGCCGGATCGGCGTCGAGGGCCATTTCCTTCAACACCGGCAGCGTTGAGCTGTCTTTCCTGTCGACCAGCAGGCGCTGCGCATTTTGCCTCCACCAAAGATTTTTATCCGCCAGGAGCGCTGCAAGCTCCTTCCCCGAAGCGTCGCCAAGCGACAGGCCCCCGGTCCAGTCCGGCTTCCCGGTCCCGGTCGGCGTAATACGGTAGATCCTTCCCATATCATGGCCGTCATACAGCCCTCCGGCTTCCACGGCTTCATCCGACATCCACTCGGGATGTTCGATAATGCGCCGGTAGTAATCCAGCACGTAAAGCGCTCCGTCGGGACCGACATACATATTAACCGGCCTTGACCAGGAATCGGTAGAAGCCAGGAACTCCCGGTCGGGGTGCTGCCGGCCGGCAGTAAAAGTAGCCCCGTTAGGTTTGAGTATATCGGCATGTACCAGGTTACTGACCGACTCGGCCACAAAAGTCACGTTGCCGTCGTAGGGAGGCGGAAACAGTCCGCCGAGATAAGCCGTAATACCGCTCGACGATGTGGTAACACCTATGGGCGTGAACAGTTGCCTGTCGGGATTGGTGGTGATCTGGAAAACTTCGGTGGCGTCGCCGTGATCGGATATGGATTGGGTTGCACCCGAAACCAGCAGGGTTGGATTCCGCGCCAGGTAGCGCGACGCTATCACCTCATGATAGATATGGTTCTGGTTGTGGGTAAGGATATGGTTTCCCCACCGGTCGAAGGTATGCCCGAACTGGCTCCTTGAAGAAGCCGCTTCCAGTTCGTAGGTCCCGGGCCTGAACCGCACGTTGTTGCCGTTGGCATTTTTGGGAAGGCGCTTTAAATCAGGCTTACCGACAAAATGTACTTCACTGCCGGTATCACCGAATTCGGTACCATATTTGCGCGTACCGATGGCGCCCAGGTGAGAAAGGTAAATCCAGTTGTCGAGACCGTAAACGGGATTGTTGACATTGACATGCGGGTTAGACAGCGAGAAGCCGGTGAGCAGCGGCGTACGGACGTCGGCTTTCCCGTCGCCGTCCGTATCTTCGAGGTAAATCACGTCGGGGGCGTCGGTCACGATCACTCCCTTTTTCCACCTTAAAATACCATTTGGCAGGGTAAGCTTGTCGGCAAAAACAACGCTTTTATCCATTACCCCGTCGCCGTCGGTATCGCTCAGGAGCTTGATTTTGCCCGTACCGCTTTTGTCGAGCGGATAACCGGGCATTTCCACCACATACAACCGACCGTATTCGTCGATTTCCATATCTACCGGGCTGGCGATAAGGGGCTCGCTGGCCAGAAGCTCGATCCGGAAGCCGGGTTCAAGCTCGAAAGTAGATAACGCTTCAGACGGAGGGACAGAGCCTTCCCGGGAGGTTTTCTTACCTTCTTCGCGGCAGGACTGAAGCGGCAGCAAAAAATACAATGCAACTATCAGGCAGGATTTTCCCGCCGGTATTTTAATACTCACAATGATATTAATTTATTAATAATGAGATAGTTAATTATTATTTCCAGATCCCGGATTCCTGACAGCAGACATCCGGCCTCCGCCGGCTCATTTCACCCTCTCAAACAACCTCGCGATCTCCTGCGTTATCTTTTCCGAAGCGTTTTCCTCGACTTTGGTAACGGTGAGCCATGTTTCATATCCGCCCAGCTTGTGCTGCGCTGGCGTCGGGAGATAGCCAAAGCTCCCGTTGGCAAAAGAGATGGTAAAAGCCTTTGCGAAAGGCGCCCGCTTCCTGAGATCGACGCCCATTTCGGTAAAGACTTCGAACGGGATAGCCGCCACCCCGAGGTCGCCGATACGGAAAACCTGCAGTGGGACCTCTAATTGCGCAGGCCAGTTTTCGTAAATATGGATAGCACGGTCGGCAAAGACCCTTTCCAGCGAATGACCGAACTTCGTCCCGGCAGGGCTGTTTCTCACTCCGATGGAGCGTTCGTAGATCTTTTGCGAAGGTTTCCTGACCGTTACCGGCAGGTCGGCATAGGCAGCTTTAAGCGAAATATCACTTTTATAGGTCACCTGGTTATAGGCCCGCAACACCTCCCTGGCTACGTCATCCGCAACGATGTTCATCTTCTCATACGGCGGGTGCTTTGCAGCCGGGCCGCGAAAATTGATATTGTTCACATCGCCGGAAGTTCCGTTGGTCATAAAAGCTACGAAAGGAGGCGAGTCGCCGGTCTGCTGCCCGATTTCCTCTTTGATCTTTTCGGCAAAAAGGGCAAAATAGTCGGCCGATATATGCCCGGACGGGACCCCGCCGACATAATGCAGAGAATAATTGGCAAGCAGGGCGATAGGACGTCCGCCGGCTGATTGGACCGACAGGAAAGTGACCTCGGGATCGGTGCCGCCGGCCGGTTCGGTTTTGTTGGGATTGTCTATCCCGGGATTGAACTGCACCTGGTCCATTTCCCCGAATGGGTTGGCTATCTTTTCTTTCAGCTTCCACCGCCTGTTAAAAACGTGCTGCGGAACACTGCCGCTTCCCCAGCCCAGGCGCGCTGGCTCCAGGTTATTGATCGCTATCCGGACAGCATCTGCCATACGCCGCGCCAGGAAAAGATGATAATCCTCAAATTCAATCTCGTTGCTGCCCGCCTTTCTCAACCCTAAGTCAACACCGGCATCGACAGCAGAGTGGGTATGTGTGCCTGCCATCAGCACATTTTCGCCCGGGATACCGGTTTCGGCAGTGATCAGCTTTTTTGAGTGATCAAGCAATTCCCTGGCAATCCCGCAATTATCGGCAATGACGAAGACAAGCCTGCTTTTACCGTCATCGAGCACCAGGCAGCGGGCATGAAGCGGATCATGGATGTGAGTAGCAGGGGGTATGATGAAATTACCGACAATACCCAGTCCCAGAGGCGGGGTGATGTCGACCATAGCAGCGCCTGCCTTCAACTGGCCCTGCTGCGCGCGAACGAACGATCCGGGCGCACATATCACGCCCGCTACCACCAGGCACAGGAAGATCCTGAACGCCTGTTTTTGAATTAATACCGGCATTTTTAAAAAAGGCTTTAGGTTTAAGAACCGTCCAAAAAGTATATCCTTCCCGGAACCCTCAAAGATGTTTTAAAAAGCGCCAAAATGCAAGGCATCAAGGGGACTACTTCCAGAGGTCGTCAATAACATCCAATGTACGGTCAACCAATACCTGGCCACCCTCGGGACTCACCATATTACTTTGGCAAACAGCGCTGTACCCTCCGCCTGCAACGGCTTTGTCGGTCGCCAGGTAGGTACCCGGACCGGCAAGCTGGACAACGAAAGTCTGCAGGGCTTTGCTCCTCGCCTGCATGCGGATGCCGAAGTCGGTAAACAATTCAAACTGGTTGGTGCAAACTACTATATCGCCTATGCGGATTACATGGACTTCAGTCTCATAAGTCGGTGCCGGGTTAATTTTCTGGTATTCAAAGCGCTTTACGACGTCTCCAAACCAGGTCATTTTTGCATAAAGCTGATCCTTCTTCTTTTCATCGGCTTTTATTTCAGCGTCAGCTTCCGCCACCACTTTCTTCGAATCTTCGTACTCTTCGGGTGTAATGATCCTACGGGGCAAGTCAAGCTTCACCGCTTTGTGCGCAAGCTTCACTTCCGTAACTCCTTCATTTTTGACTACTTCGTATGCCCGGTCTACCGCCCGGTTGATCCGTCCCGCTATGTCTTCCATGCGATCGAATTTACCCAGCACACGCATGCGCTCTTCGGCTTTCTTACGGTACATCGGGTGCGGCGACTGGTCGCCGGCAGCGCCTATCCAGCCCAGGATACACAGGTCGGCCCCGTATTTTTTCCTGAGCGCTACCCGCGTCGGGTGCCAGTAGTCGGCATTGAGAAAAGAACGGTGCTCGACTTCCTGAGCGGGGCAGGCCACGCTGATAGCGAGCGCAATCAGCTTCTTTTGCTTGTTCCAGAAAAACAGAGTGTTGATATCCTGGTCTTCATATCCTTCCAGGTTCCTGAATTCGGGCTTGTTGGTATTGCCGTACATCACGGTGGTGCCGTCGGAGTATACCGCCCGCCTGTTGTAGGCTACTGCCGCTCTTTCAAGCCCCCAGGTAACCGATCCGGCCGTGCGGGCGTTCCATGCCTTTACGATCGCATCACTTACCTTATCACTGAACATTTCCTTGTAGGAACTCACAGAGGTGACTCCCTCTTTCGGAATATTGTAAAGAAAGGAGACATCGTCGCTTTCATCTTCCAACACAGGCGCGGTGTGGGTATGGGTAGCGTTCAGCACGATTTTGGAGACGTCAAGGGCGGGCAGGCGCTTTTTCACTTTTTCTCTTACCCTGTCACGTATCCCGGCAGAAATGTATACGAGATCGCACGAAACCATAACGGAGGTCTCCAGCACCCGGCCTCCTTCCCTGTTTTCCAGGACCAGCACGCTCGCTGAAATAGGAGTCTCGGCCTGCCGGGCAATCCGGAGGTGAAACTGCCCCATCAGTGCCACAGGGAGCGGTGGCGTGATGTCCACGGTGGCGGTACCGATATATAATTCTGTCGCCCGGGCTTCAGCCAGGAGCATTACCGACAATAAAATGGTAGCAAAATGTTTCATCTGAATGAAAAATATAATAGGCTGTTAACTAGATTATTACTTTACGGGATGGGGATGTCTAAAAAGTTCTTTAATATACCATGTGGCCAAATAATCTTTTGTAATCTTCTTTATGCCCCGTATGGGGCATGCCGTCGCATCTGTTCCTTTTTTTTCTATAAATGGGTATCCCTTTTTTCTATAGACAGGTAGTGCCTGACGGCACATCGGATCCTGAAAAAGCGCATGCCAAACAGTATTTAAAAAAAACACATACACTGTCTTTTTAGACATCCACACTATAGGATCTAAAGAGACTCTTCACTTTTTCCATAGGTCGTCCAGTATTTCTACAGTCCGGTCTACCAGCACCTGTCCGCCTTCGGGCCCTATCCTTGAGCTATGGATAACGGCGCTGTAGGCGCCGCCCCTGACGGCCTTTTCGGTGGGTAGGTAAGAACCCCACTCCGGGCTCCCTGCAAGCTGTACGATGAAAGTCTGGAGGGCCTTGCTCCTGGCTTGTATCCTGATGCCGAAGTCTGAAAAAAGCTCGAATTCGTTGGTACAGATCGCTATATCGCCCAGCCTGATAACGTGCAGCTCCATATCGTAAAGCGGAGCCCGCTCCCGCTGCTGGCGTTCGTAGCGTTTCAGGGTTTCCTGCTCCCAGGTCATCCGGCGGTAGAGACGGTCGGCAGCAGCAGGATCGGCCTCTATCTGCTTCTGCGCATTGGCTACCGAAGCCCTCGCCTCGTTATAGTCCCGCTCGGTGACAAGCCGCTCGGGCAATGAAAGGCGCTCTACCTTATGGACAAGTGCTAACCCGGTTTGCCTTTCCGTTTTTACCGCTTCATAAGCTTCGTCGACCGCAATGATGATCCTCCGGGCCAGCTCGTCGAGGCGATCGAGCTTACGGAGCTCCCGCATCCGGTCGTCGGCAGCCTTGCGGTACCGGATATGAGGAGTGAGATCGCCGGCGGCGCTCAGCCAACTGACCACGCATACCTGGCTGCCGTATTTCCGGTGAATGCCCTTCCGGACCGAATCCCAGTAATCGGCATGGACTGCCGCACGGCCTTCTACCTCCTGCGAAGGACTGGCGACCCCTATCACCATGGCGATCAGTTGCTGCTGTTTGTTCCAGAAGAACAAAGTATTAATGTCGTGGTCCTCGGGACCTTCAAGGTTTCTGAATTCCGGGAGACCCGTCTTGCTGCTCATCCCGGCGGTTCCGTCTGCGTAGGAGACACGGCGGTTATATCCAACCACTGCATAGCTGAGCCCCCAGGCTACACTGGCTTCCGCCCTTTCATTCCAGGCCCTGGCAATGCCTTCGGCGATACGGCTCACAAAAAACTTCCTGTACGCCTGAACCTGCGTGACTCCCTCTGCGGGAACAGCATATTCCCCTTCTCTCAATACCGGTGCGGTATGGGTATGGGTGGCATTCAGCACGATTTTCCGGGTATCCAACCCCTTTACCCGTCTGCCCACTTCGTCGCGCAGCAGCGGCATGAGGTCGGTCGGTATATAAAGCACATCGCACGACACCATCACAGCGATGTCTTTCTGTGTGGCGCCTTCCCTGGTTTCTATTAAAAGAACATTAGCCGTAAGCGGGGTCTCCGCCTCTTTTGCGACCCGCAGATGAAACTGCCCTGTTACTGCCACCGGCAGCTCAGGGGTAATATCCACGGTCGCGCGCCCGACATAAAGCCCGGAAGCGTCGGCCCGGCTGAGAATCGTGCAAAGAAAAACCAGTACAAGCGAAGCTATTTTACAGTCAGATCGGCACATACTTTACGATAGTTTTAGGAAGAAACAGAATTGCCTTCATGGCCAGAGCCGGTTAACAGAATGTACCGTCTTATCTACTAATATCTGCCCGCCTTCCGGACCTACTCTTACGCTTTGGACAATTGCCGAATAATGCCCTCCCGCTTCCGCCTCCTTCGTCGGCAGATAGGTACCGGGCCCCGCCAATTGGACAACAAACGTCTGCAACGACTTGCTCCTGGCTTTCATCTGCACTCCATAGTCGGTAAAAAGCTCGAAAGGGTTGCTGGCAATAACGATATCGCCAAGGCGTATGATGTGAACCTCCACCGGGTACATAGGGCGGGGCTCCTTTTTCTGTTTTTCATAGCGGTCGATCACCTCCTGCTGCCAGGCGATCCGGCGTTTCATTTCCAGGGCTTTCCGGGGATCTGCCGCGTCCTCGTCCCTCGCTCTTTTCGATTCGGCATACTCCTCGTCTGTTACCAGGCGCATAGGCAGCTCCCAGTCTCCCACCTGGTGCACAATCCGGACATCGGAATGGCTGTCATCTTTCACCACCTGACAGATATCGTTCACGCAGCCGGCTATCCGCCTGGCCATTTCCTTCAGATAGATATCTGTTCTGAAATCCTTCCCTAACTTGCTAAGGTCTTTTTGACCGTTACGGAGAGCGACCATCCTGGCTTCGGCCAGGTGTTCGTACATCGGGCGCGGTGTCTGATCGCCGGCTGCCCCGATCCAGCCAAGGACTACGAGCTTTTCGCCGTTTTGCTTCCTTAGCATCTGCCGCAGCGGGTGCCAGTAGTCGGCGTTGATCACCGAACGCGATTCCACGATCTGCGCCGGGCTGGCCACGTTGATGCAGGTTGCGACAAGGCTGCCCTTATTGTTGCGGAAGAACAATGTATTGACACTCTGATCTTCATAGCCTTCTATTTTACGGAATTCGTCCACATCTGTCCTGCCGTACATCCTGGCCGAGCCGTCGGCGTACTTCGCACGGCGGTTATAAGCGATCTTTGCATAACCCAGTCCCCAGGAAACCGATCCGGCCTGTCTTTTCTTCCATGCTTCGGCTACGCCGCCTGCCACCCGGCCGGCTATGAATTTCTGGTAATCGACCACTTTCAGGATCGAATCAGGCTCGTAATACCAATTCGCTCTGACTACGCCGCCGGTATGTGTATGGGTGGCGTTGACCAGTATATTCCTTGTATTGAAGCCTGGCAGCCTCTCCGCAACGGCAGCCCGGATCATATCTCTCAATTCCGTGGGGATAGTTACCACATCACAGCTAATCCATACGCTCGTCGTCTTTTGCCCGGCGGTGCCGTTCGATTCCAATACGATGATATCGGCCTCTACGGGTGTTTCGATCTTTGAAGCTACCCTCAGCGCCATCTGCCCATCGACCGATACGGGCAGCACAGGCGTGATGTCGACCGTTACAGCACCGACTTTCAGCTCACTCGCAGCAGCTGCAGCGTTGTACACGACAAGCAGGACTAAAAAGAAAAACCGTCGGCTTGTTACAAAAAAATGCTCTGATTTCACTAGAATGAGGCTTGTTTAGTGGGAATTGAAAGTTGAAAGTTGAAAGTTGAAAGTTGAAAGTTAAAAATTCTCCATTCTCCATTCTCCATTTTCAACTTTCAACTTTCAATTCTCAACTTCCGTCACCAAAGCGAATTCAACATTTCTATGGTTTTGTCGACCAGTTCTTTCCCACCCTCGGGGCCAAAAAGGGTACTGGCCGGCACCGCGCCGTAAGCGCCGCCGTTGATCGACCGTTGCGTAGGCAGGTAGGTACCGCCGCCGCTCAACTGGACGATAAAGGTCTGGATAGCCGGGCTTTTTACTTTCATCCGGATGCCATAGTCGAGGTAAAGCTCGAAGGGATTGCTTGCAATAGCCATATCCCCGATCCTGATGACCTTTATTTCGACCGGCAGCTTCGGATTAATTTTCTCAAGCTCGTAGC
The DNA here is from genome assembly GCA_964562455.1 of uncultured Cytophagales bacterium. Classification (GTDB taxonomy): domain Bacteria; phylum Bacteroidota; class Bacteroidia; order Cytophagales; family Spirosomataceae; genus Ravibacter. The sequence continues at coordinate 10,639 of CAZLTN010000046.1, forward strand.
GTTCATGTACCGACCGGCCTCTCCGGTACCGGGTATGCGCTATGGTAATGTCGCGGTACCAGCGATTTTCTTTGGTTTTCCCCGGGTTCGCTTTGACATCGGCAAGCATATTTTCGTACTTCGGCTTCCATTCGGCGGTTTCCCCGTCAGCAGTTTCAAGGTCGCTTTGACCCAGCAATCTCCTCGACAGAGCAACTTTTTCTGTCTTCTGCGCTACCACCGGGTCCCATTCGATGTTCTTTTTCATATAAGGCAATATGGCCTTCACGCCGTCGGTGATATGACGGGCAATCTGCCGGCGGCGCCCCATGCTGTTCCGTCCCGTCCCGCCCTCGCCCATGTCCATGAGCTTCTGCATCCGTTCTTCAGCCTTGTCACCCCACATGATATGAGGCGACTGATCACCGGCAGCGCTTAACTGGGGCAGCACAAACAGGTCTTTTCCCAGCTCCTGCCGGAGCAAAGCCCTCGTGTCTGTCCAGAAATCGGCCGAAATCTCGTAAAGATGCTCGCTTACCTGCGACGGTACTGCAGCATTGATAACCACCCCTGTCAGTTTCCCCGACTTATCCCAGGTATAAAGCAGGTTGAGGTTATGATCTTCGTAACCCTCGATATGGCTGAACTCCGGACGACCGGTATTACCGTACATAAGCGACTTCCCGGCCTGGTCAACCTGCAGGCGGTTGTGGCCCACCACCGCTTTGCTGAGGCCGTAGCTGATACCACCGGCTTTCCTGTTTTTCCAGGCATTGACGGCGACATCGGCTAATTTGCGGGCAGCCAGCTCAAAATATTCCGCCGGAGGCATCACTTCTTTCCCACCGCTTATCTGGTCGAGAGAAACCCCGTAAATATCTTTCGGATCGGCCTGCGACAATACCGGGGCGGCATGTGTATGGGTACCGTTGAGCGTTATATCTGTCGGATCGAGCTCAGGTACCGCTGCTGTTACCCGCTTCCTGACTTCCTGTCTCAGGTCGGCGTCGCCTCTCATCCCATCGGCAATGCTGATCAGATCGGCAGAAATAAGGATTACCCGGGTTGTGCGCCCCGCCCTTACCGATTCCATCGCCAGGGCAGTTGCAGTAATAGGATCCCTGACCCCTTCCGATAGCCTGGCATGAAACTGCCCGGCAATGAGTACCGGTTTCGGGGGTGTAATATCAGTTGATGCCCATCCTATCCTGAGGGGATCGGCCGGCGGCTCTGAAGCATTTGCCGGATAGCCGATAATCCCCGATAGCAGTAAACAGATCGTCAGTATTTTTCTCATAATTAAATACTCTTTTGCCTTGGTCTTTATTCCTCTTGTTAATTATTAAGCAGGAACAGGCTTAAATTTCCTGTCCCTGCTTAAAATTTTACCACCCGGGGTTCTGGGTGAGGAGAGAATTCAAGGCTATTTCCTGTGTAGGAATGGGGTAAAGGTATAGTCTGTCGTTCCACTTTCTGTTGTCGTAGCCGGGATAAAGTATCCTGTTTTTACCGGTTGCCGGATCTTTTGCCCCCTGGTAGGTTTTAGGATTCTCCAACAGTTTACCGGCCTTCCAGCGTACGATGTCATCCCAGCGTTTTCCTTCTCCTGCAAGTTCAATTCTCCTTTCCCGGCGGATCTCGTTGAGCAGAGGCGTTATCGCTACCTCCCATGCCGGCCAGTTCGGATCGGTAAAGCCTACTCCTGCTTTCAGGTGAGGCATCCCGACCCTGTCGCGAAGCAGGTTGACAGACTTGTCCAGCACATCCTGGGTAGCCTCGCCCAATTCTGCCTTTGCTTCGGCATAGCTGACCAACACCTCGCCGTACCTGAAAATAAAATCGTCTACGATGCATTGCAGCTGAAGGCGGTCTCTTTCATATACAGAATAGCCTTTCAGTATATAATAGCTGGTAGGCGCATAGTTATTGTCGAACTCGGGCATCGGACGGTATTCTTTCGATCCGTTTTCATAAATCCGGTATACCCTGTTTTCCTGGTAGATCGATTGCTCCATACGGGGATCCCTGTTCACGAATTCATCTCCAAATTCTTTGTCACCGTTATACAGCGGGCTCACTGCAATGGGCAGCCCGTCTTTGCACAGGTAAGAATCCACGAAATCTTTTGTATAACCTGTGCGCGGTTCACCCAACTGCCGGACGTTATTGTGCATTCGCTTTCCTTCCAGGAAACGCTGTACCATAATCCCCTCAGGATTGCCTTTCAGCTCATATTGTACGAAAAGATCGAAATAGTCGGTCTCGGGATGACCGGTCGAATACAATGAAAACTTACCGGAACTGATAATCGTCTCCGCAGCGCTCACAGCCTGGCGAAGAAGCGCTTCGTGCCCTCCCAAACCGTGATATTTCCTGAAGGTGCCTTCATAGAGATAAGAGTTGACTTTAAATGCCAGTGCGGCATACCTGGTAAGGCGATCGGCTGCCGAAGTTTCGGGCAGATTGGCGATTGCAAAATCCAACTCCTTTCCTATATTTTCAAACACGAGCGCCCGCGGGTCACGTGCTTTGAAGAGGTCTTCCGAATCTGTCTCGAGGGAATGCTCCAGCCAGGGTACATCGCCGAAGCGTTTCAGCTTATCCATGTAGTAAAACGCCTTAAAAAAGCGGATCTCAGCTTCATAGACAGTTACTTCCGGTGTTTTGGTCATCGCTGCTATGCGATCGAGGGCGAAGTTACATCTCCTGATCCCGAGCCAGTCGGCCTTACCCCAACCGCCGCCTGTGGCCGGAACGGTGTATTCGTTCCAGGCATAGGTGCTGCGGGCCCCGGGACCGTTGTTATCAGTAGCATCGTCGTTACGCCATATGTAATTAGGGTCTTTCAGGGCGACATAAAACTGGTTGGCGTACATCTCTATGTCGGACGCCGCAGTCCAGAAGCTCGCATCGTTGATCTTGTCAAGCGGATATTTCTCAAGGAATGCATCATTGCACGATGTAGCCGACAACAGTACGGACAATACCGAGGCGGTCAGATATTTATAGTATCTCATTGTGATCAATTCTGTCTTAAAGATTAAAAACCGATATTAGCTCCAACCGAATAGGCCCTGTTCAGAGGGTACGACATTGCGCTCGACTGCTCCGGGTCTACTATACGGACCATCTTGGTTGCTTCCCACATATTGTTGCCGGAGAAATAGACCTGTATCCGTTTAGACCCTATTTTTTGCGCTATTGCCGTCGGAATCGTATAGGCAAGCGTAAGCTGTTTCAGGCGCAGGTAGGCCGCGTTCTGCATGTACCGGGTTTGCGGCGTGGTAACGTCCGTTCCACCGGTAATGAGCGGGCGGGGGAAATAGGCGTTGCGGTTTGTCTCCGACCACCAATCGGTCCCGATTTTGCCCTGTACTCCCCACTCGTCGTTATACTGGTTTACAAAATAGTTGCCGGCTATAACGAGGTCGCGCTTGGCCACTCCCTGGAACAGAATATCGAGATCGAATCCTTTCCATGAGAAATTAGAGCGCAGCCCGTAGCTATACCGCGGCGTATTGTTGCCGATAATGGTCATATCACCGTGATTAGAGAGGGTCTGGGCACCGCGGGTTATCTTGCCGTCACCATCGAGATCTTCAAAATAGAGGTCTCCGGCTACCCTTTTCCGGCCATTGATCTGGGATTGATCAAGCGCGGCAGCTTCTTCATCCGATTGGAAGAGCCCTCCCGTAACCAGCCCCCAGATGCTTCCTACCTTCTGCCCGACATAGTAGTCGGAGATCAGCCCCGAAGGATTGCTGTACCGGGTGATGGTCGCCCTGTAGTCGGAAAGTATGAGCGATACTCCGTATTTAAAATCGCCGGAGTTTTTATTCCATCCGACGGTCATATCAAACCCGACCGTCTTCATATCGGCGGCGTTGGCCTGGGGCTCGGCTACTGCAAGGGTAGCAGGCAGCGTCTGCGAGCGGGTCAGCATGTTTTTGGTATCCCGCCTGTAAAGGTCAAATGAGCCGGTCACTTGATTGCCGAACAATCCGAAGTCGATCCCTACATCCTGCTGGGTCACTGTCTCCCAGGTAAGGGTCGGGCTCACCAGACCGGGCGCATACACGGCCATCGGGTTGTCGCTGTTGATCAGGTACCCGGCCAGGCCGGAGGTATAAGTGGCGACATAGGGATAGTATCCTGTCACGTTCTGGTTCCCAAGGTTACCGTAGGAAGCCCTCAGCTTAAGCATGCTGATTTTGTCGCGCAGCGAACCGAAGAATCCTTCGTTGTCAATCCTCCAGCCGACAGAAAGGGACGGAAAGAAAGCAAACCGGTCGCTTTTCGGGAATTTGGAGCTGCCGTCGTAACGTCCGTTGAACTCAAGGAAATAGCGGTCATCAAAGCTATAGTTCACCCTCGAGAATACGCCGCGGATCGCATACTCGGATTCCGAATCATTGGTGAAACGTTCACCGTAGGACAGGTTCATGAAAGGCATCGACTCTACAATGAGTTTCTCCCTCATTCCTGAGAAAAAGCGATAGCGGGCACTCTCCTGGTTAAAACCGGCCATTACCTTAAAGTAGTGCTTGCCCAGTGTATTTTCATAATCGGCATAAGCATTGAAAACCTGGTAACGGTTGTTGTAGTTGCTTCTTGTCACCGAGCTGGGGTTTGTGTAAGGATAATACCCGCTGACCCCTGTGCGGTCGTACATCGGCAGCCTTTTACGGTAATCCAGCTCCTCGGTATCCTGGATGTTAAAGGAGTAGTCCATATTGACCGTCATGTTCTTCACAGGAGTAAGCTTAACGAGCCCTGTCAGCCAGGAATCAAAAATATCACGGGTGCGATACCCTCCTTCCTTCTGCATTTGCAGTACGTTGGGAACCGAGCCCAGTGAAGCATAATTCCCGTCGGGAAGGTAGACCGGCCAGTTGGGCCATTGGTGTACCTGGAACATATTGCGGTCTTCGTTGAAGTTGTCGCTTCTGTCGTTTGGAGGGTAAACCTTGTTGCTTGCGTTGATCGATATCTTTGTACCTACCTTTATCCATTTTGCCAGGTCGTAGTTCAGGTTCGACATGATATTGTAGCGGTTGTAACGCTCATTGAAGTTCTTGGCAATCCCTTTCGCATTGAAATAGGACAGGGAAGTATAATAGTCGAAACGCTCCGACCCGCCCGAGATGCCGACGGTATGCTGCTGCTGGGGATAGCTGTTTCTCAGCAGGATGTCAGCCCAGTCGGTATTGGCGGAAAAAGCATACTGTGTCGGCGATTCATTGGGATGCTGGAATGTTTCGGGCTGCGACGGATCGTAATAGTGCGCCAGGATCGCCTTTTCATAATATTCGTCGAACTGGTAGTACGGCCTCCCGTTAATACGGATGTTGGCTTCATTCATATACCTCATACGTTCCAGCGCATCCATGGTCTCGAACTTCACAACCGGGGTATTAGTCGAAAAGTTGGTAGTAAAGCTGATATTGGGTTTAAGGTCTTTCTTACCGCTCTTGGTCGTAACCAGTATCACGCCATAAGCAGCTCTGGCTCCGTAAATAGCTGCAGACGCAGCATCCTTGAGCACCACGACACTTTCGATATCATTGGGGTTAAGGATATTGATATCCATCGGAATACCGTTCACCAGTACCAGCGGGCTTCCACCGTTGATGGAGGTGTTGCCCCTTATGTTGAAATTACTTCCTTTGCCGAGCGCGCCGCTTGCCTGCGAGATATTAAGGTTGGCAATATTTCCCTGCAGGGCCTGCCCCAGGTTGGCTACCGGGCGGCTTTCGAGCACATCTGCTCCGACCGACGCCACGGCACCCGTCAGGTTTACCTTTTTCTGGCTTCCGTAACCTACTACCACCAGCTCTTCCAGCGCCTTTGTATCGGTCGCCAGCGACACATCTACGGACGTATTGCTTCTTACGGCAATTTCCTGGCTTACATAACCGACAAAACTGAATACAAGAATACTTTCGCTCCCCGGAACGGAGATGGTATAATGTCCTGATCCGTCGGTTGTGGTACCCTGCTGGGTGCCTTTCAGAAGAATGCTCACCCCGGGCAGCCCCTCTCCTCTTTCATCTGTCACCACGCCCCTTATATTCCGGTCGGGGAAAGTGATTTTCAACCCGGAGCTCTGCCTTTCGATTACTTTCCTCCTGAGAAGTATCCTGGAACCCATTACCTCATATTGCACCTGTAAAGGCTTGAACAGCTCGTCGAGCACACTGAAAAGAGGGCGGTTATGCACGTTCAGGGATGCCTTCTGCCGCAACTGTATGCTATGAGTACTGTAGATAAACCTCACTTTCGCCTGTTTCTCAAGTTGGCTGAGAATTTTGCTTACCTCTACAGATTCCATCTGTAAAGAAATTTCCTTTGTCAGGATTTCCTGCCCACGAAGCGTATGCGCCAGCGAAATGCCGCAGAAAAGCGAGGCTATCAGGAGCTGGGTTAGGGTTAGTTGCATAGACCTCAGAATAAACCGTTGTAGCGGTATACTTTTTTTCATACTTTTAAGAAGTTTTTGTTATGAGACAATGGCAAAAACAATTCACATTCCGGAAGTGTTCGCCCACTTTCGGGATGTTTTCAGAGAACGGTAACTATCGGTAACCGGTTGTCTATTTTCGCAAAGCTTTCACTGTTTTATCCATAGGCAAGAAGGTTGTTAGGGTAGTATCAGGTTATTTTAGGGTAGTATTAAGGTTAAGATTTATCAGTTTTCATTACTACAGCCTTCGCCGGTTATTGAATACGCGTTTCCTTTTTGTTCATAGCTGCCATTAACTGAACGGCAGATCAGGTTAAGCTGCATATGGAGCGGGAGACCGTGAAGGTCGCCGGTAAATACGCAGGGAAGCAGGGCGGGAGAATCGACCGAGATCTCCACTTCGAAGGCTCCCGACAATTTAGATAATACGTCGGGCAGGGGTTCCCTGTCGAAAACGAAGCTGCGATGCTCTTCCACCGGTTTGAATGCTACAGGCTCGTCCACAAATTCGGGCACCAGCTTCCGGGAGCTTTTTTCGAATACGACGCGCTGGTTGGGTGTCAGGATAACGGCGTCCGCTTCTGAAGATTTCCCTTTCTTGTTTTCGTATACCGACACGCTGCCGGAAACCACCTCCACTTCTATTTTACCGGTAGACGGCAGGGAACGTATATTGAAACTTGTACCCAGGACCCGGGTAACCAGGCCCCCGCTATACACCATGAATGGTTTCTTCTCGTCACGCCTGACCTCAAAAAAGGCTTCGCCCTCCAGGTATACCTGCCTTAAATGCGCATCAAACTTTACAGGGTACCGGATGCTGCTTTCCTTTCCGAGAATTACCTTACTGCCATCTTCCAGGGTAAGGCTCTGAGGTTTCCCCTCGCTCTGGAATGTAATCACGCCTTCCTGCGCCACGGAAGAGATATCTTCCTGCATCATAACCCCAACGGCGTCGCCCGTAACCTGAAATTTCTGATAATAGGAGCGCCCGATCCAGAATGCTCCGATTGCTACCAGGAGCAGCGAAGCGGCTATCCCCTGCCGGAACTGGAACATGGTTTTCCAGAAACCACCTTTGCCCAGCACTCCGGTGGACAGCTTTTTCCACATACGTCGCTGCAGTTTGATTTTCTCCGAGTGATCGAGCTGCAGTTTGCTTTGGGACAACATGTTTTCTGACCATACCTCCACCTGGCGCACTTCCTCCTCGTCACATTCCCCTGCAAGGTATTTCTGGAGCAGTATATCGAATTCGTGTCTGTTCATTGAAATAGATCCTGAAGGCGAACTAGTTATAAGATTGGTAAACCCTGAGCTGTTCCCGCAACAGCTTCAGCGACTGTGTGATGTGGTACTCCACACCCTTTTCCGAAATATTCAGCTTACTGGCGATCTCCTTCACGGGCAGATTTTCAAAGCGACTCATGCGGAATACCTCGGAAGTACGCTCCGGAAGCTTCTTCATCACCTCATCGACCGCTTTGGAGAGATCCGAGAAATGGACAATCTCATCGGTTGCGTAAGATTGCTGTATTTCATTGAGTATAAGATACTCCTGGTACTTTCTTTGTGTTATACAGGATTTTATGTAATTCGTTATCCGGTGCTTGACAGCCACGACAAGGTAGGCGCTGAGATTTCTGATAGATGCCTCTTCCCTTCTGCACCAAAGGCTCTCAAAAACGTCATGCAGTATTTCTTCCGCTTCCTCTTTCGTCCCTATCTCATGAAAGGCAACTCCGAACAGCCGGTACCAGTACCGGCTGTAAATTGCCTCGAAGGCCTTTTGGTTTCCTTCAATCAGGCTCGAAAGCAATTCCTCATCTGAGAAACGTTCGTACATAGCTAATAACTGGGTTAAGCGGCAGTTTGGCTTATAAGTCAACTATGTCGGTAATTTCCCTAGTGAGAAAATTACATTTTTAGAAAAAGCCCTTCAAATAGTGCCGGAGGCGGCGTGTCGGAACCGGAAAGATCGAAGCGAAAGCGGTTCAGGGCATAAACTGGGAAAGGATCAGAAGCACATGCACCAGCTTGTCCCTGAGGAGTTTGAGGCATTTTGTAATATGGAATTCCACCGTTTTCTCGACAACGTTCAGAGATGCGGCGATCTCTTTGTTGGAGAGCCCGTTGCGGCTCAGCTCAAAAACGGTTCGGCTTCTCTCGGGGATCGTATTCAGGATCTGCTCGTACCGGTCCCTGGTATCTTCATAGCTGATCTTTTCCTCTGCGCCGTTACCCGAAAAACTACCGTAATTTTCTGGTGACAGGAAATTCAGAGAGGTGGTTTTCGAGCTCATCACATCCCGCAGGAAAGATATAACTCTGTTCCTGACAGCAGTGTAAAGATAATTTTTTACGTTACGGGTGATACTGATCTCGGACCGCTGGATCCACAGTGCGATAAACAGCTCCTGTACGATATCCTCCGAAACATCCGCATGACCGGTCTTGCGGTAGGCAAGGCGAAACAAATCTTCCGCATAACGTTCGTGAAGACACGCAAAGGCTTCCTGGTCAGCGTCATTCTGAATCTGCTGCCATAAATGCTCATCGTCATAAAGCCCGTATCGGAAAGCCATTTTTACCTTACAGAGAGTCGATAACTAATATATCCCGAATATTACCCAAAAATACTTCAAAAAATTTGTCGATTTTCGCTAGGGTTGGAATATCCTGCTGCGTCCTGTTTAAAGAAGAGCAGATTCTTCTTAGCTTATCAGACACAACCATGGACGGCAATTCTATCGAACCCGAAGTATTAAAGCGTTATCTCGACGGCGTATGCAGCCCTGAGGAAGCTGCCAGGGTAGAAGAATGGTATCGCCGTATCGGGCACGAAGGTGCTCCTCCCGAATTCAGCCAACCCCTGCATCTGCTGAAAGTGCAGAGAAAAATATCGGAAATAGAAGCCGCCCGCGAAAACCCGGCGCCCGTTTACCGGGTCAACCGCCCCGTTACCTGGAAGCACTATTTTGCCGCCGCCTCGGTGCTCCTCCTCGTCGGCGTGACCCTGCTGCCCCGGCTGCTGAAAACGGACGGGAAAGGGAGCATTGAACACGCTCCCGCGGCAACTGTAATCACCAATACGCTCCCGCGCATAGTAAAATACCAGCTTCCTGACAAAAGCACAGTCTGGCTGCACCCCGATGCTACCTTGCAGTACGACGAACCGGCTTTTTTATCTGCCGGCAGGAAAATCCGGCTCAGCGGGGAAGCTTTCTTTGAGATCGTCAGGGACCCGGCCAATCCCTTTATCGTAGAGGTAGACAAAATGCGCGTGAAGGTACTGGGGACCAGCTTCCTGGTCAGGCCTGACGGCGGACCGGCCAATTACGAGGTCGCGGTTGTTACGGGGAAAGTAGAAGTCTATTCGGAAAACAGGAGCTCTGACGCGCCGTCACCGTCGGTAGTGCTCAACCCTTCGGAAAAAGCTTCTTTCCACCTCCCGACCGGGGCGGTCACGGCTTCCAGGATAACTACCGCCGATCCCCATATCGAGACCTGGCAGCCGGCCGATCTTTCTTTCGAAGACACCAGCCTGGCGGATGTCGCCGGACAGTTGGAGCTGAGCTTCGGCGTAAAGGTACATTTTGAGAACAGCGCACTTGCCAATTGCGTCCTGAAAGCCTCTTTTGAAAATCACCGCCTGGCAGAAGTGCTTGACGCTATTTCGGAGATGCTCGAGCTTACCTACGAGATCAACCACGAACAAATCCTGTTGAAGGGCACCGGCTGCCCGACAAACCCCTGACAATCTTTTAACCCGGTTAAACCCGATACAGCCTATGATAAAAACTCAGCTATTCTTTACATCCCGTTTTTAAAGATCAGGAGTGCCTCCACACTCCTGAGTCTTAACGAAGCTTTTCTCTCGATTCATCACACAAAGTGCATGAAGCAGCTTCATTTTGTTCATTCGAAAATAAACACCCAAACCTATGCATTTTCCAAATAAAAACAAGACGGCATATCGTATTATGCGGATATCAATTCTACAGGTCTTGCTATCGGTAATGTTAGCTTTCGGAGGATACGCCAGGGAGTCAAGCGCCCAGGAGCTCCTCAAAAAAAACGTAAGCATCGAATTGAACGGCGTGTCACTTCAGCAGGCATTGATTGCCATCGAAAAACAGGCCGGCGTCAGGTTTGCTTATAGCCGCAGCATTATCCGTTTAAGCGAAGTCGTTAACGTCAAAGCATACAATGAGCCGCTCGGACAGGTGCTCGAACAATTGCTTCTTCCGCACGGCATCGAGTTTCAGCAGGGCAAAGGACAGATTCTTCTGAAACGGAAACGCGGCGATCACACCGGATCTCCCCGGGCGGAATCCATCCCGGAAGACACGCCTCCGCCGCTGGAAATTCCTGTTAAAGGGATGGTCACCGATTCCAAAGGAGCAGCATTGCCCGGCGTTAGCGTCCTCCTGAAAGGAACCCAGCGGGGCACAACCTCCGATGAATCCGGCAGGTTTTCGCTTTCGGTCCCGGACGAAACAGCTATCCTGGTCTTTTCCTACGTAGGCTACATATCGCGGGAAGTCGTGGTGGGCAGCCAGGCTAACCTCGATATCACACTGCAGGAAGATGTCGCGCTGCTCGATGAGATGGTGGTGGTAGGTTACGGAAGCCAGCGTAAAATCAATCTTACCGGCTCGGTATCGTCTGTCGGCGGAGAACAGATCAGCCGCCGTACGGTTTCCCAGTCCTCACAGCTTCTGCAAGGCGTAGGCAGCGGGCTTACCGTAAGACAAACCTCGGGCGAACCAGGCGGCGACCAGGCTTCCATACAGATCAGGGGTATGGGGACCTTCAGCAGCGCAGGCAACAATCCCCTTATTCTTATCGACGGCGTGCCGGGCTCCATCAACGCAGTCAACCCCAACAACATTGAAAATATTACAGTCTTAAAAGACGCCGCATCGGCCGCTATCTACGGCTCGAGGGCGGCTAACGGAGTGATCCTCGTCACCACTAAAGAAGGCGTCAGGGGTAGAATGAAAGTCGGGTACGAAACTTTTGTCGGCAGGCAGTCGCCGACGGAGCTGCCGCAATACGTAGACTCCTGGGTATATGCCGAAATGTTCAACGAGGCAAGGATCAACGAAGGCCAGAGCATCGTATATACGGACGAAGAAATAGAAAAATTCCGCTCCGGGTTGTACCCCGACGAATACCCGAACAAACATCACCTGAGAGACCTGTTTAAAACCGGAAACGGGCTCCAGACAAGGCATAACTTTACCGTCCAGGGAGGAAATGAGCAGTCGACCTACCTGATCTCAACCGGGTACCTGCGTCAGAACGGGCTGATACGGAACAATTCCTACGACCGGTATGACCTGCAGCTCAACTTCAGCAACCAGTTGAAAGAGCGCCTGAAGCTCAGCACCAAAATACTTGGCTACCAGTCAGTTAACGACAAACCGGCCGGCATAGCTTCAAACGGTACGCGCACCGGCGACATTTACTCGATCGTACAGGCGGCCAATCACCATACCGCGAACATACCCGGGCGTCGCTCCGACGGTACATACGGGGTCACGCAGGGAGTCTCAGTTGCAGAAGGACGGCTGGCGAGCGGGTCGTTCGGCCTGACGCGCATCACCAACCTGCTGGCCAATCTCGCCCTGGATTGGGACGTGATCAAAGATCTCAGGTTCACCAATCGCGTGAGCTACCAGTGGTATCATTCCTTCAACCGGCTGTTCGGCGCAAAATTCACCGCCGATCCGCTCTGGACCTTCGGCCCGTCGCAGGTCGATGTAAGCACCTCCAACAACCGGGAGCTGATGTTCGAATCGCTGCTTAACTACAACAAATCGATCGGGGAACATTCGCTTGGTGTCCTGGCAGGATTTTCGTCACTCACCAGTAACGCCCACTCGCTGGGCGGTTACCGCGACAATTTCCCCAGCAACCAGCTCTACCTGCTCAGTGCAGCCTCGCCTGTTAATGACAGCAATTCCGAAAGCGAATCGGTATGGAAACTGGTGTCGTTTTTCGGACGACTGAACTATGCCTACAAAGGGAAATACCTCCTGGAAGGGAATCTCCGGTACGACGGCTCGTCGAGATTTGCGCAAAAGCGCCGCTTCGGCCTTTTCCCGTCGTTTTCGGCCGGCTGGCGGATATCGGAGGAATCGTTCTTTGACGTAGCCTGGGTCGATAACCTCAAGCTCCGGGTTTCGCACGGTGTGCTCGGTAACCAGCAGATAGGCACCTATCCCTACCAGAAAACACTCGCCCTGGGCTCGGTATACCCGATCGGCGTGACCGAAACCATCCGACCGGGTATACAGCTCACCCGGCTGCCGTTTGAGAACATCACCTGGGAAACCACCCGGATCTCCAATGCCGGCATCGACCTGGATATCCTCAAAGGAAAGCTGGGGCTCTCCGTCGACTATTATAATAAGTATACGGACAACATTCTTTACCAGCTTACCGTATCGCAGGTGCTCGGCATGACAGTGGGAGAGCAGAATGCAGGTAAAGTGCAGAACAAGGGCTGGGAATTTGAGCTCTCCTACCGTCAGCAGCTCAGCAAGCTGTCGGTTAAAGTACAGCCCAACTTCTCGGTCAACAATAACAGAGTCGTATCGCTCGCCGGTATAAGCCGCGATATCACAAGAGGGCTGTTTGTGGGAAGCCCGCTCACTTCCATCTACGGCTATGAAACGGACGGGCTTTTCCTCGACCAGGCCGATATCGATACCTACGCCACCCAAAATTATATCGCCAAACCCGGTTTCCCGCGCTTCCGGGACATCAGCGGTCCCAACGGCACTCCTGACGGGGTCATAACGGCCGAACACGACCGTAAGATTATCGGGAGCCAGTTTCCGAAACTCTCGTACGGCATGAACATTTCAGCAGATTTCCACGGCTTCGACCTGTATGTTCAGTTCCAGGGGCTCGGCGGGTACCGTACCCTCATCCAGGGCGACGAGCAGGCCTTCAACAACTTCGGCAACATCCAGCAGTGGCATGTCGATAACCGGTGGACGGAAGAAAACCCCGACCGGTACGCCAAATACCCCAGGCTCGAGTTGGCCTATCACGCTGCTCCCTGGGCTGTCAACCTGGACTACTGGACCAGGAATGCCAGTTTCGTACGACTGAAAAATCTGCAGCTCGGCTACAACTTCCCGGCTTCGCTTCTCAGTAAAGCCAAGATCGATCACCTGAGGCTGTATCTCCATGCCGAAAACCTGCTGGGCTTTAACAGCTACTACCCTGGATGGGACCCGGAAATGGAAACGAGAGGCACCCAGACGGTCTCCTATTATCCGATTACCCGGACGCTGAGCCTGGGGCTGAATATTCAATTTTAGCCCCCTATGATCATGGAAACAGGCATTATTAAACTATTGAAGCACAATTAGTTAAATTTTTATACGAATGAAAACAGGCATCATAAAAAATACAGGCCGCAGGCTGACGTTCGTTACCGTCTTCTTATTGCTGCTTACTTCGGGTTGCGAGAACGGCTTCCTGGACGAAAACCCGCTCGACGCCATCAGCGAAGGGATCTTCTGGAACAGCACCGAAGACTGCTACCAGGCCCTGATGGGTATTTATTCAACCTATGCAGAGCGAACGGCCGAAAGGATCAATAACCTCGATAAGTCGATGATCTGGATGTCGTCGTTTGCCGGCTATTCGAGCTGGCGTACCTTCGACTGGACACGGGGAATAGAGATCCAGGCCACACATGGGGCCATTACCACGATGTGGAGAAAGTTGTATATCCAGATAAGCCGCTGCAACTATTTTCTGGACAATATCGGGAAAGCAGATATCCCGGCTGAAGAAAAGGCGCAGATGACGGCCGAAGTCCGGTTCCTGAGGGCATTCAGCTATTTCTGGCTCGGGCAGATGTACGGGAATGTCCCCATGCCTGCCCATACCCTCACTTTCGACGAAGCGAACAACATCGGCCAGTCAGACGAAGAGGCCGTCAGGGAGTTCATATTGTCGGAGCTTTCTGCCATTGCGGGCGATCTGCCGCTGTCCCGCAGCGCTACGGAGAAAGGCAGGATCGAAAAAGGCGCTGCGCTGGCGTTGAAAGGCCGGGTGCTGCTGGCTGAAAAAAGATGGGCAGACGCTGCCGGCACCTACCGGGAAATCGTGAATCTCGGCCGGTATGAGATAGATCCGCGCTTCAAGCAGCTTTTTATTACGGAAGGGGAGAATAACCAGGAATTCATCTTTGTAAATAAATACATGGAAAATGAATTTGGTGAAGCCATGTCGCAGCATACCATCAGGAGCTCGCTCTACGGCGGTTTTAACGCCTGCAATCTTTTCCAGCATTTTCTTGATGAATTCCCCATGAAAGACGGAAAAAGCATTCGCGAGTCAAGCCTCTACGACCCGAAGAAACCTTTCGAAAACAGAGACCCGCGGCTTTACGAAACGGTGCTGATTACAGGATATTCGGAAGTGAACGGAGAAGTATTCCGGGGCGACCCGGTAACCATAGCCAGGACAGGGCAGACGGGCGCCAACATTACCGGCTACATACTTCAGAAATTCTGGGACAGGAGTTTCACCGGCAACAGACAGTACTACGGTGCGGACTATCCCCAGATGAGGTACGCCGAAATCCTGCTCAGCCTCCTCGAAGCGGAGCTGGAGGCGGGAACTCCCGTCACGCAGACGCTCCTGGACGAGACGATCAACCGTATTAGGAAGCGGCCGGCCGTCAACATGCCTGAGGTAACCGAAAAGGACCCGGCCAGGCTCCGGGAAATCGTGCGGCGCGAAAGAGTCATCGAACTGGGCTTCGAAGGAGGTATCGAATACTTTGACATGAGGCGCTGGGGAACACTACAGGAAATGGTCGACCGGGAATATTATGGCATGAAAATGACGGAAGACCCGGCCAATTACCAGGGTATCCATAACATCAACGAGGAAGGACATCTCGTCATCGGCCGCCAGCGTTTTTATGATTTCAACTATCTCTGGCCGATCCCCTTGTCGGAACTGGATGTAAATTCCAACCTGAAACAAAACCCGGGCTACAACTAACGACCGCTGATACAGGTCGTCTTATCCCGATGCTTTATGCTTATACAAAGAATATGATAACCTGTAAATTCAAAATCCTCCTGCTACTCGCGTTGCTGTCGGCCGCTCCCGGCACCCATGCCCAGCTTAAAATCGGTATCGCCAGGGTGAACGTCACCAATACCGGCCCGGATATTGTAGTCAACGACTCGCTTTACGTTAAGGCAATGGTGCTCGATGACGGGCAAACCCGGGGCGTGATTGCCACCATCGACGCCGTAGCGCTCGGCGAGATCGGCTATATCAAAAACGACTACATGGCAAAGGTCCGGGCCGGCGTGAAGTCCAGGCTGAATATCGACCCGGCCAATGTGCTGGTCAATGCCAGTCATTGCCACGGCATGGTAAGGCCGGACGTGGCAGAGCTGACGATCACCGCCATTGAAATGGCTTCGCGCAACCTCGTGCCGGTAAAAATCGGCATAGGAAAAGGCTTTGAAGACCGTATTATGGAGAACAGGAGGCTGAGGCTCAGCAACGGCCGCGAAGCCGATGTCAGGCACCGGTACGCATTACCTCCCGACCAGGAAGTGGAAGGTGTCGGCCCGGTCGACCCTGAAATCGGTATTGTCCGCTTTGAAAAGGAAGACGGCCGGCCGGTTGCCGTGATCTATAATTTTGCCTGCCATCCTATACAGGGTGTATATTCCGAAGGGCGCCGCGACAACACGGCCGACTACCCGGGATTTGCTTCTGCGGTGCTCGAAAGCAACCTCGGCAGCGGGGCGCTGGCTTTCTTCCTCCAGGGCTGCGCGGGTGACATCAACCCGGTACGCTATAAGGATGTCCTTACACCCCGCAGCGCCGAGCCGCTCGGGCGCATGCTGGGGTTCAGCACGCTGAAAGCCCTCGGGCAGATGCACACAACCCGGTCAGGCTTTATCAATATCGTCAATGAGACGATCGGGCTACCCCGCGCCGACCTCGCACAGGCCATCGATTCACTGAAAAAAAGACAGCAATACCTTTTCGACAGCATCGACGGTACCAGTCTCGATTTCAAATCGTTTCTCCAGCTTTATCTCCAGCAGAAAATTTCGGGCGAATACCCTTCCGCCCATGCCTTCAATTACCTGCATGAAAAACAGCTCGGCCACAGGGAACTCGAGCTTTTTGACAAAGAAAACAAGGCCAAAGTGAAGGCATACCTGGAAAATATCTACCGGATGGAAGAACTGACGCGCATCAAAGAAAACCTGGCGCTCCTCACCAAACACCAGCAGACCAACCTGGCCGCTCCCAAAAACACCATCGATGTCGAAATCTTTGCCATCAAAATCGGGAACTGCGTCATTGTCTCCTTCCCGGGAGAACTTTCGGTCCAGATCGGGCTCAATATTAAAAAACGCTCCCCTTTTCCATTCACATTTATTACAGGGTGCTCCAATGGCTACATTTATTACGCTCCTACCGACGAGCAGCTCAAAAACCGCGGCGGTGCACAGGAAGACAGCGAATGCCTGCTCGGAACAGGCTGGCAAAAAATCTACGAGGATAAAGTAATAGAAATCATCAATAAAATCTGACAGGCAGCCAGTATCCCCGGTACGACAGGAGCATTAAATAAAAGCGCTTTTTATATATTTTTATACGCATGAAAATCAGACTCTTAATCATTTTATTCTTTTACCTGTGCGTCGGTAGCTGCGGTCCTCAGAAACCTGCGAATACCGACGTCGGCACATTGGGTGTCAATGAAGAAGTAACCGAACATTTAAAACGTTTCCAGGGACGCGGAGCATTGACCGACGAGTCCTCCCCCTTGTCGCCGGAAGAGGCCCTGAAAGGCTTCGAGGTAGCGCCCGACCTCAAGCTGGAGCTCGTGCTCGCCGAACCTCGTATTTTCCAGCCCGTGGAGATGAAATTTGACCGCAAGGGACGGCTCTGGGTCGTGCAGTACAACCAGTATCCTTACCCGAAAGGGCTCAAAATTGTGGGGATCGACAATCACCTGCGCCTTCAGTTCGATAAAATCCCGGCTCCCCCGCCGCATGACGTTAAAGGGGCCGACCGGATTACCTTTTTCGAAGACACCGACGGCGATGGCCACTACGAAAAATCCAAAGACGCTATCGCCGGCCTCAATATAGCAACCAGCGTATTACACGGCAAAAAGAAAATCTGGGTGCTCAGCCCTCCCTACCTCGTGGCCTACAACGACCGCGATGGCGACGGCTTGCCTGAAGGTGATCCGGAAGTACACCTTTCCGGCTTCGGCCTGGAAGATACACACGCGGTTGCCAATAGTCTCCGCTGGGGGCCCGACGGGTGGATCTACGGGGCCCAGGGCAGCACTACCACCGCCGACATCAGCTCAGAAGTATCCAAAAATGTCAGGTTCAGCGGTCAGGCTATCTGGAGATACCATCCTGATACGCGGGTTTTCGAGATTTATGGCGAAGGCGGCGGCAATACCTTCAATGTAGAAATAGATTCCAAAGGGAAGATTTTCTCCGGCACAAACGGCTATGGCCGTGGCCCCTACTACAAGCAGGGCGGGTATTACAAGAAAAGCTGGGGAAAACATGGTCCTCTTACCAATCCTTATGCTTTCGGATACCTCGAGGATATGCCGCTGGAAGGGGAAAAGATAAGGTTCACCCACTCGCTGATCCGCTATGAAGGCGGCGCTCTTCCGGCACGCTTCGACCACAATTTCATAGCACCCAATCCGCTGCAAGGCAATATTGTGCTCACTGCAGTAGAAAATGACGGATCTTCCCTGAAAAACAAGGATGCCGGTATGGTCCTCAACACTACCGACCGGTGGTTCCGGCCTATCGATATCAAAACCGGCCCCGACGGCAACGTTTACTTTACCGACTGGTACGACAGCCGGCTTTCGCACGTCGATGCCCGCGACACATGGCACAAAACTTCCGGGCGTATCTACCGGCTTTCCGGCGCAGGTGCATCCAGCCCCGCCGGGCGATTGCCGGATTTCACAAAGCTGTCGCCGGCTCAGCTCATTTCCTGCTTCTACAGCAAGAACAAAGAAGTCAGGTTTACAGCTCTGCAGGAGCTCGGCGATCGCGCCGACCGTACCGCTTCGCAAACGCTCGTTGCCCACCTCAAATCGGACACCAGCAGCATTGCCCTGGAAAGCCTTTGGGCGCTGAACCTTTTGGGGTTAATGGATGACGAGGTATCGCTCACAGCGCTCCGCCACCGCGAGCCTTTTGTAAGGGAGTGGGGCGTGAGACTGATAGGCGACCGTAAAAAAGCGTCCGATGCGGAAGCTGCCGCTTTGAAAGAGCTGAGTAAAAAGGAAGAAAACCTGTCGGTACGCAGCCAGCTGGCTGCGTCGGCCCGACGGCTGCAGGGACCGCTATGTATCGCTATCGTCAAAAATCTTGCAGTTTTCCACGACGACAGCAAAGACCCGGATATACCGCTGATGCTCTGGTGGGCTTTGGAAGCTAAATCGGAAACAGACAGAGATGCCATGCTCGGCCTCTTTGCCGACCGCAGTTTCCTGGAAAGGCCGGTTACCGGTCAGGTGCTCCTCGAACGTATCGTGCAGCGGTATGCCATGGCAGGCGGCAGCGAAAACTACAGTTCCTGCGAGAAGATTATCGGCCAGCGGCTATCCGAGCCCCTTCAGCTTGAAATGCTCGCAGGGCTGGAGGAAGGGCTGCGCGGCAAACCTTTCGAAGATCTGCCGGCGGGCCTGAAAAGCAGCCTGGATAGGCTCCGCGCCGTGAAAGGAGAGCCCGTTTTTGCGGCCGGCATCCGGCAGAAGAATCCGGATGCAGTCAAAAAAGCGCTGGAAGCCATTGCTACAGACAAAACCTCGCTCATCGACAGGCTTACCTATATCCGGATGATGGGACAGGACGATTATCCGCAGAGCGTCAACCCGCTTTTAAATTTGCTGGCCTCCTCCCAGGCAAGCGGGGCGCTGAAGCAGGCCGCACTTGCTTCCCTGACACGATACGACAACCCAAAAATAGGAGAAGCCGTGGTGAAGCTTTACCCCGACAACCTCCGTGGCGACGTCGATGTGAGGCTGGCGGCCCTGGCGCTGCTGACCAGCCGGGCCTCCTGGGCCAAAAACCTGATCGGGGCAGTCCAGGGCATTAAAACGATCAAACCAGACGACCTGCCGATCGAAATGGTAAACCGTATGAAGCTGCTCCGGGACGGGGGGCTTGAAAAGGAAATTTATGCAATATGGCCCCAGGCCAAAGAAAGCAGCGGCTCCGAGCGCACTACCCGCATTGCCGCAGTCCAGAAAGTGCTCCGGGAAGGAAAAGGCAACAGTGTCAAAGGAAAAGAGATCTTCACTCCGCTGTGCGGCTCGTGCCATCGCCTTTTCGGTGAAGGCTCGGACATCGGCCCGGAGCTGACCGGCTACGACCGTCGCGACGTGAACTATTTTATCATGAATACCGTCGATCCCAACGCCGACATCCGGGAAGGGTACGCGACCTACACGCTGAAGGCAAAGACCGGTCAGACGATTGTAGGAAGGCTGCTTGAACGCTCGGCCCAAAGCGTAAAGATCAAACCTATGGCGGGTGACGAGCTTACCTTCTCCATGCAGGAAGTCGATGAGCTCGAACCGCTCCCCGTTTCCCTGATGCCCGAACGCCTTCTTGACGACCTGAGCGACCAGCAGGTCAGGGATCTTTTCGAGTATATCAAGGAAGGCATTAACTAACTCCCGGCCCCGCAGGGGCGACATATGCATAACCCCGGGTTAGCGCAGCCCGGGGATTTTCCCAGCCACCCTATGAAGAACCTACTCCTGATCACCCTGATCCTTGCATCAACCAGCTACGCCCAGGACCGGCACAGCCTTCTGAAGGGCGAAGCTCTCACCTGGCAAGGCGATCTTTCCGAACGGATGGTAAGCGGCATAGACCGCTTCCTCATGCAAAAAACGGCCGATACAAAGGCGTACCGCGAGCAGGAGTGGGCAGCCCAGGGTAAGGCCGGAGCAGCCGCATGGTCCGCCCATATCGACAAAGAAAGAGAAGCGCTGAAAAAAATCTGGGGGATGACCGGTGAAAGATTGATACCGGCTCCCGAAACCGGCATTAATCCCGCCACACTCACCCCCGTCAGCGCAGACTTCGGCGGAGCAACGGTGATACCCGTAAAATGGCGCGTCGCCCATGACCTCGAGATGGCGGGACTCCTCGTTCAACCCAAACAGGCCGTTAAAGCGCGCCTCGTCATGATACCCGACGCCGATCAGGCACCCGAGATGCTGGCCGGGATCGGTGACGGTACCGGGAAAACAAGAGATGCTACCGCTCCGCCCCCGGCTCTGTACCTGGCGACCCAGGGCGTACAGGTGCTTATACCGGCGCTTATTTCCAGGAGCCAGGAATTTTCAGGCAGTCCGCTGCTGAACATTTACACCAACCAGCCCCATCGGGAGTGGATTTACAGGCAGGGATTTGATCTGGGACGCCATATCATAGGATTTGAGCTTCTGAAAATCGCTTCGTGCATCGACTGGCTGGAATCCGGGAACCTTAATTCAGCCGTCAAAGATATGCCTCTCGGGGTGGCAGGATACGGCGAAGGCGGTATGCTGGCGCTCTATACCGCTGCTGTTGATCCCCGCGTATCGGTCCTGTTAACCGGTGGCTACCTGGGCAACTCGGAAAACGTATGGAAAGAACCCATTTACCGGAACCTCCACGGCAGTCTCAGGCATGCCGGCAACGCTGAGCTTCTCGCGATGTCGGCCCATGCAAAGGTACTTGTCGAATACAGCCGGAGCCCGGAAGTGACAAATCCGCCGTTAATAGAGGGACGACGGGGCGGCGCTGCACCCGGTACGCTTACGACACCGGAAAAGCAGGCGGTTGAAAATGAGATCGGCCAGGCGATGCGGTATCATAAATGGGGGAAAGAGGGGATCTCCGTTCTTTCAGACCACCAAAAGCCATTCAGCCACCCCTTTGGCGCGGGCACACTTGTCTCCCTGTGCAAAGCCCTTAAAGTTTCGCCGGGGCCGGTCGGTGGTATAACCGGATCTGCCGCTCCTTCCGGATGGCCCGATCCCCGGCAAAGAGAAAAACTGCTCTTCCAACAAATGGAAGACCTCATCCAATCTGAGCTGGAGATCTGCGAAAGAAAGCGAAACGGGACGTTCTGGACAGGCATTGAAAATGTCCCGGAAAAAGACATCGCCTCCAAGACTGCTCTCCGCGAACAGCTTCACCAGGCTATCGGGAAGATTTCCGATCCGCTTCTCGCGCCTTCCCCGAAAATAAAGCTGCTGGAAAGTAATGCGAAATGGAGCCAATATGAGGTTGCGCTGGATGTATGGGACGGAGTTTTTGCCTGGGGTATCCTCGTTGTTCCAACAGCAGCCCGGGAAGGGAAACGTCTCCCTGTGGTCGTATGCCAGCATGGCCTCGAGGGGCTTCCCGACGACATGGTGACCAGGGATACCTCCGGCCGCAAATACAAAGTATACAAATCACTGGCGCTGGATCTGGCCGAGAGCGGATATGTAACATTTTCACCTCATAACCCCTACCGGGGAGAAGACCTTTTCAGGGTACTGCAGCGAAAAGCAAACCCGATCGGCCTTTCTCTTTTTTCGGTTATAGCAGGCCAGCATCAGCAGATCGTTAACTGGCTGGGCAGCCTGGCCTTCGTCGACAACCGGAAAATCGGCTTCTACGGTCTTTCCTACGGCGGGAAAACCGCTATGCGCATCCCTGCCCTCGTGGAGGGATATGCCCTGTCGGTCTGCTCGGGTGACTTCAACGAATGGATCAGGAAAATATCTACCACCAGGGAGCCTTTCAGCTACCAGTTTACCAAGGAATACGAGATTTACGAATGGGATCTGGGAAACAGGTTCAACTACGCCGAAATGGCAGCGCTGATAGCTCCCCGGCCTTTTATGGTGGAATACGGGTACAAAGACGGTATCGGTACAGCCGGATGGATAGGCTACGAATTCGGGAAAGTCAGGAAACATTATGACCTATCGGGTCTGGGCGACCGGGTTGAAATCGACCTGTTTAACGGCGTTCACGAAATACATGGTATCAAAACTTACCCTTTTCTCGATAAGCACCTGAAATAGGCATAATAAAATCGCTTAAAATGCCCATTGTACAGCCGCAGGGCCTGCGGCTTTCGTGCCGTGAAGTAATAGTCTAGTTAGCTGCCTATTATATATTTTATACACATGAACATTAATTCCATTTTAATCTTTTTAGCCGCAATTCTCCTTCTCTCATTTGAACCGAAAGCAGCTAACGTGAAAGACTACGGAGCCAAAGGGGACGGCATACAGGACGACACCCGCGCCATTACAAATGCTATTGCAGCATGCCGCGACGGCGTCTTACTGTTTCCCGCCGGGAGATACCGCATCAGCAATACAATCGAGATCGACCTGTCTCAACATGGCCCGCTGGGCGTTACCAGCCAGGGGGGAAGCGGAACTGTCGTAATGGAAGCCGCCGGACCGGCATTCAGGGTAAAAGGCACTCATACGGGGTCGGCATTGCCGGCATCGGTAGATCAGCAGGCCTGGCTCCGCGAAAGAATGTTTACTTTTGAAAATATCGCAATAGAAGGGGCAAATCCCGCAGCAGACGGGATAGAGCTGCAGCTTCTTATGCAGCCGGTAATCCGCGGCTGCCTGATAAGGAAGGTAAGGCATGGTATATTACTTACCCGCCGAAACCGGAACGTCCTGATCGAAGGGAATCACATTTACGACTGCGACGGAGTCGGTATCTACCTCGATTCGGTCAATATTCACCAGATGATCATCAGCCACAGCCACATCAGCTATTGCAAGCAGGCGGGCATCCTGGTGCGAAGCGGGGAAATACGGAATTTCCAGATTACCGGCAACGACATCGAGTACAACTGTGCTTCCGGGCTTACCGGCTCCGCAGACATTTGTATAGACCTTACCGAAGGCGGAAGCGTCAGGGAGGGTACGATTACAAGCAATACGATCCAGGCCATCGAAAGCGCCGGAGGCACCAATATCCGTTTCACAGGCGACCCGCTCCATTCCCATAAGCTGGGCCTGTGGAGCATCACAGGCAACCATATCAGCAACCAGCAGACTTGTATCAACTTACAGCATACACAGGGGATAAGCGTTACCGGTAATACTTTTGTAAGGGCCTATGTCAGGCACCTGGTGGTTGACAACAGCCGGAACATAACCTTTGCCGGCAACGTGATCGACCACAACCCGGATTATTTCACACCGGAAGTCAGGGCAGCAGGAGGTATCGTGGTTACGGCAAGCCGCGACATTATGCTGCATGATAACATCGTCGCCGGTATTTCAGGTGCGAAGCCCGGAGTGGAGGGTGCAGTAGAAATAACAAACAGCCGGAACATCTCGCTGAAAAACAATCAAATAACAAGCACCGGTCTGCCGGGAGTTACGCTCACCGACAGCCCCGATACCATACTGGAAAGCAACCTGATCGGCAATACCGACAAAAATGTCACCGCGATAAGGGTTAAAGGCGACTGCCGGGGATCTGAGATAACAGGCAACCGCCTGTCGGGAAACAGGATCGAAAAAGGAAATGCCCGGGTGAAAGGTAATAAGTAAGCTGCCATAATTATCGTACATTTGCAATAAGCGGGGTTGCTGCGACAGGGGACGGACGATGAACTTCGCTTTATTTCCTACCATCAGAGATGAAATTAAAGCTTGCCGGCTCAGGAACCTTACCATTCCTGCTTACTCTTCTCCCCATATTACTGCATTTCACGCTGGTGGCTTTCTACTCAAGGAATATTCCCTGGATAGACGATTTTTACTGGTACTTCGATTTCCTGGCTAAGACCGGGGACGCCGGGTTTTCATGGGAGGCTGTGCGTATCCTCGTTACGTCATACAACAATCACTGGCATATCGTACAAAGGCTGATCCTTCTTCCGCTTGTAAAAATTACGGGAGAAGTTCCGATTGTGCCTTTCGTCTGGCTGGGCAACCTGCTGTACCTCATCCTGTTCTACCTGCTTTTCCTGAGAGAACGAAAGGCGCGGATCACCTTTACTCCCCGGACAGCAGCCGCCGCGTGGCTGTTCTTTCAGCCGGTATCGTATTACAATTTTTTTGAATGCGCTTTTTTCAATCTCCCGGTCCTGCTGTTTTCCTTCCTGGCAATTGAGGCTTTTGTAAAGCCCGGCAATAAAGGGACGGGCTGGGCTGTGCCGGCGACCTTTTCAAACGGGAATGGTATACTCATCTGGCCTGTAGCGATACTTATTGCAACAGTTAAAAAGGACTGGAAGGCTGTAGTCAGGTATGCAGCCATCTTCGCCATATTTTCAGCAGCCTACCTGTGGGCTTCCCGGGGAACTTCCGGGCCGGGCCGCCTGAGCCTGACCCCTTTTCATGAAATCGTGCTGTATTTCCTGCAATTGACCGGCAGCGTGATCAGCGGCTTAACCACCTGGTGGGTAACTACCTTCCCGGGAGTGCTGCTGCTCGTGATCTTTCTCGCGGGTACACGTACAATGCTGAAAAAGAATCCCGCCATATGGTATTTTACGGTTTTCCTGTTAATGAGCGTTGCCATCATTTCGCTCACGCGCCGTGAAGTCAGCGGGGTCTCCGCCCGGGTCGTGACACACTACTGGATGTTTCCGCAGATAATCCTGGCTGTCGTTGTCTGCGGGATTATGGATTGGAAAAAGTGGGGAAAAACCGTGCAATGGATAATGGCATTCCTGGCTATGGGCTTATGCCTGGTGAACTACAGTGCCCAGCTACCTGAAATTAACGGCTATTTTGCGTTGAAAACTGCCAACCTGCTTAATTATGAGAAGGACAAAAAATGGCGGCTGTACCCTCCTATCCAGGGAGATAAAGAATACCGGTGGGTAAATTCCGTTACTGAAAATGCAGTTTCCCGCGGCTATTATCGTCCTCCCGTATTAAAACGCGAATACCTGGCTTCCAACTGCGAAGTCACGTCAAGGCCCGATGGGTCACTGATCATACTGGCGTCATTACCGTCACGGATGCTCTTCAAAACGATCATGGCCGAGGTCACAAGCGCCTCAGGACAGACCGTTATTTTGCCGGTCGACCCCAATTTCGACAATTTCACTGGCTGGTTCAAACGAAAAAAAGGGGCCAGGGCTGATATGTCGTATGCTGCTCAGCTCCTGAACGAGCGCTTTGTTGCGGGCGAAGACGCTACATGCAGGATATTCGCGGTGACCTATTAAAACTTACTTTTACCCGGAATTTCAAGGGGTCTGTATACCGGAAGGAGCGCTTTTGGTTGTAGAATCCTGCCCGGCCGGCGGTTTCAACAGTAACTTATAAGCCGGATTGTGCACATCGCCGAGAAACTGGCTCGACAACAGGTTGTTTGACAAATTGCGGATTGTATCGCTTACGAACGGCTCCGAGATCTTTGTTTTTTTTGCGTAAAGCGGATGCGGAAAAACCGGATGAAGCAGAATATTGACCGGGACGACAGTTGAAAGCACCCAGGCGATAAGCGCTGCGCACGGCCAGAACCCGATTTTATGTATCCCGTGTTCCAGCAGGTCTTCCAGGATACGCCCGACAAGCCTGGCAAATACCAGTACCAGGAAAAATAGCGGTACTATCCCCACTTTTACACTGAAATCATTGTAGAAGCCCAGATACACAAAAGGAATCAGTATTAATGCGGCTGCATTGATGGCTATAAGGGTGCGGTATGAAAGCGACTGGCGATATTTTCTCTGCGCAATGATCAATACGGTGAACAGCCCTACTTCGACCGATACAAAAGCAAGATAATTAAGCCACCACCTGTTACCGCAGCTCCAGATAAACCCCCTGACCATCTCCTCGGAGGTACTGTGAGCGGAAAAGTAAAACAGGAAAGGAAGTGCGGAAACCGCTGCCAGGAGCGTATCCCGGTTGAACACTTCTCTCAGGTATTTCACAACCCCGTAAAGTACTACGGGCAATAACCCCAGTGTAACAAAAGGTGACCAGATCATAGCAGCAGCCAGGATCAGGGGCACAGCAGAAAATGTTTTTCTGAGGCCTATGCGATACCATACCAGCGCCGGAAAAAGAATTCCGGAAATGTAGTGGTAAGGCGCCCAGGCCATGGTAGTCATAGTAGAAGCATAATGAAGGGAGCAATGGAAAGGCACATCCGTGTTCCACAGGCTCCGGTTACCGGTCCACCAGGTACGTATAAAAGTGTACGGGTAAGCAATGTCTTCACCAAACCGTAGGAATCTCAATTCTAACGTATTAAAAGATGTCAGCGCTGCCGCGAACGTACCGGTGAGCAGGAAAATGACAACCATCCAGGCCCGTTTTAATTGCAGCAGTACATAAATCCAGTATATACAAAGCGTAACACCTGCCCATGCCCATATAAATGAAAAGTATTCGGCAAGGTGGATATTTCCGGCAAGCCGGGTAAATAAGGCCACGGGCAGGTAATATCCGAAATAGTAACAGTAAAAAGCCTCTTTTTCAGGATAGACAACAGGCCACGGGTGAACAATCAGGTCGTAAAGCTTCAGGTTATCCCATCCGACATAATTATCACATTGACCTACAAATCCGCCCACACCGGTTGCGAAGGTAACATAGGCTGCCAATGCGATCAGGAAAAGGTGTGTACCGGGCAATATCCGCCTGCCGCCGGAATCCGGAAATGACATTTCTGAAAAAACAGCCCGGCCTGCCAGCCATAACCATAACAGTATAACAGGAGCCGCCCAATACCATCTCACCCAACCTGTCAGGAAGATGATCCCCGGTAGGAGGATATAGATAAGGGTTATCGGGAAAAGAACCCCTGTACGAACCTGCCGGGAAGGATCTTGATGCATAAGAATAGTAGATTTCGGAAGCGTCGATGACTCGCAGCAAAAGTAATATTTTTATCTACATGTCCCGTCCTCCCGGACAAAAAGCCGGAAACAATGAGTATAAAGGGGTACTGCAGGCGTTACTAATATAATTAAGCTACCTCATAAGTAACTCATGAAGAATCTGAACAGAAGAAGCTTTGTCAAACTTTCGGGAGCTATTGGCGGAATCGGCATTATCGCCGCCGGCCAGAGCTGTACCACCGAACAAACCAAACAGGAAGGAGAAAAACTGGAAAAACCTGTGCTTAAAGGAAAGATCAAGATAAAAGATGTAAGCTCGACTTTCGAGCGGGAACCCCTGTCTCCGTACCGGTTTAAAGGGAGCGCGGTTACAGAAGCCTGGCAAGCCCTGGCATTGCTCGAGAGTGAGTCCGGTCACAGGAAAATAGGCGTTGCTACCCAAAGCGTGTTATGGTCGGATGCCAGCGTCTTTTTCGAACACTCGGAAGACGGCGGAAACGCACTCATGTACGCCCTCACCTCGCAGGCTTTGAAAATGCTTAAAGGCCTGTCTTTCAACGACCCGATAGAGCTTCTCGACTATATATTCCCGGAAGTATGGGAATACGGAAAAAGAATTACCGGCCACGACAATCTCAGGAAAACTTTTGCGCTGAATGCGCTCGTTGCCATCGACAACGCGGCATGGTTGCTCTATGCGGCCGAAAACAATATCACAAACTTTGACGACCTGATCCCCCAGGCCTTCAAGGAAGGGCTTTCCAACCGCGCCGCCAAGGTCGCCGGGATCCCTTCTTTCGCGACCGGTACGCCTGTAGAAAAAATAAAGAAAGCTGCTGACGAAGGCTACTTTATTATGAAACTCAAGACGGGATCGCCCGGCACGCAGTCGGAAATGCTCGAAAAAGACAAGGCATTTCTCACCGCCGTTCACAAGACAATAGGGCATTACGAAACTCCTTATACCGAAAACGGGAAGATTCCCTATTATTTCGATGCAAACGGACGGTACGAAAAGAAAGAAACGCTGCAGCGCTTCCTCGATCATGCCAAAGCCATAGGCGCATTTGAGCAGTTGGCAGTGATAGAGGAGCCGTTTGACGAGAGCAATGAGGAGTATGTGGGAGATCTTGGCGTAAGAGTCGCTGCCGACGAAAGCGCCCATACGGTCGAAGACGCTGCCCACCGGATAGAGCTCGGCTACAGCGCTATCGCGGTTAAGGCGATCGCCAAGACCCTGAGCATGACAATGAAAATCGCGCAACTGGCCTATGAAAAGAAGATCCCGTGCTTTTGCGCAGATCTTACCGTTAACCCTATCCTGGTGGAATGGAACAAAAACGTTGCAGCCCGTCTACCGGCTTTCCCCGGTATGACTACCGGCCTGCAGGAGGCAAACGGCCACCAGTATTACAAGCGATGGGCAGAGATGGCATCGTGGCATCCGTTTCCCAATGCCGGGTGGGTCAAGACAAAGAAGGGAGTTTTCGAGCTGGATGACGATTATTACCAGAAAAGCGGCGGCATTTTCGAGCCGGTGAAGCATTACGAAAGCCTGTTCGACAAGAGCAGCGAATGAAACCATTGTGTGTAGAGACGCAAGGCCTTGCGTCTTAAACTCCGGAAAGACGCAAGGCCTTGCGTCTCTACACATTATTTTTTATTACAGCCCCGTAAAATCGAAACCCTCCAGGAATTTTGTTGTAAACTGCCCTGACTTGAACGAAGGATCGTCCATAAGGCGAATATGAAAAGGAATGGTTGTTTTGAC
>CAZLTN010000047.1:0-39051 GCA_964562455.1 uncultured Cytophagales bacterium
ACGAGATTATCAACAAGGTAAGAGGAGTAAACCGGGTGGTATACGATATTTCTTCAAAGCCGCCTGCAACGATTGAATGGGAATAGTAGAAATACGTTATATTAGCATTTATGTGAGATCCTGGAAATAAAGAGATACAGCTATGACTTATATTATGACAATTCAAACCGACGATGCGATTCGTTTTGAGAAGATCAGAAAATTGGCTCAGGAGTTGGGAGTGGTTACTGTTGAGAGAGATGAACCGCCAGTGTCCGATATGAGTGCGGCTGCGCAGGAATTTATAAAATTGCAGCAAAAATATCCTCCGCGAAAAATATCAGGGAATATTGACATAAATTCTATTATTGACGAACTAAACACCTAACCTCCTTGTATTATTTCGATACCGATGTCATAATAAACGGGATAGTCGAGCAAGACCCGGTAAGACACCTGGAGGCCAAAGAATTAATTCTCAAAGCGCTTGATAATAGTTCATTATTCATTTCTACATTGGTGATTCAGGAAATTGGCTATACTCTGGCCAGACTGGAGATCCCGGTTGAAGAAATTGTAGAAAACCTGGCTTTCTTTAATTCTCAGAATATAGGTTTGGTTGACCAGGATGTGCTAAAACGTGGGATAGAGCTTGGTGCATTGGTTGGTTTCAGGCATATCAACGATTGCGTTCACACGGCTATTGCAGAAAATTTGAACTGCGAAACCCTCTACACTTACAATAAATCTGATTTTAAGCGTATTCAGCAGTATACCGGGTTGAAAATAAGCATATTGTGAAGAGCGCTATGGATTTCCGTATCACTCTTTACTCTCCTGCCTCGGTTTTCTGACAGCCATAGCTTCACCATTTTTATTTTCCGCCGGGTTATCGGACTTTTCTTTCGGGCCTTTTTTGCGCCGGTTCGGATACCTGCGTTTCTTCTGGCGGTATTCATCCTGCTGTTCCTGGCGTGCGGCCTTCGAACGTTCTTCTTTCAGCTCCTTCTCAGGTTCTCCAAGCAGGTATCCGAAAGGTTCCAGATCAGCGTTTGAGTCCAGGATAACCTTGATGATGGCTGTCAGCGGCAGGGCCAGGATAAGCCCGGCAAGTCCCCAGAGCTTGCCTCCTAAAAGCAGCATAACGATGGCGGCCAGCGGGTTAATGCTCACTTTGGAGCCTACTATATTGGGGGTTATGAAGTTGCCTTCCAGGAATTGGACCACCGACATTACGCCTATGACACCGAGCGAAACCCACGGGTTATCCATCGTGACAAGGCTGTAAACAGCAGGCAATATGGAGCCGATAAAGATACCGATGTAAGGTATAAGAATAAGAAAAGCTGCGAGGAACCCGAAAAAGACGGCATAATCGACTCCCAGTATCCAGAGACCTACCGTATTCAGAACGCCTACGATACCGATTACCAGTACCAGCCCAGACATATAGCTCTGAATTACCTCGTAGATTTTGTTCAGAATGCGGTCTAACCTGGAATTGGAAATACTGTGGAATGCTTTGTATATAAATTGCCTGAAAAAGTCCCTGTAGAGCAAAAAGAAAAATACATATAAGGGGACCAGCGCTGCTGTCCCGAGAAGCCCGCCGGCCGAAACAACGATCTGGGCCATAAGGTTACGGCTTTCTCCCAGCATGTTGAGCAGGTATTTTTTACCTTCACTTACCTGCTGGTTACGGCCTACTGCAAAGTTCTGCTCGATCCAGGCAATGATCGATTCAATAAAAGTCTCAGCCTTCGAAGCAAAGGTCGGAAGGGCGTCGCCGAAAGAAGATACCTGGATGACTACCAGGTAGACCAGGCCGACCAGAACAGCAAAAAAGATGATGATGCTCAGAACGATCGCGACAATTCTGGGCAATCCCCATTTTTCGAAACGGTCGCAGATGGGGTGAAGGAGAATAGAAAACAATGCCGCAAAAAGGAGGGGAATAAGCGGGTCGCTGAGAATGTTCAGTATGTAGACCAGCGAAATCAGCCCGACAAGTACGGCCGCAAATTTCAGGTAATAGGGTGATTGTTTATATTTGCTGTCGGTATTGGGTCCGCTTTGAAGTGTATTCATTATGAATCTTTTCTATTTATGGGTGGTTACAAAAACACTCTTATGCGGGTGCGGCCCTGATAAGAGGCGTTACGATTTCGGCAAAGTTCGTTCAAAGTATACAATTGACAAAATTGCGTCTCTGCCGCAGCACATCAACGAGAGCTCGGGGCTTGCACGCGCTTCCGACGGACAGAGTTTCTGGACTCATAATGACGGCGGCGGACCGCCTGAATTGTATCGCGTAGGCTTCGACGGGGAACAGAAAGGGGTGATCAGATTCGTGACGATCGGGAACCGGGATTGGGAAGATCTGGCGTCGGGCACGGACGGGAGGTTATGGATAGGCGACTTTGGCAACAACGGAAATGCGCGTAAGGATCTGAAAATCTATATTCTGCCCCCGACCTGGGAGAAAGCGCTTGAAGAGGATCAGATCGGTACTATTACGTTCCGCTACGGTAGGCAAACGGTATTTCCGGAAAATGCAGGGCATAGAAACTACGACTGCGAAGCCTTTTTTTATCATGAAGGTTACCTCTACCTTTTTTCCAAAAACACCGGCAGGAAGCCCAGGTATACAATGCTCTATAAAATGCCGGCCGAAGCAGGTGACTACACCCTCCAGCCGGTCGACAGTATCAGGTTAAATGAAACGGTTACGGGGGCAGATATAAGTCCTGACGGGAAGGAATTTGCGTTGCTTTCGTACGGGAAAATATTTTTTTTCGAAGTGAACGGCGGGAACGTTGATTTTTCAAAACCTGCTTACTGTTTAAAGAAATACCGGGGCCAGACTGAGGCAATCCTGTACCAGGATCGGGATAGAATGCTGATAACCAACGAGAAAGGAAAGGTATTGGGTTTACTGGCAAAATGATATTATCATTCTGTTAAGACTGGGCCGTGCCAATTCATTTACGGGAAATAACCTATAGCTTTGCGGCCATTGGCACATATAAAAAAGTATGGAAGGTTCTAAATCACTGCAAAAGTCCCATAAAGTTTTAATTGTTGACGATGAGCCGGATATCATTGAGCTTCTGGAATACAATCTTGTAAAGGAAGGATATACCGTAGAATCGGCCGGGAATGGGAAGGAAGCGATAGCGAAACTGGCCGGAGGCTTCCGCCCTGATCTGCTGCTTCTGGACATCATGATGCCCCAGATGGATGGGATTGAAACCGCCAGGCGGATCAGGCAGATGCCCGAATTAAAGAGCGTTTATATACTTTTCCTGACTGCACGGTCGGAAGAATATTCGGAAGTAGCCGCATTTGAAGTGGGAGCCGATGACTATATCAGTAAACCTGTTAAAATCAGGGCATTGATAAGCCGTATAAATGCATTGTTCAGGCGGGAGACGCAAAAAAGCGATCAAAAGTCGGAGTTGCTGATCTCGGGCCTGGCTATAAATCCCAGGAACTATTCGGTAGGGCTGGGAGACAAGAGTATTACGTTGCCTAAAAAAGAATTCGAGCTTCTGTTCTACCTGGCTCAGAATCCCGATAAAGTATGCGGGCGCGATGAGCTCCTGCAAAAAATATGGGGTGCGGATATCTATGTTCTGGAAAGGACCGTAGACGTGCATATACGCAAGTTGCGTGAAAAGCTGGGAGAAGGATATATTAAGACGCTGAAAGGAGTAGGGTATATGTTCAATTCGGAGAAGGAGGAGGTGAAGAAAGATAAGTGACGAATTCATCTCCGGCCCCCGTCAGGTAAATCTTTCTAAAACTTCCGACTCAAGGTCAACCAGGACGCCGTCAATATTTTGCAAACCGCATTCCGAGCAGGCCCGGAGTAACCGTGTAAGCTGAGCCCGCCTGGAAGGAATGCCCGTTGCAGAAGAAAACAGGACGAGGAAACAGGTCCCGCTTTTAGTTTTTACAAACCGGTCGGCTTCCAGGATTTCTCCTCCTTTCAGGATGATCTGGTTATTTAGTTTTACGGATTGGGGGGATAAAATATCTTCAAAAAGTGGGTTTGCAAGCAACCGTGACACTTTCGGCAAAATATCTTCACGATCACCGGGCCGCAACAACCCGGAAGATACATTTTTTGTAAAGGTATCCTCAAGCTGGAGGGACGAAGGAGCCTGGATCAGTATCTGCCGCATTTTCCGGTGTAAATCCCGGCTTTTTTCAAACGTATCGGTATCGAAAGCCTTATCAGCATTTTTTTTAACACCAAGCGTTGCTGCCTCTTTGCTGCCGGATAAGGAACTCAGTACGAATTTTGTACCTGTTGTTTTTACATGCTGGTGAGCGGGCCTGCTGTTCGCCTGCGACAGGATGTACCGGGTCCGGGTTTCGTCCCACTCCCCGATATGGTCGAGGTAAGACCTGAGCCATAGGTTTACTGCCGGAGAAGGAGGCGATGCGCTCTCTGAAGGCCTGGTGGGAAGCCCGGCCAGGATATAAAGACGCTGCACGGGCCGGGTAAACGCAACATAGGTAAGATTGATGTTTTCAAGCAGGACTCTTTCAACTTCCTCACGGTACTGACCGCTCACAGGAGTATCTTCCAGTTTCCGGGTAAGCGGAACCGCAGCGCTCACCAGGCGTTTACCCCGGAAGGACAGCTCGGGCTGTTCGAGGCCGCGCAGGCTGATCCACAGCCTGCTGCCAGGTTTGGGAGCAGCCGTCCAGTCGGCATAAGGGAATAAGACTACCGGGTATTCCAGCCCTTTTGATTTATGAATAGTGGTAATCCTGATAGCATCGGTATCGGCAGATGCCGTTATGGAGATCGATTTTCCGGTCATATCCCACCATGCGAGAAAGTCTGCCGGATGGCTGACCCTGGTGCTTTCGAATTGCAGCACTTCATCCAGGAACCTGAAAATATACTGGTTTTCTGAAGGGTTTTCGAGGAGGCCTGATTTGGATATGATTCTTTCGCAGAGCTCGTAAATGCTCAACTGGTAAATTTCGGAAATGCTGAAATCTATACCGAGCAGCGAAAGGTATTCCAGGAAAGACGCCAGCCCCGGCGTCCGGCTCATAGCTGCGAGGTTGTCCATGATAGCCCCGTCTATGGCTTTGCCGGGTACGGCGCGGTGCAATGAAATCGCCGCTTCGAGCCTCTGTCTTATATTGTCGGGAGCCTGTATGACTTTGATAAGCCGGATGATCAGCTTTACGTATTCAGAGCTGGAGAGCAGGAGCGAGTCGTCGGAGATCAACGGGATGTTGGCTTGCTGAAGCCATACTGCTAATTGGGCTGAATTTTTTTTGTACCTGCACAATATGGCGATGTCGCGCCAGGCATAACCTTCCATCCTGAGTTCCTCAATCAGCGAAATAACCCGTGATCCCTGCTGATCGGGCAGAAGCGGGGCGGTTCCGCCTCCTGCATTTTCTTCCGCTTTCGTATCTTCGGCGCCGGTCTGTTTTTCGAAAAAATCGATCTGGACGTGGCCGCCTTCAGGAGTAAAGCTGCCCGTTTCCTGTTGGAAGTACTGGTCATAGACCTCTCTGGTGAGAAGCCCTTCTGTATCGCCGGCGAGAAACCTGAAAAAATCGTTGTTAAAGATCGTGATCTCTTTAAAGCTCCGCCGGTTGGCTGAAAGCCTGGTAAGCCCGCTGCTACTACCGACCAGCCGGAGGCGGTCGGCCATAAAAGGCCCTGCATTCTCAAAAAAATCCGTAATCTTTTCTGCCTGCATATTCGAAAGCCTGAGCAGAAGCTCCATATCACCGCCTCTGAAGCGATAGATCGCCTGTTTTACGTCGCCTACGATAAGATTGAAAAAACCGCTGGAAAGGGCATTTTCTATTAGAGGCAAAAGATTGGCGAATTGCAGCCTGGAAGTATCCTGGAATTCGTCGATCAGGATGTGATTGTACTTTTCTCCCAGCCTTTCGAATATGAACGGGACGGGATCGCCGGCTACTATGTCGATGATCCGCCTGTTGAATTCGGAAATATGGACCTGGTTGTTTTGTCTGAGCAGCAGGTCAAATTCCCGTTTGATCTCGTTGAGTAGTGAAAGGCTGTAGAGTTGCCCGGCAAGGGCTTTGTATAGAAACGCGTACCCGCCAAAATTACCCCGGATCTCTTCAATAGCGGAATACAGATCTTTCAGGACAGGTGCAACCGAATCAATGGCATCCTGAGTGGCGACGGGGATTTTAGCAGCACACCATTTGTCTTCTGTTATTGTTTTGACCACATACGAATTGGGTGCATCCCAAAGTTTGAAGGTGTTATGGTCTTTCCTGCCAGCCATGTACCCGTAAATCCCCCTGGAGGACTGGAAAAAATCGGAAGCAGACAGGCCGGCGTTGACAATAGCCTCATATCCCTTCTCTGCATATCCCCTGATCAGTGATTCTTTTTCTTTTATCGTTGTCAGCAATTGTTTCCGGATCTGCTGCCAGTCATTGAGCGTAAGGTCGCTGACCCGGGTCATGGCGAGGTAGCTTTCCTCGTTGAGAAGGTCTGAGGCGGCGGCAAGCATCTGTTTCGGAAGCGCTCCCCATCCACCTTCCTCGCGTGCATGTTCCAGGTAATAATTTTCGAGTACGCTGGTAAGAGATTCCTCGCCGGTCAGCCCGATCCTCGATAGCAGGCGATCGATGGCTTCGGTCAGCAAATCGCCGTCCAGGCGGGTTTCGAACCCGAACGGTAAACCGAGCTCATCTGTAAAAGATCCGACCAGGCGGGAGATGAAGCTGTCGATTGTCATGACGGAAAAGTCGGAATACCCGTGCAGTATCCGTGTGAAAATCCTGCCCGCCCTTTCCTGTAACTGAAGCAGTTCTTGCTCCCGAAGCTCCGAGTCAGTCAAGGTTGCCGGCGATAGTTCACCGACAATGTCCAGCATCATCTGGGTGCGTGTTCCGACCGAAAAAGCCTTCAATGTACCCAGGATGCGTTCTTTCATCTCACGGGCTGCAGCGTTGGTAAAGGTTACCGCCAGGATATGCCGGTAGTAGGAATCGTTTTCCCGGTGGAGGGCGAGCTTGATATACTCTTTGGTAAGTGTATAGGTTTTACCCGATCCGGCAGAGGAGCTGTAGATTCTGAACATACCTTTTACTTAATAGCCCCCCCTTCGACTCTGCTCAGGGGCCGGGTCACTCCGGCAATATCACCTTATACTTCTAGAGATTCAGCCGTATTCCCCCCGAAACGTTAGGACTCAGGAAGAACGGACGCTGCATTACCTCTACGTAAGTACCCCCTTCCAGGAATATCGAAAGCCGGCCGTCAGGCATAAAATATTCAAATCCGCCGAGAAGCGAACCACCGAGGGAAAGCGCTTTTTCATAGTTGCCCGGGGCAGGCAGGTGCTGGCGATTGTCGGCATAATACTTCCTCGTATTGACTTGTCCGCCAAAACCATAATACAGGTGCAGCGTTTCAGAATTGAACAACGGTGTATGCCAGAGATAATGCACCTGGATAGCGAGACCTACATTTTTGTATTTCCCCTGCCTGTAATCCCGGTTGTTGCCCAGGATACCGCCGTAGGTACCTACCGTCAGGTCGAGCGCATTGATATTGTTGAAGTATTTCCTGATATTAACTCCTGTCGGCTCGCCCAATTTAAAGCCCACTGCAAAGTTATCGTACTGGGCATTTGCGATCGAAATAGAAAGAATGCCAAAAAGTGTGAGCGCAAATCTTTTCATCAGAATAAAATTAAAAACTTGTTGTGGTCTGTTTATCGAAATAGACGAATTTATATCGCCAATTTATCAATCCGCTATCAATAATAACGTATAAACGGATGGATTATTTCTGCGTTCTCTCCAACTCCGCTCAGGGGCCGGAGTTTTGATTCTGTTCAGGGGACGTATTTCCTGAGGGATTCGAGTAAAGCTTCATTTTCGGATGCCGTACCTACCGTGATCCTGAGGCAACCTTCACAAAGAACGACTTTAGATCTGTCCCTGACTATTATTTTCTCATCGACCAGGTGTTTCATCGTCCTTTTCGCATCCTGGAACCTGACGAGTAAAAAGTTGGAATCGGACGGGTAAACTTCCGAAACCTGTGGTAGCCGGGCTATTTCCTCTGCCAGGGCAGTTCTCTGCTCAAGTATATCCCGTACCATACCTTTAACCGGTCCGGGGTTTTGAAGCGCCTCAAGCAGCAGCAGCTGCGATGGCCCGCCTATGTTGTAGGGGGGCTTGATTTTATTGAGGATACCAATGAGCTCCTCGGATGCGAAGCACATACCGGTACGCAGTGAAGCCAGGCCCCATGCTTTCGAAAAAGTCTGGATCACTACCAGGTTTGGATTCTCATCCAATCTGGTAGTCCACGACGGTTGTGAGGTAAAATCGATATATGCTTCATCCACGACTACGATACCGCTCGTAAAATTGTCCAGGATAGCCTGGATGCTGTCCGGCTCAATGGAGTTGCCTGTCGGGTTGTTGGGCGAGCATATCCATATGATCTTTGTATTGGGATCGATGCTCTCCAGGACCTTCCCGGTGTCAATCTGGAAATCGCGGGTGAGCATTACTTTCTTAACCTGCACATCATTGATGCCGGCGCTCACCTCGTACATACCGTAAGTGGGAGGCATGATGATGATATTGTCGATTCCGGGCCTGCAAACAGCTCTTATCAACAGGTCTATGGCCTCGTCGCTGCCGTTGCCGAGGAAGATCTGTCCGGGGCGCACACCTTTAACCGGCGCCAGCAACTGCTTTATTTCCTGCTGATACGGGTCCGGGTAGCGGTTGAACGGGGTAGAGACGGCCGAGCCGAAAGGGTTCTCGTTGGCGTCAAGAAATATTCCCTCTTTGCCCGTATATTCGTCACGGGCCGAAGAGTAGGGGACGAGGTCCCGGATGTGGGGCCTTATGATACCGGAGAGATTGAATTGGTTATTCATTGGTGTAAAAATTGTATACTGTAGAGACACAAGGCATTGCGTCTTTACATATGAGACGCAATGCCTTGCGTCTCTACGGGCCGGTGATATTTTTCAACCGCACCGTAACGGCTCTTTTGTGGGCAGCCAGCGTCTCTGCTTCGGCCATCGCTTCTACCGTAGGGCCAAGCAGCTTCAGACCTTCGGGCGTGATTTGCTGGAAGGTGATCTTTTTCGTGAAGCTGTCGAGAGATACTCCGCTATAGGCCCTTGCATGCCCGTTGGTAGGGAGGGTATGGTTTGTTCCGGAAGCATAATCACCGCAGGATTCCGGGGTATAGTTACCCAGGAAAACCGACCCGGCGTTGACAACTCTTTCCGAAACGGATTCTGCGTTTTTAATCGACAAAATGAGGTGTTCAGGAGCATATTCGTTGATCAGATCCAGGGCATCATCCTGATTGCCTACCAGGAAAGCCTTGCTGTTTTCGATAGCCTGATGAGCGATGTCTCTACGGGGAAGTGCTTCCAGTTGTACGGAAAGCGCAGTCGCTGCCTCCAAAATCACATCGCGGCTTGTCGACACCAGTATGACCTGGCTGTCGGGGCCATGCTCGGCCTGCGAGAGAAGATCGGCGGCAATAAAGGAAGGTACCGCGCTTTCATCGGCCCATATTGCGACTTCGGAAGGGCCGGCGGGCATGTCGATGGCAACACCTTCTTTGGCTACCATCAGCTTTGCATTGGTGACAAACTGGTTCCCG
The DNA here is from genome assembly GCA_964562455.1 of uncultured Cytophagales bacterium. Taxonomy (GTDB): domain Bacteria; phylum Bacteroidota; class Bacteroidia; order Cytophagales; family Spirosomataceae; genus Ravibacter. The sequence goes on from CAZLTN010000047.1 coordinate 9,650, forward strand.
GGGCCGAATATTTTGTAGACTTTAGGAATCGTTTCCGTACCATATGCGAGAGCAGCGATCGCCTGTGCCCCGCCTACCCTGAAAATCCGGGTTACCCCGGTGATTTTGGCCGAATAAAGAATGGCAGGGTGGTCGGACGGTGTACATAGAATGATCTCTTTGCACCCGGCAAGCTGCGCAGGAATAGCGAGCATCAGGACGGTGCTGAAAAGAGGGGCTGATCCGCCGGGGATATAAATACCTACTTTTTCAATCCCTACGCTTTTTCGCCAGCATATCACTCCCGGCATTGTTTCGATTTTTTCGACGGGCTGTCGCTGGGCTTCGTGAAATTTCCGGATGTTGTTGCCCGCCTGCCCGATCGCCTTTTTCAGCGTCTCGTCGAGCAGCTTTTCGGATGCGTCTATCCGGTCTTTATCGATTTCGAGCGAATCGCCTTCAAAGCGATCGAATTTTCTTGCAAATTCCAAAAGAGCTTCATCTCCCCGCTGCTTAACAGCATCCAGGATGGATTGTACGCCCGACTCAATATCACCTTTCGGCAATACCGGCCTTTGCAACAATGCGGGCCATTCCTCTCTTGACGGATAGCTGATAATGTTCATCGGAAAAAAAGGTATTCAAAATTCATAATTCCTGACTCGTAATTCCTACAGCACCATTTGTTCAATCGGGATCACCAGTATACCCTGGGCGCCTGCCTGTTTGATTTTTTCTATGTTTTCCCAGAAATCGTTTTCATTGATCACCGAGTGGAGCGAACACCAGCCTTCGATAGCCAGCGGCATAATAGAGGGAGATTTAGCTCCCGGTATAAGCTTTGTGATGGCTTCGACCGATTCGTTAGGGCAATTCAAAAGAATATACTTATTGTTTTTGGCCGCCTGTACAGAATCGATCCTGAAAAGCAATTGGTTCAGGATAGCCCTCTGGCCTTCGGCCATCTGCCTGTAGGCGATCATAACTGCTTCCGAGCGCATGATGACTTCCGCTTCTTTGAGGCCGTTGCTGAGCAATGTACTGCCCGAGCTTACAATGTCGCATATGGCATCGGCCAGGCCTATCCCCGGGGCGATTTCCACCGATCCGCTGATTTCGTGGATCTCGGCGCTGATACCGTTTCTTTCAAGGTACTTGCCCAGGATCCTCGGATAGGAAGTAGCGATTTTTTTATTCTGAAAATCCGTGATCCCGTTGTATTCCGTCGCTCTCGGGATACCGATCGACAGGCGGCATTTCGAGAAACCGAGGTTATAGATGGTATCCACATCCCGGTCTGTTTCTTCCGAAACATTCTGCCCGACGATACCCAGGTGAGCTACGCCGTCTTCAACGTAGCCGGGTATGTCGTCGTCGCGGAGAAACAATATTTCTGCCGGGAAATTGGTAGCCGTGGTTTTTAGCTTTCCGGCCCCGTTATCAAAGCGGATACCGCATTCTTTTAACAACCTGAGAGAATCTTCGCTGAGCCTTCCGGATTTTTGTATCGCGATTCTGATTAAGTCTGCCATTATTTTGAATAGAGGGACTGTCTAAAAAAGTGCTCCCTGGTTATAATTAGTGGAGATGTTGACATCTCCTCACTGGTTTTTTATAAAAAGTTCGATTATTTCATCGATGGTCAGCTCGTTCTGCTGGCCGGATTTCATATTCTTCACAGTAAGCCTGGCCGATTCCATCTCCTGGGAGCCTATCAGGATCACATACGGTATATTTTTCCTGTCGGCATAGTCGAGCTGCTTTTTGAGTTTGCTGCTATCGGGATACATTTCTGCGTTGCACCCCGCCTGCCGGAGCCTGGCAAGGACACCCAGCCCGTAATGCTCTGCTTCGGCATCGAAATTGGTGATCATGACGCGGGTTCCTTCATTATAAAGCTCGGGAAAGAGGTTCAGCTCTTCCATAACGTCATAAATACGATCCACGCCGAAAGAGATACCGACTCCCGACATGTCTTTGACTCCGAAGCTCTCGGTCAGGTTGTCGTACCGCCCTCCACCGCATATGCTGCCTATCTGCACGTGATGCGCCTTTACTTCAAAAATACACCCGGTGTAGTAGGAAAGTCCCCGGGCGAGTGTGATGTCGAGCTGAAGCGCGGATTTTTCCAGTCCGAACCCTTCGACCATTTCCCATACTTTCTTCAGGTCAGCGATGCCTTCCTGCGCGACAGACGAGCCGGCAAGGAGTTTTTCAAGGTGGTCGAAAAAGCCGGCCGATGCATCGAAATCAAGAAGGGGCCGGAGCGCTGCAAGGCTGTTATCGCCGAAGCCCTGCCGGGACAGCTCTTCAAAAACACCTTCACGTCCTATTTTGTCCAGCTTGTCGATCGCTACGCAAAGCGCACTTTCTCTTCCCGGAGCCCCGATCGATTCAGCTATACCGCTCAACACTTTCCGGTGATTGATCTTTACAGTGAAGCCTTCTATCCCCAGGTGTCTTAAAACATGGTGGAGCATCATAACAATCTCGGCTTCACAAAGCAGCGACCGGGTTCCTACGACGTCGGCGTCGCACTGGTAAAACTCCCTGTACCTTCCTTTCTGAGGACGGTCTGCACGCCATACCGGCTGGATCTGGTAGCGTTTGAAAGGGAATGCCAGGGTTCCGCGGTTCATGGCTACAAACCTGGCAAACGGGACTGTAAGATCGTACCGGAGGCCTTTCTCGGTTATTTTGGGTAACAACTGCCTGGCCCCCCCTTCCCAGTCGGAAGGCGTGGTTTTGGCTGCAAAATCGCCGGAATTGAGGATTTTGAAGAGTAGCTGATCGCCTTCCTCTCCATATTTTCCCATCAGGACAGATAGGTTTTCCAACGCCGGCGTTTCCAGAGGCTGGAAGCCAAAGCGCCTGAAAGTCTGACGTATAATGTCGAAGATAAAGTTCCGCCTGGCCATCTGGTCCGGTCCGAAATCCCGGGTACCTCGTGCTAAGGTAGGCTTGCTCATTGTTAATTGACTAATGATTACCGAAACCCCAAAGTTAGGGAAGGTGTATAATTATTCCTTACAGACTTCCTTTTTTAATTAAAAATCTCTAATTTTGCGCCAGGAATTAAAAAAGATGAAAAATGGCTGTTACAAGATTAAAACGTAAGGGACTGAGGAACAAGCTGAACGCTAAATCAAGAGTTACCCGCATAAAAGACCTTTTGAGGAAACCGGATATTCGCAATGTTGATGTAGAGGCTATCAAAGCTTCTTTTGCAGCCAAGGCGGAAGCATAAAAGTTCTCCGAAAAAAATACCGACAAGAACCCTGTCAAAGCTATTTGGTAGGGTTTTTCGTTTTTTCGCGCCGCTTGCGCCTGGTCTCGATATCTTTCATCCGTTTTGAATCAATTCTTTTTTTGAGGCGGTTTATTTCCTTCCTGGTTTCGCGGCGATAATCGATAAGCAGACGAAACCGGAAAGCCTGTCCGAGTATTAAAAGTCCGCCGGAGAGAAATACGAAACTGTAAAAGCCGAGCAATAGCCATTTAGCCGTTTCAACGCCTGCCAGCCTCTGTGCATTGGCATTCACCAGTACAGACAATCCGTACAAAGTAGAGATCAAGCCGCCGATGGCAAGCAGAATCCACTTGGTCTGGAGAGAAAGCTTCTTGACAAGTTTGCGTCCCGGGGGTTTGGCTGCCGATTTAGGTATGTTCATAGCTGATAACGTGGTGTCTTTCCATATAAGATACGCAAACTTATAATGAATAGCACTATCTGGTATAAGAATTCTGCTAATATTTGCGCATAATACATTTTTGTTATGTTGAAATCAGTTTTTAGCTGGGTATTGCGATATATTCCGCGCCCTGTTTTGCAGCGGGTAGGACATATTGCAGCCAGGTTTCTCGGGATGTTTTATCCGGGGAATAATGTAGAATGTCCTGTTTGTAAAAATCATTATTCAAAATTCCTGCCGTATGGAAGAGGAGCATCTGCCCGGGAAAATGCCCTCTGCCCGGGATGCCTGAGCCTGGAGCGGCACCGGCTGATGTGGTTGTTTTTACAAAGAAAAACCAACTTTTTCACAGCTCCCCTGAAAGTGCTTCATGTAGCTCCCGAATACTGTTTTATCGGCCGTTTCGAATCATTGCCCAATCTGGATTATGTCACGGCCGACCTCGAATCGCCGCTGGCGAAGGTAAAAATGGATATTCATGAGATCCCGTTTCCGGCAGGTACCTTTGATGTCGTGTTTTGCAATCACGTGATGGAGCATGTGGAAGATCATGTAAAAGCGCTTTCAGAGCTTCACAGAGTATTAAGACCGGACGGCTGGGGCATTATCCAGTCACCCCAGGACCTCAGCCGGGCTGAAACCTACGAAGACAAATCGATTACCGATCCCAGGGAACGGGAAAAGCATTTCCTTCAAAGCGATCACTACAGGATCTTCGGACGCAACTATGGTGAAGAGCTGCAAAAAGGCGGTTTCAGGGTTAGCGAGGATCGCTTTGTAATGGAAGAACTGACCAGGGAAGAGGCAAGGCGTTACGCGCTTCCGATGAAAGAGGTGGTTTATTTTTGCAGGAAATAGACGGCTTTAATTTACCCTCTCAGGCCCATAACGAGAGTAGCACTATAACAGTCATGAAGAAAAAAGCAACCCCTTTCCAGAACAGGTGCGCCTTCCGTAATTCCATAAAACGGAAAGCGACAAGGTAAAACTTTACCGACGCAAGGAGCATAATTAAGAACCTGGTACTCCGGCCGCCGTCACCGGTATGTGCGAGTACCGCCGACAGGATTGTTAAACCCAATAAGAGCAGAAGTGTGATCAGCAGCGGATGTTTCATCAGTTGCTAAAAGTTAAGTTTTTAATAAAGCAGGTAAAGGCTTGGGAAAAGGAATAGCCAGATAAGGTCGCACATGTGCCAGAAAGCCCCGGCCGATTCGAGATCTCCTGCATGCGCGTAATCCGGGAGTTTGTGTATCCTGAATATCATAATGCTCAGAATAATCATTCCGACCCAGACGTGTATCAGGTGAAAGCCGGTCAGCAGCCAGTAGAGCGTTTCAAACATATTGCCTCCCAGTGTAATATCCGCCTTTAACTTTTCTGCATATTCATATCCTTTCAGCAGTGAAAAAGCTAACCCGCCGAGGATGGTGAAAATAAGGAACCTGACGCTACGCCGGCGATAACCGGCTTTTATCGCTTCAACCGACTTGGCCATCCAGAACCCGCTGAGCAGGAGCAGGGCGGTATTTACAGTTCCGATACCGCGATTCAGGTGGGATGCTGCTGCCGTAAATACTTCCGGTTCGACGCGTCCGTAGTAAACGATCGCTGCGATTCCCATTCCGAAAGTTCCCAGCTCCAGCATGATGATCACCCACATCAGGATGCCTCCCGGTGGATAACCGATATGCTTATGGCCGGGAACACTGGTTTCCAGGGGAATTTTTATTGTATTTTGAGTGTGCATCCTGGAAAGGCTTTCACTGGTGTCTGATTTTGGTATAAAGCCCGACCATTGCGCGGAGTAGTTCTACCGGGGTGGTCAGTATCTGGTAATGGTTTTGTCCGAACATCTGGGGCAGATAGTATTTGGCACGGGCTTCTATCGCCAGGGCGTAAGCATTGATCTCCCGTTCCCCGAGCTCTCTCAGCGCCTGCCGCACATCCTGGATACCGTATTTCCCTTCGTACTTATCGTAGTCATTGGGTTTTCCATCCGAAACCAGGATGATCCATTTGTTTTTTGCCTCCCGGCTGTCGAGCCGAGCTCCGGCATGGCGGAGCGCGGCGCCTATGCGGGTATATCCCTGGGGTTCTACGGCACCTATCCTGTTTTTTCCGGCGACCCATTTTTCATCGAAGTCCTTCAGGGTCAGGTAGGTGGAATAGTTCCTGGTTTTGGAAAAAAAGCTGTCGATCGAAAAGTCGATCGATAGCTCATCGAGGATCTCCCCAAAGAGAATGGCTACCTCCTTTTCCACATCGATTACCCGGCTGCCGGCCGCATAGCTATCGCTGGAAAGGCTGATATCGAGCAAAACCAGGATCGAAAAGTCCTTTTCTTTTTTCCTCCTGGAAAGGAAGATATTATCGGAAGGGCTTCTCCTCGCTCTGATATCGGTGAAAAGATCGGTGAGCGCGTCGATATCGAACTCGGCACCCTGCGGCTGTTTTCGTTGCTGCTGCATTTTATTGTTTACGGAAACGAGCATTTTGCGAAGGCCCAGTAGGGTAGAAGCATTCTTTGTAATCGTTTTCGCGTAGTACCCGGGATCCAGTTCGGCCTGTATTTTCGGAAATACCCTGCAGAAACCGGGTTTATAAGCCCGGTTTTTGAAATCCCATTCGTCATATTTCAAATGAAACCCGCCTCCTTCCGATCCGGCGCTTTCCGCTACTGAAGTATTTTCCATAAACTCCGCCTGGTAGACAGAATGTGCGGTATCATCGACCCTGACGGTAAATTTCATATTCAGCTCGTCAAGGGCATCCTGGTGCTCTTCGAGGTCGTCCTTCCCGTCAAAATCCCGCCAGACCCCGTTATACTCTTCCGCCGTTTCGACCTTTTCGAAGTTATGCAGCAGTACGTAATCCTCCTGCTGCTTTTTGTCGATGGTAAGCGTCCTGATTTCTTCAACGGGTTTGGCCTGCAACAGGGTAGTGGGAGTGGTTTCGTCGGCTTTTTTAGTCTTATCGTTGAAATTCTGCAATACAGTTTCCTCCCGGAGCGGAGAGTCGTCATACATCCACTTACCGTAAAGCCACGACAATTCGGGCAGGTCGGGGTGTGGGGAAGTGACGGGAAACCCGGTTAGTAACCTTTCATGAAGGTCACCAGCAGCAGGAAAGCCTGCTATCAACCTGTCTAATACCTGTGGAGACGTATCGAATGCACGCTGCATCGAAGGGATTGCATCATCCACCTGCCTGTCCCAGTTGAACCCAAGTTCCCGCTGTGTATGCAGGTAGAGTACTCTGAAAAGATAGAATTCCAGGTTCTGGTCCCAAGTGGGGAATTTTGAAAAAGAAGCAGGTAAGAAAAAATTCCGGCCTTTATAACCACCCTCCCTTTCTGCCGGGAAGATATCTATGCTTTCGCCGGAAACAGCGCGCGCCAGGAGTGTCAGCCGGGGCTTGATCTGATCCAGGTCCACTTTCTGAACGAGGTTTTGTCCGGCCTTGTCCCTGTTTCTCTTCAGGTACCTGGCTACTTTTCCGAATATCCATTCATCTAAATCCAGTCCCATATTGTGATGTGCGGTTTTAGTTGAGAGTTGAAAGTTGAGAGTTGAGAGTTGAGAGTTTGACAATTCTTCACTTTCAATTTTCAACTTTCAACTTTCAACTACCTCAAATCATAAGCCCGGTGAGATCTCGTAGGGCCTGGAGTGTCTGAGGATCGTCTGTCAGAGGTTCTACTACGGCGACATTGACAGCCAGCCTTTTGGGCAGCCCGCTTTGTATGAGCTTTGCGGCATCGACCAGGAGCCTGGTAGAGACGGTTTCTGCTAATCCGAGCTCGGTCAGGTTCCTGATTTTCCGACCGATGGCTACCAGTTTTCCGGCGGTATCGGCATCGAGCCCGCTTTCAGCCTCTAAGATGGAACGTTCCGTATTGGCTTCCGGGTAGTCAAAACTAAGGGCGATAAATCGCTGGCGGGTAGAAGGTTTGAGTTCTTTGAATCCCTTCTGATAGCCGGGGTTAAAGGATGCTACCAACATAAAGTCGTCGTGGGCGTATATTTTCTCTCCGAGCTTGTCGATGAAGAGTTCCCTCCGGTGATCGGTAAGGGAATGTATCGCCACTACAACATCCGGTCTTGCTTCGGCGATCTCGTCCATATACAGGATAGCGCCTTCCCTGACGGCCGTGGTCAGTGGACCGTCAAGCCAGACAGTCTCGGCCCCTTTGATAATAAACCTGCCGATCAGGTCGGTAGAAGAGGTTTCTTCGTGGCAGGAGATGGTGATGAGCTGCTTATCGAGCTTATACGCCATATGTTCTACGAACCTGGATTTCCCTGTACCGGTTGGTCCTTTCAGGAGAAGCGGCAGTTTTTGATGAAACGCATGCCGGAATACAACCGATTCTTTGTTGATTTCCTGGTAGTATGGAATGGTTTGTACAATCATAAAGAGATATTTTCAGGCCGGACCAACCGTTTGAAAGGCGATCCGGCTAATATTTAAATGCCGGCGAAGTCAGCCGTTTCAGGCAGGCAGGTGAGTGAAATCATCTGCCTTAGAATCGATAAGGGCTTCATCCGTAGGTTTCCCGTACCTGATAAATTCTGCGATATAGTAGCCGATACCCGTTGCGAAAATTACCGCACAGAGAATCATCACTACAAAATGTATTTTAACTTCTTCCTGTGCATGCATGAACTCCATCTTGAGCCTCCGTTCCAGGTATACCTGTACTACGCCCGCCACACCCAGAGCAGTCACCATACCGAGCATGCCGACGTTTGAAAGCCAGAATGCAAGGTGCCCCTGTGTCTTGTCATACCTCTTCCTGCCGGTGATATTCGGCATGGCATAGGCGATAATGGCCAGGACGATCATAGCATAGGCGCCCCAGAAGGCATAGTGTCCGTGCATGGCCGTGACCAGCGTGCCGTGCGTATAGATATTGGTCTGCGGAAGGGTATGCGCAAATCCAAGGAGGCCGGCACCAATGAACGATACAATGGAGGCGCCTATGGTCCAGAATAAAGCTATTTTATTGGGGTGTGATTTCTCTCCTTTCCGGTACATGTAAACTGCGAACAGTGCCATTGCAAGAAATGCAAGCGGCTCCAGGGCAGAAAATATACCTCCTACGATCAGCCAGATCTTGTTTACGCCGATATAATAATAGTGGTGTCCTGTTCCGAGAATTCCCGAAAGGAAGGTAAGCCCGACGATCACATACAGCCATTTCTCGATTACCTCGCGATCGACTCCCGTAAGCTTGATCAACAGGAAAGCCAGGATACCTCCCATGATCAGCTCCCATACGCCCTCCACCCACAGGTGCACGACCCACCATCTGAAAAACGAATCCGTAACCTGGCTGTCAAACCAGATCATACCCGGCAGGTAGAGCAATGCGGCAAATACCAGCCCCATCGTCAGAACCATAGCGGTGGTAGTCTGCCTTTTTCCTTTGAACAGGGTGGCGAGAATAATCCCCAGGAAGAGAAGTACATTGACTACTACGAGGTAGTCAAGCTCCCTGGGTATTTCCAGGAATTTTCTGCCTTCCCAGATATTGAAATGATAACCGGTAATGGCGGCGACTCCCACTACAGCGAGAGATATGAGCTGTACGTAGGCCAGTTTTACACTGACCAGTTCCCTTTGAGCTTCCTCCGGGATAATGTAATAAGCGGCTCCCATAAAGCCGGTAAGCAGCCATACGACAAGCAGGTTGGTGTGTACTGCACGGGCAGTATTGAACGGAATCCAGTCATGGAGGTTGTCCATGCCAATCCTGGCAAAACCCATTATAAATCCGTATAAAATCTGCAAGGCAAAAAGCAGCATGCACAGGGCAAAAAACCAGTAGGCGACTTGTTGAGATCTGTATTTCATAGGAGGAAGTGTTATTGCTGGTCTTTAGCCAGGGGTGAAACAATTCTATCAAAGCCGTTCAGATCGATTTCCCCGATCCATTTAAGATAGGCGATCATCGCGTCGGCGTCTTCGTTGCTCATATTATAGGCAACCATTTTCCGTCCGTGAGGAGCCCAGGGAACAGGAAGCTGAAGAATCACCTTGATCACCTCCTCTCCTTTTCTCTCGACCACTTTTGTCAGCTCCGGCGCATAATATCCGCCCTCGCCGAGGATCGTATGGCACCCCATACAATTGTTGGTTTCCCAGAGATGTTTACCTCTGACCACCTGTTCTGTAATGTTCTCGTGATTGGACTGATCAGCCCCGGGAGCAAAAGAATAAATCGTCAGTCCGATAAAAATCAGGAAAGTGACCATCGTTCCACCCAGGAAGAATGCCCGTGCTTGTGATTTTGACAGCATACCGTTTTGGACTTATGTTGAGAGGATAAAATATTAAAATACCTTTTTGTCTTTTATTTGGCGAAAATACAAGGCTTTTTTAAAAAGAAAATGGCCGCAAATATGAAAATGGAAGATCCTGACAACAATCATTATTGTCGGTGACTTTTGTCTGGAAAAGAAGGGGAAAAGAGAAAATTGGCCGGTGTTTCCTGATAACGGAGCCGTAGTATGAGCGGCGATTTCAGGGATTGACGGCCGGGTTTTCGTACCAGATGATCCCAAGTCCGATATCTTCCTCGTTTTCATCGTTTGTCAGCACATCGGTATCGCCGTCGCCGTCCATATCGACCAGGTTGACGAGATCGAATTTCCGCCCTTTCATGTCGCTGATCTTGTGGAAAGTCCATTTTCCGGTGAAGGGATTTCCGTCGTACCTCCCGCCGATCACGCTATATTTCCCGGTCTTTTTATATTCGTCATAGGGGATTCTGGCTACTTTGCTTTCTTCCTCAAACGACAAAACGATATCCGGTCGTCCATCCAGGTCCATATCGGCTACTGCAACAGACTTTCCTCTGGGCCCGGCCCAGTCAGGGTAGGGGATTTTGTGCATTTTCCAGCTATGATCAGGTGCATGTTCGAGTAGAACCAGGCCTTTATAAAGATCCGGAACCAATATATCACTGAGCCCGTCGCCGTTCAGATCATGTATTGCCAGGAACATGGGTTCTTTGATATTGGTCCCGATCATGTGGGATTTCCATTCCGAATAGAATCCCGGCGAGGAGATACCCGGGTTTTCCAGCCATCTCACACCGGCCTGAGTGCTGTTCTTTCGATCGGATACGAGGATGTCGGGGAATCCGTCGCCGTTCATATCATGCAGGACGACCGACATGATCCAGCCGGCTTTGGATACCGGGTGAAAAGTCCACCGGTCGATATCCCGGGGATTCGGAGGGCATTTCAGCCATCCTACCACGGCCTTGTCGTCCCCGGAATCGCCCTGCCTGCGCTTCGAACCGATAACGAGGTCTACGCCGTTTTGCTGATCCATATCTGCGGGAACTGCAAACATCCATGCACTAAGCCCGTTTAAAGCGGGGACAGACTGGGTTACCCATTTCGAGGCGTCCAGGTAATCTTTGGGGTTCTCCGGCGCCCAGTGAAACATAACCTGGTTGGTAGCGCCTTCCGATGCCGTGACCAGGTCGATGATACCGTTGTTGTCGAGGTCGACCAGGAGGGCATCTTCTACATCCGGAGAAGGCAGTTCCACGTATTGCCAGTGCTGCTTTTTTATCTTGTCATGACCGGGATTGATGTAGATGCGGGTTATCCCGTCTTCTTCAAAACCTGTTACCAGATCGGGAAACCCGTCGCCGTTTACATCGGCCATTTTTACTCCGTCCGATCCGGAAGCAGGCTTCGGATCCAGGCTATGGGTGGTCCATGGTAAGTCTTCGCGGGATTGAGAGAGGGCCGCGCCGGCTATTAACAGGCAGGCGATGGTGGCGCTTATGAAGCGAAAGGGCTCTGCAGGGAGATAAGTCCGTCGTGTTATGCTCATGGTACCCAGCTTACTTTTCAACCCAAACAGGATGTTTTCTCATGGCCAGCTCCAGTAGCCGGAGCGTGTCTTTTTCGGGGCCGGACAATTGATCTTTGTTTAGCGGGCTCTTTTCCGCTATATCTTTGTCTGTATTATAAAACCGCCCGTCGTGATAAAGCTTATAGTTGATGGTTCTGACAAACCGGGCCCGTTTATATTCTTTGTCTTTCCTGAGCGGATATTGGTCGAAATGGCATGTAGCCGTTATTCTGCCTTCAAAGGCGGGGTCTCCGGTAAGCAGCGGATAAAAGCTCAGGCCATGCAGGGTGGGAGGGTGCCTGATGCCCGCAAGATCGGCAATTGTCGGCATGAAATCGGTGAAGTCTACCAGTTTTGAATAGGTTTTCCCCTTACGGATTTTGTCAGGCCAATAGGCTATCAGGGGAACATGAGTCCCGGTGGCAGTAGTAAGCCCCTTACCTCCTCTTATGATACCGCTCTTTGTCTGTGTATAGACAGACCGGTCGGTACCGTTATCCCCGGTAAAAAGAATAATGGTATTCTGATCCAGGTTCAATGCTTTCAAATGTTGGGAGAGGCGTCCGACAAGCTTATCGACGTATCCAACCATGTCTTTAAAATAAGTAGTATCTTTTTCGAATCTGCGGGTTGGGTCGCTCCAGGCTTTAGAGTCGGGTGTCGGAACGAACGGGCTGTGTACTAATACCATGGGATAGTATACAAAAAACGGCTCTTTCTTCTTCCGGCTGATGAAATCAAGAATGTAGTCCGAAAAGATATCCGGTCCGTAGTTATCTTCGGAAGTATCCAGATATTCCCCGTTTTGTACGATAAGCGGCTTTGCATAGCGGTCTCCTTCTTCTTTTCTTTCGGCCACCTGCCAGAGACAGAATTCATCAAAGCCAAAGCTGAAGGGTTTGCGCCTGTCATCCCAGTCTGGGATTTCATCCTTGTTATGAGCACCGTTCAGTTGCCACTTTCCCGCAATGCAGGTCGCATAGCCGGCGTCTTTCATAAGGTGGCCGAAGGTGTATTCTCCCTTACGCAGGTTTCCCCAGTAGTCGTAGTTCTGGTAGTTGTAAAGACCGGTCATGAGCTGCACGCGCGAAGGCGTACAAAGTGGCTGCGACATACAGTTTGTAAACCGGATACCATTAGCCGCCAGTGAATCCAGAACAGGGGTCTGGTAGGAAAGACTGCCGTAGCTGCTCAGACATTCACGGCCCATATCGTCAGCCAGGATCAGGATGACATTGGGGCGTCTTTCTTTACTGTTTGAAAAACCGAAAAACAGAAACGCCATTCCGGCGAGCGGGAAAAGCCATTTGGCGTTCAGTAAGAAGTGTTTCCGAAGCCTGTTCATCCCCCTTACCGCGTCACTGCTCTACCGAAGCCAGCTCAGAGAGCACCTTGCAGGTGCCGAATTCCGGCTCTACCCGGATAAACACATCTCCCTGAGCTTTGGCAAACCATTTTTCAAGCGCAGTATTCTTTTTATTCGAAAGCACGATATTGGAAATCTTTTCGTAGTCATCTTTCAGATTGGCTACGTGAGGCTCTTTTTTGCTTTTGTACCAGATGATGCGCATGGCCGATTGTCCCTCGTCGGTACGATAAATAATCGGTTTGCTGATTTGGTCTACCTGCATCGAATCGAGCGCGAAATAAAGCACGGGATCCATAGTCGCGTCGAGCGCGAGATAGCTGGTCTGCGTCTGCATGTCCTGCAGCAGCCCACCCATTTCGGCAGTCATCTCATCCTGGGAATGCTCTTTGGCCGCTCTTGCAAACGAAAGTGAATCAGTCTGTATAAGAGTCCTGAGGCTATCCAGGAAACGGCTGGCGTCGGTAATATCGGTCCCTTCGTTGTAGTCGGGGCGCAACAGGATATGACGCGCCCGGTATTCAGCGCCGCGCGTCTGCAGGAGCTGGATGAGGTGAAACCCGAACTTACTTTCAACCGGTTCGGAAATCTCATTGACTTTCAGTGCCAGAGCTGCACCTTCGAATTCCGGTACCATAGCTCCCCGCCCCGCAAATCCCAGGTCGCCGCCGGCCTTTGCAGAAAGAACATCGTCGGAATGAATCTGGGCAATGATAGCAAAGTCTTCTCCCTGCTCGACGCGTTTCTTATAATCGAGAAGCTGGTTGCGCAGCTTTTGTTTCTGTTCCTGGGTTACGGTGCCCAATCTTACGATATGCCCCACTTCGACTTCAGCCGGTATAAAAGGCAGGCTGTCTTTGGGAATACCGTTAAAAAACTTCCTGACCTCTTTCGGTGTAATTTTTACGTCCCCCGCTATCTTCTGCTGCATGGTTTCAACGGTAAGCTGCTCCTTCAGTTGCTGGCGCAGCTCCGATTTCAACGCATCGATGCTTTTTCCATATGCTTCTACCAGGTTCTGCTCGGATCCGAACCGCTGGATCATCATATTCATCCTGCCGTTCAGTTGGGAATCGATATCCTTGTCTTCTACTTCAACTGAATCTATCTCAGCCTTTGCCAGAAGCATCTTATTGATAATGAGAGATTCAAGAAGATCGCATTTGTCTACGTTATTCTGATTTTGCTGGAGGTACCCCTGGTACATTTCCTCTATTTCCGAATTCAGGATATAGTAGTTGTCGACCCGTGCAACGATTTTATCGATGCTGACAGGTGCCTGGGCAAATAGCCCGGCACCAGCCCCGGCAAAAAACACCAGTGCGGGAAAAAGAAATCTGACTGGGAAAAGCCGGAACAAAAAATTAAATGACATGATTATTATTTCAGATTTGATACTTGTGTCTCCTTACTTTACTTTGCTTAGCTCGTTTTTGTTGACTGTAGCAGGATATTCATTTTTCAGTTTTTCGAGCCATTGCTGTTCGAGTACCCGCTGGTAATCGTTAATTACTGCCCCCCGGGCTTCTTCAAACGTTTTGACGCGGGGTGCCTGGATTTCCTTTATATAGATCCACTTTTTACCTTTCGGGGTTGCATGAAGCTGTTCCCCGGTTTTCCATTCGAGCCCGCTTAGCAACGGATCGTCTTTAGAAATGTAGCCGTCTTTTGCAATCACTTCTTCTCCCGAAAGGTTGCTGTTCAATACTTTGGCGACATCCTGGGCCGAGGTAGAATAATATATAAAGGTGACTTTCCTGTTAGCGGCCGCGTCGGACGTGTTTTTCAGCGCATCATGGTTCTTTTCTACGATCCTGTTCAGGGAAACGTCATTGTTTTTCAAGAAGTTTACTACGTTGTTCAGCCTCGCTTCGCTGACCTCCCTGCTTTCTTTCTCATCGCGATGCGCGTTTATCTCCACTATATATTGCGGATTGACGCTCATAGCAGTCGCTATCTTTTTTAGCTTCCCGATGGCCCCGGCGCCGGGAGCGGCCTCGTTGTTTTCAAACAGTACATCTTCTCCCCGTAGTTCAAGGCTGTAAGGATAGCCCGAAAGCATTTTCCTGGCCCGGTTCACCAGTGCTGTATCCTGTGCAACGGCCAGTGTCGCCACTGCCCTTTCAGGGTACTGGTACTTGTTTTTGTTGCTTTCAAAAATCTGCCTTTGTCCGAGTGAATCACTCAGGGATTTACCCCAGACATACTTTTCCATCATGTTGGAAAGGAGTACGCCGTCTGTGATTTCCTGCATCAATTGCTGAAACTCAGGCTGATCCTTTTCAAGCAGGCTTTTTGCATGCAGGGCAAGCTTTTCGTTGATGAAGTCATTATAGTACCGCCGTAGAGCAGCGTCGACCGAAGAACCCGGAGGTAAGGGTTTCTGCTTGTTTTTCAGGTAATTAATGAATTCTCCGCCGGTATACGCCTTCCTGCTCAGTACAAAAAGATGGGCGTCTGCAATTTCCTGAGGAACCGGCGCAGGTACGGTCCAGCGTGCCCTTAGCAAAGTGCTGTCTACCAGCGACCCTATCCGCTGCAGTACATCCAGATTTTCGGTAACCGGGTACTGCGCACGTATTTTCTGCTGGTTTGCTTTTTCGATAAACTTACCGCGCGAATCCTGGGTTACTTTCTGGCGCAGGGCCGGCGCAGCTTCCTCATAGCTTTCCATGGGAATTTTCCTGGCGAGCTTTATAATATGCCAGCCATAGGCGGTTTGCACCGGTTCGGAATAATCTCCGGGCTTCGCCAATCCGAAAGCCGCATCTTCGAACGGCTTGACCATCGTCCCGATCCCGAAAGCCGGGAGCAGCCCCTGGTTCTGGACCGAACGCTGATCTTCAGAAAAAGCCTTCACCACCGAATCCCAGCTTTCGCCGGATTTCAGCAGGCTATAGGCCTGGTTTATCTTATTTTTTGCAGCCTGGCGCAGTTCAGGTGAGTCGCTTTCGGCAGCGGGGACCATACAATGAGCGACCTGGATCCGCCCGCGGTTCGGGCTTCGGTCGTGTACTTTAATAATATGATATCCGTGAATACTTCTGACCGGTTCCGAAAAACGGCCCACCGGGGTGTTGTAGGCTGCGGTTTCAAAGGGGTATACCATCTGGAAAACGGTGAAGCTGCCCAGGTCGCCTTTGTTTGATTTCGCACTGGGGTCTTGTGAAAACTTCAGCGCCATTTCCCCGAAATCAGCGCCACCACGGAGCTGTGTCCATATTTTCTGTACCGTTCCGTAGGCTTTGAGCGTATCGGCGGGGGAGGCAAGCTCGGGTACCCGGATCAATATATGTGAAGCGTGAACTTCGGTTTTCGATCTTTCGTAAGCCTCTCTGGCAAACTTCTCGGCGAGTTCCTTGTCATTCAGGAAATTCTGAGACAGGATTTCCCTGTAGGACGAAATTTCGTCTCTGAAATTTTCGGTGGTGTCACCACCTTCTTTCTGGGCGGCCAGCACCTTGAGCTTCATGTTGGTAAAGAGGTCGAGGTATTCCTGCGGGCTCAGCGGTTTCTCTGAATTCAGCGAATACTTATTCTTCTCAAAAGATGCTGCAAAGTCCCTGGTAGTATAGGATTTGTCACCCAGCCTGACTAAAACCGGCTCTTCGGCCGGCCCTGAATCCGGCGTATTGGTGACAGCGGGAGGCGTTGTTTTGCACGATTCAAGTATAATGGCGACAATTGCAATTACAATGAAACGGGAACGGAGCATAATGAGGTATTAAAATACGATGGTAAAACCCTTTCCGAAGCATCACTCCGGGATTTAGGCGTTTTAATAACGACAAAATTAGTAAAAAGGTTTGATACCGAATGGATTTGGTGAAGATCGTGATAGAGCCCCAGTTTTTCACCAGGCTATTTTTTCTCGCAGCGCCCTGACTTCGTCGTCAAGGTTGGGTTCCAGCTCCTTCAGTCGCTCGAGCAGGTTTATAGAAAAATGCTTCACTGTCAGTACAATATATGGTCACTGATAACGTCACAGATCAGGCAATGCTTTTGAACGTAATAAACCATGAACCTTGAAGATATTTTAGTATTAACTTTCAAAAGCCCTCTGTTTCCTCTTAATAAAGAAAAAGCATCTTCAAACGATCTGATATATTTAAGGGCTGTATTTTCACCCCATTTCTCCAGCGAATAGTCGTAGATTTCCTGAATGTCTTCCAGAGCCCTTGAAGTAAGGAGGAGCCCTGTCATTTGGAATTTTTATGTGCTTTCAGATCAGCCATCAAGTCGCCGGAAAATTCGCGTACTCTTCCGCTTATAGCATCCTGATAACCTTCTATAATATTGTTGCGAAGTTTGGCCGCCTCCAACCTGTCACGCTCATGCCGGATCAGGTCACGCACGTATTCACCGGGAGTAGCGTAAAGCGTTCCACTTCCGGATTGGCCGAGAATGAATTTTTTCATTTCATCGGTAAGAGCGATATTCAGAGGTAATCAGGTCAGCAGCTCCTTCACCACCTCGCCATGCACATCTGTCAGCCGGAACCTGCGTCCCTGGAACTTGTAGACAAGCTTTTCATGATCAACACCCAACAGATGCATGAGGGTGGCATGAAAATCGTGTACATGGACCGGATCTTTAACGATATTATATGAAAAATCGTCTGTTTCACCGAATGAGAAGCCGGGCTTAACGCCCGCTCCGGCCATCCACATCGTAAAGCAGCGCGGATGGTGGTCCCTGCCGTAGTTGTCGGGAGATAACTGGCCCTGGGAATAAACGGTACGCCCGAATTCGCCGCCCCAAATCACAAGCGTATCCTCCAGATCAGGCAATGCTTTTGAACGTAATAAACCATGAACCTTGAAGATATTTTAGTATTAACTTTCAAAAGCCCTCTGTTTCCTCTTAATAAAGAAAAAGCATCTTCAAACGATCTGATATATTTAAGGGCTGTATTTTCACCCCATTTCTCCAGCGAATAGTCGTAGATTTCCTGAATGTCTTCCAGAGCCCTTGAAGTAAGGAGGAGCCCTGTCATTTGGAATTTTTATGTGCTTTCAGATCAGCCATCAAGTCGCCGGAAAATTCGCGTACTCTTCCGCTTATAGCATCCTGATAACCTTCTATAATATTGTTGCGAAGTTTGGCCGCCTCCAACCTGTCACGCTCATGCCGGATCAGGTCACGCACGTATTCACCGGGAGTAGCGTAAAGCGTTCCACTTCCGGATTGGCCGAGAATGAATTTTTTCATTTCATCGGTAAGAGCGATATTCAGAGGTAATCAGGTCAGCAGCTCCTTCACCACCTCGCCATGCACATCTGTCAGCCGGAACCTGCGTCCCTGGAACTTGTAGACAAGCTTTTCATGATCAACACCCAACAGATGCATGAGGGTGGCATGAAAATCGTGTACATGGACCGGATCTTTAACGATATTATATGAAAAATCGTCTGTTTCACCGAATGAGAAGCCGGGCTTAACGCCCGCTCCGGCCATCCACATCGTAAAGCAGCGCGGATGGTGGTCCCTGCCGTAGTTGTCGGGAGATAACTGGCCCTGGGAATAAACGGTACGCCCGAATTCGCCGCCCCAAATCACAAGCGTATCCTCAAGCAACCCCCGGCGCTTCAGGTCCATGATCAGCGCGCCGGTAGCCTGGTCGGTTTGCCTGCATTGCTTCCTGATGGTCTGGGGAAGCTGTCCGTGATTGTCCCAGCCCTGGTGGTAAAGCTGTACGAATTTTACATCTTTTTCGATCAGCTTCCGTGCCAGGATACAATTTGCCGCATAGGTACCCGGATCGCGGCTGCCGGGGCCGTAAAGATCAAAAACTTCGTCCGGCTCGTCTTTGACGTCGAGCACCTCCGGCACAGAAGTTTGCATACGGTACGCCATTTCATATTGGGCAATACGTGCCTCAACTTCAGGATCTCCGTAGGGTTCGTTCTGGATGCGGTTAATCCGGGTCAGGTAGTCCAGCATTTCGGCCCGGTCATCGCCGTCGTAGCCTTCCGGGTTGTTGAGGAACAGTACGGGGTCTTTTCCCGACCGGAACTGAACCCCCTGGTATTTGGAAGGAAGGAAGCCGTTACCCCATAGCCTGGCATACAGCGGTTGGTCTTTAGGTGCATTTTTCGATACGAGTACGATGAAGGCAGGCAGGTTATCGTTCATGGAGCCCAGCCCGTAGCTCACCCATGACCCGATCGAAGGTCGTCCCGGAAGCTGGTTGCCGGTTTGCAGGAAAGTAATAGCCGGATCGTGATTGATGGCTTCCGAATAAAGCGATTTAACTATGCAAAGGTCGTCCACAACCCTGGCTGTGTACGGCAACAGCTCGCTTACCCAGGTCCCGTTGGCGCCGTGCCGGTTGAATCTGAAAGCGGACGGCGCCACAGGCAGAGAGCTTTGATTGGCGCTCATTCCTGTAAGCCGCTGGCCCTGACGGACAGAATCCGGAAGCTGTTGCCCGAACAGATCTACCAGCTTCGGTTTATAGTCGAAGGTCTCAAACTGTGAAGGCCCACCGCTCATGAAAAGATAAACTACTCTTTTTGCTTTCGGGGCAAGATGCGGTAACGCTTTTAGCACTTCTTCTTCAAAGTTCGCAGTCTCTGGAGGGCTCTGAAAGGCAGTTTTGTTTCCCCCTGCCCGGTCACAGCCAAGCAGTGAACCGAGCGTGAGCGCTCCCAGTCCGAGAGATGTCTTTACCAGGAAATTCCTTCTGTCCAGCTTTTTATGAAGCGAATTGAATTCCGGGGAATGGAGCCTGAAAGGTTCGTCGTGGTCGTGATGCATCTTATCGCCTGGTGAGGGTTGCGTCGGAGTTGAGTATGGTGCTTGCGACAACTGAAAATGCCGCCAGCCGCAACGGATCTGCTTCGGGAGAAGCCCTGTATTGCCCGATGCGAAGCCAGCCGGCTGCTTTTTCGGGCGTCTTTTTCATTTTGGCATATTCTGATTCGTAAAGGCGGCGGAGCAGGTCCAGCTCTTTTTCTGTCGGGGTTCTCCCTGTCGATCGCCGGTAGGCCGCTGTTATGGCCTGCCGGTTGTCGGGGAACTGTGACATGTATTCGCCTATTTTCCTGGAGGCTTCGACGAACGTCGGGTCATTGAGTGTAACAAGCGCCTGCAAAGGGGTATTGGTTTGCTGGCGCCTCACAACGCAGTAGCTCCGGTCGGTTGCATCGAAAGAGGAAAGGGTGGGGTTTGGGACCGAACGCTTAGCCAGTATGTATAAGCTGCGCCGGTAAACATTTTCTCCGCTGTCCTGCCGGTAACGTGCGCTGTTTATCTCCCACAATCCTTCCGGCTGATACGGTTTTACGCTGGGACCACCGATTTTTTTGTTCAGCAGCCCGCTGGCCGTCAGCGCATTGTCCCTGATCATCTCGGCCGATAGCCTTCCCGATGGGCCTCTTGCCAGCAGCCGGTTTTCCGGGTCTTTTTCCCGTAGCTCTTTTGTGGCACGGGAATCCTGCCGGTAAGTAGCCGACATGACCATCAGCTTGTGGAGCCGTTTTACATTCCATCCGGATTTGCGAAAGTTAAAAGCAAGCCAATCCAGCAGCTCCGGATGGCTGGGCATTTCTCCCTGGCTGCCAAAATCTTCAGATGTTTTGACTAGCCCGGTACCGAAAAAGTTCTGCCAGTACCGGTTAACCGCCACACGTGCGGTCAGCGGATTCCCGGTAGAAGTAAGCCATTGAGACAGACCGAGCCGGTTTTTAGGAAGATCTTCGGGGTAGGGAAGAATTGCCGCGGGGGTATTCGGATAGACCTTTTCACCTTTATTAGCATATTCTCCTCTCAGCAGGACATAGGCTTGTTTGGGCCTGGGGTATTCCTGCATCACCATAAGCTCTTTGACCTGCTGCATCGAATCTGCAAGAACTGTACGCCATTGTATGAGCTCTTTCCGTATATCCAGCATATTTTTGGATACAGCGCTCAGGTAGTAATCTCTGAGCCGGGACAGTTGTGCCCCGGACAAGCCGTCGACCGGGGTGGCGACGATGCTGTTCCAGTCGGATTTTCCACTGAGTACCTGTATCTCATACGGGGTCAGCTCGCGGTCAAAAACGGCGATGTCGTCAACCAGGCCGTCTTTGAAGCCCAGGCCGCGTCCCCATCCGCCGATTTGCAGTCCCGGCTGGACTTTTCTTGAGAAAATGATATCTTTTGTCAGCTGGTCGATTTCGGTATCCATAGCCAGCGGCTCTCCATCCATATAGAGGCGGAGCCCTTCAGCCCGCGAAGAGCCATCGTAGGTCATCGTAAGGTGGATCCATTTCCCGACCGGGGCTTTGATTTCCGATACACGTGTAATGGCATTGGAAGGAGCCACGTAAGCCAGGTTCGTTTCCAGTCTCCCGTCTCTCAGGTAAAGATGATACCCTCTGAAGTTATAGAGTCGTTCAAAGTCGCTTTTGTGGAAAATTACCCCTTCCTTCAGATCTTTCGGTATCCGGACGCGGATACCTACTGAAAAAGGCTGGGATTTGCGGAAGACACCCACGTCGCCGAAGTCCAGGTAAATATCCCCGTCCATCCGGAGCGCCATTCCATTTTCACCGGGTACAAAGGCGGGAAGGGTTTTCACCGGCCCGCCGTTATATTTGAGTGTGCCTGTAGTCTTTTTCCCTATCCGGCTGACGAGGTGTTTTGAGTCGAAATCAAAAAAAGCCTGGAGGCCGTTTAAAGGGATCTTTTCGTTTCCCAACTGAATGTGGCGCTTATCCTTAAGCCAGGCGGCGAAAAGCTCGTCCTGGCTGCTGCTCTCTTCTTTGGAACGGCTTTCCAGTCCTGCAATCCGGCTGCGGATTTCTTTAAGGGATGCTTCCTGCGAACCGGTTGGCAAGAGGAGTGTCGGCGCGGGGAGGGCGTCATCCCAGGAAATCTGCCCCGCTTCCCTGACGTTATTAAAAAAGCTGTAAAGCTCGAAATAGTTTTTCTGGGTAACAGGGTCATACTTATGGTCGTGGCATTTGGCGCAGCTCAGCGAAATTCCAAGCATGGCGTCGCCAAAAGTATTGACTCTGTCGACTACATATTCAGTCTGGAACTCCTCTTCGATGATACCACCCTCCATATTTTGCTGGTGGTTACGGTTAAAAGCCGTAGCGATGATCATATCCCTGGTTGGATCGGGCATCAGGTCGCCGGCCAGTTGTTCCTGCAGGAACCTGTCGTAAGGCATGTTCCGGTTGAAGGCGCCTATCACCCAATCCCTGTAAGGCGACATGTCACGGAGGCGGTCTACGGTATACCCGTGCGAATCTGCGAACCTGGCCAGATCGAGCCAGTCCGAAGCCATTTTTTCACCGTAGTGCAGCGATCCCAGCAGGCGGTCAACCTGTTTTTCGTATGCATTTTTTGAAGTATCGGCAAGGAAACCATCTGTTTCGGAGACGGTAGGCGGGAGCCCTGTAAGGTCAAGCGAGAGCCTTCGCAGCAGCACTTCTTTTTCTGCGCGGCCGGCAGGCATTAGCTGTTCTTTTTCAAGCCTTGCCAGAATGAACCGGTCGATATCATTTTCGACCAGGGCCTGTTCCTTTACCTTCGGCGGTTTCGTTTCCTCAATTTTGGTAAAAGCCCAGTGGGGTTTATACCCGGCCCCGTCTTCGATCCATTTGATCAGGATGGCTTTTTCCCGCGTGGTCAGGCTCAGGTGGGAGTCGGGGGTAGGCATGACATAGTCCGGGTCGGTCGAGACGATCCGGTGAAAGAACTCGCTTTTGGCCAGGTTCCCGGGTTTAATGGCAAATTTCCCGGGTGTTTCGGGGAGCTCACCGTAAGCTGCTGTCGCTATGTCGAGGCGAAGGCCGGCTTTCTGCTTGGCTTCATCGGGGCCGTGGCAAGCAAAGCACTTGTCGGAAAGAATAGGCCGGACGTGGATGTTATAGTCGACAGGCTCCGATAGCTGCTCGTAAGCAATGGCAACGTCTTCGGGCATTTCGGGTCTGCAGGAGAAAGCCAGGCAGAGGAGAAACAGGCCGGGGCAGAAGTATGAAGCATATGTTTTGGGCAGCGATGGTTTCATCCGGTAAGACTGGAAAATACACAAATATAGATAAACTTACAAAATAGTCATAAGCCATCAGAATCGGCTCACAAGCTGTCGATGAATAGGGACGGTCCCCCGCGAGGTTAACCTTTGATTTCGTCAGCATTGCCTGGGTTTCATGTTTTTCCCTGCGGGCTCGGCTATTAGGAAATAGCATTTTACCGATTTTTCTCTCCGGGCTCAGGGAAGAGGATAGCCGGGAATTCTTTTTACGTTTATCTTGTTTAAAAAATGAAGGCCGGATTATCTCGATTCAAGGAAGCACTAATCGGATTGAGTGGAAGAGACATCCGGGTGAGATTTGTTTGTACATTTCTGATTTTCATGCATTACTATGAATCAAAAAAAAATAGTGATCGTCGGTGGTGGCTTTGCCGGGATCAACCTGGCTAACAGGCTGGCCGATGATAATCGCTTTCATATAACACTTGTCGACAGGAATAATTATAACTTTTTTCCACCGCTGCTTTACCAGGTAGCAACCGGCTTCCTGGAGGTTTCCAATATCAGTTACCCTTTCCGGAAATTGTTCAGGGGAAAGCGCAACGTGTCGTTCCGTATGGCCGAATTTCAGAGGGTTGACGCAGGCGAAAATAAGGTGATACTTTCGAATGGAGAGCTGTCGTACGACTACCTGGTATTCGCTACCGGTACTGAAACCAACTATTTCGGGATGGAGAATGTCCGGAAAAACGCGATCCCGATGAAAACAATCAACGATGCGGTCTCGATGCGGAACGTCCTGCTGCAGCGGATGGAAAAAGCAACGGTCATCGTGAATGCCGAGGAAAGACGAAGGCTGCTCACTATCGTCGTAGCCGGGGCCGGCCCTACCGGTGTGGAGCTTTCGGGGATGTTCGCGGAAATGCGAAAAAATGTAATTCTCAAAGAATACCCTGGATTTGAAGGGGTCGGTGCGAAAATTTACCTTGTAGACGGGGGGGCGAAAGTATTGGCGGCGATGAGCGAAAAGTCGCAAACAGACAGCTACGACGACCTTGTAAAAATAGGGGTAGAGGTGAAGCTTAATATGCAGGTAAAAGATTTCGATGGAAAGGTTGTCCATTTTGCGAACGGAGAAACGATCGAAACGAACACCCTTATCTGGGCGGCAGGAGTAACGGCTACCCGGTTCGGAGGGCTGCCGCAGGAGGCGTTCGGCCGTGGAAACCGGCTGATTGTCGATCGTTATAATAAGCTGGTAGGGAGCGAAAATATCTATGCGATCGGCGATACATGTATTTCGACAGAGGATCCCGGCTTTCCTCAGTCTCATCCGCAGGTTGCACAGGTTGCAATACAGCAGGGACAGAACCTTGCAGCTAACTTTAAGAACATATTATCGGATAGGGCTTTATCCGGATTCAGGTACTTTGACAAGGGCTCCATGGCGATAATCAGCCGCAACAGGGCTGTAGCCGACATCTTTAATCTGCATTTCAGCGGGTTTATTGCCTGGTTCATGTGGTTGTTCGTACATTTGATGAGTTTGATCAATTACCGGAACCGATTAGCAACCCTATACAACTGGTCATGGGCGTATTTCACCAAGGATCAATCCCTGAGGTTCATTATCCGCCCCGATCCCAAACCTCAAAATGAGTGAATTATCACAGGCTCCGCTACAAGAGATACTGGCCTGGCAAGGCGGTAAGCTCGGCGAGCTGGTACGTTATGTGTCCCAAAACTCCCGGTTCTATCGGGAAATGTTAGAAAAGAATGGTATTGCCGCCGGAGATATCAGGCAGGTTGCCGACCTGGCGAAGCTTCCTTTCACAACCAAAGACGACCTGGCAGCTCATAATGAGGACTTTCTTTGTGTTCCTAAAAACAGGATTGCCGACTACGTCACTACTTCGGGGACGCTGAGCGACCCGGTAGCTTTCTACCTGACCGATTCGGATATCGAGCGGCTGGCCGTCAACGAAGCCGCTTCTTTCCGGCTTGCAGGAGGATTACCGGGAGATATTTATCAACTGATGACGACAATAGACAGGCGGTTTATGGCCGGGCTCGCCTATTGGACGGGAGCGCGCAAGCTTGGTGCCGGTATGGTCAGGGTTGGGCCCGGGGCTCCTTTTCTGCAATGGGAATCCATTCAGCGCTTCGGTTCCACAGTATTGATCGCTATCCCGTCGTTTATACCTCGCCTGCTGGAATATGCGGAGGAGAACGGGATAGATTATCGCGCCAGCACAGTAAGATCAATCCTCTGTATCGGGGAACCTGTCCGTAACCCGGATTTTTCACTCAACGAACTGGGGCGCCGGATTTCGGAGAAGTGGGATATAAAGCTGTATTCCACCTACGCTTCTACTGAAATGGGCGCTGCTTTTACCGAATGCGAAGCCGGGAAAGGGGGACATCTTAACCCCGAGCTGCTGATCCTGGAAGTCGTCGACGATCTGGGACAACCCGTTCCTGATGGCGGATTAGGCGAGGTGGTAGTCACTACGCTCGGCGTAGAAGGGATGCCGTTGCTGCGATATAAAACGGGTGATCTTTGTCACATACATTATAGCGCCTGTTCAGGGCGCAATACGCCGCGGCTCGGTCCGGTCGTCGGCCGCAAACAGCAAATGATCAAATTCAAGGGAACGACTCTTTTTCCCCCGGCAATTTTTGACGTGCTTGATATGGTGCCGGAAATAACCCTATACCAGGTGGTAGTTGCCGCCAACGAATACGGGAATGACGATCTGGCGGTACTTTTGCCTGACAGGCTTAGGTCGGACCCGTTTACGGAGAAGGTTTCCTCTCTGTTCAGGTCAAAGCTGAGGGTTACCCCCCGGCTGGAATTTATCCCTGAGCCGTTGCTGCGCGACAAAGTCTACGTTGCTGAAAAAAGAAAGCCGGAAAAGCTGGTCTCTGTCGGTGGGAGAAAATAAGCATAGGTACCGGTTGCTAAATCATTAGGTCCGATAGCTGATTCATAGTGACTTTAAGGGCATTTGAACAAAATTTTCCGGGAATTTTGAATAAATTCGAGCTTTATTAAAAATCGATAAACTTTGATTTCTATGCACATCAAAAAAATCTATCTGACAGCAGTGATGCTCCTGTCGGCAGCAGCCGGAACAATGGCTCAGAATACCATGCAGGGGCTGTTTGCGGGAAATACCAAACTGACTTTCCTGGGAATCGATTTCACTAATGCGAAATACGTCGGCGCCGCCGGCTTTACAGATCCGTCTGCGATAAAGAACCAGCATATCAAAAGCTGGAATTCGCTGCTCGTACTGGAACCGAAGAAATTCTCCCTGCAGGAGGTTTTTAAGATCAAGGATGACAGCAGGTATGAAACCAATATCGACGACCTGACCAGGATCAATACCGCAGTCGAAGTGGAGCCCAACATAACCGAGGAGCAGCATTTGCTTACAGAAGCCGATGTTAACAGGATTGCTGCAAAGTATAAGCTGGCGCCTTCAGACGGGGTAGGAGTGGCTTATATTGCCGAAAATCTTGACAAGAATAAAGAAGAGTTTACTGTCTGGGTAACTTTTATCGACCTCGCTACGGGCAAGGTAATCTATACCGAGCGGCTGGTTTCTAAGCCGGGAGGTTTTGGCTTCAGGAACTACTGGGCCGGGGCTGTTTATAAGGTCAACAAGCTGATCGAGTCCAAATACTATAAGCAATGGGCCAAACAGTTCAAATGAGATAGCCTCTAACAGTCGGAAATCACCTGCCGGCTGCGTGGCTGACTGCCCGATGGTTACCGGACTTACGGCTTTTTATATAATTGCCGTTTCTCCTTTTGTATGTTAATAAAACCTCTTTAAGTTTAGCAAAAAATCTACAATGGGCGCGCATCACACGAGGCTGCTCTGTTTTGCATTTACTTAAATTATTACATCATTTACCGTTGAAAAAAGAATTATCGGCGCTTGACGCCAAATTTGAAGCCCAGAAAATCGCTTTCGGCCCTCTTTATTTCCAGGCTGTGATGGCTATGACCGAACTGGGTATCCTGGAGCTGATAGGAAAGCATCGCAATGGTATAACCATCACGGAGCTTTGTGAAAAGAGCGGGGTTTCAGAATACGGGGTAGAAATACTGCTGGAGGCGGCCGAAACCATAGATGTGGTCCGCAGGAATGAAAACGGGCTTTACAATATTACCAAAATAGGGTTTTATTTGCTGAAAGACGAAATGACGCGGGTAAACCTTAACTATATGAAGTATGTGTGCTATAACGGCGCCAACTTTATGAAAGAGAGCGTCGTGGAGGGAAAGCCTCTGGGGCTCAAAACACTGGGCAACTGGCCTACTCTTTATGAGGGGCTGTCCCAGTTTCCTGATAAGGTGAAGGAAGCCTGGTTTGATTTTGATCATTACTATTCCGACGATGCTTTTCCTTATGCACTGGAAATTGTGTTCAGGGAGAAGCCTGCCCGGATATTTGATGTAGGGGGCAATACAGGAAAATGGGCAATTGCCTGTTGCAACCACGACCCCGATGTGAATGTAACGATCCTGGATTTGCCGGGGCAGTTGAATGTAGCGAGGGAAAATGCTGAAAAAAACGGGTACTCGGAGAGAATAGATTTTTACCAGATCAATCTCCTGGATCCCTCGCAGAAAATACCGGAAGGCGCAGATGCTATCTGGATGAGCCAGTTTCTGGATTGTTTCTCTAAAGCAGAGATATTACAGATACTCAAAAATGCCTACCAGGCTGCCGGTCCTGGTACGTGGCTTTACATTATGGAACCGTTTTTTGATAACCAGCGCTATGAAGCGGCTAAATACAGTCTTGTAGCTACTTCGCTGTATTTCACCATCATGGCCAACGGGAACAGCAAGATGTATAGCGTAGAAGTTATGGAAGACCTGGTAAGGGAAGCGGGTTTCTCGGTAGAAGAGGTTTTTCCGTTAATAGGAGACAGTTACCACACTATTTTGAAATGCAGGAAATAGCCGGGTGTTGCCGGTTGGAAGGTTTTCCAGGCAGCCTTTGCTGCAAGTTATAATGCCATGAAAAAATCAGAAAGATTAGCTTCGGCTGGTTTAAAGATCGCCGTGCTGCTTGTATTTGCAGCATTTGGCGAAAGTATTGCGGCACCTGTAAGAGAACAGTTTTTTAAAGCTTTTTCTTCGGGGAACGTAGAAAAAATAGACCAGGTCCTGGAAATATTCAAAGATGCCGAAGGGAGGATGGTCCGGGCATATGAGGGGGCGCTTCTGATGAAGAAGGCCGACCTGATAAAGGGAGCGGGTGCGAAGCTGAAAATGTTTAAAAAGGGGCATGAGATTTTTGAAGGTGAGCTGGCTGCAGACCCCGACAATGCGGAGCTCCGGTTTATCAGGCTCTGTATCCAGGAAAACGCGCCCAAGATTTTGAAATACAGACAGGAAATCGAAACGGACAAGGCTTTTGTAGTAAAGAGTTTCGCCTCTTTACCCGGAGATATACGAAAGCATATTATCGACTATGCAGGGTCGTCGAATGTTCTGAGGCCCGGGGAATTGAAGTAATAGTTAACCAGCTCCCCCGTTTCCCGGGATGGGGAGGCGGGAGAGATTAAGACCCGAAACAATTGAAAATTTTAGCTGTCAGCTACTCGCAAACCGGGCAACTTGATGAAATAGTCCGGAAATTCCTGGAGCCTTTGGAAGGAGCCGACATTGACCGGGTAAGGATAGAAGCAAGCCCCCGCTTCCCGTATCCCTGGCCGACGGCCGACTTTTTCGACGCCATGCCCGAGACAGTGCTGGAGGAGCCTGTCCGGCTGGAACCATTCGCTTTTCGGGAGGAGAATTACGACCTCATCGTATTGGGTTATCAGCCCTGGTTCCTGTCACCTTCCCTCCCGGTGTCGTCACTTTTAAAGCACGAAGCATTCAAAAAGCGCTTGTCAGGAACCCCGGTTGTAACTATATCCGGAGGGCGGAATATGTGGCTGAACGCACAGGAAAGCGTAAAAAAGCATATAAAAGACGCCGGAGGCAGACTTATTGCCAATATTCCGCTGGTAGACCGCAATCCCAACCATATAAGTGTAATTACGATCATACACTGGCTGATAGGAGGGAGGAAAGATCGTAAATGGGGCATATTCCCTATGCCGGGGGTCAGCCCGGACGATATTGCCTTTACCAGCCGTTACGGAGAGGAAACCCGTCGCGCACTGCAGGAAGGCACGTCAGAGGGGTTGCAGGAGCGTATCCTTTCGCATGGCAGGATTTCGGTACCTACCGACATTTTGTTTATCGAGGAGCGGGCCAAACGCCTGTTCAGGATCTGGGCAAACCTGATAAAAAAGAAAGGGACTACGCCTGAAAAGCGGAAACGGTGGGTAACATTGTTCAAGTATTACCTGCTGATAGCGCTTTTCGCGGCAGCGCCGCTCCTTTTAACTGTTTATTATATCACGATATGGCCCTTCACCAGGAAGCAACCAACCATATAAGTGTAATTACGATCATACACTGGCTGATAGGAGGGAGGAAAGA
>CAZLTN010000048.1:0-37718 GCA_964562455.1 uncultured Cytophagales bacterium
GAGTGAGAGTCTCCCTTTTTATGTGCTTTCAGGTTTTATTTTGGACACGTGTGAGCTCCAATATTTACAAAATTCGGATTGACATTAATTTTGTTTTCGTCCGCCGGGTTTCCGGTATCGTAACCTTGGGTAATCGAATTTTTGAGTGTAAGATTTACCGTTCCTGCATTTTCTATATCAACGCCTTCCGATGTTACGTCGAATCCTTTTCGGTTGTTCCAGAAAATACTGTTTTTGATGATTGGCGAAGAATTATTATTGAACATTCCTGCTCCCAACATCTGAACATCATTACTTCTCAGGAAGTTGGCAGCAATAGTTACGTTGGTTAAAACAGGATTGGAATTGTCTGTGTTGTAAATTCCTCCACCCATTATATTTTGTCCGCCATTTGGATTTAGCAACGCATCAATTCCATTGTTATTGATAATGACATTGGTAAGAACCGGGCTGGAATTTTGATTATACATTCCACCACCGGAAATTGTCGCTCGGTTGGTATTAATGACCACATTTCTGAACGTCGGTGAAGCATAAACATTTCGAACACCGCCACCATTGGTATATTTTCCGTTGATGAGCATAAATCCGTCCAAAACTGCCGTGTTGTCCATCGCAGTCGCAGCATCAAAAATATTCCAGATGACTGGTCTTACGAATTGTCCGTTCAAAACGGCGCTTTGCGGACTGTTGTTGGTCGGGTCGGGCATAATGCGTTGGTCGTTCAATGTTCGGATATTGTTGCCTGGGTCGAAACCACCGTAGATTTCCACACCGTTTTTCATGATAAAACTGTGGTCGCCAACATTATAATTTCCGACGGCTACAAATACTTTTTGAACACCATTGGCGTGAATGGCGTTGTGCAAATCGCTCGTTGCATTTTCCCAACTGCTGCCTGTACCATCGCCAAGTGCTGTTGTTCGCACATAAATAATTCCTTGATTACCTGCGGTAAGCGGTGCATTATATGGACTTTCATACGCTCCGGCATCAATGGTGTTTACAATTCTCGGTTGGTTGGCAATGTCTTTATCCAAAAAGTTGTTGTACAACAAAGCATTATCACCAAAACTGATTGCCTGACTTAGAACATTAGGCCGAAGCCCATCATCGGCAGTCATTATTTTGCCATCGGCACCTAAGATACTGGATGTATTCGCGAAAACATTCGTTGCTGAAGTAGGCGCATAAGTATTGGTCAATGTAATATTTACCGAATTGGTAACATTGTCATAATTTTGAGGCGAGTTTCCTGCCAATAACGAATTGTAGAATTTGGTATTTACGAAATTGTTGGGGGTTTGATAACCTTCAAAAGCACCCGCTCCTGATGCAGAAGATGTATTGCCGTAAGCAGTTATGTTGTAAAAATTCTGGTTGTATGTTCTTCCCGGACTTCCGCTTGTCATCTCAGCATAAACGGCTGCTCCACGAGTTGCCGAATTTCCGTAAAACAAGGTTTGTACAAAATTCGCAGTACAGGCATTGTTCGGAATCTGGACTTGTGCATACCACGCACCGCCGTTACCAACTGCCTGATTGTATCGGAATACACAATTGACCACTTCATTCACAGCACCTGCATAAGCGGCATATTCTATTACACCGCCTCCGTTTGAATGGTCGCCACCGCCGTCTGCATTGCCATCTTCAATAATAAATCCGTCCAAACGTGCCGCTCCTGCCGTCATCGTAACTACGTGATAAGCATTGTCCGAAGCATTGTTTGGTGTACCGAGGTCGCCGCTAAGAATGGTTGGGTTTTGCCCAATATTTCGTTGAGAAGTAGATGTTTCGGTTCCGGAAAAACCTCCGTAAATTTTCAAAGAATGACGAATAATGAAGGTGTTTTCTCTGTTGGTTAGCGTTATAGGACTGTTGCTTCCCACACGGTCAGGACGGTAAACGCCCGCTTTTACCCAAATATCTTTTTGGTCTATACCAATTCCTGCCGCGTTTAGTGCATCGTTCAGGTTATTGAAAGCGGTTGCCCAGCTTGAACCGTCTCCGCCAGCCGGAGCATCTGCCGCTACATACAAGAGATTGTCCACTTCAAAAGCTCCCATATCTATCACATCCTGAATAACACGGTAGTTATTGCCGGAAATGTCGTAAACTTCGGTGTTGTAATCGTTTTTTCCGGCATTTCGGCAAGGACTTTGAGATGCGATGCGTAATGTTGAATTAGCAAAAAGCGGATTGGCATCGATATTATTTCCTGAGTTTTGAATTCCGCCCAGTGTCCATCCCAAACTTCCGCCGCTGCCTTGAATATTGCTGTAATCGGCTTGAAAAGTTCCTGTATTGGCAATTTCGTTGGCTCCCGAAGTCGAAGAATTGTAATACAAAATACTGTTATGCAGTTTCGCTGTTCCTCTATTGAATATTGCTCCACCACCTGTACCAGCCGTATTTCCGCTAAAAGTACAATTCACAATTTTCACATCATCGTTTACAGAAGTCAATAATGCACCACCAGAAGCTTGGGCAGAGTTATCTTTGAATACGCAATTCACGAAAGACTGATGCATATTGTACACCGATGTTTGGTTGCTCAGATAAACCGCACCTCCGGCATTAGTTGAAGAATTGTTTTCAAAAAGACAATTTTCAAAAGAGAGATTATTGGGACTATTGTTATTGTAATAAATGGTATAAACCGCTCCACCGATATTTGAGCAAGCGTTATTAATAAATTTGACGTTGCGAATGGTGGTTTTATGAGGTACTCCTAACGCAGTGGTCGTCTGAACAATCCGAAGACCGGCTCCCGACGAGAGGTCATTATACCCGTCACGAATGGTAAAACCTTCCAGATGAACATTATTTCCGCTAATGGTAACAACATTCCGTGAATTGTCCGCCGGACCGAAATTTCCTAATTCGCCCGATAAAATTGTCGGGTTGGCTTCGGGGTTTCGGTTGGTAAAACTGCTTCCACCATTAGGGAAACCACCGTATATTTTAATATTATCCTGCAAATCGAATTTGGCATCACGGTCGCCTGCCGTAGTTGGTTCATACGTTCCTGTTGCTACATAAATGAACGATGCAGGCCAAGAAGAATGGAGTGCATCTTGCAAGGATTTGAACGCATTTAACCAAGAAGAACCGTCATTTGTCCCATTGGCAGTTTCGTCCACGTACAAAATCCGTTGATTAGATGAGTTTGCCTCAATACACGTTACATTAAATGTTTTGGTAAAAGTTTGGCTGTTGTTTCCGTCACTGTCTGTAAAATAGTACTCAATCGTACGAGAACCGGCATCGTTACAATAAAAAGTAGTAGCCGGAAAATTTACGGTTACGCCATTGTTTGGGCTGTGTCCTTTGCAACCGTCATAACTTGACGGAAAATGAGCACTTGTAAGCGTTACCGGACCTGTGGTAACATCAATATTGGTAATGCCATCGCTTCCATATTTTATGGGTTTGAAAGGGTCAACCACATTTACATATATCAAAGAGTTAATGGAATTTCCTGCATAATCCGTTAGCGTTATCGCCATCGGAATGTTCGTTCCTACCAAACTGCAATTAAACTCCGTAATAGGATTTCCGTTCACGTCATACACTTTAATGGATGCAATGTCGTCATTGTCCATAAAACCATTGGCTTGCATCATATACGGCTGAAACGCTTGTGCTACCGATACCCAAGGAGTGTAAAACGAATTGGTAGCGCCTGTTTCATCTTTCAAGTAAACGGTAGCGTGGGTAAGATTGATGGTTGGAGCTTCAGTATCGGCAATGGTTCTATACATCAAATAGCCATTTTGCGGGTCAAAGGTTTGGAGTTTTGAGGTTACACTTGCATTGAGTGAAGGATGATAATTATTCCAACCGCTATCTCCTGCTTGAGGAAATTTTCTCCCAAAAGAACTGCGCCATAAAGCTCCTGTGCCGCCTGCTCCACCGGTAGGAATAAGGTCGGCATCTAATGAAGATTGCCCCCAGGTGGTAGTAGAAGAACCGGCACCGCCACCACTGAAACCGGCACCGCCTTTTCCGCCTAACTGAATGATTTCATAAGAATTGATACTCATACCGAACCCAATTCCCGTGTAGTTGGGGGTACCCGCGGCAGCTACAAAAATGGTTGTCGGTTGTCCGCCTTTTTGTCCGTAGGTAAGAGATTGTAATATATTTCCAGGAGTAGGTCCCGTTCCTATACCGATTGAGTGTTCCAGTTTGGTTTGTATTAAACTTGAAGCCATTCTACGCTTCACTTCATTGGTGCAACAGTATGGCGGGATGTCATCGTGTGTCTTTAAAGAACTTCCTCCGGATACTAACCACAAAACTGATTGTCCATTATTCAAACAGTCCAAATAAGACATAGCATAATTACTCCATTCATTACTTCCGCCTGCCGTTTGTGAATTTCTGATGGCTGAATTTCCATTAAGCGTACCAAAAACATAAGAAAAACCACCACTTCCGCCACCTGCGGCAGCGATAAAATGGTCGCTGTTTAATTGATAAATGTTAGCCTGAGGAGATAACCACGTCATTCCCGTAGAACCGCCACCACCTGCACTGACATAGAAACCGGAGTGGATGGTTTTGCTTTCGCCTTTTTTTCCAAGAGTAGCCAAAAAAGGTCTTCCGTGATTATTGGCATCCACAGGTATAGTAAACTGCACTAATCCGCCACCGCCGCCTTTGGCGTATTTATCATTGGCTCCCCATTGGTATCTTGCCGTACCGCCATCGCCACCGGCGAGTTTAAATTCTACTCCAACAATTCCGCTGCCTTTTGCGGGCATTTTGAAAAGGCGGGTTTCTATCAGGTCGATGTTATTGGGCTGTGCGGGATTTACCGTTACCCATTGTCCGTGGGTGTGGGTAATCTGCGTTCCCCAAACATCGGAATAGTTGGGCAGGCTCTGCGCGTGGGCCGATTGGGGCCAGACTGCGCAGAAACCACCGGCCAGGGTAATCAGACAGAAGAGGTAAAAACGATTTCTCATCATATTCGTAGCAATAAGCCTTTCACGGTTAGTTATTCTTTGACTACTTTAAATATCTTTCCATTCTGCATTTGCAGCAGGTAAACACCTGAAGCATACCTGCTCAGATCCAGAGTCAGCACCTTTTCTTTCACGGTTACCTGCTCCACGACAATACCGGTGGTGCTGACCAGCTTAACTACGCTTCCAATGTATTCGGGGTCGAGTTCAACCCTGACACGATCCCGTACCGGGTTGGGATAGGCAAACAGCTCACCGCGCTCTTTCTGCGTCAGTGCTATCATCCGGCTGTAGCTGAATGTCCCGTCCAGATCCACCTGCCGGATGCGAAAGTAGGCCGTACCTGAAACCGGCGTCGGATCGGTAAGGCTATAGCTTCCGGATCCCGTACCATCCGACATTACGGTGCCTGTTATACGAAAGTCTTTTGCATTATTGCTCCGCTCCACCTCGTAATGCGACACATTGGTTTCCACCGTCTTCCAGGTGAGCACTGCCTGGCGCCGGTCGCTGAGGCGGCCTTCGAAGGAGATCCAGCGGACTGGCAGTTCCTTTTCATTCGTTTTGAGAAAAAAGCCGCTGAAGCCTTCCGTATAAAAAGTCACTTCCCAGCGTGCCCGTGCCTGGCTCCACCATATATTCCAGTTACGGGGATAAATGTTTTGGGCATCGCCCGGATATGTATGTGGCCGGCCCGTTCCGTCGGTACTCTTTCCGCCCCGTTTTTCGATAATGATATTCTCGATCCCGTCCTCATCATCCGGCCCGATGGGGAGCTTGATGCTATTCTCTTTGTTGTAGTCATCGAACTCTTCCTGCGTGAAATAAATGGTCACTTCTCCGGAGAGCACGTCGGGGTCGCCGGTTTCCGGGAAGATTTCATAGTGTCGTCTTACATACCTTTTTGGCTGTTCCTCTTCGATCCAGACCCTGGCGGTAGTTTCCCCCGTGACAGGTGACTCCCCGGAACTATTGATCGTTGCGACCAGCGTAGAGCAGTCGTTGGTGAAAACCGTAGGCTCGTCCAGGTCGAGCGGCAGCGTAATCGACTGGTATCGGGTTGCCATGGCGGCGGTTTCGTCAGGTGTGTTGGATTCCGCTTCATATGCGCCCATATCGACGGTGCCGAGTTGAATGCGGTCTGCACCGGTAATGTCAGTAGTAA
Source organism: uncultured Cytophagales bacterium (assembly GCA_964562455.1). Classification (GTDB taxonomy): domain Bacteria; phylum Bacteroidota; class Bacteroidia; order Cytophagales; family Spirosomataceae; genus Ravibacter. Next base: position 6,142 of record CAZLTN010000048.1, read on the forward strand.
TACCTGCGGGCAGGAGGCTGTTATCCCCTGCATTGATAGCCGGGCTGCATGCCGACAGCATAGCTGAAAATTTGTTGACAAACAGATCTTTCAGCATAACGCCTGAAGCATCCAGGTTGCCGTTGTTCGTGCTGCTACGACCTTCTATGATGGAATTCCGGGATGTGGAGGTCCCGTCTCCCACGATACCGCCATAAATGATGGAATTGTTGACAAGCGCGGTAGCAGCGGAGCCCAGGCGGAGGGCCCGGGCTCCGCTGTTGTTGGCGATGGTCGTATTGGTTGCGGTAAGAACGCCGGTCTCCAGGTGGATGCCGCCGACCGAGGATTCGGTCCCTATGTTATTTCCGGTAATGGCAACATTGATTAAAGTCAGGGACTGTGCGTCGTGGGCATCGTTGAATATACCGGCGCAGTGGTCGCTGGTATTATCGGTTATATCCACGTTGACCAATGCCGGAGAAGAAGCGTAGTTATACATTCCTGCCCCATTGTAAGATGTATTTCCCATAAGAAGGAGATTCTTCAGGGTAGGGGATGCATAATAATTGTGGATTCCGCCGCCGTTGCTGCCGGTACCCCCTACAATGGCAAAACCGTCCAGGATAGCGGTATCGTCGAGCGGGTCGTCCGGAGCAAAATGATTATAGATCACAGGTCTCTCATTCGATCCGTCGAGTACGGAAGCGTTGAAATAAAAAGTGGCATCGGGCATGATCCGGTCATGACTGAGATCGGTGATGCCTGCATCGGGATCAAAGCCGCCGTAAACGGCTACCCCTTTTTTCATGACAAAGCTCCCCGCAGGGGCCTTATAGGAACCTACGGCTACCAATATTTTACTGACATTCGCGGCGTTGATAGCGCCCTGCAGATCGCCGGTGGCATTGTCCCAGTCAGAACCGTCGCCGTTAGCTCCTTCCCTTACATACATAGTCCCAGGCACAACGGGCAGTTCATACGCCCCCAGGTCGATGGAGGTACCACTGAGCCGTGGGTTGCCCGCTATGTCCCTGGAGCCGGCATCGAGGTGGGGATACCGGCTATTGTCGCCTGCGTCGACGGCGGGAGAGCCGGATTTAAGGTTATAATCCCCTGTGCCCGGACCGTTAAATACATCGTCGGACGTAATGTCGGTCGCGTCGATGTTGCCATCGCCGGTATCGTCGCTGCCTTCTATCAGGGAATATTGCGAGTCGTAAGTTCCCGAAATTGTTCCGTACAATATGGAATTATTCAGTTGCGGTGTTCCGCCAGCGATGTCAATTCCGGCAGTTTCCGTATGGTTGACAGCGTTATTATCGGCAAGCGTAACGTTGACCAATATTGGATTTCCGGATAGGTTGCGGAAACCGCCACCCCGAAAACTGGTATTGTTTCCGGTGATTTGTACATTGGTTAATGTCAACGCCGAGTTTTCGTTAAAAATTCCGCCTCCGCCTGCTCCGGCCTCCGCCAGCGTAGCCCAATTGCCGGTAATGGCAACATTTGTAATTACAGAAGCCGAACCGTTATTTCGCATTCCTCCGCCATATTGTGCGGTGTTGTCTTTGATAACGGTGTTGCTCAGTACGATCGGAGCGTTCACATTGTAAATTCCGCCGCCGGAAGTTTCCGCCCGGTTGTTCCTGATGACCAGGTTATTGAAAACCGGAGCGGAATTTCTGTTGAAAATACCTCCTCCGCTGGTTGAACTTCGTCCGTTCATCAACGTAAATCCATCCAGGACAGCGGTATTGTTAAGCCCGTTGTCTACGTTAAAAACCACAGGACGTTCATTTTTGCCATTCAGCAGGGAGCCGTCGCCCATACCTTTATTCGGTAAAGTGCGGGTGTCCCAGTCGGTGGTATTGTTTACAGGGTTAAAACCGCCGTAGATTTCCACACCGTTTTTCATTACAAAGCTGTTGGGCGTGGGAACATCGTAATTGCCTGTGGCTACATAAACTTTTTGTACACCTGTGGTATTGATGGCTGCCTGCAAATTGGCAAGGGGATATTTCCAGCCTCTGCCGTTGCCTGTTCCGTTGGGTGCTACGTGGAGGATGCTGTTAGCATTCGGGCTTATTTCCCGGTATTCATAAGCTCCAAAGTCTATAGTGCCGTTATTATAAATCCTTGCATTGCCTTCCAGGTCGGTAGCAGTGGTATTAAGCGAATTATTTCCCTTATTAATAACAAGCGAGGCAGGTTTCAGGGTATAATCGCCATTGTCAGGGTCGTAGAAAATATCTGTCGCGGAAACTCCTGCCGCGCTGAGGTTATCGTTATCGATGGATGTTGCTCCTTGTACTAAAGAATAACTCGCTATATGGACGTTTCCCCACCAGACAACATCCCAGATAATGCTGTTTTGCCAGTAAGTACCGGCAAAATCGATAAAGCCGTTGCCTCCGTTGTTTACCAGTGTTACATTGGTAAATGTGCCGTGGCCGGATAAATTGTATACTGCTCCGCCCTGGATCGACGCCGAATTTCCTGTGAAAAAGCAGTTGATAAGCGTTGGCGAAGAAGCATCCACATTTTGCATTCCCCCTCCAAAGCGGGTAACCGAATTTCCTGTAAAAATGCAATTGGTAATGGCTGGCGAAGAAGACTGGTTATATATTCCCCCTCCCTGGCTGGCCGAATTGTTTTTAATTGCCAGATTACGTAAAACAGGTGAAGAGCCGACGTTGTGTATCCCCCCGCCTCCGCCGTCGGGATTGGAACCATTCATTAAGGTAAACCCATCTAAAACGGCCGTGTTGTCCAATTGATTTCCGTCATTCCAGATTACCGGTCTTGTGTTCTGCCCGTCCAGTACAGCGCCATCTCCCGCTCTCCGGTTGGGCAGTGTACGGGTATTCCAGTCGGTGGTATTGTTCACAGGGTGAAAACCACCGTAGATTTCCACGCCGTTTTTCATAATGAAGCTGTGGTCGCCTACGGGATAGTTGCCGGCGGCTACGAAAACTTTTGTAACGCCCGCAGCGTTAATTGCCCCCTGCAGGTCGGCAGTGGCATGGTCCCAATCCGAGCCGTTGCCGCTCCCGTCGGGTGTAACATAGACGATACCTGCTGTGGGGGTTATTTGAGCGTAGGAGGTAATAGGATTCATCGCACTGAACGCACAGAACAGGGCAACCAGGTAAGAGAAGTGTAAAGTTTTCTTCATTTTATTCGAGCGATTGGCTATAAGTAATTTATTCCCGAACCAGCTTAATCGTCTTGCCGTCGTAAGTTTGAAGCAGGTAAATTCCTGGTATATAGTGTCTTATGTCGATAATAAATACTTCGTCTTTTACTTCTGTCTGTTCCAGCACGATACCGGTCGGGCTGATAAGTCTTACTTTGCTGCCGGTATAGCCCGGGCCCAGTTGCACCGTTACCTGCTCCCGGGCCGGGTTGGGCCAGGCCAATAACCCGCTGCTTCCTGACGAAGTGAGTGAAATGATCCGGCTGTAGCTGAATGTCCCGTCCAGATCCACCTGCCTGATACGGTAATAGACAGCGGCTGAAACCGGCTCAGGATCGGTAAGGCTATAGCTTCCGGATCCCGTACCATCCGACATTACGGTGCCTGCTATACGAAAGTCTTTTGCGTTATTGCTCCGTTCTACCTCGTAATGCGACACATTGGTTTCCACCGTCTTCCAGGTGAGCACGGCCTGGCGCCGGTCGCTGAGGCGGCCTTCGAAGGAGATCCAGCGGACCGGCAACGCCCCGTCGGGACTTTCGTAAGCGCCCTGATCAATGGCCGTGCCGACAAGCCGGGGATTACCGGCCAGGTCTCTGGGATTGGTGTTTAAGTTCGGGTATAATGTATTGTCTCCCGCGTTGGTGGCTGGTGAACCGGTTTTCAGGGTATAGTTGCCATTGGCAGGATCGGTGAAAACATCGGTGATCGTATGTGTGGCTGCCACCCTGGCGCCGGAAGTATTGTCTTCGATCATCGAAGATTGCGTCGCAAAGTTTCCGCCTATCGTTCCGAAAACAATGGTGTTGTGCAGTTGCGGGACACCCCCGGCAACATCCATAGCGGTAGTAGCAGCATTGTTTACGGCCGTATTGTTGGCCATCGTTACATTGGTGAACACTGGATTGCCCGACAGGTTGCGGAAACCGCCGCCCTGGAAATTAGTGCTGTTATCGGCAATCAGTACATTGGTCAATTCTATAGCCGAAGCCTGGTTGAAAATACCGCCCCCACCGGCTCCGGTCGTAGCCATCGTGGCCGAGTTGCCGGTGATGATCACGTTAGTCAGTTTGGAAGCAGAGTTGTTGTTTCGTATTCCGCCCCCATACTCTGCGGTATTGTCTCTGATTACCGAATTGATCAGGGTGATTGGAGCCGAATCGTTATACATCCCTCCACCGCCAACCGTAGATGTATTGTCCCGGATGACCAGATTGTTGAATACCGGGGATACATTACGGTTATAAACAGCTCCTACAAACCCCTCACCGTTCATGAGTGTAAAGCCGTCAAGAATAGCGGTAGAAGTAAGCCCATTGTCAACATTCCAAACCACCGGACGTTCATTTTTACCATTCAGCACAGAGCCGTCGCCCAAGGTCTTATTGGGTAGAGTACGGGTATCCCAGTCCGTAATATTATCCACAGGATTGAACCCACCATAGATTTTTACCCCCTCTTTCATCACGAAACTGTGAGGTGTGGGGACATCGTAATTCCCGGATGCCACCAGTACCTGTGTGGCTGCATCTATGGCTCCCTGCAAGTCTGCTGTGGCATTGACCCAGCTACTACCGTCTTTTGTACCTGTTCCAATAGGTTTTACATACACTATACCGCCTGCATCAGCTACAATATCCACGCCCTCAATCGTCATAGTGGCTTCCAACCACAGGTCATTATAATTCTCTAACTGGATAAAGGCATTGACGGTGTACACTCCGGGGCGGGTTCGACCATTTCCACCATATACTACTGTAGCACCTGTCGGCAATGTGCCTGTAATTGCCAATGATTTCGGAGTGCCGTCAAACTGAAATACTGCATCATCGAGCGTAATAGTCGTGAAATTATCTTTCTCGATAACCAGATTGACCATTTTCGATGCCGCAGCATAGTTGGCAGTAGCCGGTACCGATACTGTAACCGGATAAACCCCCATTTCGGTATATGTCTGCTGCGGAGAATACGTCAATGCGGCATCGGTATGGCTTAAAGTAGCCGTTACGCTTTTGGCCGTACCGTCATATACAAAACTTTGGGTTTCGTCGGCAGTGATAATGGACGGTGCTTTTTGAATCGTAAGGGTAGCTGTGCGTACGTAGGGTTCGCAATCTCCGTCCGCACCGTTGGGTGTCATGGTGGCTGTAATGAAGTAGAACCCGGCATCTGTGGCGGTCAGATTTTCGACAATCTCCCAATCCCCGTCCCGCATTTCGTAGCTGACCGATATCTCCGGCGGCAGGTTCTGAACGGCTATGCTGTGCGGATTTCCGTCGTAGATAACCGTCTTGCTCTCAAACTTCATACCGCTGTAATCCACCAAAACACACTGAAACTCGTACGCTCCCATGTCGATAGGTACGTTGCCCGCAAAATCACGTACCCTCGTTTTGCCTGCAAGGTCTTTGGTATCACTGTTCAGGCCGGTATACAGGGCATTACTCCCTGCATCGATAGCCGGAGAAACAGCCAGCAAGCGGAAGTCCTTAGCCCCGATATTTTCGAGCTGCGGGTCGGTATTGACCAGATTATGGTCGGCTTCGTTTCCGGTATCGTATTCCTGCGTGATACTGTGTTGTACACTAACCGTACCGCCTGCATTGGCAATATCCGAACCTGCCATCGTAGTATTAAAACCGAGGCGGTTTTGCCACAGGATACTGTTTCGGATGCTGAGTGAAGAATTCTCGTTATAAATCCCTGCACCATTCATAGTACTACCGTTTGGAGGAATAAGGAGAAAGTTGGCGGCCAGGGTTACGTTCGTCAATACCGGAGCCGATGACCCCGTACTGTACATACCTGCTCCATAAATATTCTGTACGACATCCGGATTAAACCGGGCATCAATACCATTGTTGTTGATAACCGTATTGATAAGTTTTGGACTCGAATGGTCATTGTATATACCCGCCCCTTTCAGTGTTGCCCTGTTTTGGTTGATGACCACATTTCGTAGGGTAGGTGAAGCGTGGATATTCCGTACTCCTCCACCTGTAGGGTGCTTCCCATTCATGAGCATGAAACCATCGAGTACCGCAGAATTATTCAGGGCGGTGGGTTCCGTAAAAACATTCCAGACGACAGGACGGGTAAATTCTCCATCGAGAACCGTACCGGGTATGGCATTGTTGGCCGGATTGGGCATGATACGGCTGTGCGACAGGTCGGTGATGTCGTTGGCCGGGTCAAAGCCCCCGTAAATCTCCACCCCGTTTTTCATGATAAAGCTGTGAGCTCCTACCTTGTACGTACCTACGGCCACAAATACTTTTTGCACATTGTAGGAGTGGATAGCGTTGTGCAGGTCGGCGGTGGCATTCTCCCAGTCTTTGCCCGTCCCCTCCCCGGTAGCTACGGGCTTTACATAGATAATCCCGTTGGCATCGGCGGCGAGGGCTTCGTAGTAGGGACTTTCGTACGCTCCGGCATCTACCTTATGGATGATACGGGGACTGCCAGTGATGTCTTTGTCTATGCCACCCAGGTGGGCTTCGTTTCCAAAGCTGACGGCCGGGCTGGAAATGCCCGGACGGAGACCGTCATCGGCCGTCATGATTTTACTGTCTGCTCCGGCAATATTGGACGTATTGGCAAACACGCCGTCAGCCGAAACTGAAATAAAGGTGTTGTTTAAGAGGATATTGCCTGTATTGTTATAATTCTGCGGCATATCGCCCGTCAACAGGGAGTTATAGAAATGGAGCCTTACCGGAAAATCGTTGACAAGTTGGGAAGCTTCAAAAGCTCCTGCTCCCGCTGCCGAAGAGGTATTGTTATAGGCTGTTATCTGATAAAAGTTTAGCGTATAATGGCCTGAACCGTTAGCATTGTACATATTAACCGCCGCTCCACGCGAAGCCGTATTGCCATAAAACAAGCATTGCACAAAATCACTGCTGCCCTGGCTGTTAGCGTTCAGAAACACAGCTCCTCCCCGGTCTGTGGCGTGATTATTACGAAGGACACTGTTGGTAATCACATGGTTTCTTCCTACCCCATACTGAAAAACCCCTCCTCCGATTCGTTTATTGGCATCCTGACCGTCGTTGGCATTGCCCCCCTCTATAATCAGGCCGTCCAGACGGGCTTCATCTGTGTGCAGGGTAAGCACATGATAGGTATTGTCCGAGGCATCATCTGGCGTATTGATATCACCACTTAATATGGTGGGATTTTGCCCGATATTCCGCTCCATGGTGCTGCTTTCCGTGCCGGCAAACCCTCCGTATATTTTAATCGGAGCATTGATATAAAAGCTGTTATCCCTGCTACCGGGTGTGGTGGTAGTGTATCCGGGACGACGGCTGGGGCGGTACGTTCCGGCTTTTATCCATACGTCTTTCGTGTCTGGGCCTGTTCCGGCGGCGGCTATGCCGTCGTGCAAATTATTGAAAGCAGTTGCCCAGCTCGTACCGTCGCCCCCTGCCGGGGCATCGGCCGCCACAAATACCGCAAAGTTCTCCGTTTCATACGCACCCATGTCTATGGTGCTCATGTGGATACGCCTGTTGCCGCGGATATCGTAGGGTTCTGTATTATAGCTGTTCAGCCCTGTATTGGCCGAAGGGCTTCCTTTCCGGATGCTCAACGCCGGACTTGCCGCAAATAACGGGTCGGCATCGATATTATGTCCCAAATCCTGTATTCCTGAAAGACTCCAACTGCTGCTTCCTCCGCTACCCTGGATGTTGCTATAGTCCGCCTGAAAAGTTCCGGAATTAGCAATTGAACCGGAATTGGAATAGACGATACCGTTATGCAGACGCACCGTGCCGTTATTGTATATCGCACCACCGCTCACGGCCGTGTTGCCACCAAACGTACAGTTTACGAGCTTCGCCTCCGTACTTTGCTGTACCGACAAGCCGCCACCCGACTGTGAAGCCGTATTATTGTTGAACACGCAATTGGTAAACTCCTGTATGGTATTCGGCAATGCTGTGTAGTTTTCCAGAAAAACCGCACCGCCATTGTTCGCCGTGTTTCCGTCAAACAAGCAATTCTGTACATAGAGATAATTAGTATGGGTCGTATTTCGATAGTGGGTATAAATAGCCCCGCCATTGCTCGTACCGGCATTATTATTCAGGAATTTGCAGTTTCGGACAACTGTTTTGAAGTCCGTAGGTAAGGTAGTCTCCGTTGCCCCTATCCAGATACCGACCCCTCTTTCGCCCTCGGAGGAGTAACCATCGCGAATGGTAAAGCCCTCCACGTGGACATTATTCCGGGTAATGACCATGATATGGCGGCTGTTGTCATTTACCGTACCGGCATCGCCGATTTCTCCCGAAAGTAGGGTCGGGTAGGCCTCCGGGTTACGGGCCGCAAAATCCGCACCGCCGGTAGGAAAACCACCGTATATCTTAGCGTTTTCGCTTGGCTCAAAACGGGCATCGCGGTCGCTCTCCGTAGTAGGCTTGTACGTGCCCTGAGCCACATAAATGGCGGATACCCGGGGTACATTGAGGGCGTCCTTCAGGGATTTGAACGCATTTCCCCACGATGTGCCGTCATTGGCTCCCGTGGCGGCTTCGTCTACATATACATACCGCTGGTTTCCGGGCGTGGAGCCATTGCACTGAACCACAAACGTTTTGGTGTAGACAGGGCTGGTGTTTCCGTCGGAGTCCGTATAGTAATACTGCACGGGGCGGTGGCCGGCATCATTACAGTAAAAAGTGGTTGATGTAAAATGTAATTCAACATTTGCGGAACTCTTACAGCCGTCAAAAGGCACGGGAAAATTGGCGGCGGTAAGCGTGACGGGGCCATTGCTCACATCGATACGATACGGCCGTTCCAAATCTCCGGGAGGGCCAAACTCCATCTGCGGAACCGGCACAAAGGGGTCTCTTACCGTTACCATAATGAGGCCGTCCACACTGTTGCCCGCACCGTCTGTAGCGGTTATATACACCGGAATCGGGCCGGCTCCCGGCCGTGCCATATAGCATTCAAACTGGGTAAAGGGCTGCCCGTTTACCGTAGCGGTTACGGATGCGATGCCGTCATTGTCCCAGATGCCGTCATCTTTCATGAGGTAGGGTGCTATGGCGGTCGAAAAACTTACTACGGGGTTGTAACCGTTAGGGGTTATGGTACCGTTGCCCAGGTTTACGGTCATGGCCGTCATCCGTATTTCGGGCGGCGTAGTTTCGGATATGGTGCGGTACATGATGTAACCGCTTTGGGGCGTATTGGTAGAACTGTATAGGTTTGTTCCGGTATTTTCTAACAATCGGGAAAATACGTTCCAACCCGGCATGCCCGGCCGCCGATTGTCTCTTGGATACGAGCCTTGAGCAAAAGAACCCGTACCGCCGGCTCCGCTGGTAGGCAAAAGAGCTTCATTATCTTGATTTAAACTCCCGAAGAAATCTGTTGTACTTATACCTGCACCACCGCCTGTCCAGCCTGCTCCGCCCCTGCCGCCATTTTTTACAACACTTATCTGAGTGTTACCCCCTCCTATTATTTTAAATGTGGAACCCATTCCTCCACGTTCATAAGTTGGTGAACCCGAACTTTGATTGCTCCTCCATATAACGGTCGGTTTTCCGCCCTCCTGTCCCAGTTTTATGCTCTGTAAAACCCCATTTTCATACAGTACGTTGTATGCATTATGGACAATTCCGGTAGCGTTGCGAGCCATGAGGTCAACGGTGCAGCAATTGGAAGGATTCAGCCCATCAAACGCATCATTCCTCGTAACGCTTCCCCCTGCCACTTGCGTAAAGAGAATAGCATTATCCCACCAAGAATTTAATCCAAGAGACGCATCAATCGCATCATGATTCTGTGGCGGAAAACTTTCGTCGCTAAACCACGCCGAAGCTCCATGTACCCCCCGGAGAACGGTAGCAAAACCACCGCTGCCGCCCCCTGCCGATGCAATCAACCCTCCAGATATAAAATAACCTCTGCCCTGGTCATAATAGCCGGATAGCGTGGTCCTTGTCCTGTAAACATTCTTGAGCACCATATCCGGCATCAGCCATGCCAGAGCGGTGGAGCCGCCTCCGCCGGCCGCCACATAAAAACTCTGCCCGAACGTTACGCTTTCGCCTTTTTTACCGAAAGTGGCTATAAAGGGTTTTCCATAATACGTTTGGTTAGTATAGCTTCTGAAATCAAGCGTAAAATTGAGGTCACCACCCCGGCCGCCATTGGCAAAGTGGTTATGCTCCGAGTTTTTGTACCATGCCGTACCGCCGTCGCCGCCTACCAGTTTGAACTCTATGGCTTCTACGCCGTCGCCTTTCCGGGGCATCTTAAAAAGACGGCTTTCCACGAGGTCGATGTTATTGGGCTGTGCGGGGTCAATCCTTACCCACTGGCCGTGGGTATTGGTAAGCTGTGTGCCGCCCACCTCCGTGAAATTAGGTATGCGGAGTTGGGCATTGGCTGAGAGGGTAGTTACGAGAAGTAGCGCAAGCAGCGGAAAGGCCGGAAACAGCAGTTTCGTATTACGGTAGTAAGGGTGTCGCATATACATTCGCTTTGAAAATATAAACTTAGCCCGGTACCCGAAAGGAACCCGAAAATGCAGGCTTACAAAATGCTTACATTTGATTACGAGAAGGTAATGTGTTGATTTTGAGGAGTGAGGACGGTTTCTATTGATCCAATTTCAGCCTTACCCTATCCGCTTCGATCAGGCGTTTCAGCTCATTTTCGTCAGGCAGGTAAAGGTTTCGCCCACTTCGGTGCACAGAGACAATCCCGATCATCGGGTTGTAGTCATCGGATTTTTTTGAGGTAGTCATACATCCGCACATACATGTCCATTTGCCCGGATGTCAGTACGTAAGCGGAGTTCTGCTGAGATTCAAGAGAAATGAACTCTACGGCACTGATCAGTTCATTCCGGGCTCTTTTGCTCCATACCGTTACCATTTCCTTATTTCAGCTTTCAAATCCCGGGCGGTAATCTCTTTGTTGTAGTCATCAAACTCTTCCTGCGTGAAATAAATGGTCACTTCTCCGGAGAGCACGTCGGGGTCGCCGGTTTCCGGGAAGATTTCATAGTGTCGTCTTACATACCTTTTTGGCTGTTCCTCTTCGATCCAGACCCTGGTGGTAGTTTCCCCGGTGACAGGTGATTCCCCGGAACTATTGATCGTCAGGGGTGTTGGATTCCGCTTCATATGCGCCCATATCGACGGTGCCGAGCTGAATGCGGTCTGCACCGGTAATGTCAGTAGTAATACCTGCGGGCAGGAGGCTGTTATACCACTTTCGGTAGCAACGGGCTTTACATATATGATGCCATTTCCGTCCGGGATTTGCGCCACGGCAACAAAATTAACGGCAATGTTGACCGTGGCGCCTATCCATAGAAGGGCAATCAGACGGAGGGGGGATATATGATCTTTATTTTCCAGTTTAGCTCATTTCGTTGCTTTTCTATTTTCCGCAGCTCGATGTCATAGTGCCGCCATATCAACCCCATGACGATTACGAGCAAGAAAAGAAAAGCTATTAACAGAAAGAGCTTCTTGTCACGAACATCAGGGCGGTGCATAGACATTGGTTTGGGTCCATAAACTTAGCCCGACCCTGTGAAAAGAGCCGAAAATGAAGCCTTACAAAATCCTTACATTTGGTTATAAATGTGGCTGTAGCCTGCCGGGAGGGTGAGTCATGCCCCTCTTATCACCTCATCCAGCGAGGGATTGTCGGGGAGATTGAGCTTTTTGCGGATACGGTGGCGCATGACCTGGATGGTGTTTGGGGAGACACCCAGCATGCCTGCCATTTCTTTGGCGGAAAGGTTCAGCCGTGAGAGCACAAAATACCGGAGTTCGCCAATGGAAAGTTCCGGGTATTTTTCCTTTGCCCGGGGAATGAAGCCAGGGTAGGCCCTGTCGAACAACAGTTGGAATGACTGCCAGTCATCTTCTGTGAGGATAGTGCTTTGCTGCAGCTCCTGGAAAATCCCGGCTTTATCTTCTTCGGAACTTCGGCTTTGCAGTTGCTCTATCAGTTTGTTTTTTTCCAGGATGCTCTCGGTAAACCTGTTGAGGTTAAGCGCCGCTATTTCCAGCTCCTGTGTGGCCGCCTGAAGTTTTATGTCCTTGGCGAGCTGTCTCTTCCTTTGTATAAAATAAGTAAGGACCGTTATAAAGCACAGGATCAGTACCAGCAGGATAAGCAGATTCCGCTCCGCTATTTTCCGCTGTCTTTCCAAAGTAAATGCCGCCGCCTGCAGCTCCGCTTTCTGCAGGTCTACTTTCTGTTGTGCCCTCAGCACTTTCAGCGCGCTGAATCTTTCATTGTACCGGTTAAACGCCGTCACCGAAGAATCCACATATTGTTTGGACCGCTCCTTATCCCCGACGGCGGCATACCACTTGCTCATAACGGGGTACAGAAGCCGTAGCCGGTCAGGCTGCTCCGCTTTTTTTATGTTATCCTGCGCATGTGAGATGAATGTAGCCGCCAGTTCTATCTTTCCCCTGTCCCGGAAAATATCGGCCAATATAATGGAAGCCCCGGCAGCGCAGCCGTAGTCGTTTTCTGCAACGGCGCCGTTAAAGTCTGTTTCCAGCAATGGGATTGCTTTATCATACTGCTTTCGCAGGTACATATTGGCGCCGAGATTGCCTGTCGCGATCCTTTTCCAGACCGTAGCCTCAGGGAAGGTCGTTTTCAGGACTTCGTTAAAGTAATAGTCAGAGCTGTCAAGCTCGTTGAGCTGCTGGTAGCATAAGCCCAGCGTATTTCTTGCATCGTTCATCACCATCGTATTAAATGGTGTTTCGGGCAGCACAATTGCTTTTTTAAAGTATTTCCCGGCCAGGGCATAGTCCTGGAAAAAATAATAGGCCTTTCCTATCTGCATCAGGTCTCTTGCCATCTCCGGGTAGTCTTCCGATTTGGCATAGGACAACTCTTTGTCCAGCAACAGGTACTGCTCAAAAGCCAGCTCGTAATTTTTTTCGACTTTCCAGTAAAATTCCGCCAGTGCCCTTAAAGAGCGTGCTCTCAGAAAATCTACGTTTTCTTCGGTGTACAGCTCCAGTTGCTCTTTCAACTTTCTGTGCGATATTTCTTTCGGCTGACGCTGATAGAATGTATTCCAGAAAACCATGAAGAAATCTATGTTCTGTTCCAGGCTCCTGTCTTTGTGCTTACGGGCAAAAATTCTTATCTCGTCAGCCTTTTGAGCCCTTAGCACGGAATCCGGTATGTCTATCAGGTCTTTGTAGATGGCGTGGACCCCGGTAACCTTTTCGGCATACGACTTGTGCAGCAGGTGCTCATATTGAGCCGATGCAACCCCGGGCAAAAGAAAAGCCAGTAAGAGGAAAGGTTTAAGGTATTGCATAAAACGTTTTGTCAAAAGACAGGCACAGATATCCCGGCTTTGATCTTTCGGCTACAAATATAGCATTTAGAGGCGTAGTCCCGGCCCGTGGCCGAAACGGGCCTTCCGGGGCCGGGGGTTTCAAGCCGGTCGATGCAGTGTATTTAATGAGCTGTTGTTTATATTATTACTTCGCGACACGAAAGCCCTGCGGCTGTACCCGGGCATCTGAAGCGCTTTAATTCATGGGTGGTTTGTGTGTCAGAATTTATTAACTTTAAATATAAGGCAATCCGTATCAGAACTTTTAAGCGACCGTGACAGCACATAGCAAACTTGTTTTAAAATCCTCAAATAAGCTTTTTGATTTTCTCAGGGACCTGGAAGAAGTTCCTTGCGGCCTGCCTTCGTCGTCAGCCTTGTCTGCGGCATTGGATGTAAGCCGTACCACCGTGCATAAGCTTATCGGTATATTGCTGGAAAAGGGCCTGGTACGGCAGGATGGTGCAAACAGGATCGTATTGCGAAGGCCCGTACCGGAGGATTATTTTTCGGAAGAAGACAGTAGCATATCTAAATCCGACCAGGTCGAGAAACTGGTGCTCAGAAAGCTTTCTTCTTATGAGCTGAAGCCCGGCGACAGGTTTTCGGAGCTTGAGCTTGCCCGGGAAACAGGTACGAGCACAATTATCATGAGGGAGGTCCTTTTCAGGATAAGCCGGAGCGGCATTATCAGGAAACATCCGCATCAGAAGTGGGAGGTAATAGAATTCTCACCGGCACTCATAAGCGAGATGATTGATGTCCGCCGGGTTTCGGAAGATTATGCCCTCCAGGCAATAGGCCGACTGGCTGACGCCGACCCTTTCTGGGACAAGCTCAGGGAACTTGGTGCAAGACACCGCAAACTGCTGAAACAAAAACAGATAGATTATTCAGAAGTCCGCCGGATTGACCTCGATTTTCATATGGCTCTGACAGAGGCTGCCCATAACCGTTTTATAAAAGATCTGTATCATGCCGTTTTTATGCTCACGACTTTCCATATCTGGCAGATCGGATATGACAGGAGTAAGATTGAATACGTTCTAGAGCATCATTTACTGATACTTGAACTGCTGCTTGCCCGGGACTTCGGGAAGGCCGGTATTGAGATGCAGGTCCATCGCGAATATGCCCGGACGAATATGGAATATGTAAGCAGGATTCTGAACGGCGAATAAATGGTTTAATCTATCCTGAACCATTAAGGTATCAGGGTTTCCCGGAGGCCGGGGATAAATTCTTTCAGTGTTTTATTACGCTGCTGGCGTTGCCATACAACCGGGGGGAAGGAGCGTTCGGCACAGGCTTCCAGGCGGCACCGTTCGCAGGTCTGGTTTACCCCTTTCCTTACCAGCCCGGGATCGTCGAGGAAACGGATCAGTGTTTTCACGCGTTCGTTCAGGGGGAAGCCAAGGCTTACGCTGCTGTTATATCCTTTCCGAGGAGGGGAATCTTTGGCCAGGCTTATTACCAGGTAGCTGCTGGAAGTGTCGATGAAGTCGGCTATCTGCGCCTGGCACATCGCGGCCCCGTCCCATTTCTTATCTTCCTGCAATTGTGCGAGCTCATCCAGGATGGTAAGCGATATCCAGCGCCGGCAGTAGTGCTCATTTGCCGAGCTGTGTATGAAAGGAAGCTTTGCCGTATGCATTTCTTTGGTGAGCCTGAATACGTCGCTGTGTATCTCATTGTCGAAGCGGAGAAAGAAAATTTCGTGGACGCCGAAATGCCGGCTCATGATGTTGCTGATGCGGTGCATGAAAATCTCTGGCGTAGCATCGAAAGTATTCATCAGGTCTACGAATTTCTCCGGTTTCCAGTTTGCACGGGCAAAAAAACCTGCCAGTCCCATAACCAGGGGCTCACGCGGAACCAGTATCGCCCCGGCAAAATAGGAAGCCTTGAAATTGTTCAGTACCTGGTCGAATGACTCGGCTTCGGTCTGGGAGGATACATATGGCCTGGGAGAAAGCTCCATCAGGCGGAACCCGATCTCACGACCGAACGTAAAGGCCCGTTGCTTGGTACCCAGATGCCTGTTGACAAGCATGATAGCGGGCGAGCCGGGCAGCACGACCGACCGTATGCCTCTGAGCTCGGGCTTCTCGGTCTCATCAAATTCCACAATACGGTAACTGTACGATTTTTCGAGGTGCTCCTTCAGCCATTCTTCCCGGAAGGTTATCTCGTTTTCAGGTAGGTAAGCCTGAATGAACGTTCCGGCTATTTCCTCGATTTCCCCGAAGTAGTTGTCGTGCAGTTCCTGGAACGACCGCAATGCGGAGAAGTGAAACTGCTCGACGTTCAGCCCGTGGTTCCTGCTGATCTCTATGACGGTACTGACGAAAGCCCCAAGCTTGACAGGCGCTTCGGAAAGCATCCGCAGCAGATCGGCCGCTTCCAGCCCGAAAAGTTCCAGCGGGAGTTCCTGGAGGATATTGGAATTCAGAAGCTCCTCGATCGGTTCCAACCGTTTTCCCAGGGAAACTGAAACCATGTTGTCGTAGTGGGTATCCAGGACCTTCGCCAGCGCGAAGATCTTCTCGGATTTAGGATACTTCTTTCCCTTCTCGATTTCATTCAGATAGGAAGGGGAAATTCCCGACAGGTCGGCGAGCTCATTGATTTGCAGGCCTTTATCCTGCCGGAGCTGCCGCAATTTTAAACCAAAAATCAGGCGTACCCTGTCAGAAGCAGATATCATAGCGATTGGTGTATCCGCACAAAACTACTAAAATCTCCCTGCCAATTTGGTAATTTTTAGCCTGAAAATTAATTTTAGCGATTATTCGCTAAAATTAATTGAATCGCTTATTGACTATTTATAAATAAAAAATCAATATTGCGCATCGAAAATTTTTAATTCAGAATCCTGATTATGCAAACAGCCACCATTATCAGATCCCGGGACGACATTGCCATCGCGCCGTTATCCGCACACGGCTTGATGAGCTGCAAAACGATTTTCCTGCATCTCCCACCCGAGCGCCTGACGGAGCTTGCCGTGACAAGAGGAGAGGGGGTACTGACAGAAAGCGGTACCCTGATGTGCGGTACCGGCAAGTTTACCGGCAGGTCTCCCAAAGACAAATTCATCGTCTGCGACACTTTTACTAAGGACAAAGTGAATTGGGGGAATGTCAATATCCCGTTCGACCCGGATGCTTTTGAGAAGCTGCGCATTAAAATGATGGAATTTCTGAAGCACAGGCAGGTATTTGTAAGGTATGCATATGCCGGGGCCGAAAAGAAATACCGGAGGCCGGTCATCATGGTAACGACCAAAGCCTGGCACAACCTTTTCTGCTACAACCTTTTTATTAGACCGGAGTCGTCCGAGCTGGCTGACTTTTCCCCGGAATGGACCGTGATCTGTATCCCGGAATTTTCTGCCGATCCGCTTGCCGACGGCACCCGGCAGGAAAACTTCACGATCATCGACTTCAGCCGAAAGATGATCCTCGTCGGCGGAACCGGCTATGCGGGGGAGATCAAGAAAGGGATGTTTACCGTGCTTAATTTTCTTCTGCCGGTAGAACACGACGTTTTGCCGATGCATTGTTCGGCCAATACCGGTCTTGAAGGAGAGGCGCCGGATACGGCCTTGTTCTTCGGGTTGTCGGGTACAGGGAAAACCACGTTGTCGGCCGACGGGGGGCGGCAGCTCATCGGCGACGACGAGCACGGATGGGCACCCGAAGGCATATTTAACCTGGAAGGAGGATGCTACGCGAAAGTAGTAAACCTGAGCGCGGAGCGCGAGCCGCAGATATATGAGGCTATCAGGCCGGGCGCAGTACTGGAGAATACGCGCTTTCATCCGGGTACTGACCGCGTGGATTTTACCGACATTACCTTAACCGAAAATACGCGTACGGCTTACCCGCTCGATTACATACCAAATGCCTGCCGGGTGCGTGTAAGCGCCCCTCCCCGGCATGTCTTCTTCCTCACGGCAGACGCCTTCGGTGTGCTTCCCCCGCTTGCGAGGCTCAGCCGGGAACAGGCCATGCTCTATTTCCTGGCCGGCTACACGTCCAAGCTCGCCGGAACGGAAGTAGGGATTAATGAACCGGTAGCGACTTTTTCCTCTTGTTTCGGTGAGGCGTTCCTGCCATTGGCTCCGGAGGTATATGCCCGGATGCTCGGCAGGAAGCTGGCGGCCGGAGGTGCGCAGGTATGGCTCGTCAATACCGGCTGGATAGGCGGTCCCTACGGAACGGGTACCCGTATTCCGCTGCCTTATACGCGGGCGTTGCTGAAGGCGGTGCTGGATAACTCTTTGAGCGAAGCCCGCTTTATATCGCACCCGGTTTTCGGAGTGGAAGTTCCGGAAAGTTGCGGGGATATCCCCGGCGAAATACTGCATAGCGATAAAGCCTGGGCAGATCCGGCCGGATACCAGCGCCAGGCGATGAAGCTGCTCGACAGCTTCCTGGCAAATGCCTCCAGATTTTCCGGGATGCCCGGCCTTGTTAAAGAAAAGCCAACATTTGCCGTTTTATGAACTTACTGAAAGAAGAAGCCATTGCCACACCGGTCGGGGTTACGCTCGATCGTTTTATCAAATCAAAGCAGAGCGCCGTTTCCAACGCTTCCGGCGAGTTCTCACAATTGCTGAGAGACATCGCGCTGGCGTCGAAAATTGTGCACCGGGAAATAAACCGTGCGGGCCTTTCCAATATCCTCGGCATGTACGGCGCTGAAAATCCTCACGGTGAGGCGCAGCAGCGGCTGGACATCAGCGCGCATATACGCTTTGTGAGGGCGCTTCGCAACGGGGGAGAAGTAGCGGCGGTAGTGTCGGAGGAAGAGGAAGAACTCATCTGTACTGGGAATCAGCATGGCAAATATGTGGTCGCGCTGGATCCGCTTGACGGCTCGTCGAATATAGACGTTAATGTATCTATAGGGACCATCTTCTCCATTTACAAGCGTGTAACTCCCATCGGGACGCCGCCCCAGGAGTCAGATTTTTTGCAGGGCGGACGGCGGCAGGTATGTGCGGGATATGTACTTTACGGCTCTTCGACCATGCTCGTATATACCACCGGCGAAGGTGTGAACGGCTTTACCTACGACATTTCGCTCGGTGAATATTTTTTGTCGCACCCCGGTATGACCATCAGGGCAGGCGGATCGGTTTACTCGTGCAACGAGGGTAACCTGCCCGATTTTGACGAGCGGATCCGGCGTTATATCTCGACGTGCCGCGACCGCCGCATGACCGCGCGCTATATAGGCTCCCTGGTCGGCGACTTTCATCGCAACCTGATCAAAGGCGGCATCTACCTGTATCCGTCGCTCCCACAGGCGCCTTCAGGCAAACTTCGACTCCTGTACGAGTGCTACCCGCTGGCGTATGTGATCGAGCAGGCGGGCGGAGCGGCTACAAATTGCACGCACACTATCCTGGATTTGCCGATCAGCAGCATCCACCAGCGGAGCCCGTTAGTAATAGGATCCAGGGAATTAGTCGAAGAAGTTAACCAGATATAAGAATGAACCCCAACCATGTAAGACACATCAGCCGGTTGCTGATTGCCAACCGCGGCGAGATCGCCATACGTATCATGCGTGCGGCCACAGAGCTCAATATCACGACCGTAGCCATCTATACTTATGAAGACCGCTATTCGCTTCACAGGTATAAGGCTGATGAGTCTTACCAGATCGGCCGGAGCGACGATCCGCTTAAACCTTACCTGGACGTAGAGGAGATCATCCTGCTTGCAAAGCACAAAAAAATAGATGCCATACACCCGGGCTATGGCTTTCTATCGGAAAATGTAATCCTGGCGAGACGCTGCCGTGAAGAGGGCATGATTTTCGTCGGGCCGTCGCCGGAATCGATGGAAGCCCTTGGCGATAAGGTGAAGGCAAAGAACCTGGCTTCGAGGGCCGGGATACCGATGATCCCCGACAGCCGGGCTGCGCTGGACGATTATGCCTTTGCCCTGTCGGAAGCCGACCGCATCGGGTTCCCCGTCATGATCAAGGCGGTTGCAGGCGGGGGAGGCCGGGGCATGCGTGTGGTAAAGGAGCGGTCGCAATTTGAAAGGGCGTTTTACGACGCCCGCAATGAGGCCAAGAATGCTTTCGGCGACGATACTGTTTTTCTCGAAAAGTTCATCGCCGGTCCCAAGCACATAGAGGTACAGCTCCTGGGCGATCATTACGGAAACCTCGTCCACCTGTATGAAAGAGACTGTTCGGTGCAGCGCCGCTTCCAGAAGGTAATTGAAATTGCGCCCTCCGTCGGGCTGTCTCAGGAAGTCAGGAACAGACTTTATGAATATGCGGTCAGGATAGGGAAAGAAGCCGGCTACTACAATGCCGGGACGGTCGAGTTCCTGGTCGGAGGCGCGGAAAATATCTATTTCATAGAAGTGAATCCACGGATACAGGTTGAGCATACCATTACCGAAGAGGTAACCGGGATAGACCTGGTCAGGTCGCAGATACTCATCGCGATGGGCTGCCGGCTTTCGGATACCTGTATCGATATAGGCGACCAGGACAGCATTCCCCGGAACGGCTTTGCCATCCAGTGCCGCATTACGACCGAGGACCCGGCGAATAGCTTTAAGCCCGATTTCGGTACCATTATTGCCTATCGTAATGCCGCCGGCTTCGGGATCAGGATTGATGAAGGAAGCAGCTATCCCGGGGCGAAGATTTCGCCTTTCTTTGACTCTATGATCGTCAAGGTTTCGGCACGAAGCCGTACACTGAACGGGGCTATTCAAAACCTCAAAAGAGCACTGGCGGAGTTCAGGATACGCGGCGTAAAAACCAATATCCCTTTCCTGCTGAATGTGATCAGCCACCCGGTTTTTGAAAGCGGCAAAGCCGATGTCTCCTTTATAGAAAACCACCCCGAGCTTTTTAAGCTCTATAAGCCGCGCGACAGGTCTACCAAGGTGCTTAACTACCTTGCGGATGTGATCGTCAACGGGAACCCGGAAGTCCGGGTGAACGATCGTCGGCCTCTGCGTACGCCGGTCATTCCGGAGCATAATCACTATGCGGAATGGCCGGAAGGGAACAGGGATAAGCTGAAAGCCATGGGCCGGGACAGGTTTGTGCAGCATATCCGTGATGTTAAACCGGTATTGTTCACCGATACGACCTTCCGCGACGCGCACCAGTCGTTGCTTGCCACCCGCGTTCGCACACGCGACATGCTGCTGGTGGCGGAAGGATTTGCCAGGAGCCATCCGGAGCTGTTCTCAATGGAAGTGTGGGGCGGGGCTACCTTCGACGTAGCGATGCGGTTTTTATACGAGAATCCCTGGAAACGTCTCAGCGCATTCCGGGAGGCAATGCCCAACATGCTGCTCCAGATGCTTTTCAGAGGCTCCAACGCGGTGGGATACTCTGCCTATCCGGATAACGTCATCGAAAAATTTGTGGAAGAGGCCTGGAAAACCGGTATCGACGTGTTCCGGATATTCGATTCACTCAACTGGCTGGAGGGAATGAAGGTGAGTCTGAGGGCAGTGAGGGACCGGACCGATGCGCTTGCAGAGGCCTGCATATGCTATAGCGGGAATATGCTGTCGCCCGGTGAGCATAAATATACGCTGCAGTATTATCTTGATCTTGCCCGCCGGCTCGAGGATGAAGGGGCTCACATGATCGCCATCAAAGATATGGCCGGGCTTCTTACACCGCTGTCGGCCGAAGTCCTGGTCGGCGAGCTTAAGAAAGCGGTCGCATTGCCTGTCCACTTGCATACGCACGATACGGCGTCGATCCAGTCGGCGACCTATCTGAAGGCGGTAGACGCGGGCGTCGATATTATTGATTGCGCGCTGGGAGCGCTTTCGGGCCTTACTTCGCAGCCTAACCTCAATTCGATACTGGCCATGCTGCGCGGTCATGAGCGCGAAAACCCGATGAACCCCGAGTCGCTCAATTCCTACTCAGCTTATTGGGAAGACGTAAGGGAATGGTATTACCCCTTCGAGTCGGGTATGAAGGCGGGCAGCGCCGAAGTTTACACGAATGAAATACCGGGCGGACAGTATTCGAACCTGAAACCGCAGGCCATTGCACTGGGACTTGGGGACAGGTTTGAGCAACTGAAGAAAAATTACACAGTGGTCAACGAGCTTTTCGGCAATATCGTAAAGGTGACTCCTTCTTCCAAGGTAGTGGGCGATATGGCGCTTTTTATGACTTCCAACAATCTTACGGCTGCCGACGTGACGGCAAAGGGCGCTACCCTGGCCTTTCCGGAGTCGGTGAGAGGCTTCTTCAGAGGAGAGCTCGGACAACCCGCCGGAGGTTTTCCGGAA
The DNA here is from genome assembly GCA_964562455.1 of uncultured Cytophagales bacterium. GTDB lineage: Bacteria > Bacteroidota > Bacteroidia > Cytophagales > Spirosomataceae > Ravibacter. The sequence goes on from CAZLTN010000048.1 coordinate 27,986, forward strand.
GAACTGCAGGCGCTTGTACTGAAAGGAGAAGCGCCTCTGAAAGGCAGGCCTAACGAGCACCTTCCCCCGGTTTGCTTTGAAGAGGAGTGGAAACATTTTGAACAAAAATTCCCGCATCATGAAGGGTTTACCGATTACCTTTCCTTTAAAATGTACCCCAAGGTGTATGAGGGTTTTTACGCGTCAGCAGAAAAGTACGGGGATGTCAGCATCATTCCGACACCTGCCTTTCTGTTCGGATTGAAGCCTGACGAAGAAATTATCATCAGCATTTCGGAAGGGAAAAATATATTGGTCAGGCTTCTCTTCGTCTCCGAGCCTGATGCGCGCGGGATGAGGTTGGTTACTTTCGAGCTGAACGGCCAAAGCCGTCAGGTGCAGGTGCGCGACAAATCGGTAAAGGCCGATAAGGCGCCCAATGCCAAAGCAACCGGGCCCGGTGAAATCGGCGCGCCACTGCAGGGGCGGATTACCAGGATCATGGTAAAAGCCGGGGACAGCATAGCGATGAATACGCCGCTTTTTGTAATTGAGGCAATGAAGATGGAAAGCACCGTCACCGCAGGGCAGGAAGGATCGGTAAAGGCAGTTATGCTGGCGGAAGGTGTGTTGGTGGAGCAGGATGACTGTGTGATGGTGGTGGGGTGAGGATAGACCAGCTGAACTACAGTTTCATTCTACCCCATATTTTAAAGCTTCAAAATAAATGGATTCAACTATAAAAAAGGGCGCTGTATGGAGAACGGACCAGTTGTAATGAGTTAATAGCTGTTTTATATCCGGCATAGCATCACGGATAAGCTTTTGATCTCCTGACATCACAATAACCCAGGCGGCGAACAATGGCTCTGTCATATACTCATATTCATAGCGATTGGCGGGCGATAGCTTATAGCCTTCTTCTACCTGTTCCAGCCCGAGCTTTCGCGCTTCCCAGCAATCCTGCTGAGCGCGCCGGTGAATATTGAGCTTGCGCCAGTCTATGTCGTAGGTGAATTTATGGGCGTTGTCGAAGTATTGATACAGGCGCATATGCGGAATGGCTTTACGGGCATTATGCCGGAGGGCATCCTGGAAATAGGCCTTTATTTTCGGATCCGTTTCAAGACGGAGCAGTTCCTGCAAGGCGGCCTGGGAGCTGGCCGATAGCCAGAAATTATACCGGTTGTCTCCCGGAGCCCCATATTGAATTCCTTTTGCCAGCAGGTCGATGCGTTTCTCTTTTTCTCCCCCAGGTATTTCGGCCAGGCTGGTGTGGTACCGGCTCAGCCACTCTTGCTGACCGGTCAGTTCAAACATCATCCGGGTTACAAAAGGAATCCGTACGAGATGCTTGTTCCCGGCCTTGGAGAAAGATCCGTAGTAGCCAAACCCGACCGGGTCGCACGGGATATCCCAGTTGTATTTTTGCAAAGCGGTCGCTTTTTCGATAATCAGCTTTTTTATTTCACCGACTTCATTTTTGTCGGGAATTCCGCTGTTCAGGTATTTCCACATACCATAAAACCAGGGGAAAGTCTGGTCGTCCGAGCTGGCGGGATAGTAGGTCTTGCCATCGGGAAGTACATTCCTGGCAATGAAACCCGGTACCTTGCTTAGCGTAGCCAGCGTAATTAACCCGCTTGCAATGCCCCGGGCTTCGTCGGCCGCCTGCTTTGTCCTTATTTTTTTCCACCGCTCGGATAACCCGTCAATGTAAATGCCATTATAAAATGCCCCATCTTCGATGACGGTCGTATAACTCAATCCATTGGGAATAAGCCCTTTCACTTCTTCAATAGTCGGGATGTGCACATTTCCTTCCCGGTCAGTATAATCATATAGAATGGTGAACTGCCTGTTTACAAAGCGTTTCCATATTTCCTGGTGCGCTTTTTCGACGGAAAGCGAGATTGAATCCGTTTCTATAGAATGAAGCGCCGCTGCTTTCGGGCTTGAAACCGGAAATATTAACCAAAGGCTAAAGACGACACCGGAAGAGATTATTGAATTGAGACACGTTCTTTTCATGAATTTTCTGATAAAAGTTAATGATGCGATAGGATGATGTGTAATTCAATAGCCGAAGTTCTGATCTTTGGCAGGATCCAATGCCTGGTTGTAGTTTAGCTCAGATACCGGGACAGGCCATAGATAGTGTTGTTCGGCAATAGTTTTTCCTTTTGCCTCGAGTATGATTTTCGCAGCTTTACCTGTTCGTTTGAGTTCCAGCCAGCGCTTACCTTCATATTGAAACTCGTATCCCCGTTCTTTAACGACCAGGTCCAGGAAAGAATCCATATTGTAATCAGCTGCTTTGAAATCAATTTTAGAAGGACTGGCGGAGGCATGACCGTAAGCACGCCGGTGCACCTGGTTGAGGGCTTCCACAGCAGCATCTGTGGGTGTATTGGCAGCCCTGCTGGCCGCTTCGGCGTAGATCAGCAATACGTCTGCATACCGGTACATAGTATAGTCGTTTCCCGCACCGTCTGCACTGACAGCAAGCGGATCTATCAGGCGCCTGCTCATCAACGAGGTGGGGCCACGGTTAATGTTCCAGGAGAACCATAGCCATTTGCGGAGGTCTCCCTGATCCCAGTTCATATGAAACGGCATGGTAGCGTCTGCATAGTGGGCTGTGAAGCCGCCGGCACCATGTAGCTTGGTACCCAGATCATTGACAAACATCGAAAAGTTATAACCCTGTCCCGTCTGGCGTACAAACTTCAGGTAAAAGATTTCTTCAGATGTAGTCAGTACCTCCGGGCCGAATATATTCTGCCAGTCGTCGACAGAAGATACGGGAACCAATGTATATTGTCCCGATTGAATTACTTCGTTCGCTTTATCGCGTGCTTCGGCAAACTGACCCAGTTGGAGATAAACATCTGCAAGGAGTGTTTTGGCAGCCCATTTTGTGGGCCGGCCGATATTGGCAGGCTTTTCTGTTAAATGGATTTCTGCATCCTTCAGGTCACTCAGAATAAGCGTATATACCTCGCTGGCGGGACTTCTTTCCAGGTCCCGGTCTTTCATGTTGGCTTCTGTACGAATCGGCAATCCTCCCCAGTTCCTGACCAGGAAAAAATATGCCAATGCCCTTAAAAAGCGAGCTTCACCCACGTATTTGTCAATAGTTGACTGGCTCATAGCCTTCCCCTGCGGCGCATTCCGGATAACCAGGTTGGCATTCCGGATAGACAGGTAAAACATATCCCACATTTGTCCTACCCTGGTGATATTGGCAGAATTAAGTCCCTGAAAATCATTAAGCACAGCGTAGCTCCCGTTCCCGTATACATAATCGGTGTAAGCTTCAACCTGGGCAGGGTACAATCCCCCCAAGCAGTTATTGTTTCGTAAAGGTGCGTAAATCGCATTCACGGCAGCTTCAACCTCTGCTGCAGTATTATAAAACGTTTCGACTGCCAGCGATTTCGGCTCTTCCTCGAGTGCATCCTGGCACGAGGCTAATACAATCACGGAGAGTATTACGAATATCTTTTTCATTTTCATAGAATGGATAAAACTTAGATAATGACCTGGTTGTGCAGAGCTGCCGGTTGTCAGAATCCTGCCCGAATACCGAAGGTGACCGATTTTGCCGTTGGGTAGCTGAAATAGTCAAAGCCCTGAGCCGTTGAGTTAGTGCCACCGTTGGAATTGACTTCAGGATCCCACCAGGAATATTTTGTCAGTGTAAGTAAATTCTGTCCGCTTGCATAAACCTGTAATTCCCGTATCCAGCCTATACCTAATGTTTGTACGGGGATTGCATATCCGAGCTGTATATTCCTAAGACGCATATACGAACCATTTTCAATCCAGCGGTTTGATACGGTGCCGGATACGGAGCGACTGATAACCGGGTATTTGGCTGTTCTGTTATCTGGGGTCCAGTGATTCGTAAAAACATCGCGGGGCATATTCAGGGCGTTCCCGTAGTCGATGGTATTGTTAATCGAGCTGATGTTGAAGAGATCATTTCCCTGGACTCCCTGCAGGAAAAAGCTTAGCTCAAAGTTTCTGTAAGATAAAACAGAGTTGAACCCGTAGATGAAATCAGGGTTAGGATTGCCGATATAGGTTTTGTCTTTGGCGGTAATAGCTCCGTCATTGTCCCTGTCCTGGTACCTGATTTTACCACGCTCGTCATATCCATCCTCAAGATATCCCCAGAACTGCCCGATGGGACGTCCCTCTCTCAGAATATTGGCAACGTCGTTTACAATAGTAACTGCCACATTTCCTCCCAGGATGTCCTGGCCGTTGTAGAGCTTTACAACCCTGTTCCGGTTAAATGAAATGTTTGCACTCACGTCCCATTTTATTTTCGAAGCCAGGATCCTGGCATCTACCCCCAATTCTACCCCCTTATTCTGAACCTTCCCTATATTTTGGATCGTCGTAGTAAAGCCGAGTGAAGAAGGAAGCTGTACGGTATTGAGTAAATCACGGGTATTTTTGACGTAATAGTCGGCCGTAATGTTGATACGGTTTTGCAACAGTCCCACGTCCAGCCCGATATCTGTTTGCTCCGTCGTTTCCCATTTCAGCTCTCCGGGCAATCGTGTACCGGGAGCGTAGTAGGTATAAAGAGTATTGTCCAAAGCGGTTTTTCCCGCAGTCAATTGATTGAGTGTGGCATATGCCTCAATGGCCTGGCTGCCTGTAAGTCCCCATCCTATCCTTAGCTTCAGATCGGAGATTCCGCGAACAGATTTAAAAAAGTCTTCATTGGAAATCCGCCAGGCCAACGCTGTAGACGGAAAGTTGCCCCACTTGTTTCCTTTACTGTATTTTGAAGAACCGTCCGTCCGAAAGCTGAAAGTCGCCAGGTACCTGTTGTCGAATGAATAGTTGATACGTCCCAGGTAAGAAATAATCGCCGATTTGGTATAGCTGGTACCCGGTATGCCCGGCGTAGCTGCTGAGCCGAGATCGTATGTCTGGCCGGCATCGCTGATAAAACCGGTGCCACCGGCTCTCAGGGAGGTAGCAAGGAAATTCTGATAGGTAAATCCGGCGACTGCAGCCAGCGAATGTTTTTGATTCAGCGTTTTGTTATAGGAAATAGTATTCTCGCTGAGAAGACTGGTGAACTGATTGGTCGTGACACTGGCGTTGCCCTGTGAGCTGACAAAATTCCGGGTGGTATAAACGTCATTGCGCTCATCGGTGTTTTCAATCCCGCCGGACAACCTGATAGTAAGCTCTTCCAGTGGCTTATAAACCAGGGATGCATTCGCCAGAACCCGGTTTGACTTTAAAAAATCGCTTTGTTCCCTGATGAATGTCAGAGGATTTTGAGAGGCGCTCGGCGGGTTCGCGAGTATAAAAATCCGGTAGGAGCCATCCTCCTGATGAGGGGTAAGAGTAGGAGGGGCTGAGAGGATCGAAGAAATCAGCGAGCTCCCCCTTCCTCCGCCGCCGCTGTTTTTCCGGTCGGAACCGATCCGGGTAAACGTGCTCGCCAGGTTCAGGCTGAATTTACTACCGACAGCGTGATTTAGATTTGTCCGGAGGGAATAGCGGTTAAAATCGCTGCCTTCTATAATCCCATCCTGGTTAAATGTACTGCCTGACACCGAGAACTTTGTTTTTTCATTTCCCCCGGATACAGTGAGTGCGGCTGTTTTCATGGGGGCTTGCCTGAAGATAAGATCCTGCCAGTCAAACCCCTGTCCCAGCGCATCAATCTGGGCTTGTGTAAAATACGGTTTTTCGTTATCATTCAGCGTTTGCTCATTGTACAGCATGGCATATTCCTTCGCGTTCATTAGTTCCAGCTTTTTCCGCAGCGTTTGGACGCTGTAGCTGCTTTCGAAATCGACATTAGTTTTACCTGCCTTACCCTGGCGGGTTGTGATCAGTACCACGCCATTGGCCCCGCGCGAACCGTAAATTGCAGTTGCGGATGCGTCTTTCAGGATTTCGATGTTCTCTATGTCTGCATTGTTCAATATATGAGGATTGCTACCCGAAAGAGGAAATCCGTCTACCACATATAGCGGCTCATTGCTTCCCTGGATCGAGCTGGTCCCGCGTATCCTGACGCTTACCGGTGCGCCGGGTGCTCCTGTGTTCTGCAATACGTGCACCCCCGGAGCCCTGCCAGACAGCGCCTGCAGTACACTTGTCGCCGGAAATGCGTTCAGTTCCTTTGCTTTCACCCGGGCCAGTGAGCCCGTAAGATCACTTTTCTTTACGGTCCCGTATCCTACCACTACTACTTCTTCCAATGCTTTTTCATCCACTGAAAGAGCAAGGTCTATCGATCCCCTGTTTCCTACAATAATCTCCCGGCTCAGGTAACCTACAAACGAAAACACGAACACCGCATTCTCGTCCGGAACATTCAGTGTATAGATGCCTAGATTGTCGGTTATGGTCCCTTGCTGTGTTCCTTTAATAAGGATGCTCACACCCGGCAGCGGCTCTCCCTGCTCATCTGTAACTTTACCCTTTACTGTTTTTTCCAATACCGGCTTCTGCAATCCGGCATCGGGCACGACAACGGGCTGTCCGGGACTGGCTTCCGTGCTTGGCAGGAATTGTCCGGTAGCCTTTTCCCCGCTCTGCCCCGTAGCAGCATCCTCCCTCTTTTTCCTGGCAACGATAACATAGCCACCGCTTTTGCTCTTTTTGTAGGTCAGCCCGGAATTCTGAAGAAGGGTGCGGAGGCTTTTTTCAGGATTTTCTTCGAGGCGGATGTCTTTAACGGGTATCACAATTCCTTCTACTGTCGAGTTGAAAAAGAGAATGTCTATACCATAATGATTCTTAAACTCCTGCAGGACTTCCTTTAAACTCCTGACTCCGGAGCTGCTCCCGGGGCTTTTTTGTTCCACTTTCTGCAGAAGGGGAGAAGCGCTTGCAACCACCTGGGCCGGCACCGGCAATGCGGCTATACAGGTGCTCAGCGCTACTAATAGCAAAGTTGTTCTCATGTCGGGTTAATCAAGGTTAGTTAAAGTTTTCAATATTCAGTTTTATCCGGTCCGGCCGGAAGCGGCCAGCCGGCCTCAATAGGTATTTGATTCCGATACTATTACTAATTCATTACCATTCCGGGTATAGGAAAATCCTTTGGCATCCTTCAGAGCATCCAGTAATTCTTCTGCATCAAGAGCGGTAAAAGAACCTGTAACGGGCTCGGCGGCAAGCTCTTCATTTTCAATGACAAGCCTGGTGCCGAAAATCTCTTCCAGCATTTGTCCCACCTCGCTGAAGGGCAGGTCGTCGAAAATAAAGCGGTGGTATTTCCAGGCCGTATACTGGTGAGGCTGCTCCGTCTGCGTTATCCGGAAGCTGCCGTCGGGATTGATCGTAGCGAGCTCTCCGGGTTTCATGATTACCGGTTCAAGGTGACTCCCTTCTTTATAGTTCAGCCGGACTTTACCCTCTTCGAGCATTACTTTTGTTCCGGACGATCTCGTATATACGTTAAAAGTGGTGCCGAGTACTTCCACCTCTACACCGTCGCTGGCGTGTACCAGGAAACGGCGGTTGTCTTTGGTATGCACCACGTCAAAGCTGGCTTCCCCGGCCAGGTATACTTCCCGGCCGCTGTTTTTAAAGATGATCCTGGGGACCTTCAGGGTGGAGTTCGCATTCAATACCACTTTGCTCCCGTCGCTGAGCGTCATTTTTTTGATCTCTCCGTAGTGCGTACTGAATTCCCGGAACAGGATCTTTTCTTTTGTGACCCACCCGAGGGCAACACACAAGAGGACAACGGAAGCGGCTATCCACCACCGGCGAAGCCAGGGAGTGCGTTCCTTCTGTGTTTCCGGAACAGGGTCGCTATGGCCTTTCAGTGACAATACCCATTTACGGTGGCGTTCTATTCCTTCATCTACATTTACATGATATTGAACGTTCTTTTGTTCCCACTCGAAAAGCCACCGAAAAAAGAGCTCGCGATTGTCTTCCTCCTTCACCCAGGTTTCGATCAGCTTCTTTTGCAAAGCGGTGCTCGTCCCGGCAAAATAGCTGAATAATATCTCTTTGGTTATAGCCGGTTTCATAGTAATCCGATATTGATAAAAAAAAGAGGAATAAGCATTGACCATTTCTCTTTTAAGGCGCTCCTGATCTGCCGCAGCGCCTGGCTCATATGCTCTTTCACAGTATTGACGGAGATTCCCAGCTCAAGTGCTATTTCTTCATGCTTCTTCCCTTCCATCCTGCTCATTATATAAATGCTTCTTCTGCGGGTCGGCAGTGTATTGACCGCATTTTGCATATCGTGGTACAGCTCTTCATATTCCGTTATCTCGTCCGGTTGCTGGTCCGGGGCCTCCATCCGTTCGGCGCTGTCGATCGGCGAGTTTCTCCGTAATTCGAGCCTGACGTAGTTAAATGCCTTGTTCCTGACGCAGGTAAACAGCCAGGCCCTGAAAGAGTTTTTCTGCTCATACAGTGGCTTTTGAAGGTACAACGCAGAAAAAACTTCTGAGACAATATCCTCCGCAACCTCTCTTGAAGACACAAAACGGATGGCATGGTTACATAACGCCGCATAATACCAGCGGAAAAGCAGCTCTATCCCGGCATCATAATCTTTCTCAAAAGTCTTATGAATCAAAAGCTCGGAATCGGGCATTGAACCGCTGCCGGTAGTATTCCCGCCTTCTTTTACGATACGGTTTCCCTTACCTGTATTCAGCTCGTTTTTGTCTTCTTTTTCCATTGCAGAGCGAGTGAAGCCATTGATACCGTATTTTAATCTGTTCATTGTTGCCATATAGACAACTTTCTATACCTTTCGGTACTAGTCCGGTTTGAAAAATAAATGAAACTTCTATTAGTATTCAATTTCGCGGCATTTAAGAAATGATATCACGATGCGGAAAATTAAAATAGCCCTTTACCTTTTTTTGCTCACTTCTTTTGGAACCGTATGCGGGCAAAAGCAGTCGAGACAGCCCAATATTATCATGATCCTTGCCGACGATATGGGTTGGGCCGACATGTCGCACGACGGCTCAGGGATTGAAACGCCCCATCTCGATCGTCTCGCTGCGGAGGGGACAAAGCTTACCAATTTTTATGCTTCGGCGCCGATCTGTTCTCCTTCGCGTGCGGCATTGCTTACCGGGAGATATCCGCATAGTGTAGGAGTGCCTGAGCTGGTCAGTAACGTTCAGAGAGAAAATGTGCCTGTTCTTGCCCTCGACCACAAAGCGGTGACAATCCCCGAAGCCCTGAAACCAAATGGTTATAAGTCAATGATTGCCGGTAAATGGCATCTTGGTCATCACCGGCAAAACTGGCCCCGGACGCACGGATTCGATGAGTTCTGGGGGTCCCTGATCGGTACGCCGGGGTTTTACAATGTGAAGGATACCTATCATAATGAAACGGCCGCTAAGGTAGACGGGTATTTTACCGACCAGATCACAGATAAGGCAATCGGGTTTATCCGGCAGGAGAAAGACCGGCCTTTCTTTCTCTATGTCGCCTACAACGCTCCTCATTATCCACTGGAAGCGCCGTCGGACCTGGTTTATAAGTACAGGAGGCGTTTTCGCGACAAAGGATTGTTTGCGATCTATGCCGCAATGGTCGAGCAGATGGATTGCGGTATCGGCCGTATACTTGACCAACTCGACGAGCTGGGGCTTGCCGATAACACGCTCGTGGTTTTTTGCTCCGACAACGGACCCTCCGCTGAGATTACCTCATACGGGCTGCCGGGTGCGAAAATATCAGCAGGCCCCCTGAAAGAGCATAAATTTTCCACCCA
>CAZLTN010000049.1:0-23957 GCA_964562455.1 uncultured Cytophagales bacterium
TTGTCTACAATTTTAGCCCAACAAGATCCAAGGCATTTTTTAATATGATTTATGACGGTAAGGGGAAAATGTTAAATACCGTTAATAGCGCAGGGATAAATTTTGGCAATAAAACCGGTTCTATATATTCTGAAGTCGCAAGTGGGAATTTCGGACTGATAAGAGCTACGATCGGAACTATGCTTACAAATAGCAGCAAAACTGATTCGGTCGTAGTGAAAGAAGAAACCGCTTATCAAAAGCTTGCCAGTATGGGTGGCAATGTAGTTCTTAATTTAGAGCACCCAGTTTTGTTCCTAAATTCAAAGGGTAGCTTGTATACCATGATTGTTAGGGCTATTGGAAAAGGAACGACTGACATTCCCGCTTTTGAAAACCAGACAACAGGATTTGCCGGTTCCGTTCAGGGTGGATTGGATGTTTATGGACACGTCGCTTCGGATAATGGTCAAATCAGGGCCTATTCCAGTATATCCTTCTCTATTGTTAAGGGTTCGAAGGAATTTCACGATAATCTGGATATTGCAAGAAAAAGGTTGTTCTTTGGTCAGATTACAGCGGGAGTAGTATTATTAGATCGTATAAGAGTGTCATTTTCACTACTGAGTTTTGGTAGTGATGCGAGTATTAGAAACAAAAAAGTGATAATCGGTGGTCAATTTGTCAAGTGATTATTTTTGGCATTTTTTCATACAATACAGACCTGCGGCCTCACCTCCCCGTACTCAAAATAATACTAATATTTCCATCCGTTTCCAGCATGGCCAGCTTTATGTCTTTGTAATGCTCCACACCATGAAGACGCATGGCTTCCTGGATTTCATCGCTTGAAATCCCCAGCCGGCTTAACTGGTCGAAATCCGGCTTCCCGTTATGGATCAGGATTTCGGGCTTGTCATTCAGGAGCCGGCGTATTTTTTCGTTTTTGTAAACCCACAGTTTTAGCACATAATTCAGGATAAACAGCGATGCTGCCGCCAGCAACCCGCCTTCGAGGCTTGTGTCACTGCCGACCATTGCGTTCTGAACCGAATTGCTGATCAACAGTATCAGGACAACATCGCTGGTATTGAGCTGCGATAGTTCTTTTTTACCGGTAATCCGGATAGCGAATAGCATGAAGGCGTAGACCGCTACGCTCCTGCAGATAATGTCGAAATAGGGGTTCATAAGCGGGGAAAAGCCTGGTAAGTTCTAGGTTGAAATTTCAGGTTTTAGAATGCAATATCCCAACTACCATACATAAGTACCCGACAATGGGTATAAAAAACGGCTGATACACTTAACCCCTTTTTCTACTCCCTTGTATAACGGCGTAAGGTTTGGGGTCATTACTTATTATTGCAACGCTCTTACAGGCTTCGACGGTCAGCGATTCATTTTCAAAAGTACAGATTAGCCGCACATAATGAGCCGTATCGATAAACCTGCAGGTAATTTCCAGGCTATGAGGATCTTTCCAGAAAGCCGCCGCCCTGGTCTTGAGCGGTGGGTTTCCGGGGATCGTCGTCGGGATCAGCTTGAGCCATTCGATGGCCATCGTGGTTTCTCCCTTCCGCCATTCGTTTATCCCGAAATCGATTATATGAAGCCCGTTTTTATCGGTAATCAACAACTTCCCGCCATTTTTGCTCACTTTGAAATCTATTTGCCGGATATCGAGCGTGTTGGGAGCCATTGAATAGAGGCTTCCGTTAAGGCCGGAGAGGGCAGGGGAGTCTCGGCTTCCGCTGGGGACCGGTAATGAAAGAGATGCGAGTTTTTGTCTGAGCGCCGTCTGCCCGCTTTTCTCGAGCGACGGGTTGAGGAGGTGTTCCCAGGCATGGTTGAGAATGCTTTGCATGTCGCTCGTTTCACTGGTAATGGCAATTACTGTTTTTTGATCGGGCATGACCACACAATACTGACCATACGCGCCATCGCCCCGGTAACAGTTATGCCGGCACCGCCAGAACTGGTACCCGTATCCCTGCAGCCAGTCGCTTTTGGGACGATCTTCTTCTTTTCCAGGCTGTATGATATGGGCTGTTGTGGCTTCTTTTATCCAGTCGGCAGAGAGTATGGTTTTTCCGTTCCATTGGCCTTCCTGGAGGTAAAGCTGGCCAAATTTGGCAATGTCTTCGGTTTTTATCCGTAAGCCCCAGCCCCCTGTTTCAATACCCGCCGCATCGGTTTCCCAATCAAAATCGGTGATGCCGAGCGGGCCGAACAGTCGGGGAGCCAGGTAAGACGTAAGGCGCTGTCCGGTAACTTTCTGAAGAATGGCAGATAGCATATAAGTCGCCCCGCTGTTGTATACAAACAGAGTTCCCGGCTTGTGGGTAACCGGCTGGGCAAGGAATGTTTTGACCCAGTCGCCTTCAGGCGACTCCTTTAGCTGAGGCGTAGTGTCTTTGGCATGCCCCGTGCTCATCGAAAGCAGGTGCCTGATGCGCATATCGGCTAGGTTTACACCGACCTCGCCGGGGAGTTTGTCCGGAAAAAAGGAAATGACTTTGTCGTCTACACTTAATTTTCCCTCGCCGACAGCCATTCCTATTGCCGTCGATGTAAAGCTTTTGCTCAGTGAATATAGCGTATGCTTAAACTCCGGGGCATAGGGAGCCCACCATCCTTCCGCTATGACATGACCATTTTTGACAATCATCAGGCTATGCAGGTTGCGTCCTTCGACGGCATTGACAAAATTGAGGATCGACCGAGAGCTGAAACCCTGGCTTTCAGGCGCGCTGCGCGGGAGAGCTCCTTTTTCCCGGAAACCTGTTTCGCGACCATACAGCCGGGTCAATACACCGAACTGCAGGACACCAAATGCCGATTGTTTTAAGAATGTACGTCTATCGATTGACATAGCTCAAAGGGTAAAGAAGTTGCTGTTCCTTAATAAGCAGGCTGACAGGCCGGATTTACCGGGTTTGTTTTAATTAATTTCATAGTACTGCAAACGAATAGTATAACTGCGAATGAGGTTTCTTTTGAAAATACATTTGTTGTAAATCGACTATGAAGGCAAATCGGGTATGGCTGGAATGACGAAGTGGAAGCGGTTACTGTCGGCGTATTGGCAGGTTTCCTACAGCCTGGCATTTATTCTCCTCATGGTAATATTATGCTCGGCGCTGCTATGGGTGCCCGATCAGTCGAAAGATATGATCGACGAGTTTGGCCAGGAATCCCCTTTCCATAACTTTTTTATGCTCAAAGCGGTCACCGTCGGTATCTGGACGGCCACTGTATGGCAGTGCTCCCGTATTATACTGCTTTTTCCTGACAATATCGATCTTGCCGGAAACTGGAGGGCGGTACAGCTCAGCCTGATGTGGGTGCCGCGCCTGCTGGGTATTGCCGCCGGGCTCTTCCCGGGGATAGCGTTTTTTAATGAAGGGCATTGGGAGCATGGCCTGCTGATGTTTGGTTATGTCGGGCTGACCGCCGCTTTGCTGATAGTGTTTGAAGGGGTAATCAAACGGAATACCGGTGCCAGGTACTATCAGCCGATCCGGAAGAAATACAAGATCCTGATGAAAGCGGGCTTCAATCCCAGGTCGATGGCCGGCTATAACCGCGGTTTTTTTTCGGGGCTTCGCAGGGACTTCCGTGAATTGATGGAAAACGCCTCTATCAGGAATTTCCTGATCCTGGGACTGGCGCTGATGCTGGCGGTTTTTGTTCTGTTCCTGGTGCCGGTCATCCTGCGTTCCCCGGTTATCAGCCAATCGTTTTCGGCTATTTTTATCATACTGTCAGGCCTGTCCTTCTTTACCGCGTTGGGTAGCCTTGTCGTCTATTTTTCGGGTAACAGGGTGCGTCCTCTGTTCATTGTTTTCCTGGTATACATACTTGCGGTATCGTTCCGGAACGACAATACGACCATTAACGAATGCGCTGATACGCCGCTTTACAGGACAGAGATCAAAACACAGTTTGCGCGGTGGCTGGAAGCACGGGAGGTTACAAAAGGTGATAGCCTGCCGTTGATCGTCATTGCCGCTGAAGGCGGGGGCGTGCGCGGCAGCGTCTGGACCAGCGAGCTGCTATTCGGGCTGAACAGGCACATACCGGGCTTTAACGAACATACTTTTGCCATTTCGGGCGTGTCGGGCGGTGGAGTGGGCGCCGCATTTTACCTCGCTTTCCTGCACGACAGCCTGAGCAATCCGCAGGATACGGTTTTTACAAAGGCCAGTCTCGACCAGGTGCTGAGAGAAGATTTCCTGTCGCCGGTGATCGGCGGTTTTATATTCAATGAGTCGATACAGATGCTGCTCCCATGGCCCGTAAAATCGCTGGAGAGAACCAAGCGCCTGGAAGATGCGTGGTCGTATACCTATAAAAAACATTTTAACCCCGGGAAGACCCGTTCCTTTGTCAATCCTTTTGATTCGTCGTTTACTTCGTTGTATAAAAATGATGCCGGTTGCAGGATACCTTCATTCGTGATCAACGGCACCCTCGCCGAAACCGGCCAGAAGACGATTGTCTCCAACCTTGTCACACATGGTAGCCGCAGTTTTTCAGATGTGGTGGATATTCTTCACCTTACACAAAGGGATATGCCGCTCAAGACGGCCACGACGATGTGCTCGAGGTTCCCATTTATTATGTCCGGGGGGCGTTTTGAAGCAAAAGGTACACAAAGCACGGGTATACAGAGCGGGCATGTAACTGACGGGGGCTATTTTGACAATACCGGTATGGAAACGGCTATCCAACTGGTTACGGCTTTGCTGCCGACGATCGAGTCGCTTAAGGCCGATAGCATTACCGTAATTCCCTATATCCTGTTCTTTAAAAACTCGACATCGGCAGAATATGACGACCGGAAGGTAGTCAGGGCTCAGCGGGGCGCCAGGGGGTTGGGTATTCCTATAAACAGTTTTTATAATCCCTGGGGCCGGGGCAGCGGGACCCGCGATGCGCTTTACCAGGGACTGGCGCCGTTTACGCATCCGCAAGTGAGGTATATGAGCTTCAAGCTCGACTATCGCGACACGGAAGGAGAGAGGCTCCGCTTGCCTTTGGGTATGTCTATTTCCGATACGGCCATCCGGCATATCCATAAAAAGGCCGATACGCTTTTTGTGGAAAAAGCCCGGGACAAAGATTTTATCAACCTTCAAAAGCTGGTCACACACCGCACCTGGAAGTAGGTTTGCGGCGCTATTCGATCAATTTCATGTGTCTGCCCATCCAGTAAGGCAGGAGCCAGAAAACCGGTTCCCGTTCGACGTGGGGATTCCCGCCGGCCAGGGTCCAGGGATTTTTATCCCAGCGTACCGTCATACGGATACTGGCCGGTGCGAGTTTTGATACCTGCAGCTCTTCCGGGACGGGTGTCCGTACGACGTGCACATCCTCGCGTATGCTATGATCGATAGGCCAGTCGACCAGGTCCAGGGGGGTATCCCTGAGAAATGCTACGGAGTTGTCAAGCTCTTCGCGGTTTTGACGGCAGTAGTTATAGAGGAAGTTAATCAGCGGATTGTGATCGGCGCGACGCAGCTCAAACCATTCGTCCATGTGCTTCCGGTAGAACTGCAGCAGCTTTTCGTCTTTCTCTGCGCCCAGCAGTATCGGGTAAAGATATGCCTGAAGTACGACATCAAAATAGATAAACCAGGCAGGGTTCTGCTTCGTAACCTGCTTCATGTTATCGAGGTAGCGCTCTTCTTCAATAAGCCGCAGGTATTCACCCTGGTATTTTTCATTGCCGGTTACGTGGTAGGCGAGCTTCAGAAACGCCAGCATTTCCATGGAGTTCTGGTTGCGGTCGGGCAGCCATTCGGGGTCGCGGTTCAATTGTTCGGGCGACCATACCGACCACCTTGTAGGTTTCCCGTCGACATCTGCCAGGTTGTAGTTATGCTTCATCAGGTAATCGACAATGGCCGCAACGTGAGCAGCGATTTCTTTTTTTTCGGCTTCACCGGCAACGAGCGTATAGTAGAAATAATAGGCAAACATATGCCCGCACATTTCGTCGCTGCTTGTATCGCCCTTCCAAAGCCATTTGCCGTCTGATGAAAGGTGCCATCTTTTTTCTACAGGTTTGAAGCGGGGTTCTTCAACCAATCGTTCCGCGATCTCGGTTTCGGAGTATGTGCGGTTTTCATCATGCATTTTTGTCCAGTCCGACGGGATAATAGTCCTGGCAAAGAAGCCTTCGTGCTCCGTTATTTCGCGGAGCATTTTCAGGAATTGAAATGCTTTCTTCGCGTTTTCCTTTGCCCCCGGATCACCCGTAGCGGCATAGCGGAAGCTCTCCATGGCAAGGTAATTTCCCGTATATTCCCCGTCGTTATCATCGTCTTCCGGCTGGAAGACCGTCGTATCGCCGGCAACCGGCAGATGGGCCTGGCCTGCTATCCACGGGGCCCTGATGTGGCGGCGCATGAGATTGTCGTAGAAGAAATCACTTTTGTCAGCCAGGGCCATCGTCCTTCGCCTGATGACGCTGACACCTCCTTCAGTGGCGACCCACGCATTCCCGTCTTTGTCGAAGGTTATATCGTTGACCTGGTTGTGGAGGAGCCATCGGCGGCTGAAACGGAGCGAGCTAGTTCCATCCGGTGCATAACGGACTATCCCTGTGTGAGTCCCTACCCACATGACGCCGTCGGGATCCTTTCTAACCGTATTAACATATACTGAGGGAATCCCGTCTCCAGGTCGAAGCTCTTTTTCCTTCGCCTGCTCTCCGCGGATGCTCACTCCTCCGAGCCCGCCCACCCATAGCTTCTTATCATAGCCAAAGGCGAGGCCTTTGGCATATCCGCTGATCAGGTCGGACGTTTCGTAATAATGGGATATTTTTTCCTTTTGCCAGTGGTACAGCCCGACATCGGCGGCAACCGGCAGATGGGCCTGGCCTGCTATCCACGGGGCCCTGATGTGGCGGCGCATGAGATTGTCGTAGAAGAAATCACTTTTGTCAGCCAGGGCCATCGTCCTTCGCCTGATGACGCTGACACCTCCTTCAGTGGCGACCCACGCATTCCCGTCTTTGTCGAAGGTTATATCGTTGACCTGGTTGTGGAGGAGCCATCGGCGGCTGAAACGGAGCGAGCTAGTTCCATCCGGTGCATAACGGACTATCCCTGTGTGAGTCCCTACCCACATGACGCCGTCGGGATCCTTTCTAACCGTATTAACATATACTGAGGGAATCCCGTCTCCAGGTCGAAGCTCTTTTTCCTTCGCCTGCTCTCCGCGGATGCTCACTCCTCCGAGCCCGCCCACCCATAGCTTCTTATCATAGCCAAAGGCGAGGCCTTTGGCATATCCGCTGATCAGGTCGGACGTTTCGTAATAATGGGATATTTTTTCCTTTTGCCAGTGGTACAGCCCGACATCGGAGGCGAGCCATAGGCCGCCTTCACCGTCCGGCAGGATATCCCGCAGTGAGCGCGGCAGGTCTGCTTCGACTTTTTGCGCATGGTCGTTCCGGACAATCCAAAAGCCTTTTGGCCCCAGGGCATAGGTGATACCGGCGGCAACGGCGATTACGCTGACAGGCCCCTCTACCAAAGGAACTTTCTCTGTTCTGCCTGGCCCGGTTATTTTAAATAAGCCGTTCCATGTCCCGGCCCAGACAGTCCCGGTAGAATCTGATATCACCCTGAACGCCGGTGCCGTCAGCATATCACTACCGGCATATTCCCAGTGCCGCGCTGCAGCGGGTTTCATGAAAATACCCTGCGGAGTGGCGATCCATGCATTGCCGGCAGCATCAGTGCAGATGCTCCTGACGGTTGTAACTTTTCCGCCGGAGGCAGTTTGGGGCAAAGGGAGCGCATCGTGATATTCCTGGACGAAAGGAGTATCTTTTATGGATTCAACAGTATTCCGGTCAGGCCTGCATCCCGGCGAAACAGCGTACAGCAGGAACAGGAGGAGGAGGTTGCTTTTCATTATCCAGGGAGCAAAACAGGTTGAAGTGGCTTTGGTAGTTGTTATACGAACTGTAAGGAGGAAAATACCATTTTTTAACAAATAAGATGAGACCTATATACTTTTTTACCTGCCTGCTTTGGTTTATGATGGTCGCGCCGGCCGGAAATGCGCAAAGAAGCAACGCCGATAGCCTTAAATCCATGAGCTACATCCGGAACGGGCATATCAGGGTGGGTATAGATCTGAACCTGGGAGGATCGATCACCTACCTTGCCAACCTGCGTGACGAGCAAAATGTGATCAACAACTACGACTGGGGCAGGCAGGTCCAGATGTCATTTTACAGCCAGCCAAGGCCTTATACACCTAATGGAAAGCAGCCGGCGCCTTACTGGCGAAACCTGGGCTGGAACCCTATACAATCGGGCGACTATGCCGGAAACCGGTCTAAAATACTGGATCACAAAAATGATGGAAAATCGCTGTATGTGAAATGCATCCCTATGCAATGGCCGTTGGATAACGAACCGGGCGACTGTTTCTTTGAGAGCTGGATAACATTGAAGGGAAAAACTGTAGAAGTTACGAGTAAAATTACGAACCAGAGACTTGACAAAACCCAATACCGCAGCGGGCACCAGGAGCTGCCGGCGATTTATACCAATGCTCCTTATCACAGGCTGGTTACATACGCGGGGAACAGGCCTTTCGAAAGAGACAGCCTCACTGCGATTAAAAATCACAACTATCCCGACGGATCCCAGATAGTCTGGGCAGACTGGCATGCTACCGAAGGCTGGGCTGCAAACCTCAATAAAAACGATTATGGATTGGGCGTATGGCATCCTACCGCACAGGAGTTTAAAGGCGGGTATTACGGCGATGACAGGTTTATCGGCGGGAGCAAGGACGCCGGGACGGGTTACATCTCTCCGCTACATGCCGAGATACTGGATCATAATATTGAATATGAATATCGTTATGTGCTGATTTTGGGTACGCTCGGGGAAATCCGGGACTACGCCTACCAAAATCGTCATCGCCAGTTGAAAAGCGGGTTTGTCTTTTCGAAGGATCGTCAGCACTGGATTCTTAACAATACGACCGATACCGGGTGGCCTCTGAAAAAGCAGTGGCAAATAAAATTAGCGCCCGGGGCTGCGTCTCTTAGCCCGCTAATTTTCTGGAAGGCCGAAGACAAGGCCGGGATTGAGATCCGGGCGGCGGTATCTGCGCCGTTGGGGAAAGCGCGGGTTTACCTTCGCCGCTTTGGTGAACGGCAATTTGACGAAAGTAGTTTCTATGAATTCGAAATGCCGGCAGGTCGCCGCTTTGGCAAATACTACATCGATCTGAACACCTCTCCGGCTTACAAAGGTGATTATGACAGGATAAAGATAGTTTGGGCAACGGAAGGAGAGACGAAAGAAGAAATGGTAAATGTTAAAAGGATTGTGTTGAAACCTTAATTGTCAGAATAGACTATTTATAAACAAAACTTCAATAAAATTCATTTTTAATTTAATTTTATTGAAGTTTTGTTTATTTTTGTGTGATATTGATTTTAAATATGAGAGTCCCTGTTATTTGCCCTGGTTGCGATGCTGTCCTTCGGGTCAGTACGCTGAAATGTGACCATTGTCAGACCACGATAAACGGCAGTTACCCAATGCCGGTTTTCCTTCGGCTTACACCGGATGAACAGGAATTCGTGATGAAATTTCTGCTTGCCAGCGGAAGTATAAAGGAAATGGCCGCCCAGGAAGGAATCAGCTATCCGACCTTGAGGAACCGGTTAGACGACCTGATTGAAAAAATTAAACAATTACAGCAATGAATACTGTCAAAGCACTCTTCTCGCCACTGGAGTATTTCAGTGACCGTATTTTGCTCGTGACCGGCCTGATAGCTTCTGCTGCCGGGCTCGCGCTTTCGGCCGGGTTTGACATAGCGCAGGATGGGATATTCGATCTGCATATTGCCAGGCTACCGTTTCAAACGCATCTTTTGTTCCTGGCAGGAAACATCTTTCTGACTGCGCTGAGCCTGTTCCTGGCAGGCAAAGTCATCAATCCCGGAACGCGTCTGATCGATATGGTAAAAGTCAGCATGATCGCCAGGATCCCTCTTTACCTGGTTATCCCGTTTATAGGCAACCGGGCGATGGTTTCGCTCTCCGAACGCCTGGTGAAGCAAACCACAAGCGGTGTATCGATGCCGCAACCGCAGGGCTCGGATATGGCCCTCCTGCTGCTCCTGTCACTGGTTTCGGTTGTGTTCCTGGCTGGCTTTTTTGTATTGCTGGTAAATGGTTTCAGAGTGGCGGCAAACGCTAAAAAGTGGCAGCATTATCTCTCGCTGGTTGCCGTAATCCTGGCTGCTGAAGTATTGGCGAAGTTTTTATATGTTAAAATGGTTGCCCTGTTTTGAAACGGGCTTTTCTTTATGAACGAGGAAAAACAATTTTGCGAAGAAGAACAAAAGATTATTTCAGCTCCCTGGTTTATCCCGACCATAGTCATACCCCAGGCCATATTGCTCGCAGGTTTTGTCCTGGCAGTTTTTCAAGGCAGGCTTGAGAGCGGCGGGGAAATTGCTTTTAACCTTTTAATGTTTAATCTCCCTGTCCTGGTACTGCTGTGGGTAGTAATAAAAGATGTGAAACTGATCACTCGCATAGATGCTAAGGGAGTTTCGTACAAATGGCATCCATTCCGCAAGGATTTCAAGACTTTGTTATGGACAGACATCGATTCGGTCAGCTATATGAAATACGGTTTTTTAGGGTATGGATGGCGATTCAGTATGAAGTATGGAGAGATTAATAATGTGTCGGGAAAAGAGGGAATAGCCGTTATCATGAAAAACGGGAGTAAATATTTGCTGGGAACCAAACGCAGCAAGGAAGAGATCGATCAATTAACCAGGGATTACGGAAATTGAAAAACTAACGATTTGTCGACGAAAAAACTATGAATAGTACGGCATTCTACATCACGAATATTTTACTGAGCGCGGGTTTTATGCTGATGGCATTTCTTTTCCGGAAGTTTATACCAAAGGAAAGGAATTCTATTTACGGGTACAGGACCCGGCGGTCGATGAAAAGCGATAGGGCCTGGTTACTGGCAAATCGCTATTCTTCCCATTTAATGTTTAAGCTGGCGATATGGATTAGTATAATCCACCTGGGGGTTCTTCTATTCTTGAATAGTCCGCACACAATTTTAGTTTTAAGTGTTTTATGGGTGATTATGCCGCTTTTTGTAATTTATCGTACAGAAAGGTTGCTAAAAAGAGAATCAGAAGAAGAGTAAATGGCTCAAAAAACGTACAAATCCAAAATCGACCTTTGGCTCCTTATCCTTCTCGTTGTGGGCTTTGGCGCTCCTCTGATCTATATGACGGTCAGGGAGCCACATTGGATCGGCCCGGTTATCTGGCTGCCCCTTACGATATTTGTCATTTCGTCGGTGACCAACATACGATATATAATAGAAGGAGATATGCTTTTGATCAGAAATATTGGTTTCAAAATGGCTGTCCCGATCCGGTCCATCCGCCGGGTAGAAGAAACCAGTTCTCTTCTGGCGTCGCCGGCAGCATCTCTTGACAGGCTGGAGATAGTTTACAACCGGTACGATTCGGTGCTGGTTTCTCCGAGAGATAAATCCGGGTTTATCACCGACCTGAGAGCGATCAACCCGGAGATCGAGATCAGGTTAAAACGGGAACGCGGATAATTCCTGTCAGGATCGGTTCAAAAAAATAGCAAAACCCGTAAAAAACTACCCGGATGGGTAGGGGATTTCTTATGTAGCCATTGAAATAGCCTCAGACTCTTGCCAGCGCCTTTTCCGCTACCGTTTTCCCGATAGACAGCGAAGAGGTCGCAGCCGGCGACGGGGCATTGCAAATGTTAATAGCAGTCTGATTCTCGATAATCGCGAAATCGTCGAGCAAACCGCCATCATAGGAGCAGGCCTGGGCGCGTACGCCTGCGCCGCCCGGCACGAGGTCTTCTTCTTTTATTTCAGGTATAAGCCCTTGAAGCGCTTTGGTAAAGGCAGCTTTTGACATTGACCTGTACATTTCGCCAAGCCCCGTACGCCAGTACTTGCCCACTACTTTCCGGAAGCCCGGCCATGCAAAGCTCTCATAGAATTCTTTCAGATCGATGTCGCTCATTTTGTAGCCCTCTCTTTTGAAGGCCAGCACCGCGTTGGGGCCTGCTTCCACACCGCCTCCGATCATCCTGGTAAAATGAACCCCGAGAAAAGGAAAATTAGGATCGGGGACCGGGTAGATCAGGTTTTTGACCAGGTATTCTTTTTCCGGCTTTATCTGGTAGTATTCGCCCCGGAAAGGTATTATCCTGACATCGACTTTCTCCTCTTGCGAAAGCTGCGCCACTTTGTCGGAATAGAGACCTGCACAGTTGACAATCAGCCGGCACGGGTAAGCTGCACCATTCTCCGTCAATACTTCAGACTTCCCGCCCCCGGCTGATCGGATACCGGTTACTTTCTGATTGAAAACCAGCGTCCCGCCTGATTGTCGTATCTTTTCCGCATATCGCCTGCATACTTCCGAATAGTCGATAATACCCGTATAAGGCACCCAGATTCCTTCTACGCCTTCTACATGCGGTTCTATTTCCTTAAGCTCCGCCCTGGTTATCTTACGGTTTTGTATCAGCCCGTTCTGAATACCCCGGTCATAAAGCTTGTGGAGATAGGGGACCTGCTCGCCTGAGGTAGCTACAACGATTTTCCCGCAGAGATCGTAGGGGATTTCCTCTTTTCGGCAGAAGTCAAGCAGCATGTCGTACCCGAGAATACAATTGGTAGCTTTAAGGCTTCCGGGCGCATAGTAAAGACCCGAATGGATGACGCCGCTGTTATGACCCGTCTGGTGAACTGCCACGCGGTCTTCCTTTTCCAGGATGGTGATCTTAAGTCCCGGGCGTTGCTGTAAAATCTGGTAACCTGTTGCAAGCCCTACAATCCCGCCTCCGATAATGACTATGTCCTGCATAATTGATTTACTGTCTTTTTATAAAAGATTGGTTTCTTCCTACCCGGGGAAGGAAATTTTTCCCAGGCTGACTGCCGGAAGACCGTGTTTGCCCCGTAAAGCCGGGACAGGTGCAGCAACCGCTTCGTTCGCCAATACGGCAAAAAGCACAGCTTCTTTGGCGTCACCGGGGATGCCGAGGCGGGAAATGGGTTCCAATGGGTTTTCCCCCAACCGGGCCTGTATAAGCCTGCAAAGAAAAGGATTCTCCGCGCCGCCCCCGCTCACATATACGGTCTTTTTTTTACCTGCCGGCACGCTGCCGGCTATAGCATCCGTAACCGAAAGAGCGGTCAGGTGAGCCAGCGTAGCCAGGACATCTTCTGCAGGGATATCCCCGGTATTCGTATCCTTCTGAGCCTTTTCGAGATATTGCATATTGAAAAGCTCGGGACCGGTGCTTTTGGGAAGAGGCTGTCTGAAAAAATCGTCTTCCGATAGCCGCTGTAATAGCCGGACGTTGAGGATGCCTTTGGAAGCGAGCTCTCCGTTATGGTCATATTGAAGACCTGCATGGTTTCTGCAATAAGTATCCATCAGGGTGTTAGCAGGCCCGGTGTCGGTGGTGAAAACTTCAGCCGGGTCCTGGCTTGCAGGCAAATAGGTAAAATTGGCTATCCCCCCGAGATTAAGCAGGATCCTGTCTTCCGCAGGGTCGGAGAACAGCAGGAAGTCCCCGTATACAGCCAGGGGAGCGCCCTCTCCACCGGCGGCTATGTGCTTTTGCCGGAAATCGCTGACGGTAATAATTCCTGTCCTGACGGCGATATGATCTCCGTCACCGATCTGGAGCGTGGCGTCTGGGTAGAAGTCCGAACGGTGTTTAGAGCGCGGCGCGTGAAATACAGTCTGCCCGTGGCTGGCGACCAGGTCAATTTCTCCGGGTCGCAGTTTCCATTCCGCAAGCGTTTCCAGCACATACTCCGCGTGAAGCGACCCGATGTACGGATTGAGCATGCACAGTAATTGAAAATCGATGACCGGCTTTGCAAATACCTTTACTATCTCTTCCCTGACATAGAGCGGGTAGGGGATTGTAACCGACTTTTCCAGCCTGAGCCGGGTGCTTGTCCCTGACCCGCTGATACGACAGAGCGCTATATCGAGACCATCGAGGGAAGTGCCCGACATGAGGCCCAGGATCAGCCGCGTATCTTTACGGGCAATGTTATAAAGCTGGTCTATGTACGGGTTCATCCGGCGCTTTATTGCTGTTTGGGTGTAGCCGGTTTTTGTTTGTCAGGATTCCGTTTTTTCTTTTTCTTCTTTTTCTGCTCGCCGCTGTATTTTTTATCGAGCCCTACCAGGTCGCTGTTCAGGTTTTCGGATCTTTTCTCACCTTTTTTCACGGGAACCGGCGGCTCAAGGATTTCCAGGGACTCAGGAACAATGCCCTTTTTGTTCATCTCCATAATCCTTACCACATCAGGGATGGCGACAGGATACCAGTTAGCTTCCTGGCTGAACCCGAACCACATGATTTTCCGGAAAATATCGGTTTTCTGAAGAGAAGCTTCTCCTTTTTGAGTTTTGAGGCTCGTATCCACTTTAGGAATATCTTTCAGCGCATCCATGTAGGTTTCGAGCTCATAGTTGAGGCAACATTTCAACCTGCCGCACTGACCGGAGAGCTTCGACGGGTTGAGCGACAGGTTCTGGTAGCGTGCTGCCGAGGTCGAAATATTCTTAAAATCGTTGATCCAGGTCGAGCAGCAGAGCTCTCTTCCGCAAGAGCCGATCCCTCCCAGCCTGCCCGCTTCCTGCCGGAGGCTGATCTGCCGCATTTCTACCCTCACCCTGAACTCGTTGGCCAATATCTTGATGAGCTCCCGGAAATCGACGCGTTCTTCCGATGAATAAAAGAAGGTAGCCTTCGTATTATCCGACTGGAACTCGACATCAGACATCTTCATATTCAGCTTCAGCTCGCGGACTATCTCCCGGGTCCGGTACATGGCAGGGAGATCACGCGCCATCGACTGGGTATGTTTCTCCAGATCCTTGTTGGTTGCTTTCCGGAAAATACTCTTTATATCGTCGTTTGCGGGGATCTGCTTACGCTTCATCTGAAGCCTTACAAGATCTCCCTGCAACGAGACCGATCCGATATGGTGCCCGTTCGGCATTTCACAGACCACCATGTCGCCTGTGTACAGCTCCAGGTGATTGATATTGCGGAAGTATTCTTTTCTGCCGCCTTTGAACCTGACTTCTACGATATTGAACCGCATATGGACGGGAATGTCCATATTGCCCAGCCAGTCGAAGGTATTCATTTTATTGCATCCGCTTGTCCCGCATGACCCGCTCGAACAACCCGCAACCTTACTGCTTCCTTTATAGCCGGAGACACCGCACGATGTACATCCCATAACTTCTCTGTGTTTAATGTCTAATCCTGGTAGCGGATCAGATCTATACCAATGTCACTACGATAATATTTCCCTTCAAAACGGGCTACCTGAGCCGCTTTCTGGGATTTCATTACGGCATGTTCTATGGAGTTGGCCATACCGGTAACTGCCAGGACCCTTCCTCCGTCGGTGAGAACATCCCCCGTTTCACTTAATTGTGTACCTGCATGGAACACCACCACATCCTCACATTTCTCAATGCTGTCTATCGTTTTTCCCTTTTCATATGCTCCCGGATAGCCGCCCGATACTAATACTGTAGTAACGGCAACCTGGGGTGATACGGTCATTCCGACGTCCTCGATTGTACCTTTCGACGCGGCGACGAGTAAAGGTACCAGGTCAGACTGTATCCTGGGCAGTACCACCTCCGTTTCGGGGTCGCCCATTCTTACATTATATTCAATAACATACGGCTCGCCTTTCACGTTCATCAGGCCGATGAAGATGAATCCCACGTACCTGATCCCCTCTGATTGAAGACCTGCCAGGGTGGGTTTTACTACTTTTTCTTCAACTTTTTTTATAAAGTCCTCATCCGCAAATACTACCGGGGAGACCGCTCCCATACCGCCGGTATTCAGGCCTGTATCATTTTCCCCTATACGCTTATAGTCCTTGGCTTCAGGGAGTATTTTATAGTTTTTCCCGTCCGTCAAAACAAAAACCGACAACTCGATGCCTTTCAGGAACTGCTCGATGACCACCTTTTCGCCCGCATCGCCGAATTTTCTGTCAATAAGCATTTCCCGGAATGTTTCTTCCGCCTGCTGATGCGTTTCAGCTATTACCACTCCCTTTCCTGCTGCGAGGCCGTCGGCTTTCAAAACTACCGGAAGCGAATGGTTTTTAAGGTAATCCAATCCCGCCGTAAGAGTTTCCCGCGTGAAGGTCCGGTAGGCAGCAGTAGGGATCCCGTACTTCTGCATAAAAGCCTTAGAGAAATCCTTGCTTCCCTCCAGGCGCGCGCCGGATGCATCAGGCCCGATCAACCTGACATGGTTAAGCTCCGGCTTTGATCTTATATAGTCGACAACTCCTTTTACGAGCGGTTCTTCCGGGCCTATCAGGACCAGGTCGATGCGATGTGCCACTATGGCTTTTTCAATGGCCTCGAAATCACTGACGGAGATGGGTAAATTCCGGGCAATTCCGGCTGTCCCGGCGTTCCCGGGAGCTACAAACAAATCGTCGCATAGCGGACTCTGTACAATTTTCCATGCAAAGGCATGTTCTCTGCCCCCCGAACCTAAAATAAGTATATTCATTTAAAACTGATTAACTGGAAGAGGGCACTTCTGCCTCTTAAAAAGCATAAAAACTAATTTGCCAATTCGGAAAGGAACTTAATGCGCATAAGCCGCAGCTCTTCTTCGCTGATGTCTTCGCCCTTAAACTCTTTCAGGGCTGCGGCGATATTGTCTGTCTCGGCTGTCAGGAAATACTCGTAAATTTCGTTTTGCTTATCCTTATCCATCACCTGGTTGATATAATAATCGAGATTCAGCTTGGTGCCCGAATAGCAGATATGCTCGATTTCCTCGATGAGCTCTTCCATAGCGATGCCTTTCGCCTCGGCAATCTCTTCCAGGTTTATTTTCCGGTCGACCTGCTGGATGATAAAGATCTTGATCTTCGACTTGTTGACGGTCGATTTGATCACAACATCTTTGGCGGTTTCGATGTCATTCTCTTCTACATAAGTGTTGATCAGATCGAGGAAGGGCTTCCCGAATTTCTGAACCTTACCCAGGCCCACCCCATTGATCTGGGCCATTTCCTGCTGCGAAGTAGGGTAGGTAGTGGACATTTCTTCCAATGAAGGATCCTGGAAGATAACATACGGAGGAAGGTTTTTCTCTTTCGCCACTTTCTTCCGGAGTGCCTTCAGCATGCCCAGCAGCGTTTCGTCATAGGCATGCGCGCTGCTTTCCCCGGCGATTTCCTTTTCCTGCGCATCGCTTTTTTCAGCTTCTGCGTCGTAGTCGTGATCTTTGCTGATGGTAACAGGATAAGGATCGTCGGCGTAGGCAAGCCCTTTTTGGGAAGCTTTCACTACGCCATAGTTATCAAGATCTTTTTCGAAATATCCCATAATGAGAAGCTGGCGGTAAAGCGACGTCCAGAACTCGGGAGTTTCATTGAAACTGAGCCCTTTCCCGTAAACATCCAGCTTGTCGTGTTCGTAGCTCCTGATATACTGGTTTTCCCTTCCGGTCAATACGTCGGCCAGGTGTTCGGCGTCAAACCGCTGTCCTGTCTGGACGGCTGCGGAAATGGCGAGGATAGCTTCATCCTGGATTTTGATCTTTTCCGTAGGCTTGAGGCAGTTGTCACAAAAGCCGCAATCCTTATCCAGGAATTCCCCGAAATAGCTCAGCAATTGCCTTCGCCGGCATACCCCCTGCGTGACATAGCTGACCATCTCGTTGAGAAGGTGCTTGGCATTGTCTCTTTCGGTGACGGTTTTATCCTTGTTGAATTTCTCAAGCTTCAGAATATCGTCATAACGGTAAAACATGATGCAGTTGCCTTCCAGCCCGTCGCGGCCGGCTCTGCCGGTTTCCTGGTAGTAGCCTTCCAGGGATTTCGGAACGTCGTAGTGGATAACAAAACGGACGTCGGGTTTGTCGATTCCCATCCCAAAGGCGATGGTCGCTACAATTACATCCACCTCTTCGTTGAGAAATGCATCCTGGTTGGCCATCCTTACGCTTCCGTCCAACCCGGCATGATAGGGAAGCGCCTTGATATCGTTCACTTTCAGAAGCTCCGCTATTTCCTCTACCTTCTTACGGCTCAGGCAGTATATGATTCCCGATTTACCCTTATGCGACCTGATAATCTGGATCAGCTGTTTCCTGGCATCTTTTTTCGGCCTTACCTCGTAGTACAGGTTTTTTCGGTTGAAAGAAGATTTGAAGGTTTCTACCTCTTCCATATGGAGGTTTTTCCTGATGTCCATCTGGACCTTCGGAGTGGCGGTAGCCGTCAGCGCAATAATAGGAAGGTCTCCTACATTGTCGATAATCCCCCGTATTCTCCGGTATTCGGGCCTGAAGTCGTGTCCCCACTCGGAAATACAGTGGGCCTCGTCTATAGCGACAAAAGCGATTTTTATTTTCTGCAGAAAATCGAGGTTCTCTTCTTTATTGAGCGATTCGGGTGCTATATACAGGAGCTTGAGCGTGCCGTCCAGCGCATCCTTTTTTACCTTGTTCATCTCGCTCTTGCTCAGCGTGGAGTTCAGGAACTGAGCGTTTACGCCGAACGCGCTCAACTGGTCTACCTGGTTTTTCATAAGCGCGATGAGCGGGGAAATTACGATTGCCATCCCGTCGCTCACCACAGCAGGCAACTGGTAACAGAGGGATTTACCGGCACCGGTAGGCATAATGACGAAGGTATTATTCCCCTTCAGAATATTCTCAATAATAGGCTCCTGGTCACCCCTGAACTGACTAAACCCAAAAACTTCTTTGAGTCGGGCTTTCAGTGAGTCGCTGAGTACCGGTTTGTTTTCCTGTTGTATCATGTTTAATACTAAAAAAGAGTCTTTTCAAAGTTCATATCTTTGCCCTTAATTTCCATCAACATCCGCTCAAATTCTTATAAAAAAACTTTAGTTTGAAATTAGTAAAAAAAATCAAATCTACGGCAATACAGGTAATCGAACGGGAAGCCGCCGCAGTTGCCGGCCTCGCCTCCTGTATAGACGACGACTTTGCCGGAGCAGTCGAAAAGATCCTGGCTTCCAGGGGAAGGCTCGTAGTGACGGGCATCGGTAAAAGCGCCCTGATCGGTCAGAAGCTTGTAGGGACCTTTAATTCGACCGGTACCCCGGCTATTTTTATGCACGCCGCAGATGCTATCCACGGCGATCTGGGAATGGTTCGTCCCGATGACGCGGTGCTCGCTATTTCCAAAAGCGGCGACACACCGGAAATAAAAACCCTGGTCCCCCTTCTTAAGCGCCTCGGGATACCATTGTTCGCAATGGTCGGAAGCAAAAACTCCTATCTCGGGATCCATTCCGATCATGTTCTTTATACTTATGTCCCGCAGGAAGCAGATAGACACAACCTTGTTCCGACATCGAGTACGACCGCTGCCCTGGCGATGGGCGATGCCCTGGCTATCTGCCTGCTCGAGATCCGTGGTTTCACCCCCCGGGATTTTGCCGGCTTTCATCCCGGCGGCACCCTGGGTAAAAGGCTGTACCTGAAGGTTGATGACATCTATCCGGCCAACTCCGTGCCTTCTGTTCCGCCCGATGCCGGCCTGAGGGAAATTATCGTCGAAATTTCCTCCAAATGCCTGGGCGCTACCGCCGTTGCCGGGTCCGACGGCCGGCTGGAAGGGATCATTACGGACGGAGACCTCCGCAGGATGCTGAATAAAAGCCAGTCAGACAATCTATTCGATCGCACCGCCCGCGAAATCATGACTCCCAACCCGGTTACCGTAAGCGTAGGAACCTACGCCGTTACGGCGCTGGAGCTGATGCAGTCACGGAGTATTTCGCAGTTGCCGGTTACCGAAAACGACGTTTTGAAAGGCTTCGTGCATCTTCACGACCTGGTGAGGGAAGGCCTGGCCTGACCATAGGGCAGAATGCCTGCTACCGGCGGTTAACGGAACCGGTTTGATTCTTTAACCATCTTTTCGTCTCTCCGGATAAACCTGTTGGCCAGTACATTGGCAAGCATGGCGACCACCAGTGCGTAGAAACCATAACCATAATCGCCCCGCACTTCCGGTTCAAAAATTTTTCCTGCTCCGAACATCGTCTGGTACACTACCACGGCAAGAAGCACCGTCATCAGGATAGAGTTGACAGCGCATAGCGCAGATTGCATCAGCCGGTTTTTATATTTGAAAATGGCAAACAGCGCGACCCCGGCAATCAGGACGGCCAATCCGAGGTGGTAATAAGCAGGTTGTATCTCGGCCTGGACGCTGTTAAGCTGGTGCCTGATCGCGAAAGCATCAAGCGTAACCGATTGCTCCCCCCCGGAAGCTGTTTTTTGCCAGACGGGGAGTGCGACAAATGCCCCCATCGCAAGGGCTACAACCAATAAAAAAATACTTTGAATACGTTGAATCATCTTTTTGTATAACTAGTTGACTAATTCGGCATAGAGGTCGAATTCTTCAGCGTGAGTAATGCGGACATCGGTAAAATCGCCCAGCCGCACGTAAGATGCAGCGGGAAGCAGTACCTCGTTGTCGACCTCCGGCGAATCGAATTGCGTACGGCCTATAAAATATCCGCCTTCTTTCCGGTCGAACAGAACCTTGAACGTTTCACCGACTTTCGCCTGGTTAAGCTCCCATGAAATGCTTTGCTGCAGGTCCATAATCGCATCGGCCCTTTCCTGTTTGGTCTCCGGTGCGACGTCGTCAGTGAAGCTGAAGGAATGGGTATTTTCCTCATGAGAATACTGAAACACTCCGAGCCGGTCAAACCTTGTTTTCTCCACGAAACTGTAGGTCTCCTCAAAGAGCTCATCTGTCTCGCCCGGGTGTCCCACAATGAGAGTGGTCCTCAGCGCTATGTCGGGTACCGTTTGCCTGATCCTGTCGATCAGGTCCTCCGTCTTCTGGCGGGTAATTCCCCTCCGCATCAGCTTGAGCATTTCGGTAGAGCCCGTCTGTAAAGGCATATCCAGGTAGTGGCAGATATTGGGATGCGCTTTCATGGCATCCAGTATGTCCATCGGGAAGCCTGCAGGATAAGCATATTGTAACCGGACCCACTCTATGCCTTCGACGTCGGCAAGTTGTAGCAGGAGTTCCGAGAGATTACGTTTTCCGTAAATATCCAGCCCGTAATAGGTCAGGTCCTGGGCGATAAGGATAAGTTCCTTTGTTCCCCTTTTCGCCAGCGACCTGGCTTCCGTAAGCAGCTCATCGACAGGCCTCGACAGGTGTTTGCCGCGCATCAGGGGAATTGCGCAGAAAGAGCACGGGCGGTCGCAGCCTTCGGCTATTTTGAGATAAGCATAGTGAGAAGGCGTTGTCAGCAGCCTTTCGCCTATCAGCTCATGTTTGTAATCTGCCCGAAGGGTTTTCAGGATCCGCGGGAGTTCGTTCGTTCCGAACCAGGCATCGACGCTCGGGATTTCCAGCGCCAGCTCGTCCTTGTAGCGGTGAGAAAGGCAACCGCTTACATATACTTTGTCTACCAGGCCCTTTTCTTTTGCATCCACATACCGTAGAATGGTATCTACCGACTCTTCTTTGGCGCCGTCAATAAAACCACAGGTATTGATCACTACTATCTGGGAATCGTCTTTTTTGGATTCGTGCTCAACCTGGTAGCCGTTGCCTTTCAGTTGGGTAAAAAGCACTTCCGAGTCAACCAGGTTTTTGGAACAGCCTAATGTGACGATATTGATTTTGTTTTTTCTTAACCCTTTGGTTTTCATGATTTTGCGTTTCCTGACGGAGCGCCGGACGGGGTGTTTTACCACCGGCCGCGACTATCAGGCGCGCAAAGATCGTCAAATTTCTACAATTAGCCGAATATGAGTAAGCCTGCAGCAAACCCGTATCTGCCGTCCTGACCGGAATTACCACGTGAATACACGATTTTCCACCCGCAGAAGGTGCTCTTATATATACTTTATTAAATTTGCGCTTCAAACGGCTGATAACCGTAACAACTAACTGTGCAGAATAATTTTATGGTTTCAGTTGCTATGTGCACCTATAACGGGGCGAAGTATCTGGCAGAGCAATTGGAAAGTATTGCGCGACAGAGCCATCAGATCGGTGAACTGGTGGTTTGCGATGACAGATCGACCGACGGGACGATAGATGTGCTGAAGAAATTTGCGGCGGATGCCCCTTTCCCGGTAAGAATTCATATAAACGAAGTGAACCTGGGCTCCACCAGGAATTTCGATAAATGCCTCGGGCTATGCCAGGGCGAAATCCTGGTGCTTTGCGATCAGGATGATGCCTGGATGGAAGACAAGGTACAGAGGCAGGTTGACTATCTTATCGCACATCCGGACCACGAGGCCGTTTTTTCGAATGCTTACCTGATCGACGGTCAGGGGCAGCGGTTGGATCATATGCTGTGGGACAATTTCGGGTTCGATAGCGAGAGGCAGGCAAAATGGAAGGCAGGAAAAGCCAAGGACCTGTTGTTCGAAGGCTATATTGTGACAGGGGCGACCCTGACCATCAGGAAAAGGGCCCTCAGTTTCCTGTCTCCCTTCCCTGTTCATTTGAGCCCTTACATACACGACACCTGGATCGCGCTGGTGTTGTCTCTCAACGACAAAATCGGCTTTATTTCTGAACCTCTTCTTTCTTACAGGGTGCATGCCAGCCAGCAGGTCGGGTTCGGACAGAAGCTGGAGCCGGTCACTCTGAAAGACCGGTGGAAACGTGATCGTAATGAAAAAATAGGCCCTATCAGGCAGCGGGCGCAGTTATTGAAAGCATTGATCATAGCTTTGGAACAGGTAGAGGGAGTTTCTTCCGCATCGCTTACCAGGCTGAGGGAATTGCAGGCCCACTTTCAGGCCCGCGCCAATCTTCCGGAAAACAGGCTCGGAAGGCTGAAGCCGGCTATATCCGAACTGGCGAAAGGACGTTACACTTTCAGCAGCGAGCATTGGTGGTTGCCTTTTCTCGGAGATTTGTTCGAATAGACCGGTGTGCGTATGTCCTCTGCAGTAATTGTCATACCTATAGTCGAATCGAAGCTGAAAGATTTCGAACGCGTGTCGCTGGCTCAATGTATGAAGATACTGGGAGGCTGGCCGGTTCGCGTAATAGCACCGGATCAACTGGATCTTTCGGAGGCGCTGGCGGCTTTTGCCGATAAAATCGAGGTGGTCCGCTTCGACCGGGGCTATTTCCGGAGTATTTCGGATTACAACAGGCTAATGACCTCTGTGCACTTTTACGATGCGTTTGATTCTTACGATTATATGCTGCTCTACCAATTGGATGCCTTTGTTTTTGAGGACAGGCTGTCGGAATGGTGTCAGAGAGGGTTTGACTATATAGGTGCGCCGGCATTCAATGCGGAAGGCTATGAAACGCTGCCGAAGGAAGAGGCTAATGCGTACGCCAGGGCGTTGTCTGCGCACAGGCTGGTTTTCAACGGCGGGCTATCGCTCCGGAAGATTGCCGGTATAAAACGTCTTCTCGGAATATACAATACGTTCTACCCTTCCTGGAAAGGTAACGAGGACATGCTATTCTCTTTGGATAGCACGAGGCTGATACCGTTGAAGCCTTTTATGAACCTGCCCGGCTGGGCTGAAGCACTCAGCTTCTCTTTTGAAAGGAGTCCTGCGGCTTCTTATGAAATAAACGGCAGGGAGCTTCCTTTCGGCTGCCATGCCTGGCAGAAGTATGATCCGGGTTTCTGGGAGGAGTTTATTCACTGATGTTGTCCACCGGTTACACCGGGTGTTATGCGGGTGTCGTCCCTGCGGGACTTCCTGGCGTGGGTAGTTCGTTTGCACCGGCACCCTCCACCGGTTACACCGGAGGTTATGCGGGTGTCGTCCCTGCGGGACTTCCTGGCGTGGGTAGTTCGTTTGCACC
>CAZLTN010000049.1:24057-37504 GCA_964562455.1 uncultured Cytophagales bacterium
TAGTTCGTTTGCACCGGCACCCTCCACCGGTTACACCGGAGGTTATGCGGATGTCGTCCCTGCGGGACTTCTCGTCCGGACCGATGCTGTTTTTGAGCTTAGCTTTAACATCTTTTAACAAACTAAGACAGTGTATTTTGCGTTTAAAATAGTGTTTTTGTAAAAGCTATTGTAACCGAAAATATGAACGTCAGGGTATTAACGCGCCTGGTTACGCTGTTTGTTGCCGGGCCTTTCATTGTGACCGCGCAAGTGGTCACCCGTAATCCGAAAGTCGAAGAGGCGAGTGCAGATTATATAAAAATCACAAAGATAGAGATAACAGACCGGCATACTGCTATCTATCTCCGTTTTGCAGATAACGGCATGGAGGAAACAGTTCCTCAGCAGGACATGCCTCAACCCCGTTTTTATCGGCCCAGAAAAAGCAGCCCGGAAATCTGGCTGGACCCCAATACAAGGCTATACAAACCCGGCGATGTAAATACAAAGTTCAGGTTCCTGAGGGCCGAAGGCATCCCCACCGACCCGGAGCGAAAACAGGTAGAAAGTGGAGAAGTAGTAGAATTCGTCGCTTATTTCGAGAAGGTAACGCCAGGCATAGAAATAATAGATTTTTATGAAGGAAAGAGTTCCGGCAATATCACCGCATGGAATTTTTACGGCATTCACATCAACAACCCTGATCCGAAGAAAAAGCCAAAAGAAGCTCCGAAAAAAGTGCAGCCAAAAGCGGCAGAACCCGCCAGTGAAGAAACTGCTTCGGCAGTTAGCAAGCCTGCTCCTGCATTTGCCGGGCTTTCGGGAAGCGTACTGAACGCCGGCACCGGGAAACCCGTACCTGCCATGATAAGTTATGTTGAAGCAGGCGACACTATAAAGATAAGCACTGGCTCGGGTAAGTTCAGGATTGCCCTGGAACCCGGTGGTAAATATGTTTTCAGAGCTTTTGCCGAAGGTTTCGGTGATGAAACATGGGAGCTCGATACATCGGTCGACTCTTCAGGAACAGGGGTTTTCGCGCATGATTTCAGGCTCTCCCCGCTTTCGGAAGGGACAACGTTTACGCTGGAGAACATCTATTTCGAAACTTCATCGTATAAACTGTTGTCCGAGTCTTTCGATGAACTGGACAGGTTCGTGAAAATCCTGAACGATAATCCGGGGATGCTTATCCGCGTTGAAGGGCACACCGATAACGTAGGCGATTTCGACAAAAATGTGGAACTGTCACGAAACAGGGCAGAATCTGTAAAAGCGTACCTGGTAGAAAAGGGTATTGCGGCGGACCGCATAGAAACAAGAGGATACGGACCGACAAAGCCGCTCGTAAAAGGGAGCAGTGAAGAACAAAGACAGAAAAACAGGCGGGTGGAAATTGTGGTCCTCAAATCCTGATGCGCGGAGCATTTATGGTCCAAATCGACGGAGACTGCCCGAAAGGCAGTCTCTTTTAGCATTTTTATGTATAGATTTATAGCCGCAGATCAAAATGTGTACACATAAATGAATTACATAGAATTATCCCTGGAAACAGATCCCGAATACGTTGAAATTCTCATTGCAGAGCTTGCGGAGCTTGATTATGAATCGTTTGTGGAAACGGATGAAGGGGTAAATGCATATATAGAGGAACCGCGCTTTGACCAGGCGTCGCTTCTTGAGATTATAGCCAAATATGAGCCCCGGACTGCAATAGCTTTTTCGGTAAAAACGTTGGAGAAAGAGAACTGGAACAAAGAGTGGGAAAGCAACTATGAGACCATAGAAGTGATGGATCAGGTGCGGGTGCGTGCATCTTTTCACGAACCTGACCCGTCGTTCCCTTATGAGCTTCAGATCAACCCGAAGATGTCGTTCGGTACCGGGCATCATGAGACTACATGGCTTGTCATGGCCGGGCAGCTTTCCCTTCCGCACGAAGGCGCTGATCTGATGGACGTAGGAAGTGGGACGGGGATACTGGGTATACTGGGGAAAAAACTGGGCGCGGCAACCGTCCTGGCTTTCGATATAGAGGAATGGGCTGTAGAAAATGCGAAAGAAAATGTCTTGCTAAACAACGTTTCGGAAGGTTTTGAGGTCTTTCTGGGGACGATAGATGATGTAGACAAAACAAAAAGCTTTGACGGTATCCTGGCGAATATCAACCGGAATATACTCCTTCAGCAAATGGAAAGCTATAGCAAACACCTTAAAGAAGGAGGCTGGATGATCATCAGCGGTTTCTACCAGTCAGATGCCCCTGACCTCATTTCGTTGGGTGGGCAACTGGGATTGAAACTGCTGAATACAAACCTCAGAAATGATTGGGCGGCCGTAACCTTCACGAAAGGGTAGGACCGCAAAGGAACAAGCGATAGAAAGATAGCCATCTATATGGTAAAAGGAATTGTAACCAGGACTTGCAGAAAAGTATGGCGTAACCTGATGTACGGGTCTACATTATTCCTCCTTTTGCTGACGGGGCTTGCCGGGGAAAGCCATGCCCAGAACCTGAAGTTTTCCGAGGATCCGGAGGCATTTATAGTTGAATTGCGCAAATTGATGGATAACAGCCGCAATCAGGTTTACATCCAGTCGTCGAAAGGGCTTGAAGCTATCTGGAATTCCGGGCTGAACACTACGCAGAGGCAACAGTTCATCAGCCTGTTCCGGAATATGGCCTCGAGGGGCTATAAGCCCGGCCCTGCGCTTAACCTGGTCATGAGCAACCTGCTGACGATCGTCGGGCAGCAGGGCGATATCAACGGGTTCCTGATCGCGCTGGACCACGCGGTCGAGCAGCACGATCAGAAAGAGATGCTACAGGCTTTGCAGACCACCCAGCTTGTGCTCGACAAAAAGCTGTTGTATCAATCCAATTTCAACAAGCTGTATCTGACAGCCGGACAATACCGTTTCAGGTACGAGGCGCCGGCCCGGGATGCGCCTGCTGCCGATAAAGGATCGGATGGCTGGGATACACCGGTCGAAGAATTGCCTGTAAAATCCGCGGAGCCGCTTCCCGTACTTTCGGGGCTGCTCCTGGATCTGCAGAATGCTGCCTTTGCGATAGTAGCCTACGGAGACTCGGTGAGCTTCGGACCCAGCACCGGGAGCGTCTCGCTTCATAAAGGTATTTTTGTGGGTAACGGCGGGCGCTTCGACTGGCTGTCGGCGGGAGATTCTTCTATATATGCCCAACTGGCTGACTTCGCCTTCAAAACTGCCAGCCCGGCGGTGAGGGCAGAAAAAGCCATAATCCATGACAGCAGGCTCAAATCGCCGGTTACCGGGACTTTTGAGTATAAAAGCGCCAGGAAGCCTGCCGGTAAGCCCTCATCCGGTTTCCCGAGGTTTATGTCGTATCGGAACGATGCTGTTTTGTCAGGCTTGAGCGAGCATATCTCGTACAAAGGCGGCTATTACCTGCAGGGGCATGAATTGTTCAGCACTTCCCTGAGCGGTGAACCGTCGGAGGTAGCAGTCAGTTTCCAGGGAAAACCTGCTTTCAAATCGACCAGTCAACGGTTTTCATTATCGCCTTTGAAGATTACCGCTGAGCTGGCAAGTTTTACGCTTCCGATGGGACAGGACTCCGTTTATCATCCCGGAGTAGTGCTTAACTATCAGGATGATGCGGGTGTCCTGCATCTTACACGGCCATCTAAGGGGGATTTTACCTCTATTCCTTATATTGATACCTACCATAAAATGTACATCTGGTCGGAATCGGCCCGGTGGGATTTCGCAAAAGGCGACTTTCAGTTTTATATGGTTTCCGGTAAGACGGAAATACCCCTCCGTATGGAATCGCTGGATTTTTTCAGGAAATCCAGGCTGCAGGAAATGAGCCAGGAGTTTGGCTTTCAGCCGCTCATGGCTGCCGCAGCGTACCTTCAGCAGCAGAAGAAACAAACGTTCTTTCCCGATGAGCTGGCGAAAGTTGTTAAAAAACAGCCGGCAGTGGTAAGACGGATGTTGGAGCGACTGGCATTGGAAGGCTATTTCCAGTATCACCCTGACCAGGATGAATACAGCCTGACGCGGAAAGCCGTTTTTTACATTATGGCGAATGCCAACAAAGCCGACTTCGACAATTTTACACTCAGATCGGTGTTCCCGTCTAATGACAACCTGGTCAATGCATCTATTTCCTTCAAAGATACCCTATTGACTGTCAGGGGAGTGGAGCGTTTTAGTATAAGCGATTCTCTGAAAATTTCCGGGAGACCTTCGGACCGGATCGTGGTCATGGGTAAGAACCGTGATTTCACGATGAACGGCCTTTTGCAGTCAAGTAATTTCAGGTTCACCGGGCGAAACATAAAATTCAATTATAACGACTTCTTTATCAACATGTCCGATATGGACTCCATTACCTATATCCCGCATGAAAAATATGCCAAGGGCCTGGGGGGTGAGGTTGGAGGAAATATCAAATATGACAAGGCAGGGACATTTTACCTGAGCGACGCAAAAAATAAATCCGGTCAGCAGAAGGGAGTCACGGGCTCTCCGAGGATTCATATACCCGAGGGCGTAGTGATTCATTTTAACCAGCCCAAAAGAGGGCTGTGGGCTTACCCGGAAGAAGTCTTTTTCAGCGTACCGGAACTGGACGTAGGCGGACTCGATAAAAGGGATATAGAGTTTGTAGGAGAGTTTCATTCGGCGGGCATATTGCCTATGATCAAAACGGCACTGAAATCCATGCCCGATACTTCAATGGGCTTTGAGTATCCTTTGCCGAAAGAGGGTATTAAAGTTTATGACGGGAAAGCTGCTTTAAAAGGCGCAAAGCTCTCGATGGATTACAAGGGGCTGCAGAGCGGGGGCATGCTAAGCTACCTGACGGGGCAGATCCAGGCTGACCGTATGGTGTTCACCATCGATTCGCTGGTAGCTTCCGGGAAGAGCGCCAAATTTTCGGAAAACACACTCGGAGGAGTTTATTTCCCGAAAGCAGACCTGAAAGAGTTTACGATGAAATGGCTTCCGAAGGCAGACAGTATGATGCTAAGGACGCAGGGGAATGCATTCGATTTCTACAACGGCACCACCAAGCTGGAGGGAGAGCTTGTGCTGAGGACAAAAGGACTGTTTGGGAACGGTGTGCTCAAAAGGGCCGATTCAGAGCTTGCTTCCAATAATATACAGTTCAAGAAAGGAGGTTTCCGGGCTGGAGACGCTACATTGAACGTAAATGCCTCCGCCCAGCCGGACGGTGTGTCTCTTCTGCGGGCTAAAGGGGTGGATATAGATTTCTCGATCGATAAAGGCATTGTCCAGCTTAACCAGAAGGGCGAGGGCTTTACCAGCGATTCGTCGGGGATAGAGCTCCCTATGGCGAATTATTATACCTCTATAGGTTCGGCCACATGGGATACCAAAGCACGCAAAATTACAATGAAAAGCAATGGTGAACCAGCTTCTTTCAGGTCTTTGATGCCGGAACAGGAAGGCCTGGAGTTCAGGGGTACCAGTGCAGTATATTCGGTAGACAAGAAAGAGCTGGCTGTAAGCGGTGTGCCTTTTGTGAACTCGACCGGGCTCAATATTGTGCCGGACAAAGGGCAGGTTGTCGTTGACGGCAACGGGCATCTCGGTGCGTTTAAAAAGGCGCGTATTACGGTCGATACCCTCGGTATCTCGCACCGCATGTACAATGCCGACATCAAAATACATTCGAAAAACAGTCTTGAGGGATCGGCCGTTTACCAGTATATCACGGCCAGCAAGGATACTTTCGATATAAAGCTTGGGAATTTTGAGCTGCAGAAATCGGATGCGCCGGTAGCTTCCGCTTCGAGAAGGAGCGGGAAATCTTTGTCCGCGGCTGATGAAGGAGCCTATTACACCACTGCGGTAGCCCATATCGAAGAAACGGATCAGCTTCGCCTGGCGCCGGGTATAGCCTATAAAGGAGAGATCCGCTTTGCTTCCAACAGGCCGTCCCTTAACCTGGACGGGTTTATCCGGCCGATGCTCAAAGAAAGGCAGACCCTGGAAAGCTCCTGGATAGAATATAAGGAGGCGCCCGGCGCGAACATTACCCTTAAGGTAGACCAGAAACTGGTAAACGCTGAGGGGGCGCCCCTGACGGCCGGACTGCATTACCGTTTTGGCAGTGGCATTTACCCGACATTCCTGTCGCCGAAAGACGATAGCCGGGATGCCGATTTTTTCGCGGCTACGGGCGATATGCATTACGACGGAGATTCGCGCTCATTCCGGATTACACGCAAAAACACGGTTGACACACTGGTGCCGCCGACAACTGTGCTGGCATTTGACGACCGGAAAGGGCTCTTTGATTTTTCAGGGAAGCTCGGTTTCGGCCCCGGAGACTGGGTACTGGCTGCAGGGCAGGGGCAGGCCCAGATAGACAGTATGCGCCTGGGCGTAAATGCTTTGCTAGGGCTTAAATTCACCGCTTTGAGTCCGCTTATCCCGGAACTTGCTTCAAAAATAGTCGCAACCAACCTGGAAGAACACAATAATGACCCTGCCGAAGACGACCTGGAACGGCTGTTCGTGAAGCTGGAGGCATTGATAGGGCCTGCAGCGACTAAAACTTTTGCCGACAAGCTTGCTGCCGAGCATAAGCCCCTGAGTGATGCTTCGCCGCTTCTGAACCTGCCTCTCGTACTTTCCAGTGTCAACCTGCACTGGTCGGAGCAGCACAAATCATTTTATACCTCCGAAAGAATGGGTATATCGAACATGGGGACAAACGATATAAATGCTAAAGCTGACGGGCTCATGGAGATAAGGATGGATGGGGGTCAGGAAGGGTTCAGCCTGCTGCTGGAAATAACGCCCGAGCTTTGGTATTTTTTTGATTATGCAGAGAATATGCTGGGCGTCGTGTCGTCTGATTATAGTTTTAACGACAAGGTCGCAGCAGCGAAGGGCCGTGCGAGAGATATGCAGTTGCTGCCGCTTTCACTGGAGGATAAGATGGCTTTTACAGATAGGTTTAATACTACATATCCGCAGGCAAAAAGAGCTCCGCGCACTGTGAAAAAAGGAGCTAAAGGAACGACGCAGAAAAAGGAAGCAGCTAAAAAAGAAGAGAAAGCGGAAGGGTTCTGAAAAATTAAAATCTTATTAAAATACCAAAAATGCATGGTATTGTTAAGTAGTTAGATTAGATTTGGAAATATAAAAATCTTAAGAAGTTCTCAACTATATTAGTTTTTTGATCTATGTCTCTGTTTATGACCGTTTTAATGGTGTTTGCTGCCTACTTATTGGGTTCAATTCCCTCTTCCGTATGGTATGGAATCGGGTACCTGGGCGTCGACGTCAGGAAATTCGGAAGCAAAAATGCGGGGGCTACGAATACGTTCAGGGTGCTCGGAAAGCGCGCGGGGACGGTGGTAATGCTGATCGATGTATTGAAAGGCTGGACGGCGACCATGCTGGCAGTGCTGCTTTACTATTTCGGATTAATCACGCATGAACAGATACTTACCTATCAGTTTATTTTCGGCATAGTGGCGATAATCGGGCATATCTTCCCGGTTTACGTCAATTTTAAAGGTGGGAAGGGTGTAGCAACCTTACTCGGAATGGTGCTGGCTATTCATCCTGAACTGGCCCTTGTCTGTATCACCATCTTCATTCTTACGCTGATAGCATCCCAATATGTCTCACTGAGCTCGATCCTGGCTACACTGGCTTTCCCGGTACTTTTATTGCTGGGTGTTTTCGGCAAGCCTGAGATATCCCTGGTGATCTTTGGATTTGCAATGTTCCTGATGGTGGTTTTTACACACCAGAAAAATATAGTACGTCTTTTTAACGGAAGCGAAAACAGGGTTAAGCTGTTTGCCAGGAAACATAAAGAGTAAAGGTAGCTTTTTCAGGAACGGCTATCGCCCGGAAAAAGATATCCCTTGGAGCTATTTTGTTATTTTTATGGCGCGGATCGTCCGCGCCATTTTATTTTCATTCAGATACTGTTTTTATGTCTGTCCAAACATACATCAACGATCACAAAGCCCGCTTCCTGGAAGAGCTGATCGACCTGCTGAAGATTCCGTCGGTAAGCGCCGACTCCCGGTTCAAGCCTGACATGCTGCGCACTGCTGAGTTTGTACGGGATAAGATAAAGGAAGCAGGTGCCGACAGGGCTGAGATATTCCCGACGCCGGGCCACCCGGTAGTGTACGGGGAAAAGATAATAGATCCCGAAGCTCCTACCGTGCTGGTTTACGGGCACTACGACGTGCAGCCCGCTGACCCTTATGACCTTTGGGATTCTCCCCCGTTTGAGCCGGTTATCAAAAACGAGCGTATTTATGCGCGGGGAGCCTGCGATGACAAGGGGCAGTTTTATATGCATATCAAAGCTTTTGAAGCACTGATGGCCAACAAAAGCTTGCCTTGCAATGTCAAGTTTATGATCGAGGGCGAAGAGGAAATCGGATCGGATCACCTGGGAGCTTTCGTCAGGGAGAACCGGGAACTGCTCCGGGCCGATACGATACTCATTTCGGATACAAGCATTATAGCGAATGATGTACCGTCGATAGAAGTGGGGCTGAGAGGGCTTACCTATGTGGAGGTCGAAGTGACGGGCGCCAATCGCGATCTCCATTCAGGAGTTTACGGCGGTGCGGTCGCCAATCCTGTCAACGTGCTCTGCGAAATGATCGCTTCTCTCAAAGATGAAAACGGGCATATAACGATACCCGGCTTTTACGACAACGTAGCGGAACTTTCTGTCGGGGAGCGTGCCGCTCTCAACGATGCGCCTTTTGACCTGGAGGCCTACAAGCAGGATCTCGGGATTGATGAGGTGGAAGGAGAAAAGGGGTATAGCACCATAGAGCGCACTTCCATACGTCCTACGCTGGATGTCAATGGAATCTGGGGCGGTTATACCGGAGAAGGTGCAAAAACGGTTCTGCCGTCAAAAGCCTGTGCAAAAATCTCGATGCGCCTTGTACCTAACCAGACAGATAAGGAAATCGAGCAACTTTTTGTGAAGCATTTCGGGCAGATAGCTCCTCCGTCGGTTAAGGTGAAAGTAAAACCGCACCACGGAGGACTCCCCTATGTGACACCTACCGATTCGATAGAATATAAAGCTGCGGCACTGGCAATGGAAGACTCATTTGGTAAAGCGCCTATCCCGACAAGGGGAGGAGGGAGCATTCCGATTGTCGCCCTTTTCGAGCAGGTGCTGGGTGTG
This sequence comes from uncultured Cytophagales bacterium, assembly GCA_964562455.1. Lineage (GTDB taxonomy): Bacteria > Bacteroidota > Bacteroidia > Cytophagales > Spirosomataceae > Ravibacter. Next base: position 33,245 of record CAZLTN010000049.1, read on the forward strand.
AAGAGCGTGCTGATGGGATTTGGCCTGGATATAGACGGGTTACATTCACCCAATGAAAGCTTCGGGCTTTTTAATTTTTATAAAGGGATCGAAACAATCCCGCTTTTCTTTGAACACTACGCCCGTTTGAAAAAGCAGTAGATGGCTGGGAGATAACCGCAGAGGCACGAAGGACACAGAGGATACACAAAGTTAATATTATCTCTGTGCTGTCTTTGTGTCCTTCGTGCCTCTGCGGTAAACCGTAAATCCCCTACTTCAACGCCTCCACCACAGGAGTTCCTATGCTGCCGTTTGGTGGCAAAGTATGCAGCAGGGCGGCAATGGTAGGAGCAATGTCGGCAATCGCAGTACGCCTGAGCGTCTCGCCTTTTTTAATCCCCCATCCGAACAGCGCGAAAGGTACGTGCGTATCATAATTATACGGCGAACCGTGTGTCGTTCCCGTACTGCTTCCCGGGAACCAGCCCGGACGCGGCACTATCTGTATATCGCCGCTCCGCTTCACGTTGACCAGGTTTTTGTAAAGGGATAACTGGTAATCCGTAAGTTGTTCGTTGTTCAGGTTTTTGAGGTTGAGGATATCCGCAATAGAAGGATCTGAAATAAGAGCCTCTTTGATCACGCGGTGAAGATCAGCCTGGGAGACTCCTCTCTTTTTCATCTCTTCGTGATTAAGGTAAATCTGGTAGTTTTCGGCTGCGCGGATAAACTCACCTTCTCCCAGCTCGGCTTTGATCGCGGCTGCGGCTTTTTTTACCAGGCCGCTTTCGCTCATTAAGCCTGCCGGCAGCTTTTGGGAGTTCCAGAATGCGGGCACACCCATTACGCCGTGATCGGCCGACAGGAATACGGTATAGTTATCCTTGCCTACCCAGCCGTCAAGGAAGGTAAAAAGCTCTTCGAAATCTCTGTCAAGACGGAGGTATACATCCTGCGATTCTATGGAATTGGGGCCATATTGATGCCCGACAGCGTCGGTGGCAGAGAAGCTCAGCGCCAGGAAGTCTGTAAAGCGCCCTTTTCCGAGTTTTTCGTTTTTGACTGCGGCGATGCCCAGGTCTTTTACCATGGTATTACCCCAGGGTGTAGAAGAAACGGTGCCGAAGACATTCCCGGAAATACCGGCGAGCGCATGAGGAAAAACAGGGCTTTCTTCGCCGGTATTCTTGCGCTCCCACGATTGGTTGTCGGCAGTGCTTTCTTCATACTGATCGATAGGCAGAAGCGTCTCCCAACCCTTCTGAGCGTACTGCGAAGGGTATTTTTTCTCATTATATTCCTGAAGCCATTTGGGAAGCTCTTTCATATAATAGGTGCTCGAGATAAAATGGCCGGTACGGGAATCAAACCAGTAGGCGGCATCGGCTGAATGGCCGGCGGGTAGGATCGCACCCCTGTTCTTTATGGAAATACCGACAGTTCTTGACCTGAAATTAGTGGCAAGTTTCAGTTGATCGGGGATGGTCGTGACAAGGAGATTGCGCGGGGACATTTTTCCGGCGCCTTCAGATGTACTGCCAACTACTGTCACAGTACTGTCTTCGACACAATAAACGGCTCTTTTGGCAATAGGATCGTACCAGTCGTTCCCGACGATGCCATGAATGGCCGGGGCAGATCCGGTATAAACCGATGCATGGCCGGGAGCAGTTACTGTGAGCGCGTAATGGTAGTGGTTATTACGCGCCATAAATCCTTCATTCAGGAACCGCTTGATTCCGCCTTTCCCGTATTTATCATAGTAGCGATAAAAATAGTCGTAGCGCATCTGGTCTACAATAATCCCTACAACAAGCTTGGGGCGGGGAATGTCTTTCGATGCGGCGGACGGCGCGTTTCGGGTCTGGGCAACAGCGAGTGCTGAAACGCAGATAAACAACAGGAGAAGAATGTTTCTTTTCATCTGTAAAAATTGATATGATGATAAATCCCGACGGTTACCGGGAAAAACAGTGTAAGGATGTGTCCCGATAGCGTCGGGAGTGAGGATGTAACAATGAGACGATGCGCCTCCGGCAGTCTACGGAGATCGCATATGGATTAAAACTTTAAGCATTTTAAGGTGTCAGGTTATTTATTCCGTTCAATGGTATACAAAACGAGCTTTTGCAGCGCGTTCCTGTGAGGCATAGAAAGCGGTACCGATTCCAGGAGCACCATGGCCTGGTCCACAAAGATCTGCATTTGGCGCTGAGCATATTCAATGCCTCCTTTTTCCTTTACAAAAGCGATTACTTCGGCGACTTTGGCTGGTTTGTCGCTATCGTTTTTGATAATGTTGATAATTCTACGTTTGATGCCCCAGTCAGACCGGTTAAGGGCATAAATAAGGGGGAGCGTCATTTTTCGTTCCTTGATGTCGATACCCAGGGGTTTTCCTACGTCAAGATCGCCGTAGTCGAACAGGTCGTCCTTGATCTGGAAAGCAATACCGACTTTTTCGCCGAAAGCGTGAAACAGGCTTACCATCTCGTCGTCCGCACCGGAAGAGCTGGCTCCGACAGCGCAGCATGATGCTATTAGCGACGCTGTTTTTCTTTTAATAATTTCATAGTATACCTCTTCCGAAATATCCAGCTTCCTCGCTTTTTCCATCTGGAGGAGCTCGCCTTCGCTAAGTTCTCTTACGGCGGTAGACACGATTTTGAGAATGGTATGCTCTGAATGGTTAACAGAAAGGAGCAGCCCTTTTGCAAAAAGATAATCGCCTACCAGTACTGCAATTTTATTTTTCCAGAGTGCATTGATCGAAAAAAAGCCCCGCCGGTAATTGGAGTCGTCGACCACGTCGTCGTGTACCAGTGTAGCGGTATGGAGAAGCTCTATCATGGAAGCGCCTCTGTAGGTCGATTCGGTGATCTGCCCGCATGCCCCCGCCGACAGAAATACAAGCATAGGCCTGAGCTGCTTGCCTTTTCGACGGACAATGTAGTTCATAATCTGATCCAGCAGCGGGACCTCGCTCTTCATGAATTCGCGGAACTTCGGTTCAAAGGCAGCCATTTCGGCAGCTATGGGTTCCTGAATTTCGCTTATAGAAAGGGGCATATAACAATCAAGGCGATTCGCCCTCCAAAGTTGTCAAAAAATCTTTGGTTAAACTAATGGCAACCGGAATTCGGCAGTCAGCAACCGGCTGCCGGGGAACAGACCGGTCGCATGGAGAACAAAGCTTGGCCCGGATCGACGTTAGGTAACAGATTCCTTTTTAATATTGTAACTGCAGGGTTTTGAAGCCGGGGGGATTTCCGGAGGCTCTGCAAAAACAACACGGTTTTTCTGTAACATCAGATACGATCATAAAATATGAAAGCATTGGTGCTGGGAGGAGGTTCTATGAAGGGGGCCTATCAGGTAGGAGCGGTGAAGGCTGTTCTGGAAAGCGGCTTTGAGCCGGATATGATTTACGGGATCTCTGTAGGAGCGCTCAACTCGACATTCCTTGTCCATGAGGCGGGCCGGCAGCTTGAGGCTGACGGGCAGATCAACTGGAAAAGAGCTGCGCGGCTTCTGATGGAGTTCTGGATTACCAGGATTGTCAGCCCGCAGGCAGTAGGAAGCCTGAGATCGAGGGTGTCGCTCGGCGTAAATACGCTGACCAGCCAGTACGAAGGTTTGCTTGACCCTTCCCCGCTTCATTTATTGATAAGGGAGCAGATAAGTAAGGATGTGCTTGAAAAAAGCCCGGTCAGGTGTAAAGTGGGGACTGTCAATATCAATACAGGTGAAATGCTTTACGTATCGCCCGGGAACGCAAATTTCTTTGAATACCTTTTTGCGAGCTCTTCCATACCGATGATCATGCCTCCCGTCCCGATCGGCGACCGGGGAGACCTGTACATGGATGGTGCATTGCGTGAGGTAATACCTGTCAGACAAGCTTTTGAAGACGGCGCAACAGATGTCGTGGTGGTTGCCTGTCACGCACCTTCCGTATACCAGAGGGAGCGGTTCAATGCGCGTAACCTGATAAGCCTCATACAGCAGGTGAAAGATATCACGGTGAACCAGCTCGAGAACAGCGATATCATGTGGGCGAAGCTCTATGCTGAAAGCGCGGCCCTCAGATCGGAAGATGTAAAAGTAAGGGTCATCAGGCCAGGGGCACCGCCAGCCCTCGATATTACCAGGTTTTCAAGCGAGGATATATCGAGGCTGATCGTCGAAGGGTACAAGGAAGGCCTGAGAGGCTTTTTTTAAATATCTACCTTAACAATTGGATCCACCCTTTTACGGTGACATTTTTTCCATTTCTGG
>CAZLTN010000050.1:0-36001 GCA_964562455.1 uncultured Cytophagales bacterium
AACGAACTGTTCGCCACAGGCGGAACTGATCCAGAAACCATCCGTGCCAGATTTACGGACAATCTCGGCTGGTGTGCCCACTGCGAAAGCGACGTATTCCGGATAGCCGGAGCCGGCCCGAATCATCAATACATGATCTATACTTCAGGAGATGCTCTCACGTCATCCGGCGAAAAATTCAGTCTGCATTGGGATGGCTCCCGCTGGATCGGGCAGCACGAGACAAAAAACCCCGGCTCCGGCGGAGAGTGGGTTCCCGGCGAGACCTCGACATCAAACGGCTTACATACAAGCCCCAAACCGCCCTGTACAGGCTGGAATAACGGCTTCTCGCTTATAAAAGGCTGTATGACTCCCGTGTTAGGTATTAACGTCCCTCCGGGAGCGCCGACGATCAATACATCTGCTGTCAGGACAGCCGGAACCATCGATGGCAAAAATGCCTATGAGCTCCCGCTGACCGACGGTCCGCAAAACCAAAAAATAACCGTGAGCTGGAATGCAGCGCTTTCCCGATGGGAAATGGTGCTGGAAGATCCTTCAGCCAGGGTGTCAGCAGGAACATTACTGTCTTACAACGCAGAAGATTCCGGAGCCAATCCGCCTTGTACCGGATGGAGCGGCGGATACGGCTTTTCGGGAGATATTTGTATCAGCGGAACCCTCCCTGTTACACTCACCTCGTTTGAAGCTATCCCTGACGAAGATCGGTCAGTGCGGCTTACCTGGCAGACCGCTTCGGAAGAGAATTTTCAATTCTTCGGAGTCGAACGGAGCCCGGACGCGCGGAATTTTGAAGAAATCGCCAGAATAGCTGCTACGAAGGCCGGGCAAGAACACAAATCGTATATCCACATCGACAGCAATCCGCTTGCCGGCCGGAATTACTACCGGCTCCGGCTCGTGGACCTTACCGGGGAAAGTGAATTAAGCCGGTTAATTTCAGTGGAGATGCCTGAAATAACAGCGCCATATCCCAACCCGGCAAAAGAGGGTGTATTTTTTATCGATACCAACTCCCTTAAGACACTGCGGCTCCACGACATGATGGGACGCAACATTCCCTATTCTACAAAACCGCTCGGCGGAGATATCGTTGAAATACATCCCGGCCAGCAGCTTATGCCCGGAATTTATTTTATCTTCGTTAACGGAAAAAGACACAAGATGCTGGTCGAGTAGTCTTACCCCCCTTACCTCCTCCCCGCCTTCGGCAGCTCCTTCCTCGGTATCTTCTCATCCATCTGGGCCGTATTGTACACAAACGATGCTACTACCACCGCCATCTGCTTCAGGTCGTCCATCACCAGCCGCTCGTAAAGGTCCTGGTTGGTATGGTGCGTCCTCGAACCGTATTCTATGCCGTCCTGGATAAACTGGAAACCCGGGAGGCCGACCGCATCGAAGCTGAGATGATCAGTGCCGCCCGTATTCCGCGAGGTGAGGGCCGGGTTGTCGATGATGTCGGCAAACGGCTCCAGCCATTTTTTGAAAATAGGCCTTACCGCTTCATTGCCCTGCAGGTATACACCCCTGATCCTGCCGGTGCCATTGTCGATGTTATAATAGGCTGAAAACTTATCATGATCAGGATGCAGCTTCATCGTAGCGGCGTCGCCCAGGTTCTTCTTTACATAATTCGCCGATCCGTGGATCCCCTGCTCTTCGCCCGACCATAGCGCTATGCGGATGGTACGCTTCGGCTTCAGCCCTGCCGCCTGAAGGATTCTTACCGCTTCGAGCATCACGATACAGCCTGCGGCATTGTCGGTAGCACCCGTAGCCCCGTGCCACGAATCCAGGTGAGCACCGAGCATTACGACCTCTTCCCGCAACCGGCGGTCGCTGCCCGGAATCTCTGCGATGACATTGGCTGCTTTTGTATTATCCCTGAAAAACCGTGTTTTTACTTCTGCCTCCAGCGCTACCGGCGTACCTCCCCTATAAAGCCGCTCCACCAGCCCGGCATGTTCGTTCGACAGCTCAAATGCAGGCCCGGCCTCGGGTGTACCTGCGAGATAAGAGGCTCCGTTACTGGTGAACAGCGTGCCGTGACGACCGTTCCGCCTGATCAGCTCGAGCCTGATCCCCTCGGCAACCAGGAAACTGTCGACCTTTGCCCGGAAATTGCGCATTTTCCGGTATCGCTCCAGCATTTCCGGAGTAAACCGTTGCCCGCCAAAAGTTTCCGAGTTTGTCAGTTTTTCCAGGTCATCGGCCGAATAACGGACCGCATCAGGCTTGAAAGTCGGCCCCGCATCAAAGTCCTCCCCTTTTACCAATACGATCTTGTCCCTGAGCTTCCCGGCATATTTCGCAAAATCATCGTCGCTATTCAGCTCCACTACCGCGGCTTCACCGCTGATCAGCCCCGGCGTACTGCCCGTCCACGCCTTCGGTACAGCAATAAAAGGCATATAATAAGGCTTGGTCATGGCGAGATAGCTCTTTTCGAACTGCCATCCGTTCCCGAATTCTCCCCATTCTTCGAGCCGCGGATTCTGAAGACCCCATACGGTCATCTGCCCGACCGCCCACTCCGCCGCCCGCCGGAATCCCGGCGAATTAGTCAGCCTGGAGCCCGATACATCGGTTATCCGGTGGGCAATTATTTCTACCTGCGAATTTTCAAGCCCTTCTTTTCTTATCTTCCATAACGCCCCCTGGTCGATTTTCTGTGCAAAAGAACCCGAAGCTATAAGCATTAAAAAGAATACTCCGGAAACGTCGTACGTTTTTCTAAACATCATAATACATCTTGTTTTACCCTGGCAGTCAGACTATTACCTATTTATTTTTATTTATACGGCCTTTATTTTGCATATTTTCTAACCTGACTGGCTTTTTTGGTCAAAATAAAGTCAGCATTGGTCAAATCAGGCGATGCCTATAGTATTTATTCTTTGTAAAATTGCACCTTAATACTTTGGTGTCATTTTTACTACTTAAATCTACCTGTATTAATCGTCATGACAAAGAAAATCAATATTGCAATTGCGGGGCTGGGGTTCGGAGCAGAATTTATACCTATATATCAGAAACATCCAAACGCCAATATGTACGCCATATGCCAGCGTACGCGTTCAAAGCTGGATGAAGTCGGAGATGCCTTCGGGGTGGCCGTACGTTATACCGACTACGACGAGCTCCTCCGCGACCCGGAAGTAGACGCCGTTCATATCAACTCCCCGATCCCGAACCACGCCGAGCAGACTCTGAAAGCGCTCCGGGCCGGTAAGCACGTCGCATGTACCGTGCCTATGGCAACTTCGGTGGAAGAATGCGCCGAAATCGTCCGCACCGTCAGGGAAACGGGAAAAAAGTACATGATGATGGAAACCGTGGTGTATGCACGTGAATTTCTCTTTGTCAAAGACCTTTACGAAAAAGGTGAGCTGGGAAAAGTACAGTTCCTGAAGGCGAGCCACCAGCAGGATATGGACGGGTGGCCTGATTACTGGCCCGGGCTTCCCCCGATGCATTACGCTACTCATTGCGTGGGACCCGTCGCAGCGCTCCTGAAGCTGGAAGCAGCCTATGTATCCTGCTTCGGCTCCGGAACAATCCGCGAGGAGCTTGCCAGTATTCACAATTCACCTTTTGCTGTCGAATCGGCCCATATCAAATTCAAAGACAGTGACCTGTCTGCCTACGTTTACCGTTCATTGTTTGACACCGCGCGGCAGTACCGGGAGAGCTTCGAAGTATACGGCAGCAAAAAATCGTTTGAGTGGCCCCTGATCGAAGGCGAAGACCCGGTCATCCATACTGCCAAAAAACCTGAGCACGAAATCCCGGAGCGTGTTAAAACACCGGATTTTGCCCATCTGCTGCCGAAAGAAATTCAATCTTTCACTACAAGAGGGGTTTACGATGCGGAAGACAGCACGCACCTTTCCTTTACCCAGGGCGCAGGGCATGGCGGTTCACATCCGCACATGGTGCATGAATTCCTGTCGGCATTGATCGAAGACCGGGACCCTTTCCCTAACGCATGGCAGTCGGCCAACTGGACAAGCGTCGGTATCCTTTCGCATGAATCGGCCTTGAAAGGCGGCGAGCTGATCCCGGTACCGGACTTTAAAAGTATATAATTATCATATCGCCACTCCCGATAACAATCGGGACACATCATCACATCGCCTAATTAATCCCCAATGAAAAAGACGTTTGTCCTGCTTCTGGCGGCTATTTCCATGGTCAGCATTGCCAGCCGGCAGAGGCCGGCCATGCCATTACCGACTCTGCCCGAAGACGGCAGAAGGATCGAAGTCCTCTTCCTGGGTGATAACGGGCATCATAAACCGGCTGAACGGGTGCCCCAGATTATGGCGGCGCTCGGCCCCAAGGGTATCAATTTTACGTATACCGACGACCTGAACGATCTGAATGCTGAAAATCTCAATAAATACGATGCCCTGCTGCTCTTCGCCAATTGGGATTCCATTGCACCTTCTCAGTCCAGGGCATTGCTGGATTTTGTAGCTTCCGGCAAAGGCTTCATCCCTGTTCATTGTGCTTCTTACTGCTTCCGGAATGATCCTGAAATAGTAAAATTGATGGGCGGACAGTTCTGGCGCCATACCTGGGACACGATCCAGCCGATATGGAAAAAGCCGGGCCATCCCGCTATCGCCGGAGTTTCGCCTTTCAAAACTGTAGACGAAACCTATCTGCATATAAAACTGGAGCCGGATAACGAGGTGCTGACCGAACGTACCATTGCAAAAGACCAGGAAAAGGATCGCCCGGGACAGAAAACCGAGCCCTACACGTGGGTCAGAACACACGGTAAGGGGAGAGTTTTCTATACGGCATATGGCCATGACGAAAGGACATGGTCCCAGCCCGGATTTCACGATCTGCTGGAAAAAGGCATTTTATGGGCCGTAAACGACGATGCCAGGAAAGCCCACACAGCGCTCAACCCCAGGCCGTTTGAATACCGCGAAGCCAGGCTGCCGAACTATGAGCAGCGGCCCGGCCCCCAGCTTCAGCAGTTGCCGGTTTCCCCGGAGGAGTCCGCGAAGCATATCCAGGTGCCTGTAGATCTTTCGCTGGAAATTTTTGCGCATGAGCCGGATGTTATGCACCCTATCGCCCTGGCGTGGGATGAACGTGGCCGCCTCTACGTCCTCATCACAAAAGATTATCCCAATGAGCGCAGGGAAAATGGCGGAGAAGATTACATCCTGATCTGCGAAGATACCAACGGCGACGGGAAAGCGGATAAGTTCACCCGGTTCGCGGAAGGCCTCAGCATTCCTACCGGGATGGTGTTCGCAAACGGCGGGTTGATCGTTTCCCAGGCTCCCCATATGCTTTTCCTGAAAGATACCGACGGCGATGACAAAGCCGACGTAAAGCGGGTATTGTTTTCCGGCTTCGGCACTTTTGATACCCATGCCGGCCCTTCAAGCCTCCATTACGGCTTCGACAACTGGATTTACGGCGCGGTAGGCTACTCGGGGTTCAAAGGAAAATTCGGCAATAGCGACTCGCTGAACTTCGGACAGGCCCTCTTCCGCTTCAAAGCCGACGGCTCGGATATGGAACTGCTTACCCGTACATCCAACAATACCTGGGGGCTCGGGTTCAACGAAGCCGGCGACCTTTTCGGCTCTACCGCCAATAATGCTCACGGTTGGTATATGGCAATTCCCAACCGTTACTACGGTCCCGGCAGGATAGACAACGGAAGCCGCAGCACCGACACGCACAAAGCTTTTCAACCCATTACGCCCAAGGTCAGGCAGGTCGATGTATTCGGTGGCTTCACGGCAGCGGCAGGTCATAATTTTTATACGGCCCGGTCTTTCCCTAAAAAATTCTGGAATAACGCGGCATTTGTCGCCGAGCCTACCGGGCACCTTCTTCATATCAATTATATGCAGAAGAGGGGTACCGATTACGCCGACAAATCCGGCTTTAACCTGCTGGCGGGAGCCGACGAATGGGTTTCACCCGTTTTTGCCCAGGTAGGTCCCGATGGCGCAGTGTGGGTAGCCGATTGGTACAGCTTCATTATCCAGCATAATCCTACGCCCAAAGGCTTTGAAAACGGCCGCGGAAATGCATATGAAACCGACCTGCGAGATTATACGCATGGCCGGATTTATCGTATTGGCTGGAAGGAAGCCGCTCCTTATAAACCCATTTCTCTGAGTAAGGAAAAACCGCGCGAACTGGTAGATAATTTAAAAAACACCAATATGTTGTGGCGGCTGCATGCGCAGCGCCTGCTCGTCGAAAGAAATAAAAAAGACGTCGTACCTGAGCTCATCAGGCTGGTAAACGACAAATCGGCAGATGAAATAGGACTCAATGCCGCAGCCATACATGCGCTCTGGACGCTGCATGGCCTTGGCGAACTCAACACTGACCGTACCCCTGCGTATGCCGCCGCGGTCGGAGCGCTGAAACACCCGAGCGCGGCCGTGCGGAAAAATGCGATCCAGGTACTTCCAAAAACAGCCAAAACCGGCAACGAGTTGCTTTCCCGCAACATGCTGAACGATCCGGATGAACTCAACGTGCTTAATACACTTCTGGCATTCAGCGAAGTGCCGGTCAGCCCGGCTATCGAAAAAGCGGTGCTGGAGCGTCTCGCGAATGCCGCGGAAGTGGACGATCGCTGGCTGCCCGACGCTTTTGCCGTAATGCTGAATGCCCATGACGGGAGTCTTCGAAAAAAATATATTGCATCGCTGAAAGAAAGGACGAATACGAAGAAAAGCCGGGAATCCTCTGTCGCAATCGACCATTCTGCCCACCATAACCACGGCAGCACGGGCACGTCACCATCCGGCGTTACGGTTCAGGGATCGGCCGAACTCGTCATAACCAACATTACGGTTCAGCCCTCGGAACTCAGCATCAGGGAAAATACAAGAGTGACTGTAGAGATCACAAACCAGGGTAGCTTAGCAGTACCTGAGGGAACGGTACCTGTTGTAAAGGTAAGTATCCGGGGCAATAACCTCGAACATAACTACATAAGCCGGCAAATCACAAAAGGCATCGCGCCGGGAGAAACGATACAACTTACTGAAGGGAATAACGGCCCCTGGAAAAGCAGCTTCGGATTTACACCCGAACAAGCCGGCACGATAACGGTTACTGCTGTCGTAGACGCCGACAACATAATCCCGGAAAAGGATGAAGAAGGTAATAACCGGATGAGCATGAAATTTGAAGTGAAGAGCCCGCAAAACCTTTCAGCATTTGCACTTGAACGGGCCGTCAGGAGCTATGCTTCCTATGCTGCCGCAGGAGAAGTCATTCATTTGCTGCAAACAGGCGCTACGTTGGATACGCCTGAAAAAAATGCTGTCTATAAAGGCGTTCTTTCCGGCTGGGACGGCAAGCGACGGGAAAAAGCCTCTGCCGGGGACGAATCTTTCCTGGCCTCACTCCGCGATCATATTCCAGGCGGGCTCCCCGGAAAATACGAAGCATTGCTGAAATCATTTGGACTGGATAGGCTACTGGAAGCCGATCCGGGCACGCAGGTCGTAAAAATCAAGGCAGTCAGGGAAGAGATGAAATTCGATATTACCACCTTCACAGTCACTGCCGGGAAACCCGTGGAAATCGTGTTTGAAAACCCGGACGCCATGCAGCATAATATAGTGGTCGGAAAACCGGGATCGCTGGAGACAATAGGAAATGCCGCCGATCAGATGATCACCCGGCAGGACGCAGCCGAAAAACATTATGTACCGGCAATCCCCGAAATAATATCGTCGACGCCGCTGGTCAACCCGGGCGAGACCTACCGGCTCAGATTTGCAGCTCCCGAAACACCGGGCGAATATCCATTTGTCTGTACTTTCCCAGGTCACTGGCGCCTGATGTCGGGCATCATGAAAGTCAGCAGATAAGCACCTGGAACAACTCATCCTGATCCGGTCGTTAACTCCGGGGAGCGGTCAATTTTCCTGGCCGCTCCGCTCCAGGCGGTCGTTCCGGAGGTATATCCGGCTTTTATCGATCTCTTTCAACATTGTGTAATTTTGTTCGATGAATTCCCGGATCTCAGGAATTTTCTCCCAGGAATGCGCATGGCGGTTAACAAAATGCTCCTGCCAGAAATCATGCGGCGTATCAAGCGCGTCGACAAATACCGCCGGGCGCTTTTCGAAAAGATCGTGACAGTAGTAGGGAAGGTACAACTCGGGCCAGACTACCGAATGCTGGTAAACAGTTACCGTCCGTGTGGCGGAGGGAAACTGTGTTTCTACGTAAATTTCGTTATAGTAGCCGTAAACGGTAAGGAAATCACCCGGCTCCAGCAGTTGACTGACATATTTCGACACAGGCTTTATGTCAAGCTTCCGGCTCTCCCTGCTGAAGAAGCCATCAGTCACTTTGCCATAGACTACCCTGTTAATATACAGGATATAACTCAAAAAAAGCAGCATCCCCGCCGAAAAAAGCCAGGTTCTGTACCGGTATGTCTCCAATTGCTTCAGGCTCCATCCCAATAGCAGGAACATGCCTGGATAGACGAAAATCAGCGTGTAATGATAAAAATGCCGGCCGGCCCGCTCGACGGCATAGGCTCCTCCGAAGATAATAGCCGCAATCATGAGGCCCACTATCTTTTGCCTGCCGGTCACTGTCCCGCCCCTTACAAGCGCAAAAAGAGTAAAGGCAGCTATGATTAACGACAGTGCCGTTACGTCCGAAAATACCCCCCAGGTCCACAGGAAGGTCGGCAGGAATGCAAACCCGTTCCCGAATGAAGAGGCATAGTGCAGGTTGGCTCTTATAAAAAGATCATAAAAATCGCCGGCAGCTCCCTGGTAAGCGGTAATACCGGCAAAAAGTGCAAGAAAGGTAAGCCCACCTGCTGTCAGAGCCGACAAAGCCTTCAGCCTTTCCCTGCTCCGCAATTCCACGAACAGGTATATATACATACAAAGAGCAGCCATCAACGCAGGCGGAGCCCCCTGGGGCTTGCCAAAAGGCACAGCTCCCAGCAGCAGTCCTACCACAAACCACTTCGCCGTGCTCCTTCTTTCCCCGGAAACAGTAAGGCCTGAAAACACTGCCAGAGCTGCGCTCAGGCAAACAATACACCAGGTTTCGCTGTTCTGGTGAATAAAGTCTTCCTGTTGTACAAACCCTATAAAGGCCAGCACCGGTATCGTCGTTAAGGCAGCGCTATCCCTACCCATCCAGTTTCTGACCGTCAAAAAGATCGTATACGCAAGAAGAGCCTGGAGCAATAGCAGGATAACATGTGAAACCAGATAGTCGAGCGGCAGGCCCAGCCAGTAGGGAATATAAAAAACATAGGCGTTCAGAGGTCCGTTCGTAGTAAAATCAATACTTTTCCAGGGCTCCGGCGAGCGGATAAGCGTCAATGCGTGCGCGATGGTCTGGGCCTCGTCTATATTGGTAATCCCGTTATATACTACGGACGGCACCCTGGCTAAAGCTGCGATACCTCCCAGCAAAAACAACCAGGCTGCCGGGACGTTCCTACCCGCTTTAGCGGTCCGGAATATCAGGCCTGAAACAACCAGAAAAACAACGACTAAAGGAATAAACCATGCAAGAGTTACAGTATGAGGGAAAAGGGTATCTTTCATGAGGAGAGGCATTCTATTTTATTTTCAACGGGGTTTTCAGAACCCGATCCGCCTCCTTTCGGGATCAGGCGCCGACAGCTTTTCCAGCCTCTGCTCCAGCATCCTGGTTTTGAACGCCAGCTCCATGTTGAGCCGGACAAGCCTCTCATTTTCCTGTTCCAGCTTTTCCAACTGTCGTTTTGTACCCTCATCTCCAAGAAGATCGGGAATCTCAAGATTAAAAATATCCGCGATAACCGCCAGCCTCGCTATCGTGATTTCGGTTTTACCCCTTTCGAGGTCGCCGTACGCGGTAGTGGATATCTGGAGCCCTTCAGCCATGTTTTCCTGCGAAAGCCCTAAGCCCAGGCGGATTTGCCGGATGCGTTCGTTAATGCTTTTTATATCTATCATTGGCTTATCTGACATTTTATCAGTTTATCTGACAAGGATTTCCCTCGTATTGTCCCATTTTTGCATAAACAACGTTGGGCATAATATTTTAATTCGCTAGTTTAATCATTCAATTATATAAAGTAATATGGATTTCGGTAAAGAATTTAGAAAATATGCCGTTCACCACCTTGGTATGAACGGCCTTACTGTAGACGGCTACGTCAATCATACGGTTGAAAACATGACAAGGGCAGTCATTGAAGAACGCCCGATGAACTTCCGCGAGGTAGACGTTTTCTCCCGCCTGATGGCCGACCGGATCATCTTCATGGGTACGGGAGTAGACGACAATATCGCCAACATAGTCGTGGCGCAATTGCTTTTCCTCGAGTCTGCCGATGCAAAAAAGGATATCCTGATGTACATCAACAGTCCTGGCGGGTCCGTTTATGCGGGGCTCGGGATTTATGACACTATGCAGTATGTACGTCCCGACGTAGCTACGGTGGTGACCAGTCTTGCTGCTTCGATGGGTGCTGTCCTTCTGGCAGGCGGTGCAAAAGGCAAGCGCTCTGCACTGCCGCACGCGCGGGTCATGATCCACCAGCCTTCGGGAGGGGCTCAGGGACAATCTGTTGATATTGAAATCACCGCGAGGGAAATTGTCAAGCTCAGAGACGAATTATATGGCATACTCGCCAATCATACCGGCCAGACGACCGAGCAGATCGAAATCGACTCCGACCGCGACAAATGGTTCAGAGCGGAAGAAGCCAAGGTCTATGGCCTGATCGACGAAGTACTGACGAGGGACAAGTAAGCTCCACCCCGGCATATCCTGCCGAAAGCGCAACGAGTAGCATACCCGGAACCCGGGTGTGCTATTTGCTGTTTTTACCCAATATTTGCTTTATGAAAGCAGTCAAACGATGGATCGTAGAAGAACCTTTCACGGATAACCGGGAAGAGTGGTCGGCCCGGCTCGTAAAAGAAATCAATGTAACTCCTTCCCTGGCACGGCTCCTGGTCCGGAGAGGGATCACGACCTTCGAAGATGCAAAGCGCTTTTTCAGGCCTGTCCTCCCAGATCTCCATGATCCGTTCCTGATGAAAGACATGGCTGCGGCGGTCAGGCGCCTGCAGGAAGCGGTGTCCGGTCACGAGAAAATATTGGTATACGGCGACTACGATGTCGACGGAAGCACAGCTGTAGCGGTGTTTTATGATTTTTTCAGAAAAAGGCACCCCGAAATCGATTTTTACATACCCGACAGGTATACTGAAGGCTACGGTGTTTCATGGCAATCAATCGACTGGGCGGAGCAAAACGGGATCTCCCTCATCATAACCCTTGATTGCGGCATTAAATCTGTCGACAAAATAACGGAAGCAGTCAGGAGAGGTATCGATGTGATCGTCTGCGATCACCACCTTCCGGGCGATCAGCTCCCTCCGGCCTGTGCCGTTCTGGACCCGAAGCGGCAGGATTGCAGCTATCCCAATAAAGAGCTCACAGGCTGTGGTATCGGGTTCAAGCTGGTACAGGCGTATTGCACAGCCGCAGGTATCCCTGCCGAAACCGCCCTCGGCTATCTTGACCTGGTCATGATCAGCATCGCGGCCGATATAGTGCCTGTTACAGGAGAGAACCGCGTATTGGCCTTTTATGGCCTGCAGTTGCTCAATTCTTCACCCCGGCCGGGCGTCAGGGCACTTATGGATGTCGCCGGGCTGAACAGGGAAGTCAGCATCACAAACGTGGTCTTCGGGCTCGCACCGCGTATCAACGCAGCGGGCAGAATCCACCACGCCAGGGAAGCCGTCAAACTGCTGCTTTGCGACGATCCGGACGATGCACGGAACTTTGCGGCCGAAATCAACAATTACAATACCGACCGGCGAACATTTGATTCAAGCATCACCGATGAAGCGCTTGCTATGATCGAACAGGACGATTGGCTGCGGCAAGCCAAAAGTACTGTCCTTTATCATAAAGACTGGCACAAAGGGGTGATCGGGATTGTCGCCAGCAGGTGCATCGAATATTATCACAGGCCTACCATTATCTTTACCAACTCCAACGGGAAAGCGACAGGCTCGGCCAGGTCCGTTCCCGGCTTTGACCTCTATGACGCCATAGAAGAATGCTCAGAGCTGCTCGATCAGTTCGGAGGACATACGTTCGCGGCCGGCATGACGCTGCCGGTAGAGAATATTTCGGCGTTCAGGCTGCGCTTTGAAGAAGTTGTAAGCCGGAAAATCCTGCCCGACCAGTTGATCCCTAAAATAGATGTCGACCTTGAGCTCAGCCTGTCCGATATTACGCCGCGTTTTTTTAACATATTACGGCAAATGGCGCCGTTTGGCCCCGGGAATATGACCCCTGTTTTTGTCTCTCGCGGACTACAGCTCAACCGTCCGCCTTACGTCATGAAAGAAAAGCACCTACGACTGGAAGTTATCCAGGAAGGATCCCAACCCTTCGCTGCCGTCGTTTTCGGAGGGGCCGGGTACCTCGACGAGTTAAACGAAAGCAAACTCTTCTCCCTATGCTATACACTGGAAGAAAATGAATTCAGGGGCAGCCGTACGCTTCAGTTGCTTGTAAAAGACATTCGGTTCTGAAAAGGGTGACCGTTTAATAAGTTTCCCTTCATATACAGGTCATTCTTCACTTCCGGGAGGTATAAGTTATTGGAGGCAACATCGCTATTCACTATATTTACCAAGCTTTTATCCTCCATCCATAAAGAAATGGATGCCCCCCTTTATCAAATAACCGACCAGCCATGCAAAAATTTCTGCTTCTACCATAGTCTTATACTACGCCCTGACCATATTACACTTACGCGTACTAGAAAATAAACAGCTTAAATAAGGACTAGGATCAAGCGCTTCATTCCCCCCCGGAGAGGTGCAGCGTTCTTTCGCGGATTAGTGTCTTAGTATACGTAACCTGTTTTAAAACGCCCCTATTTTTTTAAAACGCCTCCAATTCATTTACTCATATCTAAATTCATTTCTATGCGCCCTCTCTCTTTTACAACCCGGCTACCTCGTTTAATATTGGCAATTGTCTTGCTGCTAGCTTCAAGAGCTTTGTCTGCCCAGGAAGTTATTCCCGACAACAGAGCACAGATAGACGAATCTATAAAACTCATTGTATGTAACGGCCTGCCGACGGGAACCCCCTCGACGCTGCAAATCAGGGGAAAGGTGTTTTCGCTCCCTTCCGTTTCTTCTTTTTCTTATGGTCAGAAATACACCGTTAGCCGCAATGGGCAGAGCTATAGCCTGTATTTTACGGAACTGCCCTTGCTGGTGGTAGCTAATGTAGACGCCAATAATATTACCAGGGACGGCCCTGAACAGGAAGGCGATATGACGCTGAAGGATATCGTCGGTTCATACGAACACGGCTATCGGGCTGCGTTGCGCATCAGGGGAAATGCCTCTACACACTATCCGAAAAAATCTTACCGGATGCAGGTAAAGGACAACCAGGGTAGTAATATGCACGTATCGCTTCTGGGGTTGAGGACCGACCGGCGCTGGCTGCTGCTTGCCTTGTGGAACGAAGAGCTTAAGCTTGTCAACCGGGTATCACACCAGCTCTGGATCAATATGCACCGGCTCCCCTATATGGCGGAGGCTGGCGGTACCGACCTCCCGCTGACCAGCATCCGGACACGCTTTGTCGATCTTTTCATCAACAGTACTTACAAAGGAGTATACCTGTTTACCGAGGATATGGATGAAAAGCAGCTCGGGCTTACGGCTTCCGGAGAACTGTATAAGGCGGATGAATCAACCCCTGAAACAGGATTTACCGGTGCAGAGACGCCCTCCAACCCGGAAGGCAACAAAGATGACTACTACAAAGGATTCGAATTGAGATACAAAGGCGGCAGCCGCTGGGCCAACCTTCACAGCATGCTGAATACGGTGGCCAATGCCAATGACGCCACTTTTGCATCGACCATCTCCAACCAGGTTTATATCGAAGGCTGCATGGACTATTTCATTTTCATCAACCTCATGCAAGCCGAAGATAACGACGACAGGAACTATTTCCTGGCCAAATACCAGGCTGGTGATCCGTATTTTTTTGTCCCCTGGGATCTTGACGGCACCTGGGGTTATACCGCCATCGGTGTAAGGACCTACCTCTACAACCGGATTATGTCCAACGGTCTTTTTGACAGGCTGCTTTCGGTAAACCCCGGCAACTATAAGCAGAACCTGGCAGAACGCTGGTTTGAGCTCAGAGAAGATCATCTGTCTTCCTCTTCACTGATTTCAAGCTTTAACGAGGATTATAATTATTTGCAGTCCAATGGCGTGTATGAACGGGACATCCTGGTAGCCAACGACGACTATTCCCAGCTCGGAAGAGGAAACGCCCTGGAGTATGTAAGGAATTTCATTACGAAAAGACTGATTTTCCTTGATAATTATTTCGGGTCGCTCATGAATACAGGTAATTGCGACTTTACCCCGCATGCCTCTATACCAAACGACATTGTGATGAAGGGGTCGCCGATCAGCCTCAACGGGTCATGTACCGGCGCCAACTGCAATGAGGCCGAATTTTACTGGTGGAATGACAAAGGCTGGAGCGCCGACGGAATGACCCTGTCGGCCAACGCCCCCGGCCAGGCGGCAGTAAACGCGTACTATTTTTCTGCAAAAAAGAGCGGATGCCCTACCAAAAACCTGCCGCTGGCGGTAGTCACTAACAATGACGGCAGTACGGATCCCGACATCAGTTTTGCCTTTTACAGAACCGGCGGGATCGGCTATCGCGATTTACTGGGCACCATCACTGAAAACGGGAAGGTCAACCTGAGGATGCTCAATGGACTCGATGCCAACTTCTTCGTCAATATACTTAACTGCCAGGAGCTTACGCGTTCAAACAGCCATTTTTTCGATAATGTGGCATTCTCTCTCTATCAAAACAATACGCGTCTTGAAGGCTGGGGGCCCGAAAACATAGAAGGCTCCGAAGGGCCATATGGGATTTGGGGAAGGTTTGGGGGAACCTCATCTCTGCAGGTGGGGACAGGCTACAGGCTTGAAGCGAGAGCCCAGAACGGGAGCGAGATCCTGTTTTCCAAATCCGTCAATTTCAGCATAGTAAATGAAGATCTCCCGCCGCTTCCGGTCAGGTTGGAAAACTTTTCGACAGAATTGAACCGGGAAGGTCAGGCGGTCCTGAGCTGGAGGACGGCGGCAGAAGACAACTTCTCAAAATTCGAGATTGAAAAAAGCCGGTCCGGCGATACATGGGCGCTGATAGGCTCTGTTGCTTCCCAGGCGGGGATCGACGGAAAGGGAACATACAGGTTTACTGATAGTGAAAGAATCTACGGCACGACCTACTACCGGTTAAAAATGATCGACCTCGACAATACTTATGAACATAGCCGGATCGTCAGCATAAAAGACAATGGAAAGCAAAGCTTCGTTTATCACGATATTCCGGCGCAAACGGTTACTGTAATGAACTGTCCCGATCTTGAGCGCACCGAACTGGTCAATTCGATGGGCGTCGTCGTAAAAACCGCGGCCGGAAACAGCCAGGCTACCCTTTCACTCGAAGGAGCCCACCCCGGCATTTATTTTGTCAGGTACAGGACGCGCTCGGGAGCTGTTGAAAGAGATAAGATCCTGCACGTGAAATAAAACCGGGCTTACAGACAACAGCGAAGCAGCGACATGATTATAACAAATCATGGAAATCCAATATGAATGCAATTTCTCCATAGATATGGTAGACTTTTAAAGTTTGGGTTTGATTTAGGTCATTTATTAAAGATATTTGCATCGTTAATAAATTAGAATCGTACCGCATTCATCATCCTGATGACCGTATTCCCAGTATCGATCAAAAACTTCCGGACATACAGACCCGGGAGTTTTTGTATGATAAACCGCTTCTCGACGGGAACCTCCGGCAAACGGCTGAACCGATCAGGAAATTAGCAATATGGAAATAGGTTTACTGATAGGCATCCCGTTTGTCACTTTCCTGGCGCTCCTCTTATCAGGCAGGCGGCTTTCAGGAATATCCGGGATACTGGGATGCCTGGCGACAGCAACCGGTCTTTTCCTCAGCCTTTCTCTTTTAAACAGGCAGTTGGTTTTAGACATACCCTGGATATCCTCCGGAGGGTTCAGGCTGAATTTCTCAATGCAGACTGACTCCCGCACCGCTGTCATGTTGCCGCTGGTGCATGGCGTTGCGCTCCTTGTACAGTGCTATTCGATCGGCTACATGAAAGGGGACAAAGCGATCAGCCGGTACTTTGCCTTCATACAGCTGTTCCTTTTTTCGATGATAGGAATTGTGTTTGCCGGCAACCTGATTGTAATTTATATTTTTTGGGAGCTTGTCGGGCTGAGCTCCTATCTGCTGATCGGTTTCTGGAATCATAAACCCCGTACGGTCTGGGCTGCACAAAAGGCCTTTATCCTGAACCGGATAGGAGATGCTGCTTTCCTTAGCGGCATACTTCTGCTTATTTTCCATACCGGTACGGTTCAATTTTCCGAATTACCGGATGCAACCGCCAGTCTCGATCCGGGAACACTCACACTGATCGGACTGCTCCTTTTCGGAGGATGCATCGGCAAATCCGCGCAGTTCCCGCTTTCAGGCTGGCTTCCTGATGCTATGGAGGGCCCTACCCCGGTCTCCGCGCTGATCCACGCCGCTACCATGGTGGCAGCAGGTATATTTCTGATGGCACGTATTGCACTTTTACTTACCCCGAAGGCTGAGCTCGTTATTGCCGTTATCGGCCTCATCACAATGGCCGACGGCGCTATCCGGGCTTGCAAAGCATGGGATATCAAGCGGGTGCTGGCCTTTTCTACGCAGTCGCAACTGGGCCTCATGGTCTTTGCTATCGGGTTGGGAACCTGGCAGATTGCCTTATTTCACCTGGTAACGCATGCTTTTTTTAAGGCGGGCCTCTTTCTCTCAGCCGGCTCTGTCATCCACGCCATTACGCCACATGGCAGTTCTGCAAATTATTTCGATCCCCAGGATATGCGGACAATGGGCGGACTGAGACAGAAGCTTCCGGTTACATTTGCCTGTTACCTGCTTTGCGCCGCTGCACTGGCAGGGCTGCCTTTTTTCTCAGGTTTTCTCTCAAAAGACGCGATTTTCCTTGCCGCTGTTCAGAAATATACCGATTGGGGAGTATTTGCGTACATAGCTCTGGCGGTTGCCATGCTTTCTGCCGGGCTGACTGCCTATTATATGTCCCGGCAGCTCTGGTTGGTTTTTGGCGGAGAGCCCAGATTTAATACCAGGGAAATACACCCGCACGAGTCCGGCATTGTGATGTGGCTGCCCATGGTGGTCCTTACCTTCCTGTCTTTCTTCTTCGTTTTCTCATTGAATCCGCTGGATGCGTCGGGAGGATGGTTTCTCAGCTACTTCGACATTGTCTCACCCGGGCATTCCGTTCTGATTCCCACCTTGTCTGCCGCAATATCGCTGGGTGCCATTGCTCTGGCAATCAGCAGAGCCCGCTCTGCTCCAGGGTTTCTCCCGCGTGAAATGGCTGTAAAAAGCCCCGGGAATGTGTTCATGCTTGATTATTCCGAAAAAACAAGATACACGGTTTTCTTCCTTTCTCCTTTCCAGCTTGTTGCCAGGATTTCGGATTTTATCGACCGCTTCCTGGTAGACGCCCTGGTGAACGCTGCAGGCAGTTTACTTGTGAAAATATCTGAAATCACCGGCTGGACAGACAGGGTTGTGGTCGACGGCGGCGTCCGTCTCGTTACCAAAGCGGCAAAAACGACGGGGAACTTTGTAAGAATCCTCCAAAACGGGAAGGTGCAGTCCTATTACCTGGTTACTTTTATAAGCCTGATCATGCTGGTTATATGGCTCGTGGCAGGTAAATAACACGAAATTAAAGTAAAGAAATGCTCGATAACTACCTGGTTTCTCTTCTGATCGCAACGCCTTTGGCGGGAACTCTACTCACCCTGGTGCTTCCCGATAACAGGTCGCTTCTGCAGAAATTTACGATTGGCGTGTTGCTGCTGGAGGCATTCTGGTCGGTGCTGTTACTTCAGGCTTTTCAGACCGGAAACCCGGCTTTACAGCTTGTTCAGAATATTGACTGGATCACACTCGATCTTGGTAAGCTGGGCAGAGTCTCTATCGACTACGCCGTAGGAATCGACGGACTGAACCTCTCATTGGTATTACTGGCAGTCTTTGTTTTGCTAACCGGGGCTGTCAGTAGTTGGGCGATCAGCTCCAGGCCCAAAACTTATTATGCACTATACCTCCTGCTCAGTACCAGCATAATAGGATGTTTTGTAGCCCAGGATTTCTTCCTTTTTTACCTGTTTTTCGAATTCATGCTGCTCCCCATGTACTTCCTGATCGGGTTATGGGGCGGCGACAGGAGGGAATATGCCGCGTTGAAATTCTTTATCTATACGTTTGCCGGCTCATTGTTCATCCTGGTAGCTATGATAGGGCTCTACCTCTCGGCTATCGATCCGGCGGAAACAGCCGTTCTACTCGGGTTGATTTCCGATACTTCATCAGCCACTCCCCAGTTGATCGGCTCTGTACAAAACCTGCTGGCCGACAATGCCATCTCTGCGGAAAAGCTTGTGCATACCTTTCGTTTTAGCTATCTGGCCGACAAGGCCAATTATATTCCCGGAAGCCTGCTTCATGCCGAAAGTACCGCTATGCTCGGCAGCATTCCGCTCCGGACGATCGCTTTCTGGTTTTTATTTGCAGGGTTTGCAGTAAAATTACCCATCTTCCCGGTACATACCTGGCTGCCCGACGCGCACGTAGAAGCTCCTACGCCCATATCGGTAGTTTTAGCCGGGATACTCCTGAAAGTCGGCGGGTATGGGATCATCAGGATCGTCGACGGATTTTTCCCGGCGGAGGCCTTTGCATATTCAATACCGTTGGCTCTGCTTGCCGCAGTTTCGATAGTATACGGCGGATTCAACGCACTTGCCCAATACGATCTGAAGAAAATGATCGCTTATAGCTCAGTCTCCCATATGGGGTTCGTCGTGCTTGGTATAGCCGCCTTCAACGCTGAAGGCTTTAACGGAGCGATCTACCAGATGGTCAGCCACGGTGTCCTTTCGTCCATGCTTTTCCTGATAGCGGGCGTTATCTACGAGCGGGTGCACGACAGACGGATAGATCACTACAGTGGCCTTATCCATACAATGCCGAAGTATACCGTAATGACCGGCATAGCTTTTTTTGCTACTTTGGGTCTACCCGGCTTTTCGGGATTCGTCGGGGAGCTTTTCACCCTGATGGGCGGCTTCAGTGCTTCGCAAATTCCATCGTGGATACCGGTGCTGTCCGTTTCGGGAATCGTGCTGGCTGCCATGTATTGCCTGTGGACTTACCAGAGGATGTTTTTCGGCACATTCTGGTACAATGGAGACGAAACCGCTCTTGCCGATCTGTCTGCAAAGGAGACTGCTCTTTTCTCGGTTCTTGCTGCATCTACCCTGCTCCTGGGTATATTCCCTAACCTTGTCTTCAATACTTCGCAGGCGACGGTGCAGGTCTTGCTCGAGCTTCTGAAAAACAGTTAAGCTAACCGATCACACCGAGACTCTTACCTACTTTTGAAAAAGCGGCTACTGCCTTTTCAAGGTGTTCCTGCTCATGGCCCGCCGAAACCTGTACTCTTATCCTGGCTTTTCCTTTAGGTACTACCGGGTAGAAAAATCCGGTCACATAAATCCCCTCCGATAGCAATCGCGAAGCAAATTCCTGGGCAAGCGGCGCCTCATACAGCATAACCGGTACAATAGGATGTTCTCCCGGGATGATATCAAATCCCGCGGCGGTCATCTGCTCCCGGAAAAAACGGGTGTTGAGCTCCAGCCTGTCCCTGAGCGCGGTGGAACCGCTAAGTAGATCAAGAACCCTGACAGACGCTCCCACGATAGAGGGAGCCAGCGTATTTGAAAACAGATAGGGACGGGAACGCTGACGAAGAATTTCGACAATTTCCTTCCTCGCGGCCGTAAAGCCTCCCGACGCTCCTCCCAGCGCCTTGCCGTAAGTGCCCGTTATGATATCGATTCTGCCCATCACATTTCTCAATTCATGCGTTCCGCGGCCGGTTTTACCTATAAAACCTGTCGCATGACACTCATCGATCATTACCATCGCACCATACCTTTCTGCCAGGTCGCATATCTTGTCCAGTTGAGCGATAATCCCATCCATCGAAAAAACCCCATCGGTCACCACGAGTATCCTTCTCGCTCCATGGGCTTCCTCCAGCCGGTTCCCGAGATCTGCCATATCATTATTCTTGTACCTCAACCGCCTGGCTTTGCACAACCTTATCCCGTCGATAATGGACGCATGATTCAGCTCATCGGAAATTATGACATCCTCTTCGTTAAGCAACGGTTCGAAAACCCCTCCGTTTGCATCAAAAGCAGCCGCATAGAGAATGCAATCCTCCATCCCAAGGAAGGCGGCTGTCTTCTTCTCCAGCTCCTTGTGAATGTCCTGGGTCCCGCATATAAACCTTACAGACGACATCCCGAAGCCATGGGAGCGGATGGCTTCGATACCCGCCTCTATTACTTCAGGATGTGAAGAAAGCCCGAGATAGTTATTTGCGCAGAAATTAAGGACTTCTCCTCCGCCTGAAACCTCTATCTCAGCGCCCTGGGGGCTCGTGATCACCCGTTCCTTTTTATATAATCCTGCCTGCCGGATTTCCTCCAGCTCAGTTTCCAGCTCTGCTCTTATTTTATCAAACATAATCCAGGTGTTATTTGTGTTTAATATACCGACCGGGTTTCTGATTATGCCGGTCCCGCGCGGCATCCGCTTCAGACTTCTACTATCCTGAAACAGCTGTACGTTTGTACTTTGCCTCCAGGTGCTCCAGCATATCGGCCGTCATCGAAGCAAGATCAAAACGCGGCTTCCAGCCCCATTGAAGGCGCGCTTCCGCATCGTCTATCCTCCGGGGCCAGGTGTCAGCTATTTGCTGCCTGAAATCCGGCTCATATACAATTTTAAAATCGGGATAGTGGGTTCTTATTTCCGCCGCTATCTCGGCCGGACTGAAGCTCATACCCGCCAGGTTGTAGGAAGTACGGACCTTAATACGGTCGTAAGGTGCCTCCATTAGTTGCAACGTTGCTACGATGGCATCTTCCATGTAAATCATCGGCAATGTAGTGTCCTCTTTTAAAAAACAATGAAAGGTTTCCCCCGTCACCGCCTTGTGAAAGATATCGACGGCGTAGTCCGTGGTACCTCCACCCGGGTCGGACTGAAACCCTACTATCCCGGGATAGCGCAGAGAACGTACATCCATACCGTACCTGCGGCAGTAATAAGCTATCCAGTTTTCAGATGCGGCCTTGCTCATACCGTAGGCCGTTGCAGGAAGCAGGTTGACATGCTGACCGACAAGTTCCCGGTCCAGGTTGTCTCCGAATACTGCGATCGAACTCGGAAAAAACACTTTGCCTGCCCTAAGATTCCGCGCTGCTTCGAGCACATTGAAAAACGTACCCGTATTGATATTCCAGGTGTCCAGCGGGTTCTTTTCTCCCCTTGCCGACAAGACAGCTGCAAGATGATAAACCTGGTTTATACGATAGTGCTGAATCAACTGCGACAGCGCTCCCGCATCAGTTACATCAAGGAGTTCAAAACGTAATTCCGCGAGCCCGCTTTCCCGTATATCGGTTGCGATAATATTATCGGCTCCGTAAATGTTGACAAGGTAAGGAATCAGCGCAGAACCGAGCTGCCCGTTTGCGCCTGTAACCAGAATTTTATCCGCAGACATATCCGCAAGTTGTAAAGAGGGAAGGTGACGCCTTAGCGGATCACCCTCCCGGACTGTTTATTGATGAAGAATATTTACGATCAAAATTAAATATTATAGAATTTTATACCAAATAATATCTCATACATAGAAAATATTATTGACAATAATAAAAAATGCAATAATTTTAACTTTTACAACTCGTTGTGTACGTTACCGATCAGCAAAAGTTACTGCCAATGGATACTTTAGACGAAACAGATAAAGCCATTCTTAAAATACTCCAGCGCGATGCAAAAAAAACAACGAAGGAAATCGCTGCGCTTCTGAACTTAACCGTGTCGCCCGTATATGAACGCATACGCAAGCTGGAAAACCTCGGCTTTATCAGTAAATATGTGGCAATACTCGATCAACGTAAAATCGGCCGCCCGGTAACCGCCTTGTGCCAGGTTTCGATGCGATACCACAACGATGCTTTTATTGAAAACTTTGTAAATGAAATCCAGCACCTCGAGGAAGTTCAGGAGTGCTATCACATGGCCGGACAAGTGGATTTCCTGCTCAAGATCAACGTCAAAAGCCTGGAAGAATATCACGACTTTGTCCGTTACAAGCTGTCAAAAATTGAAAATATCGGAGTACTTAACAGCACCTTCGTGCTGAAAGAAGTAAAGCATACTTCGGAATTCTTTTTCTGAGGCCTTATCAGCGGTGTCCAGAAGCGTCGTATTTACAGGAAAAGCCTGATAATCCTGAAAGGAAGCGGGATGATGATATAGAAAATCTCGAAGCCCCTGTAATTTGGAATGACAATATTCCAGATCGCGTTCATTTTTCCTATCAGCTTATTTTTAGCCGGAGCATAAATCCGGAAAGAGCAATAGATACCACACAGCAGGAAGGGAAAGAGATAAGTAGTGCTGCGCATGATATCGATCACGAGCCCTGTAGAAAGAAGGCTTAAAAGAATAAACAAAGCCGACAGGATTGCTACCACGGGCGATCGGCCCAGCAGGTAAACGACAAGCGGAACCAGGTAATACCAGTAGAGCTTGAAGCTGAGAAGCCATGCCAGCGGCATTACTTTGATCTGACGTACCCACTCGGCAAACCCAACCCCGGCGTCATCCCCGATCGGGACGCTCATACCGGTATAAATGGTCAGGAACAACCTTACAAGAACATACGACAGCAAAACCAGGGCAGTTGTAACCGTATATACATTGAGCAGCACCAGCCTGGCTGAACCAAGATAGCCCGAAGTAATGATTTTGAAAAGCAGCACACCCGCAACGCCTATTATTGCCCGCTCGTCAGTCCACATACTGGCCAGAATACCTGAAATGAACACCGGCACCGACGGACTGAACATCGCCGCAGCCATGAAAAAGAAGGCCATTCCATCGAAAAAGAATGACATGTCATAGGTAAATGAAGACCCCAGATGGGTCAACATAAAGCCCAGGGTCATAAGCACGGCAAAGGTGAAGCTTTCTGCTACCTGCGTCAGCCATTGTAGCAGCAGGATCGTAAACATCAGCCCCATAACAAGCTGTATGCAGTAGAGAAAAAATATCTGCACATACATATTTTTTGACGGCGAAAGCTTGCCTATAAACGCGGGTACTACACGGAAAGTAAGCTTCGACTCGTGTATATGGGGCGGATAATGCTCGGAACGATAGGTTCCGTTAATATTTTCGGAAATTGCTCTCCATGGATGCTTTTCGTTATTGATCCTGTATTTGCCCATATAGTGCTCCAGAGGAGGAGGCATAAGGATAAATACGATCAGGTAGACGACAATACCGACTACAGGGAAGTTATTCGGACCTTCGGATATACGTCGAATAAAGGGGGCCATAAGAATGCAGCTCCGGGTTCTGTCTGAAAAAAGGATATCCTGAAAAAAGGGATAAGGAGCCTGAATTTAGAAAAATTCTCTCTTATACACGGTGCATCCTGTATATTATTATTTTGTACAGCCTGCCGACCAACCCGGATAAAACAAAAAAAGCGCCGGCGGTCCTCCGGCAGAGCACCCCGACGCTTTTCAAAGCACTTACTAAAACCTTAAGAAACGGCCTCCAGTTTATTGGCGTAACGCTTCCTGTCGTTTTCGTCCAGGTATATTTTACGCATACGCAGGTTTTGCGGCGTCACCTCCAGATATTCGTCTTTCTGGATATATTCCAGGGATTCTTCAAGCGAAAAATTAATCTTGGGAGCTATACGCAACCCATCATCCGATCCGGAAGCCCTCATGTTGGTAAGCTTCTTGGCCTCCTGGAGGTTTACAACTATGTCGTTGGGACGGTTGTGCTCACCTACTACCTGTCCTCCGTAGAGCTCCTCGCCCGGATCAACGAAGAACTGGCCCCGGTCCTGTAGCTTATCAAGCGTGTATCCTGTCGCAGTACCAGTCCCTTTCGAAATGATCGAACCATTGATCCTGCCCGGAATCGTACCACGGAACGTATCAAATGCTTTAAACCTGTGGGTCATGATCGCTTCTCCCTGGGTAGCGGTAAGGACATTGGAGCGAAGCCCTATCAATCCCCTGGAAGGAATTTCGAATTCCAGGTGTTGCAGGTCACCTTTCGGCTCCATAATAAGAAGTTCGCCTTTCCGCTGGGTGGCCAGCTCGATCACCTTTCCTGCCGATTCCTCGGGAACATCGACTACCAGCGTTTCAATAGGCTCGAGGCGCTGACCGTTTTCATCCTCCTTAAACAATACCTGGGGTTGCCCTACCTGGAGCTCATAACCTTCCCTTCTCATGGTCTCGATAAGTACCGAAAGGTGGAGGATACCCCGGCCAAAAACCAGGAATTTATCTTCACTATCAGTGGTTTCCACGCGAAGCGCCAGGTTTTTTTCAGTTTCTTTCAGCAACCGGTCCCGAAGATGGCGCGAGGTCACAAACTTGCCTTCCTTTCCGAAAAAAGGAGAGTTGTTGATAGTAAACAACATGTTCATGGTCGGCTCGTCTACAGAAATACGAGGCAATGCTTCCGGCTCTTCGATATCGGTCAGTGTATCACCGATCTCAAAGCCGTCGATTCCCGTTATTGCGCATATTTCTCCCGAAGTCACTTCCGTTACCTTCTGCTTCCCAAGCCCTTCGAATACATGCAGCTCTTTGATTTTCACTCTTTTAACACTCCCGTCAGCCTTGCAGAGCGCCATCTGGGCGCCTTCTTTCAAGGTTCCGCGATAAATCCGGCCGATAGCAATACGACCGACAAAGGCGTTATAGTCAAGCGATGTGATCTGCATCTGCGGCTTTCCTTCGAAGGAAGGCGCAGGGGGGATCACGTCTATAATGGTATCGAGCAGGAAAGTAATATCAGAAGTCGGAGTCTTCCAGTCAGGCCCCATCCAGCCCTGCTTCGACGACCCGAATACGGTAACAAAATCCAGTTGGTCTTCCGTCGCCCCTAAATTAAACATGAGGTCAAATACAGCTTCCTGCACTTCATCGGGACGGCAATTCTCCTTATCGACTTTATTGACAATGACGATAGGCTTCAGGCCCAGGTGGATGGCCTTGCTCAAAACGAACCGTGTTTGCGGCATGGGACCTTCAAAGGCATCCACGAGAAGCACCACACCGTCGGCCAGCTTCAGCACGCGCTCAACCTCCCCCCCGAAATCGGCGTGACCCGGCGTATCTATCACGTTGATCTTCACGTCCTTATACCGGACTGAAACGTTTTTCGAAACGATGGTAATTCCTCTTTCACGCTCCAGGTCGTTATTGTCAAGGATAAGGTCCTCAAACTCCTGGTTATCCCTGAAAAGCTTGGATGCGTGAATAATTTTATCTACCAAGGTAGTCTTCCCATGATCGACGTGAGCGATGATGGCGATGTTGCGAATCGATTGCATAAAGTTTGATTATTGCGCCTGGTACCGTTTTCTCTGTAAAAAAGG
Source organism: uncultured Cytophagales bacterium (assembly GCA_964562455.1). Taxonomy (GTDB): domain Bacteria; phylum Bacteroidota; class Bacteroidia; order Cytophagales; family Spirosomataceae; genus Ravibacter. Next base: position 25,751 of record CAZLTN010000050.1, read on the forward strand.
ATTTTTAAACGGGAAGCTGGCAACTGTATTGGTTTTTTCTAAAATCAGGGCGCAAAGTTACGCACTTTTTGACTGAAGACCAGTGTTTTACGCACATTTATTTTTGACCGGCGAGAATCCTGTTTCTTATTTATTGGATCCTATAAGAAGGAGAAGGGTTATAATGAAGCCGGTCCATGTCATGCACAATACCGTTTTCAACTGAATACCTGACCTTTCCGTTTTGGGTCAGCAGGAAAGTAGCGACGTCACCTGTTATGGGGATCTCTGGCTCCATAACCTCCCGCCCTGCTTCGAAGGTCAGTCCGCTTCCGTCCAATTCTTCAATCCCGTACCGGGTCCGCAGGTCTCCCGTTTCCTGTATTGTCGAATGATACCCAAAACCGCCGTCCACACTGCTGTCATTCACTTCTTCCCGGTCGATACCTATGTCGACCCTATATTCCTGTTCTCCCTTTTTAATAGTACAACCACGGATCACCAGGTCATAGACACACCTTGAATTAAAAGGAATTGACTCGTATCCGTCCCTGGTCTGCGCTAGGTAGCTCCCGGACGATATCGCTTCGAATGCCCTCAAAAGCGAGACAAAATTCAGCTTTCTTACAAACTGTCGCTCAGGGTCGCCTTTATATCCACCCGACTCTACAAGCACCAGCGTAGTACCCCATTTCTGGATGTTGTCTCCGAAAGCACGGGGCTCATGCTCATCACTGAACCTACCGATCTGTCCCGGGATAAATTCCTGCAGCACCTGGTTCAGATAAGCGATCAACTGCATCGACCTCAGGCGGGTAGCATTGACCGACAGCTCATAGTCATAGGATGTAGCCAGAAAAGAAATGGTGGCCAGCTTCGGCGAGCGACCGGCTGTATACCTGGGATTCTGGTCATGCAGATTAAATCCGAAGTCGGGTTTCAGTGTATCCACAAGTCCCTTCAATATACGCGCCTCAGGGGTTTGGAGCGCCAGGGCATCCCGGTTCATATCGATCATCTGTGCCGTCACACGCTGAAACCGCTCCGCACCGTCAGGATTCAGCATCGGCACGACATATAAGGTCATGTTGTTCAGAACAGATTCCCTGAGACTGTCGAACCCGTCTCCTCTACCTTCCAGGAAATTAAAGATATCGAACAGCGCCATGGTGGCCGTCGGCTCATCGCCATGCATCTGCGACCAAAGCAGTACTTTCACAGCGCCACGACCGGCTTTCAGCAGCTTTATTTCCCGGCCTTCAAAAGAAAACCCGGCTGTACTTACCTGCCAGACCCCGCATGATGCATGCAATTCTATTAAAGGAAGTATATCCGCATGCTTAAAACGCCTGCGGCAAAGCGCCTCTTCCCTGTACCGGGGATGGGAATCGAACAATTCCATTACCTTACCTGGCCGTCGCCATTGACAATCCACTTTTCGGTCACCAGCTTTTCCAGCGCAAACGGGCCCCTTGCATGCAGTTTCTGAGTGGAAATGCCTATCTCAGCTCCCAACCCGAAGACCCCTCCGTCTGTAAACCGGGTAGAGGCATTGGAATAGACCGCCGCCGCATCCACATCATTAATGAAGCGCGCAATTGCATCGGCGTCTGAGGAAACGATAGCTTCCGAGTGTTTCGAAGAATGCTGCCGGATATGCGAAAGGGCTTCATCCAGTCCGCCCACCACCTTTACGGCACATTTATAATCGAGGAACTCCTCGCCGAAATGTTTTTCCTCTGCCTTGTCCAGAAACTGGTAAGAGGCTCCTTCCAGTACCCGGTACGATTTCTCGTCGGCAAATACCTGTACATTATAAGCCTCGAACCCTTCCTTAAGACGCGGCAGGAAATCGGCAGCCACCGCTTCATCCACAACTACGCAATCGAGCGAATTACATACAGACGGCCTGGAAACTTTGGCATTTACCACAATTTTCGCAGCCTTATCAAGATCTGCCGTCTTCTCCACGTAGGTATGGCATACACCCGCTCCTGTTTCTATAGCCGGGATTTTGGAATTCTGACGAACATAATTGATCAGCGATTCCGAACCGCGCGGAATCACGATATCGACATATTTATCGGCAGAGAGCAGCTCTGCAAGGTACTTGCGGTCGGTCGGCAATAAAAGCACGGCATCCGGATCGATATCGAAAGCCGCAAGCGACTCATGTATCAGGCTCACCAAAGCCTGGTTGGAATGAAACGCTTCCTTTCCTCCTTTCAAAACGCAGGCATTACCTGATCTGAGGCACAGGGACGCGACATCAAGTGTTACATTAGGCCTGGATTCGTAGATCACACCTACGACGCCCAATGGCACAGAGATTTTCTTCAGTTGTAATCCCTGTTCTATTGTTCTTTCCAGGAGTACTTTCCCGACAGGGTTATCCAGCTCAGCCACATCCCTAAGGCTTTGCGCAAGGTCCTGAATCCGTTCTTCCGTCAGCCTCAGCCTGTCCTTTTTCGGATCTGCGTCGTCCATGGCTTCGAGGTCTTCCCGGTTCGCCTCCAGTATGCGGCCGACATTCGCCGTAACCCTGTCGGCCAGGTTACGGAGCAAAGCCCTGCTTTGCCCGTCCGTGAGATTTCTCACCCCCGCAGCAGCCAATTGCACCTTTTTCAGCCCGGGAATAATGGAGTCGGTCTCCACAGCCTCAGCGATGTTTATATTTTGTATTGACATGATCTTTTCCGGCCTGTTTACACTACCTACAAAATTACAATATCATTTGCGTGGGCAACCTCGTAATTCACCGTTTTCAGGTTCTGCAGAAGGTCAGCCGACGCAACCCTTGCACGGGCAACAGCAATCGCTTCGCCCGACGGGTTATGAACCTCTACTATTTCGCCGCTTTCAAAATCGCCCAGCACTTCGGTAACCCCAACCGCCAGGAGACTCTTCCTTTTAAGGACAGCCCGCTCCGCACCTGCATCTACCTTGAGCTTCCCCGATATCAATCCCCCGCTGCCCAGCCACCTGTTACGTGCAGAAAGCGTGCTTTTGAGCGACTGCAGCTCAGTCCCGGTCTCGCCGTTCAACGCGCCCAGGAGGCCCTGCGTTTCCTTCATCCCGAAAATCACCACCCTGATCCCCATCCGGGTAGCAAGCTTGGCAAAAGTCAGCTTCGAAGCCATTCCACCCAGTCCCAGGAACGATTTGTCTGTCCTCACAAAACGGAAAACCTCTTTGACATCGTTCACTTTCGGAATAATATTTCCCTCTTCATCGAGCACACCCCCAACGGAGGTACACAGCATCAGGGCTTCCGCACCGAAACCCGCTGCAAGCAGCGTCGCCAGCTCGTCGTTATCCGAAAACCTGAGCTCCCGGTCGCTCACTACGTCGTTTTCGTTGACAATAGGAATGACCCCGTTCCTCCAAAGCTCCTCAAAAGTATCTTTAAGCTGCAGAAATTGCGAGCGGCTTGCAAAATGACGGCGCTCACACAAGCCTTGCGCGATCGGTATTTCGTAGGGCTTGAATACTTCCGAATAGATATTGATCAGCAACGGGTTGCCGATCGATGCCGCAGCCTTACGCTGGGATAGCGTTCCCTTATAATTCCTGATAAAGGCCTTACCTGCCCCTACCGCGCCCGACGACACGATAATGACATGATAGCGGTTATGAACTGAAGCCACCTCGGCGGCAATCTTTTTCATAACATTCAAATCCGGCTCACCGCTTACCTGGGTAATGGCGGCAGTACCAAATTTGATAACAATAATAGGTTTTGACACGTCCGGATAAAATTTCTGCAAAATTATGGAATATCCGCGACCGGAATAAGCCTTTCCTTATCTCATTTTCCGGCTTTGCCGTTAAAAACGGACTCGTACTGCGCTTCTTTAAAGCCTACTGCCAGCACTTTCCCGTTTTCGTCCTCTATGACAGGCCTTTTGATAAGGGTAGGATGCGACATCATAGCGGCGATAGCGCCTTCTTTGGAGGAAGCTTTTGTTTTTTCTTCTTCAGAGAGGTCTTTCCAGGTAGTAGAAGCTTTATTGAGCAGCTTTTCAAGCGGTTGCTGTTCAAGCCAGCTCTCCAGCTTACCGGCTGTTATTCCATCCTGCCTGTAATTATGCAACTCATTTTTTATCTTCCTGTCATCCAACCACTTACGTGTTTTCTTAATGGTATCACAATTGGGAATTCCGTAAACTTTAAGCATTAATGTACTCTATAAAATTAATTGTAAAATATCTTCAGTCAGGACCTCAACCAGTTCTTTTCTGCCAGCTACCTTGCCCGCTCCATCATCCTTTTCCACTCGTAAATTTCCACTTTGCCGTCCTGCTCCGAAGCCGCATTTACCATGGCCTTCGCTATATCCTTCCCGCTAATCCCGCGGTATTTCGATAAGCCGGACAATTTAAGCAAACCCTCCGCAAGCGGCCATATCTTAATGACGATTTTCTCGAGCAACCTGAACTCAGTCCTTTCTCCCAGTATCATAGAAGGTCTGAAAATGTGCGTATGATCCATCCCGACCCCGATTACATCCCGCTCTACCTCTCCTTTCGTACGCAGGTAAAACGTACCTGAGCGGGCATCCGCCCCGACGGCTGTCAGCAGGAAAACGGACGTAGCCCCTCTTTCCTTAGCTATCCGGGTAGCCAGCACCGGGTAATCATGGTCTACCTGGTAGTAATGCTTCCTGTCGGGAGTTTTCTTCCGCGTCGTACCAAGGGTAATAAAAATTTCATCCGCTTCGATAGCTTCCTTCATCTGCGGAAGGCTTTCAAAATCGGCAATCAATGTTTTTAGCTTAGGATGCTCCAGGCCGATATCCCTCCGTACTACAATAGTTACTTTTTCGTAATCGGAACTGTCCAGAAGCAAATCCACAAGATATCGCCCGACAAATCCGCTGGCGCCTAATACGAGAGCTTTTTTCATGGGCATAAATATATTTTATTCATCGCCCGGCCGCGGCGGGAGTCGATAATTACGGCCATTAAATCTAAGTAAAAATAACCTTATTCTATCTTGATACATAAAACAGGCCCAGTTATTCGTTCTTCAGACAAATTTCAAAGCTATTCCTATGAATCTTTTCCGGTCGTTCTCCGACATCAGAAACCTTCTCAAAACATTCGACTTCAAAGCCCTGCAAAAGTTATCTCAAAAGGTGGATCTGAATGCAGTAATGGGCGCAGTTTCCAAAATGAGCGATGAGGATCTGGCTAAGATGATGAAAATGATCCAGGCCGGAGGCGGGAAGCCCCGAAAGAAGCCTGAGGTAAACGGCGATTTCTACGGGCTGGAGCACACGCTCGGTTCCGAAGACCGGGAAATTCAGTTGAAAGTCCGCGAATTCATGGAAACCGAAATCCGTCCTATCGCAAACGAATATTGGAACAAAGCCAGGTTCCCGATGGAGATCATCCCGAAAATGGCGGCGCTCAATATTTCAGGGCTCACCTATCAGGGGTACGGATGTCCGGGGAAATCGGCGCTGCTGGAGGGCTTCCTGGCTATGGAAATGGCCAGGGTAGATGCCTCTATCTCCACGTTTTTCGGGGTACACAGCGGCCTTGCCATGGGGTCTATCTATCTCTGCGGATCGGAAGAGCAGAAACAGGAGTGGCTGCCGGCCATGCAAAAAATGGAGCTTATCGGGGCCTTCGGGCTGACGGAGCCCGAGGTCGGATCGGCAGTAGCCGGCGGACTGACTACTACCTGCAAACGGAACGGCAGCGAGTGGATCATAAACGGGCAGAAGAAATGGATAGGAAATGCGACCTTCTCCGACATTACCATTATCTGGGCCCGGGATCTTGACGACGACCAGGTCAAAGGATTTATTGTCAGAAAAGGAAACCCCGGCTTTAAAGCCGAGAAATTAGAGGACAAAATGGCGCTTCGAACGGTTCAGAACGCCCTTATCACCATGACCGACTGCCGGGTTCCCGAGAGCGACCGGCTTCAGAACGCACGCTCGTTTAAGGACACTGCCAATGTACTGCGGATGACCCGGGCCGGGGTTGCCTGGCAGGCTGTCGGCTGCGGCCGGGGAGCTTACGAAGCTGCGCTGAAATATACCATGGAACGCAAACAGTTCGGAAGGCCCATAGCGGGGTTCCAGTTGGTGCAGGACCTGCTCGTTACCATGCTCGGTGATCTCACTGCCATGCAGACCATGGTTTACCGGCTTTCCCAGCTCCAGGACGGCGGCAACATCACAGACGAGCATGCATCTCTCGCAAAGGTATTCTGCACACTGCGCATGCGGTCCATAGTTGACCACGCCCGTGAGCTGTTCGGGGGTAACGGCATCCTGCTCGAATACGACATCGCCAGGTTTGTAGCCGACGCCGAAGCCATCTATTCCTATGAAGGAACCAAAGAAATCAACTCTCTGATAGTCGGAAGGGCAATTACCGGGGAAAGCGCCTTCGTCTGACCCTGTTTTTACCCATTCGTCCGTTCGTCATTCATTTACCTGTTCACCTCCCCGAACCATTCACTTCCCTTTTCGTCCTTTTACTTCTTACTGACGCCTAAAAACCGTTCTGCATACCTGCGGCCCAGTTCCCGGGCAGAGGCAGCATCGAAATGAGTCCCGTCTCCCAGGTCCGTCAGACCGGACGAACTTACCGCGTATACACGCTTATTTCCCAACGGGAAAGCCTCGATTACCTGGTTAATGGCCGCCGCATCCGGATTTTTCTTTACATAAAAATCACCCAGGGTACCTATAATGATCGGCACTTTTTTCGCACCTATATCCTTTCTCAGCTTCTTAAAAAAAGCCTTCAGCTTTTTGTCATAGACTGCGCTCCTTTCCGGGCCGCTGTCTCCTTCTCCCTGGTGCCACAGGATTCCCTTGATTTTCCCATTTTTTTTTGCATTTTCTACTCTTTCCAGCATCGCATCGTAGGCATAAATCCCTGTTTGCTCATGCTTTTGTCCCGGCGCCCAGTCGTCTATACGGCTGCCGCCCACCGCGCAGGGGATCAACCCGATCGCTTTCTCCGGGTTTATTTCCCTGATTTTTTCTGCAAACGACATACCCGGCCCGACCCCGGTAACGGCAGGCTTATCATAGTGTACCGGATCTTTCGCCTTTTTCCACTGGTTATCCGCCTGGATCACCCATATCCCCTCCCTTTCTCCGTTACTCGCCGGATCTACTTTTCCCCTGCCGGCCATATTGGACTGTCCTATCAGAAGGTAAAGATCCATCTTATCAGGGGGAGATTGGGAGTAAACGGAGGAAAAAATCAGGAGCGCGCCAGCCAGGAGTACTATTTTTCTCGTACCGGGAAAATTCAGGAAAAACAACATAAGATTAAAGGGAATATGGTTAAGTCCCACAAATTAACTCATTCTTTTAAACTACGCCAGAGTGCCGGAGTATTAACGGGTGTGGCCGCTTTGTAGCAGCTCGCAAAGAATTCATATATTGTATCCACAAATGGAAAAGGGATATGCCACTTTCCATCACCCTCTGACCGTGCATGGCTCCTACGAAAACCTGTCGGAAAGGCCTCGCCGGGCTTTTGTACTGAATGTATTTGCCGACGGCACCTTGTCGGACAGCGATAATGAATTGCTGGAAGGAGTACCGGTTATATCCAGGGGGAACCAAATGCAAGGGCAGTTTTTCCCGCTACTATTAGGGTCTTAACCACAACACAGAGTAGCAGAGAGTTTAACTTCGTGCATTCTTCGTGTTCTCCGTGGTTAGTTTTTTACCACCAACCAATTTTACATTCTCCCACTTTCCTGGAGATTCCGGTGCCAGCTTAGCGCTTCTTCGAGCAGGTGCGGAGTATGACCGCCTCTTTTCAATGCCCTCTCGAAATAGGACTCCAAACGAGGACGATAATCGGGATGGACGGTATTTTCTATGATCACCTTGGCGCGCTGCCGCGGCGCAAGGCCCCGCAGATCGGCCAGACCTTCGTCGGTCACGATAATATCTACGTCATGCTCCGTATGGTCGACGTGAGAAACCATGGGGACAATGGACGAAACGGCTCCTTTTTTTGCAACGGAGGAAGTAACGAAAATACTAAGGTAACTGTTGCGGGCAAAATCTTCCGACCCGCCGATGCCGTTCATCATATGAGTACCCGTTACATGTGTAGAGTTGATATTGCCATAAATATCGCATTCCAACGCCGTATTAATGGATATGACGGCAAGCCTTCTGATCAGTCCGACTGCGTTGCTGATTTCCTGGGGCCTTAGTATAAGCCGGTGTTTGTACCTGTCAAAATCCCCGAATACTTTTTCCTGGTAGGATTGTGACAGGGTAATGGACGACCCGGATGCAAAGTTCAGCTTCCCGGCATCGAACAAATCAAAGGTACTGTCCTGTAATACCTCCGAATACATGGTAAGATCGTGGAATCTGCTGTCGACCAGGCCTCTCAGGATGGAGTTAGCAACCTTCCCGATCCCGGCCTGCAGCGGCAAAAGGCTCTCTTTCAGACGGCCTTTCGTCACTTCCCATGAAAAAAAATCGATCAGGTGACCGGCAATATTACGTGTGGCTTCGTCGTCAGAGGCAGTTTCTGCGGGGCTATCCGGTATGTCTGTCCAGACAATACCTTCAATCTTGTCAGGATCAACCGGTATGGAAGGCCTGCCTATCCGGCTATCGGGCGACAAAATCGGGATAACTGTACGATTGGGATAGGTTCCTGCCGAAAAAATGTCGTGAATCCCTACTACCGAAAGGGGCACGGACGTATTTACCTCTACTATGATTTTCCGCGCAAGCTGGCAAAAAACCGCCGAATTACCTACCGATGTTGTGGGTACGATACTACCGTCGGCCAGGATTTGCGCCGCCTCGATAATGGCATAGTCGATAGGCGGGAAATGACCGGTTTTAATGCATTCAGCCGTTTCACTAAGATGCTGATCGATGAAAAGTACCTCTCCTTCATTTATTTTTCTCCGCAGGATCGGGTCGACCTGGAAGGGGAGCCTTACCGAAAGCGCCCCAGCCTCGGCAAGCTTTCCGTCGGTACCATGACCGAGGGAAGCTCCGGTCATCAGTGTAATTTTTAACGGATGAGTGATTGCGCGCTCCGCGAGAGCAGGGAGCACCTCCTTGCTGTCACCTGCTTTTGTAAACCCGCTGGTGGCTATTACCATTCCATCCTTGATCCTGGAAGCAGCCTCCTCTCTTGTAATAATTCTGTTTCTTAAATCGTTTCTATGAATGCGATCTTCCGTCATAAGTATATCTGAGGATGAAGGCACAAAACTATCTATTACTTTCCGTATACTACGCCTCACACCTTTAATCAGTACCGTTAAATAAATTTAATTCAAGTTTCAAATACTAACAACCCTAATTTACAGTTATTTACAAACGACATCAATAAGATAATTTATATTCACTATCTTTGCAGGCCGGAAATTATGTTTCACGAAATTAAAATGAATGTTACGGTATGTAGTTTTGATCTTGCTGTCCCTTGTTTTTACCGGACATATAAGCAGAAAAACAATTCACTTAATCAACGGGATTAGTGAAGTATCAGAAGATACCCCGGAGAAAGACAGGGTATCTGAACCAGAGAAGCCGGCCATCGACACTTCGATGCTCGAAATAGACTTCTGCGGCGACCAGCTCCCCCTGAATGAATCTCATGTCGCCCGACGTTACCACAATGCTGTAAAGCACTTCAACCACCCGACGTACAGCCAATACAAGAAACAGGTAGCAGCTGATCTGAAAGTAATCTCCAAAATACTCAAACAGTACAATCTGCCCTCAGACCTGAAGTATATCCCTTTGGTAGAAAGCAACTTCACTTCATTTGCCATTTCTCCGCGAGGGGCTGTAGGCTACTGGCAGCTGATGCCCCAGACAGCGATGGCGCTCGGGCTGCGCGTCGATGACATTGTCGATGAAAGAAAAGACCTGATCAGATCCACTCACGCTGCAGCCAAATATCTCAAATGGCTGTATGGCGAGCTTGGCAACTGGACCCTGGCTGCTGCGGCCTATAATTCAGGCCCCGGCAAACTCATCAAGCAGATGGGGCTTCAAAAAAAGAACGATTTCTACCAGTTGCGGCTCAACAACGAAACTGCCAAGTATGTCTACAAAATTGTAGCCGTAAAAGAGCTTTTCAACTCTCCCGAGCGTTCCAGCACATGGGGAGATGAAGCTTTCCTGGTATCGCTGTCGGAATACCATCGCAGCATTGCCAATGCAAGAACCGGGAAAGATCTGATACCGGACCATACGAAGGTAGTGCAGAGTAATTAATTTTGAAATGACCCGGCCCCTGTTCC
>CAZLTN010000051.1:0-35994 GCA_964562455.1 uncultured Cytophagales bacterium
CCTCGTAACTCGAAATTTTCATTGGTTAATCCTCTGAATAAATATAAACTGACAACTAGAAATTCTCCTGTTTATTTGTATTCTTCCTTTAAGGAATAATACCCAAACAATGCAAAACCAAACAAAATTGGTAAAAAAATCAAAATAATAATCGGCCAGAATATAGAAGCATCTGCAGGAGCTCCGGCGCTTATCTCGCTGATTGCCGTTGAAACAATGTAGTAAGCCGTCAGGATACTCAAAAGAATCCAGACAACCCCTAAAACTTTATATATCGCATTCATCCGAAGAAAAAGATTAAGTTCTCAAACATCCGTATACCGCCTGCCTTCCTATAGCAGACAGACGATTATTCCGGTTCGTGTAATTTTATTCACTGCTATAATTATTTTTGAGATAGATCGCCCCGATAACAAAACAGACAGCGGCTACTATAATGACGTAGGTAAGCCCTGCAAGCGGATCTCCCGACGGATTGGCCACTGTTTTGGAATCTTCAAAGAAACGGGTCGCGATTGCCGGCGTCAACCCTCCGAAAATCCCGTTTCCTATGTGATAAGGCAGGGACATCGAAGTATACCGGATACGCGTAGGGAATAGCTCAACCAGGAAAGCCGCTATAGGCCCGTATACCATCGTAACGAATACTACCTGTATAAATATCAGCAGCACCATCATCCAGAAGCCCGAATCGCTGAGAACGGTCCCCTTTACTACTTCCCCGAAAGGCTTACCTTCCAGCTCTCTGCGTACCTCCTTCACCACTGTGCTGTCGGAATAGGTGCGGGCAGTAGTGATAGTCGTTATCTGTTTCGCCGGATCTTCTTCCCAGGCTACTACTTCCCTCTCTATATTATGAAGATTGGTTACTTCCGTCTTCTTCTGCAGGTCGGCGAGGTTGTACATCGCTGTATAGATAGGCCGGTAGAATAAAACCCCCAGGAGCATCCCGGCAAGCATTATCCACTTTCGTCCTATTTTATCTGAAAGCCATCCGAAAAACACAAAGAAAGGAGTACCCAGCAGAAGAGAGAATACTATAATATAGTTAACCTGTACGTGGTCGATGTTACAGGTCTTCTGTATAAAAGACATGGCATAGAATTGCCCCGTATACCAGATTACACCCTGCCCCATCGCGGCACCAAACAAAGCGAGCAAAACCATTTTCAGGTTTTCTTTCCTTCCGAAAGACTCTTTCAGCGGGTTAGTCGAGGTCTTTCCTTCTTTCTTCAGCTTCGCAAATGCGGGCGATTCATGCATCTTCAAACGAATAAAGATCGATACCCCCACCAGGATCGAAGACAGCAGAAAAGGGACCCTCCATCCCCAGTCGCGGAATGATTCCTCTCCCATGGTCGTCCGCGTCACCAGGATTACCACAAGCGATACGAACAGGCCGAGCGTTGCCGTAGTTTGTATCCAGGAAGTATAAAATCCGCGCCTGTTTGACGGCGAATGCTCGGCCACATAGGTAGCCGCCCCGCCGTATTCACCACCCAGGGCAAGCCCTTGTACCAGCCTCATTAACAGCACCAGGAGGGGAGCGGCATAGCCGATCGTTTCGTAGCTCGGTATCAACCCGATCAGGAAAGTAGATCCCCCCATCAGGATAAGCGTAACAAGAAAGGTGTATTTCCGGCCTACAATATCTCCGAGGCGCCCGAAAACCAGGGCTCCGAAGGGTCTTACGATAAACCCGGCCGCAAATGTCAGCAGCGTATTGAGAAACGCAATAGTAGGGTTATCCTGGGGAAAAAACTTAACGGACAATATGGTAGCGAGGCTACCGAAAATGTAAAAATCATACCACTCGATGAGTGTTCCTACAGATGAGGAAGTAATGACCGTCCAGATACCGGTCTGTTTTTCTTTCGTCATTAAGATACTTTAAAGGTTAGGTTGTCGGTTTCCGTCAACTATTTTAACAGATTTGGCTCCAAAAATATGTTTCTTTGCAGGGTAAAATTGTTAATCCGGCAGGACATATCCAATTTATTCCTCGTTTTCTCTTTAAATCTTAAAGTAACACCGGATATACTGAGCGGAAAGAGACTAATTTACCTCTAACAGGCTTTTTCTATGACCCCAGAATTCACCCTTCTGACTGAAGAAGAACTCGGCCTGGTAATGACGAACCTCGGATCGGACCCTGCTCAGCTTGCGCTGAAACTCCACGGGAAAAAACATATCGACAGGCAAAAGATAGTACAGCAGGTGCTGGCGCGCCAGAAGGCAAAGACCAAGCTCCCTGACTGGTATTCGTCAGAGCAGCTTTTCTTCCCGCATCCCGTTTCGGTTGAGCAGGCCTCGTCGCAGGCCACAGCCCGCTACAAAGCTTCTTTAACGACCGGAAACCACCTCGCCGACCTTACTACCGGAATGGGTATAGACGTTTTTTACTTCTCGAAGCGATTCAATAAGGTCACCGGCTACGAAACCGATGCCATGCTCGCATCGATAACTGCCCGCAACCTCGCAATTCTGGGCGCCCTCAATATCGAAATCCGGAATAAAAGCGGGGAAGAGCCCGGACCCGAAAAGCCCGATTGTATTTTTATAGACCCTTCCAGGAGGGATGCTCAAAAAAGAAAGGTGGCGGCTTTCGAGGACAGCAGTCCCAATATTCTTGAGCTACTGCCGCGCCTGGCCGCACTGACCCCCGAAATTATCATCAAGTCGTCGCCCCTGGTCGACATCGATCTGGCCATTTCGCAGTTACAGTGGGTCAGCGAAGTGCATGTACTGGGGTATCAGAAAGAATGTAAAGAGCTCGCTTTTATATTGAAGCCGCATATTCCCCGGCAAGATCCGCTGATACATGCTGTACTGATAGACGACGAGGGCATTCCTGTCAGGAAGCAGGTTTTCACGAGGCGGCAGGAAGCCGGCTGTACCCCCACCTACGACGAACCGGCCGGCTACCTGTATGAACCGCACCCCGCGTTTATGAAAGCCGGAGGTTTCAGGCTTATCGGGGAAGAATACGGTTTAACAAAAATTGCGGCAAACAGCCATTTATACTCCTCTCAAGAGCTTAATCCGGATTTTCCAGGAAGGATTTTCCATATAGAAGGAGTAGCCGACGCCTCGCGTTTTTCGCCAAAAGGCTGGCTGCAGGAGGAAAAAGCGAACCTTACCCTGAGAAATTTTCCTTCCAATCCTGATGACCTCAGGAAAAAATGGCGTCTAAAAGAAGGAGGGCAGGATTACCTGTTCGCAACGACGTTGTCTTCAAACAGGAAAGTGATTATTCTTGCAAAAAAGGCTTAAACTGACGGCCGGTAACTGTTTCATCAAACAAAACTTCAATTATGAAAAAGAACGTATTATTGATTTTCGCTGCATCGCTTTTATTTATAGCGGCTTCTTCAACAGCCCAGACTGTGTCTCCCGCCAGGCAGACTGTCGATAAAACCGAAATGGCCGGTCTTAACCTGGCAACCAGTATTCCCGAAAAACACCTTAAAGAATACTGGACTACCTACCTCTCTAAATTCGGAAAAGTAAAATCGAAAAGAGGGGCTCAAAGGCTGGAAAAGGCCTATATTTCAGATATTTCGAAAAATTCGCTCAACCTGACCAGCTCAATTTCCAGCAGCAGGAATATTTCTACAATCTTCCTGGCCGTCCAGGACGGGAGCACCTTTATATCGAGCGCTTCCGATACAGGCTATATGGAAACCGAGCAATTTTTAAAACAGTTTCTTACCTATGCTACGGCACAGGAAGAGCTGCGGCTGGTCAAGGAAGATTTCACAAAAACGCAGGATGAGCAGAAAAAGCTTGTAAGAGAAAAGGACCGTCTTACAAAAGAAATCGAAAAAACGGAGAAGGAATTGGAGAAGCTTCGTGAGGAGCTTGCCAAAAAAGATACCGAGCTGACAAACTATAACACCATCCTTGAAAACAAGCAGAAAGGCGTAAAGGAAGTAGAGTCCAAGAACGCTAACTAACTGAACCGGAAATCTGCTTTTACAGTACATGCTTTACGGAGCTTCTTCAGATAGTCTTCCCTCGGGATTTCTATCGCTCCGTACCGCTGTACATTCGGGTTCATGAACTGCGTGTCCAGCAGGCGGTAATTGCCCGCTTTCAGAATCTGTATCAGGTAATGAAAGGCAATTTTAGAAGCGTTGCTTACCAGGTGGAACATGGATTCGCCGAAAAAAGCCGCACCGATCGATACGCCGTATAGCCCTCCTACCAATTCTCCGTCGCGGTAACATTCTACACTGTGGGCATGTCCCATTTTGTGCAACTCGGAATAGGCCGTTATCAGTCCTTCCGAGATCCAGGTTTCCCGCTCGTACCTGCGGGGCGCCGCACAATGCCGCATCACAGCCTCAAAGCACTGATCTATCTTAACATCAAAGAAGCCTTTATTGATAACGGGCCTGAGCGACCTGGATACCTTATAAGTATCGATCGGAATAATTGCCCGGGGGTCTGGTGAATACCAGTACAATGTGCCATCCTTTTCCGCCATCGGGAAAACGCCGTGAACATACCCGTAGATCAGGTCCTCTGCCGATACTTCTTTCATTTGTATAAGGGTGGTAATTAATTAACTGTTAAGTGTTTGTAAAGTTCCTTGTTTCAGTATTGCTGGTCCGGATAGCCAGTGTGCCGGATCGTTTATGCCTGACCACCCGCTGCTTATGGCTATCTTAGAATATGTATAGGTTAATGCCAATCCACCCGGCTTTCCCGAAACGCCGGAGGTGCAATTAAGAGCTTTTTTCCAAGAGCTTAAAAATTTTTTAACATTTGCTCTTGCAGTAACGTTTTTTTTATGACATTTGTATCGATTTTCAATAATCGAATCGATGAACAACAACGGGTCACATAGCGTTTTTCATACTACCCCTTTCCGATTCAGGCCGTAAGGCCAAGTCTGTCTCTTTTACCTACGCGGTAAATATTCTTCGCCTTCTTTTTTAGTCAAGCTTTTTAATTAATATCCGTGGATTACGGATGGGGTTCTTTATCCTGTTGTTAATCAATCCATGAAAAATTCTGAAAAATTCGGCAATCAGTTTATCGTTCAAATTGCCAACGAAGACCACCTCCACTATGCAGAAACTATCTGCGCAGAAATGGAGGAGAGCGCTAAAAAGCGTGGTACAGGGATCGCCAAGCGTTCGCCCGTTTACCTGATGGAGAAAATGGTGGAAGGGAAAGCCATCATCGCAACCAACACCAAGGGGGAATGGGTAGGATTCTGCTATATCGAAACGTGGGAACACGGCAAATTCGTAGCCAATTCCGGCCTTATCGTGCATCCGGACTTTCGCCAGAGCGGTATCGCAAAGGCCATCAAGGCAAAGGCTTTCGAACTGTCACGCTTCAAGTATCCCGACGCCAAGATTATCGGGATCACTACGAGCCTGGCAGTCATGAAGATCAATTCCGATCTGGGTTATGAGCCGGTGACTTTCAGTGAGCTGCCTGTAGAGGAAGGCTTCTGGAAAGGCTGTGCAAGCTGTGTCAACTACGATGTCCTGACCCGCACCAACCGTAAAAACTGCCTTTGTACCGGCATGATGTACGTAGCTCCCGAGAAGAAGGAAGAAAAGCCCAAGAGCACCTGGGATTTCCTGAAGGAGTCTGTGTTATACGAACGCCTTTTGCGCATCAAGCAAAAAGTAATGCTGCGAAGGAACGACGGAAAAAACAATAAAAACAGTCCGGAGGCTGTTGCGACTCATTAGTCGCTTCAACGCAAAAGTTTGTTTGCCTTATATACGACCTCACCGACTGTTTTTTCAGAAATTCGGTGAGGTCTTTTAATTTTGTGAATTATCCTGCGTAAGGTCCTTACAGACCTGTTACTTAAATTCGATCAAATGTCTCAACCAAAAGTAGTTTTAGCATTCAGCGGAGGTCTCGATACCTCTTTTTGTGTCAAGTATTTAAGCGAGGACCGCGGCTTCGACGTGTACTCTGTCCTGGTTGATACGGGCGGATTTTCAGAACAGGAGCTTGATGCCATAGAAAGGAACGCCTACTCCCTCGGGGTCAAAAACCATATTACTATTTCAAAGACGGAGTCGTATTATAACGATTGTATCAAATACCTGATTTTCGGTAACATACTGAAAAACAACACCTATCCCCTTTCTGTCAGTGCCGAGCGGATTTTCCAGGCAGTGGCAGTTGCCGAATACGCGAAGGAGATCGGGGCAAATGCGATCGCACACGGAAGCACCGGCGCCGGCAATGACCAGGTCCGTTTCGATATGGCGTTCCGGATCATAGCGCCCGACGCTGAAATTATAACGCCGATCCGCGATCTGAAGCTGTCGCGCGAGGCAGAGATAGAATATCTTATCAAAAAAGGAGTCGACAGGCCGTGGCATAAATCGGTTTACAGTATCAACAAGGGCCTGTGGGGTACTTCTGTGGGAGGTAAAGAAACCCTTACCTCGCATAGCTACCTGCCGGAGGAAGCATGGCCGACCCCCGTCTCAAAATCGGAGCCTGAAAAAATAACGCTCCATTTTGAAAAGGGCGAAATCATAGGGCTGAATAACGAGATCTATGACTCGCCGGTAAAAGTAATCCAGAAACTGGCGGAACTGGCTCAGCCTTTCGGGATCGGCCGGGACATTCATGTCGGCGATACCATCATCGGTATCAAGGGGCGTGTAGGTTTCGAAGCCGCCGCACCGCTTATCCTGATCAAAGCCCACCATACTCTTGAAAAGCATGTCCTTACCGAACAGCAGCTTTACTGGAAAGAGCAGCTCTCGAACTGGTACGGCAGCCTGCTCCACAAAGGACAGTTCGTAGAGCCGGTGATGCGCAACATCGAAGCCTTCCTCCGCGACACGCAGGGTCACGTTTCCGGGAAGGTTCATGTATATCTTGCTCCGTACCGGTTCCATATCGAAGGGATAGAATCTCCTTATGACCTTATGTCTCCTGTGTTCGGAAGCTACGGCGAGATGAACAATGCGTGGAGCGGTGAAGACGTAAAAGGCTTTTCGAAGGTCGCCTCCAACCAGAACGTCATCTATGAAAAAATAACGGAGCTCGCAGAACAAAAATAGCCCCTAGCAGCCCTGAAAGGGCAAATATCCATAACCCCGGGCACAGCCCGGGGCCACAAGCAAACATGACTGCAAATCATCATAACCCCATACAGGCCGGTATAATCGGCGCAGCCGGTTATACCGGGGGCGAGCTTCTCCGTATCCTGATCAACCATCCGGGCGTATCCGTTGCATTCGCCCACAGCAACAGCCAGGGAGGAAAGAAAATAAGCGACGTCCATACCGACCTTCTGGGCGATACCGACCTGGAATTCACCAGCGGGCCGTTTTCCTCGCTGTCCGACCGGCTTGCCGGCGACGGTGTACTTTTTCTCTGCTCCGGTCACGGCGCTTCACGCAAATTCCTGGCAGAAAATGTCGTCCCTCCCGGGGTGAAAATCATTGATCTGAGCACGGACTACCGCGACGAATCGGAAGAGTTTGTATATGGCCTTCCGGAGCTGCAACGCGAGGCCATAAGGGCCGCGGATAAAATAGCGAATCCCGGCTGTTTTGCTACG
This sequence comes from uncultured Cytophagales bacterium, assembly GCA_964562455.1. GTDB lineage: Bacteria > Bacteroidota > Bacteroidia > Cytophagales > Spirosomataceae > Ravibacter. The sequence goes on from CAZLTN010000051.1 coordinate 7,559, forward strand.
GGTATCCAGTTAGCCCTTCTTCCTCTTGCTGAAAAGGGCCTGCTGACAGACGAAATCCACGTCAGCGCGATAACGGGGAGCACCGGCGCAGGCCAGTCGCTGAGTCCGACTACCCATTTTTCATGGCGGAACAATAACCTTTCTGTTTACAAGCCTTTTACACACCAGCATCTGACGGAGATCAATATGAACCTCCGGAGGCTGCAGGCCGGCTTTGCGCAGCCTATCCGGTTTATCCCTTACCGCGGAGATTTTACGAGGGGTATCATTTCCAACGTTTATACCACTTTCGCGGGTACCATTGCAGAAGCCAGGCAACTCTACAGCGATTTCTACGAAACACACCCGTTTACGCATGTGAGCACCCAGCCGATCGATCTCAAGCAGGTCATCAATACCAACAAAGTATTGCTATACCCGGAGCTGCACGACGGCCGGCTGCTGATTACCTCTGTAATTGACAATCTAACCAAGGGAGCGTCGGGACAGGCGGTTCAGAACATGAACCTGATTTTCGGCCTGCCGGAAGACACCGGTCTCAGACTCAAAGCTCCTGCATTTTAACCCTGAAAATCGTCATGTCAAAATTATTCGATGTTTATCCTCTTTATGATATAGAGCCGGTCAAGGCTAAGGGAAGTTTCCTGTGGGACAAAAATGGCGTCCGGTATGTTGATCTGTATGGCGGGCACGCGGTGATCTCGATCGGCCATACCCACCCGCACTACGTCAAAAAACTGACCGAACAGTTGCAGGCAATAGGATTCTATTCCAACTCGGTTCAAATTCCCCAGCAACAGGAACTGGCCGACAAGCTCGGAGCCATTTCCGGCTACGACTCCTACCGGCTCTTCCTGGTCAACTCCGGCGCCGAAGCGAATGAAAATGCTCTCAAGCTGGCATCATTCCATACAAAAAGAAAAAAGGTAGTTGCTTTCCGGAAAGCATTTCACGGCCGCACCGCAGGAGCGGTAGCGGTTACGGACAATCCTTCCATCGTCGCGCCGCTCAACTACAACGAACATGTCTCCTTCCTGCCTTTTAACGATATAGAAGCCCTCCGGAACGGGATTACGGAGGAAACTGCCGCAGTCATCGTAGAAGGAATACAAGGTGTAGGCGGGATCCAGGTAGCCAGTGACGATTTCCTGAAAGCGCTCCGGGAAAAGTGTGACCAAACAGGCGCTGTCCTCATTCTCGACAGCGTACAATGCGGGTACGGGCGCTCCGGACGGTTCTTCTCTCACCAGTTTAGTGGTATCGATCCCGATTTGATCACCATGGCCAAGGGTATGGGCAACGGTTTCCCGATAGGCGGTGTGCTGATTTCTCCTAAATTTGAAGCGTCTTCCGGATTGCTCGGTACTACCTTTGGGGGAAATCACCTGGCTTGTGCAGCGGGAATAGCGGTTCTTGATGTCATTAAAGAAGAGAAACTGCTGGAAAACGCACAGGAAACGGGAGCCTACCTGTGGAAAGGGATCCAGGAAATCGGCGGTTACAAGGAACTGCGGGGCCGGGGTCTCATGATCGGTATAGAGTATGATTTCCAGGTTAAGGAGCTACGGAATAACCTGCTGTTCAAGCACAGGCTGTTTACAGGTGTTGCCGGGAGCAGTACCATTCGCTTGCTGCCTTCTCTTGCTCTTGGGCGCGAAGAGGCTGATCTTTTCCTGGAAGCGCTCGGCAAAGAGACAACCGCATTGGTGTAACGCGCAGAAGAGTGCTTTTCTGTTCAGAAATATTTCCCGTTGTATCATAACTTTGTTAATCGCTGACGACCGACCACTCATAGCTGCTTTTACATGAACCATTTTCTATCCGTACACGACGTAACCAATATTAACGATCTTGTTGCTGAAGGGCTGAAGGCAAAATCGGATCCTTTTGCCGGGCAGCATCTGGGAAAGAACAAGACCATCGGCCTGCTGTTCTTTAACCAGAGCTTCAGGACCAGGATCAGCACCCAGAAAGCGGCTGAAAACCTCGGATTGAAGGTTATTTCCCTCAATGTAGGATCAGACAGTTGGGGACTGGAAATGGAAGACGGGGTGTTTATGGACGGGAACAAAGCGGAACATGTAAAGGAGGCTGCCGCTGTAATCGGAAGGTTCTGCAATATTGTCGGCGTACGCTCTTTCGCAGGTCTTGAAGACAGGGACTCCGACTATGCCGAGCAGGTTTTCCATCAGTTTAAAAGATATGCCGGAGTACCGATAGTCAACCTCGAATCGGCGACAAGGCACCCTTTGCAATCTCTTGCAGACTGTATTACCATTGCCGAATACAAGCCGGTTGAGCGACCGAAAGTTGTTTTGACATGGCTTCCGCACATCAAGCCTCTTCCGCAGGCTGTGGCCAACTCCTTCGCCGAATGGATGAACAGGTCTGATGTGGAATTTGTAATCACGCACCCGGAAGGTTACGAGCTGGCGCCTCAATTTGCAGGAGATGCCCGCATTATCTACGACCAGAGAAAGGCCCTGGAAGGCGCCCATTTCGTTTACGGCAAGAACTGGTCGTCTTATAGTCAATACGGCCGGATGCTGACAGGCGGCCGTGGCTGGGAGATAACAGAGGAAAAGATGGCCCTGACCGACAACGGCTATTTTATGCATTGCCTTCCGGTAAGGCGTAACCTGAAAGTAACAGACGGTGTCCTGGACAGTCCGCAATCGCTCGTGATCGAGCAGGCCGCTAACCGCGAGTGGTCGGCGCAGGCTGTGTTGAGGGAGATTTTGTTGGGGTTGTAAGTACCCCAGGCAAAAGGAAGCCGGCCTTACCTGTCGAGCCACTTTTTGAAATCCGGACTTTTTAACCGGCTCATAACGATGTCGAGTTTTTCATTGGGTGCTTTCAGCCTGATAATGAGCTTCGACCCCTCTACAGGTTTTACGGATCTGACCGCCTCAATATTGATGATGAATTGCCTGTTGGCTCGGTAGAACTGTCGCGGATCGATCAGATCTTCTATTTCCTCCAGTGTGGAATTGTCGATTCCGAATTTTTCCCCGTTGAAAAGGTATACGTAGTTAAGCGTCTCTTTGGAGAAGCAAGCTATGTCTTTTGTATCGATAAGCACCCACTGGTTGCGGAAGTGGACGATAAACTTTTCCTTATACCTTGGCGCTGCCGAAGGTTTGGCAAGAGCTTTGATAAGCTCGGCCATATCGGTAGCTTGTTTTCCTGTTTGCTTTACTATATGCCGGCATTTGTCGATGGCCGCCGACAGTTCGTTATCTTTTATCGGCTTGAGCAGATAGTCAGCCCCGTTCACCTTGAAAGCCCTGATTGCATATTCATCGTAAGCCGTAGTGAAAATTACGGGGCACTTCAGGGTAAAATGACTGAATATTTCAAAGCTTACTCCATCGTTTAACTGGATATCCATCAGTATCAGGTCAGGTTCGACATTTTCACCCAGCCAGCGCAGGGCTGTTTTCAGGCTTGGCAGCACTGCCAATATCCGGAGGTCCGGGGCGAGCTTTCTTATTTTGTTTTCAAGCACCCGCGCAATAATGTCCTCATCTTCAATAATGATAGTGTTCATGTTTATAAAAATAGTTGAAAGTTGAGAGTTGAGAGTTGAGAGTTGAGACCGCTCATGGGGATTTTCTCTGAGAAATCCCGGTTGTGTGCATAAGATAATGTTTGTCAAGTATATGGCTTTCAAACAAGAGGAGTTTTTACAATAAATTGCGTGGCTGTTTCTTCTATTAAAACGGGCCGGGTGCTCAGGTAGCCGTATAGTTTTACAAATTGCGCCAAGCCTCTTTTATTGCTTGTTTCCACCACATTCTTCCTTTGCAGGTTATTTTGTACAACAAGGTACCCCTCTTCTGAATAGATGTCTATCGTCAAGGGGGTAGCTTCATCAATGATATTGTGTTTTACAGCATTTTCGATCAGGTTTTGAAGCGTTACGGGGACGATTTTATAATGCATTAATTCATCGGGCAGCCGGATATCCACCTTTAAGCCTCTCTTGAACCTGGTTTGCAGCAGGTCAATATATTGTTGCACAAAACGGACTTCTTCCCGGAGGCCCACGGTTTCTTCACTAGAATTCTTCAGGATGTAACGATAGATGTCTGACATCCGGCCAAGGAACTCTCCCGCTTCCTGCTTGTCGGTCTCGATAAGCCCCGATAAAGAAGTTAGGGAATTAAACAGAAAATGCGGGTTCAGTTGCTGTTTGAGGCTTTCATACATAACCATTGCCTTTTCCTTTTCCAGCATCTGAGCCTGGCTTTTTAACTGGAACAACTGTCCGGCCTGGAACGTACGGTAACGATAGAGGCTATACAGGCCTCCACAGATCAAAGCCAAAACCATAGCCCAAAACCACACCGACTTGTAGTATATGGTATTGAGAGTTACCGGTACGCTGCCGGCAACAACATCGTCCCATCTGGTATTATGTGCCTGTGCTTTGTACAGAAATTTGTATTTACCACCAGGCACATTGGTGTATACGGCTTTGGGGTCTTTGCTATAGTGCCAGTCATTATCGAAGCCGTCCAACTTATAGGCAAACCAGGTTTCGGACGGGTTCAGGTAATTAACTGCCACCAGGTTAAAAGTAAACGAATTCTGTTGTGAACCGAGATTCAGAAAAGTCTCGTTCTCGGCACCCGGGCCCACTCTGAAGCTATCGTTGAATACTGAATAGGAATCAAGGTAAAACCTGACAGGCGCGCCTCCTTCCATATAATCTTCGGGCTTAAACCTCAGGTAGCCCAGGTAGGTTGGCATTACGATGTCCCCGTTATTGGCTTGTATGCCTGCATGTTCCGGGAAGCCTAACGACGGCAGGCCATCGCCTAATGAAAACCGGGTAAGTCCGTTTCTGTCGGCATGTACCATGGTAAGCCCGCCGTTTACGCCCATCCAAACCCGGTTTTTCTGATCCACCGCAATGGGTGATACCCAGTTGCCGGGCAGACCGTTTTTAGCGCTGAAGGAGAGAAACCGATGTTCCTCAACATCGATGCGGGTAGCGCCATTGAGGCTGGAAACCCAGATTTTCCCGTCAAGATCCTCTTTTATGTCGATTATCTGATTTCCAATCAAACCTTCGGCGGGCGATTCGCCCGCGATGTAATGGGTAACCTTACCTGTTTTTTTATCGAGCATCAATACGCCTTTTTTTGTATAGGAAATCCATAGTCGGTTTTTGCTATCCTCCATGACATAAGAAGTAGTTGTTACACCGGCAAACTTCTTCAGTTGGGGATGCTCATACAGGCTATGAAACTTATTTTCTGCAGGCACATACCAGTGTAGTGACGCCTTCGAATTATTGCAAAACCAGATATTTCCCTCCCGGTCCTGTGTAATGGAATTATAAAATGCATCTGGCAGGAGTTCGGGAGATATAAACTCCATCTGTAGGGTTTCGGCATTGTACCGGTTCACGCCCGAAGCAGTGCCAATCCAGATATTACCGTCATTGTCGCAGTGCATTGTCCGCACCACATTGTCGTATAAAACCGGTTTTTTGTTCACGGCGTTACGCCAAAAAGTGTATTGGCCCGAGCGGGGATCAAAGCGGCTTACTCCGTCGTGGGTACCCATCCAGACAACACCGTTGCGGTCTTCAGCGAAGCCGCGACCGACTCCGCGTCCTCTTTCATTAAGGTGGTTTTTGAAAGGAAAAAGGGTAGAAAACAGCAGGCTGCCGGGATCAAAAAAGTTTACGCCGTCAAAATCGCCGCCAAGCCAGATCAACCCTTTATCATCCTGGAAAATGCACCGGTAGCTGTCTGACGATGGGCTCGATGGAAGATCCGGGTTGTGCAGGTGCTTCACAAAAATGTCTTTTGAAGGCTGGTACTGCATCAACCCGTCAACAGCCGTGGCTATCCAAATACGGTTTCGGTCATCGACGAGGATGTCCATCACGTTTTCCAGATATTTTGCCGCATCAGGTTTGAAAAAGCGGTCATATACGACGGGATTCCTGTAACCGGCCTGTAGCTTTATAAGCTTGATTTGCTCATGCGTCGCCATCCAGACCGCATTGTCTGCATCGACCGCTACGGCTACTATACTGCTATTGCCCGTTTCGGGGATGTCTACCGCACGTGCCTCCTGTGTAGTCCAATCCATCACTACAAGCCCCCGGTATGTGGCGATGTACAGTTTGTTTTCCTTTACGAAAACGTCATTTACTGCATTTTCAAACAGGGCGGCGTGTCGCGGATCCTTGCTGTGCCCATAGTTAAAGGCGCTTCCGTCGCGCGTGTTAAAACTTACCAACCCGCTGCGGGTGCTGAGCAATAGCATGTGATTACCGATACCGGTGATCCGGCTGATAAAATTGTCCTTTACCGAAGTATACCGCAGGAAAGATTCTTTGCGAAAATCGAACTCGGCCAGGCCGGTTTCAAAGCCTACCCAAAGCCGGCCTGCGGAGTCGGTATAGATACTCCGGGGCTGACTGCCATAGGCCGAGCTCGTATCGCCGGGAATATTGGTAAACCGGGTTACATTCTTTCCGTCGAACCGGTTAAGTGCGCCTACACTGCATATCCAGACATAACCGTACCGATCCTGGCCGATAGCCCGTATAATCCCATCATGCAAACCGTGCTCCAGCGTAAGCTTGCGAAAATTGAAAGTCGTTTGCTGGCCCATGACACCGCCGGCGTACAGGAAAACGAATATGCTCACTAGTTGCTTCATCGGATCCATGATTCAACGTTGACAGAAATTCCGGCGCCTATTTGCACGGTTCGAAAGATAAGGAAAGAAATTGTTCCTGTCAGCTAATAGGGCCCCAAATGCCATAACGGATATTCCAGATGCATAAAACCATCCTTGAAACATTTCAACGCAGAAACGCATCATACCAGGGCGATAAAAAAACATTTGGAATAAATAAAATTCCGGATGCAGCGCACGAAAGCAAGTTTTGCATGCGACGCAAATTTCCAGCCTCTCGTTGGACCTGCACTTTCAAGGACAAAAAATATAACTCCGTAAAAAAATGAAACCATTAATTACTATTGATATGAAACGGTACTCCATTGCGGTGGCTACGGGCTTTCTATTCTCTTTGATTCCCTTTTCCGGACATTCCCAAAACGTAGGTATCGGAACAGTCAACCCTACGGCAAAGCTGCATGTAAGTGATGGGAGTTTTCTGGCAGAATCAGCCGGAACCATACCTGTGGCACCACCTGACCCGCCCGTAAGCGGAGCCGGGCGGCGTATCATGTGGTATCCGGCCAAAGCGGCCTTTCGGGCGGGCTATGTAGTCGGAACCCAATGGGATAAAAGTAATGTCGGAAATTACTCTGTCGCATTCGGTTATGACAATATTGCGTCTGGAAACTTTTCTTTCGCAGCGAATAGCAACAATACAGCATCAGGATTATACGCTACTGCAATGGGCGCTTTAAATACATCGTCCGGGCTTATCTCCTTCGCATTGGGCTATGACAATACTGCGTCAGGAGACCATTCTTTTGCAACCAATCATGATAATACCGCATCAGGAGAAAACGCTGTCGCAATGGGCAATCAAAGTGAGGCATCCGCAAAGAACTCAGTCGCTATCGGTTCCAAAGCTAAAGCAACCGCAGTCACCGCCATTGCTATAGGAAGTGATATTCACGCTTTAGCGTACCGTTCGATAGCGATCGGGTCGAATATGAGTACCGGGAATTTCGCGGGATCCTGCGTAATAGGGGATGACGCCGCCTTTACGATAACTTCTACAGAAGCAAATCAATTTACTTCCCGATTTGTCGGTGGATATCGTTTCTTTACGAGCAGTAGCACGGCCGCTTATCTCAACGCCAATCAAAACAGTTGGTCAACCACTTCCGATAGCACCAAAAAAGAAAATTTTCTCCATGCCGACGGCGCTGCGTTTCTGGCCAAGATCAAAAACCTGCGGCTGGGCAGTTGGAACTACAAGGGCCAGGACAAGACCAGCCTCCGCCACTATGGTCCCATGGCGCAGGAATTTTATGCCGCTTTCGGCCATGACGGCATCGGCACTATCGGCACTGATACCTCCATTACCACTGCCGATATCGACGGTGTGATGATGATCGCCATCAAACAGCTCATCCTGGAAAATGAAGAATTAAAGGCAGAAAATAAACGTATGATTTCGCAAAGCGCCACTTTGCTGCAACGCCTTGAAATACTGGAGGCCAAAGCACAGGACAATTTGGCTTTATCTGCCCAAAAACCATGAAAAAGCTTGTTTTACTGACCCTGCTCGCTTTCCCCGCAGCGGCTCAATTTCACATGGATCTCGGAGGGTTGGTCTACGTACAGACCGGTACATCCATCACATTCGACGGCCTTACTTTCCAGCCTGCCGATAACCTGCAGATGACCGATTTGACAATCACCAGGAGCTCCACCCCTCAGGCGAGACCTGACGATCCCAGTATCGCACGGGTTTATTCCATTTCAAATTCCTTGATTTTTTCAGGGCTACTCGGCCTAAAATATCTGGACTCGGATCTCAATGGCATAGAAAAAGAAGATTTGTGGCTGGCAACCCGCGCTCCGACGGCGCTTAATTTCTTGTCTGCCACAGTTAGTTCTTCCATCCCGGAAACTAATACTATTGTTGCCTATTACGAAAGCACAAAGGATTTACATGGACAGATCACTGCTTTCCGTTTCCACACCCCGTTACCGGTTGTATGGCAGTCATTTACAGTACAGTCCGAAGGGCCGCTGGTACAATTGCGGTGGTCGACGACCACCGAGCTGAACACCTCTGATTTTGCTGTAGAACGGAGCAATGACGGGAGGGTGTTTTCGAAATTGGCGGTACTTCCTGCGGTGGGATCCGCCTCGTCGCCCTCGACATATCAGTATACCGACTCACCCGAAGTACCGGGAACATACTACTACCGGATACGCAGCACCGATCTCGACGGAAGCGTTGCCTACACCGGCATCAGGTCGGCGACGATCGGAAAGCGTATGTCAACAATGGCCATTTTACCAAATCCGACCAACGGCCCCTTTACCGTCGGCGGCTTGAACGAAAGAAACACGGTGAAGGTATACGACCCTGTCGGCCGGCTTATACACAATCTGAGAAGCGACAAGAACGAAGCATTGCTGGATTTATCGGGCTACCCCGGAGGCCTCTACATGGTCGTAGTAGAAGAAAACGGAGCCAGGATAGAAACCCGGCGCCTGATCAAGCAATAAACGATTTATTTAATTTATATCCAGACCTTCGCCGGCAACCGACCCGGGGCGGTTATCACGACCACCGGGTTGGCTGCGCCCGGCGTAAAACGGAAGGTTCTACGTGCGTGATAAGAGACAAAGAATAAAAGGAAAACCTACCGGCTAATATCCTCAGTATACCTTCTCGGGTCATAGCCCTTGGCAAACAAGGGGTACTGATCGAATATCTTACGGACTACATTCCGGTAGTAGTTATTGGGGTTTACTTCATGCCCGAGGATTCCGGATGCATACCCCCGCCAGACCACCTGGTCGGAGCTGGCATCGATAAGGGAAACAATCAGGGTGCCTTTCTCAAGGGCATATTTAACAGGCTCATACCTGAAGCTATCATTTTCCGTATCTACCCACGATTTGATGACCGGCTGCATGTACCCCTGGTAACGCAGGTTGTCGTAGAATATTCCGTAGTTAACCAGGAGCGTCGGCTCTTCAGCAGTAAGCTTATATCCCCTGGCCTGCATCTGCCTTCGGATCGCTTCGTATATTTCTGTACAAAGGTTATTTGTATCGCGTTCGCATTCCAGGAACGTATAGGTGGAATAACTCTTGAAATTGGTTTCGTAGCTGTAGTCATGTTCAACAAACACTTTCCTGGCATTCGAACAGCCCGCCAGCGCAGCTAACATACCCGCGGCGAAAACATAAAATAAACGCGAAAAGATCATCGGGAAAAGAGTATTAAGTTAGCATAAACAGGTTAATCAGGACTTGAAGCTAGTAAAGCTAATAAAATGACACCTGAATGTCAATAGCCTGATTATGATTTAATTATTATGTCTTCTGCCGTTTCTGCGAAATTATGAAATTAATTCGCCCCAAATTCCCGGTATTTATTTCCTTCGCCTCCCGCCATTTTCCCTTACACCGGCTCTCCTGTCATCCTTTCTGATAATACGCGATTGCCTTTCTCATCTCAGCCGGCGTAACGACTACATCGTAGGCGCAGCTACCCGCTCCATCGAGAAGGGAAAAACGGATCTCCTTTCCGCGGTTTTTCTTGTCCTGCCGGGTCAATGCAAGTATAGGTTCCACGTCGGCATCCTCTATTGCTACAACGCCATACACCGAAAACAGGAATTCCTCTATCTGTAAAAAAAGCGCTTTCGAAATCAATTTACGACTGTAAGAAAGATAAGCCTCCATCAGCATCCCTATGGCAATAGCCTCTCCGTGAAGGAGCTGCTTTGACCGGGGCTTTTCCAGAAAACGTGTTTCCACCGCATGCCCGAGCGTATGCCCGAAATTCAATATCTTCCTGAGGCCCTTCTCTTTCGGATCTTCCTCTACCACCTTCGACTTAATTGCCACAGAATGCGCGATCAGCCCGGGCCAGCTCTGATCTTCAAAATCGGTTTTCCTGATCTCTTCCCATTTTGATCCGTCGGCAATCAGGCAATGTTTGATAATCTCCGCAAAGCCCGATCTTAACTCACGAACCGGTAGAGTCTTTAAGAAAACAGGATCTATCAACACCCGGAGTGGCATTGAAAAAACGCCCAGGTGATTTTTCAGGCCCCTGAAATCTATTCCCAGCTTTCCGCCCACACTGGCGTCTACCTGCGACAGCAGCGTTGTGGGTACCTGGATAAAGTCGATGCCCCGTTTGTATATCGATGCACAAAATCCACCCATATCCCCGATTACACCTCCTCCTATATTAATAGCCAATGCATGTCTGTCGAGCCCCGCATCGGTCATTGCCTGCCATATTACCTCACACGAATCCAGGGTTTTATGCGCCTCGCCTGCTTCCACCACTACGATGCTGTGTTTCGGCAGCAACGGCTTCAATACCGGGTAGCAAAAACGTTTGGTCCTGGTATCGGCAATCACGATGAGACCTGAATAGCCGCCTTTTTCCAAAAGACCGGGGAGGGTTTCGGCCAATGGCCCGATCAAAACACTAGGATTCATATTCTTTGCTTAAAACTGGAACTGCTGCAAAGATAGCACAGAGTAAATAACAGTTCACTTTAGAATGCCTTTATCCGCGAATGAGTATATTCCCGGGGAATTTAAATCGTCTGTCAGGAGAGAGCAGGATAAACGATACCTTTCCATAAACAAAATTTGAATTTGTATTATCCTATACTCATAATTATATGGTACGGAAAGCATTTAAAATGCAGCTGTTCGAAGGATTCGAGCAGGAATATAAAAGGAGGCACGACGAGATCTGGCCGGAACTGGAAGCCCTTCTCAGGGAAACCGGCATTTCCGGTTACTCTATATTCCTGGACAAAGAAACGCTGACCTTATTCGGTGTAATGGAGGTTGCCGACGAAACTGCCCAGGCAGGTCTGGCCGATCACCCGGTTATGAAGCGCTGGTGGGCGTACATGAAGGATATCATGGTTAGCAACCCGGATAACTCCCCCGTCAGCAAGCCGTTGGAAAAGGTTTTTCATATGGAGTAATTTCCCAATCATATATAGACGATACATCTTGTCAACTTTGCAAATGATAACCGAAGAACAAATTCAAAACCATAACTCGGAGCGACAGGAAGATCACTCCCTCAGTTGGTTCAATTTATCCCGCCAATTGGAAAAACAGGGCCTTAATGCCGGTGAGCTTTCAAAAAAAGTAGCCGATTTCCAGGTAGCTATCCCCAGTTGGGCTTTAGGTACCGGCGGCACGCGGTTCGGACGTTTTCCCGCCGGAGGTGAGCCCCGCTCACTCGAAGAAAAAATATCGGACGTAGGCCTCATCCACAGCCTCAACAGGTCGTCCAACAGCATTTCTCTTCATATTCCCTGGGACATTCCCGGGGACATCCGCGCCATAAGGGAGCTCCTGGAGGCAAACGGACTGGTCATTGATTCTGTCAATTCAAATACCTTCCAGGATCAGAAAGACCAGGAATTCTCCTACAAATTTGGTTCTCTTTGTCATACGCAGCCCGAAGTCAGGAAACAGGCTATCGATCACAATATACAGGTTGCAGAAATCGGCCGCCAGCTTGGCGACGAGTGCAAGACCCTTACCATATGGCTTGCCGACGGATCCAATTTCCCGGGGCAGCACCACTTCCGGCGTGCTTACCAGCGCACATTGGAGTCCATACAGGCTATTTACGCAGGCATCCCGTCAGACTGGACGACGCTCATCGAGTACAAACCCTATGAGCCGTATTTTTATTCAATGCTTATCCCCGACTGGGGCACCTCCTACAGCCTGTGTCAGCAAACAGGTGAAAGGGCACAGGTCCTCGTTGATCTGGGCCACCATCTGCCCAACACAAACATCGAGCAGATCGTAGGACGCCTGATGCATTTCGGAAGGCTCGGCGGCTTCCATTTCAACGGCTCCATGTACGGCGACGACGACCTGACGACCGGTGCGATCAAGCCCTACCAGCTCTTCCTGATTTTCAACGAACTCGTACAGGGAATGAACGATCCTGTGGTCAAAAACCCTCCGCTCGCCTGGATGATAGATGCCAGCCACAATACAAAAGACCCGGTCGAAGACCTGATCCAGTCGGTGCAGGCGATTAAAACCGCCTATGCCAAAGCGCTTCTTGTCGATACCGAAGCACTTTTTGCCGCCCAGGAAGAAAATGAAGTGGTTAAGGCCCAGGAAATTGTGCAGGCCGCATTTGAGACCGACGTAAGGCCTCTTATCGCCGAGTCGCGGCTTTTGTCCGGCGGTGCGCTCGATCCCCTGTCTTTTTTCCGGGAAGCAGGTATCAGGAAGAAGCTGATCGCTGAAAGAGGCCGGTATGCAATTGCGACCGGGCTTTGAGTATTCAGGCCTGTCAATAAAGATTATTTAAATTCAGGTCGATATTCGGCGCAAGATTCCTATATTGATCGGATGTCAGTTAAAACTTTTAATACACATGAATATAACGGTGGTTTTTGATATCGGGCGTACAAACAAAAAGTATGTCCTGTTTGATGAAAACTATGGTGTCGTAGAGGAGTATTCCGAATATCTTCCCGAAACAGTCGACGAAGACGGGTTTCCCACGGAAGACCTGCAGTTGCTGACTGGCTGGGTCCGTGACAACTGGAAAAAAATCATCGAAAATCCTGCCTATAACGTAAGGGCAGTGAATGCCACGGCCTACGGTGCCAGCTTTGTGCACCTGAATGAAAGCCACAGAACAGTCGGCCCGTTATATTCTTATCTCAAGCCCTTTCCCGAGGAATTCAGCAGTCAATTTCACGCCCGACATGGCAGTTCGGAGGATATTGCTATCCAGACCGGCTCGCCGGAACTGGGCTTTCTCAATTCAGGGAAACAAATTTACTGGATCAAATATGCACGCCCCGAGCTCTTTAAGGAGATCAGGACCTCCCTGCATTTACCTCAGTACATCATTTACCTGCTAACCGGCCGGAAGGTAACCGATTACACTTCTATAGGCTGCCACACCGGTTTATGGAGCTTTGAAATGATGGATTATCATTCGTGGGTAAAGGCCGAAGGCTTCCATAAACTGTTTCCGCCTACTATTGCCGCTTCGTCATTTATAAGCCGGCAAAATGAAGGTATGATACAGGCAGGCTTCGGGCTGCACGACAGCTCGTCGGCGCTGCTCCCCTACAAAATATCATTTAAAGAACCGTTCATCCTCGTTTCGACCGGTACCTGGTGCATCAACTTCAATCCTTTTAATGCAAGGCCGCTTACCTACGACCAGCTCGCCAGCGACTGCCTGCACTATATGAGTACCGAAGGCAGCGGGGTAAAAGCTTCCCGCCTGTTTGCGGGAAGAGAGCACGATGAGCAGGTTGAGAGGATCGTAAAGCATTTCGGTGTACCCGCTGACTTCTTTAAAACACTCGAATTCGATCCTGCGCTGGTTGAAACTGACGTTACAACTTTCTATACGCTTACGATGGAAGGTAACGGGCCCCGTCCTGAGAAGCAGGAGGGTATCTGGGATGTAAGTGCATATGCAACTGCTGAAGCCGCGTATCACGGCCTGATAAAAGGGCTTACCGAGCTTCTCTTCCTATCCCTTGATCTTATCAGCGTCAACGACGTCAAATCGATCTACATAGACGGTGGTTTTGCGAGGAATAAGATATTTACAAAGCTTATCGCGAGAAAATACCCCAACCACCAGGTTTACACGGCCGAATTGCCCCAGGCTACGGCGCTTGGAGCGGCATTACATGTCACCAGGCCGCAGTTTTTCGATTTTCCGGGCAAAATTTCTATTGTAGAACCCTGACGGACAAACTGTGAATCTTAAGGCTTCCTGTCGAACAGGAGCCGCTCTCCCTTTTTCGAGAGGTCAAACTTTCCTTCGGCGTACGCAAGGTGCCCCGACACCCATGTATGCGTTATTTCGGAATGAAAGACTTCTCCGGTGAAAGGCGACCAACCGCATTTTGATTCCAGGTCCTCCGCCTTTACCAGCGTCTCTGAACCGAGGTCGACCAGCACCATATCGGCCCAGTATCCCTCGCGCAGGTATCCCCGCTCCCTGATCCGGAAACAGTCGGCTACAGCATGGCTCATCTTCTCGGCTACTTTTTCAATTGAAATTTTCCCCTGTCTGACGAATTCCAGCATTACCGGCAAAGCATGCTGGGTAAGCGGAAGGCCGGAAGGGGCCTGCCAGTAATGCTGCGTTTTTTCCTCCCGGGTATGCGGCGCGTGGTCGGTCGCTATTACGTCGATCCGGTCGTCAAGCACAGCCGCCAGTATTTCGTCTTTATTAGGCAGGGCCTTAATAGCCGGGTTACATTTGATCTGGTTGCCCAGCCGGCGGTAATCTTGCGCATCAAACCAGAGGTGGTGCACGCATGCTTCCGCCGTGATCCTTTTCTCAGCCCCGTCGGCCAGCACGATCTTCCCGTCCTTGCGGAATCCCTTCTCAAAAAGACCCGTTTCTATACCGGTCGAAATATGAAGTATATGAAGTCTGGTCCCGAATTTCCTCGCCAGGTCCACGGCAAACGACGATGATTTATAACACGCCTCTTCATTGCGGATCAGGGCATGGATATTGTAGGGTACATTTTCTCCGTACTGCTCCCTGAAATGCTCCATCCTGGCTCTAACAGTTCCCTCGTCCTCACAATGAGTAGCGATCAGCATAGGCGCCTGCGCAAAAAGCCGCTCCAGCACGCCCGGCGAATCGACGAGCATATTTCCCGTCGACGAGCCCATGAAGACCTTGATCCCGCAAACATCTGTTACCGATGTTTTCAGTACCTCGTCGAGGTTATCGTTAGACGCGCCCATGTAAAACGAGTAATTGGCAAGGGATGTCTCCGAAGCAATGTTATATTTGTCCTGCAGCAAGGTCTGGGTCAGCGTATTGGGTACTGTATTGGGCATTTCCATAAACGTAGTGGTTCCGCCTTTAACAGCTGCACGCGCTTCCGTCGCTATAGTAGCCTTGTGTGTAAGGCCCGGTTCCCGAAAATGGACCTGATCGTCTATGACCCCGGGCAGGAGGTGTTTTCCTTCGGCATCAATGATCGTCGCCGCATGATGGTTTTGTAAATCTGAACCGATTTTTTCAATCCGTCCGCCTTTTACCAGGACATCACGGAATGCCGAGGTTCCTTCGTTTACGAGCTTGCAGTTGAGCACTAAAAAATCCATATCAGGAAAACAAAATATTGGGTATAAATCGTTCTGGGTATAAAATGGCCGATAAAACTACATATTCCAGTTTCCTTTTCCAACCTATAGCATGCTTATGTGGTCTTAATAAAAACTGTACAATCATGAATAGAATCTATACCCTGCTTTTTGCTGCTTTTTGTCTGTCGGGCTGCGAATATAACGATCGCTCCAGGTGGGATCCCCATTTTGACGGCACAGCTTACCGGCCCGTTTATATGAGCGAGGAAGAGATCAGCAACATCACTTTCCGTACCGGCGAACCGCTGGTAGAACCCGGCAAAATATATCTTTTGGAGCCATTTCTTTTTATTAATGAAAAAGGCAGAGGCGTCCACATCATCGACAACAGCGATCCTTCCAACCCGGAAAATATTTCTTTCATTTCGATTCCGGGCAACTATGATATGGCCGCCAAAGGAAATTGGCTTTATGCGGATAATTACACCGACCTCCTGACATTTGACATTTCGAACCCGAGAGAAGTCCGCCTTACAAACCGGATAGCGGATGCTGTTCCAGTCCGTGATTTTCCGCCGCACAACAACATCTATTTTGAGTGCCCGGATCCGTCGAAAGGTACCATTGTTGCCTGGGAAAAGGTAGACGTGTCGGCTAAACCCAAGTGCTGGAGATGAAAAAGATATTTATAATTCTGTTAGTTCTGGCAACTGCCCAGGCGTGTCAAACCGACAAATCGATGTCTGTCGGCCCTGAAACCGGGAAAGGGGGCTCTATGGCGCGTTTTGCCATTACAGGGAATTCGCTGTATGTTGTCGATAATGAATCGCTCCACCTGTACGATATTTCTACGCCCGGTACTCCCAAAAAAGGCAGCAGCAAAAACCTGGGCATAGGGATCGAGACGATTTTCCCCTATCAAAACAACCTCTTTATCGGGGCGCAGGATGGGATGTATATTTTTAATAATACCGATCCGTCAAATCCGAAATTAATTACCAAGTATCAGCACGTTCAGTCATGCGATCCGGTTGTAGTGCAAGGCAATTATGCTTACGTAACACTTCGCAACGGCGCTACATGCCGTAACGGTGCCGGTACGACAAGCTCACTCGATGTTGTCGACCTGTCCGATTTAGCTCATCCCAAAATGCTGCACACGCAAAATATGCTCACGCCGTACGGCCTGGGGGTGTCAGGAAAGTTTCTTTTTGTATGTGAAGGAACACATGGGCTTAAAACTTTCGACATCCGGAACCCGAACCTGCCTGTCTTGCTGAGTCATAATACGGGCATACACGCCTATGATGTAATTGTACGCAACCCCGGGGCGCTAATCCTGATCGGAGAAGAGGGGCTTTACCAGTTTGGTTTTGACGAAAACGCAGGAGAGTTGAAACTCCTGAGCCAAATCCCTGTACAATAAAATATGAATAGGTACGTGCTCCTGTTAAATTGCCTGCTCATCTGCCCGAAACAGCTCTACTCGCAGCATGTAGCGGATATTGCAAAGGAGAACCCCGTTTTGAAAGTCAGCCTGCTCCCGATCTATCATATAGACAATGCTTTTGTTTTCGGAGCTGAAATTCCTCTTTCAAAAGGGCGTTTCTCCCTTCAGCCTGAAATCGGATACGGATGGGGCGCTGCCAACCTCCTGTATGGAATCTCGGGACACAGTGAAAATCCTCCGGATAAAAATACGGTCCGGTCGAAATTACAGTTTCGTTCATACTATAAAACCGGTTCTTCTTTCCGGGCTTACTATGGCGGCGAATATTCACACAGGCATATGAACTACAGGCAATCCAGCCTGGATGCTAACAGTATACGCGTAGTTACAGCGCCGCTACACCTGCGGCGAACGATGCACGCCGTATACGGTATCCTGGGCTGGCAGAGATATTCCGGCAGCAGGTTCTCCGTCGACTTCCACGTAGGTTTTGGACTACAAATGTCGAAGAATTTCGCCGTCACCAAAGGATTGAGCAGTGAAGAACTCGCTGCGATCCGATTCGACGAAATGAATTGGTTCAGGCGAAGTAAGAGGATCGGCCGATATGGTCCTTATCCTGATTTCCTCGGCGCCATACAGCTTGGTTTCAAACTTGGAAAATTTAACCGATGACCTTCTATCAAAAACGCTAAACCATACTATGGCCCGATACAATAAAATTACCGGTAAAGTGATCTTTTTTTTCCTTGCAATATCGAGTTGCCTTCCCCTTGGTGCCCAGACAATTCTCGAGGAGAACCGCAATAAAGTTGTTCTAAAGTGGGCGCCGGTACCTCTTTTTGACTTCTATAATACCCTGCAGCTCGGAGTAGAGATACCCTTTCCCGATCCCCGCTTCTCCTTTCAGCAGGAACTGGGATACGGTCATTCGAGTTTCAATATCTGGTATGCCGAAAGAGAAGATATGCCCGATCGTCACAGCTTCCGCTCCAGGTCGCAGTTGCGATATTACCTGAGAGAGTGGAATTCCTTCAGAATTTATTTTGCCGGAGAGTATTTCATCCGGAACTCAAGAACCTACGCCAGCAGCTACATCGGCGTCAACTGCGAAAATGGCTGCGACTATTACAAGGAAACCCCCCATGCTACCGGCCGGCTGGCAAAAGCAGTACATCTTAAATTCGGATTTCAGTCCTGGCTATCCCCCCGGATATGCATGGATGTTTACGCCGGGCCGGGCTTCAGGTCCATACGATCGAAATCTTTCACGACCAACGTTCCGGATTATTACGACGACGGCCCCTGGTGGGAAAACAGTAATACGCGCGCCGGGCAGCCGATACCCAGCTTTGCCATGGGATTCCAACTCGGGATCAGGTTAGGGAAAATAAAGTCTTCAGACCGGTAACACAACTTCCTTCTCTCCTACCGTACCTCGGCTACACATCTGAAGCCCAGGTTATTGCTTCCGCTGGTTACTTCTCCTTTTCCCCGGCTGCCGGCTTTGTACCTGATACAATACTCGTCGCTGCACAGGAAAGATCCTCCTTTCTGAACCCGCTTTACCGCGCCGGGCTCATCTGGATCAAAGCTGTCGCCGGGTCCTTTAGGATTGACTTTTTCACTTTTTGCAAAGTAGTCGGGGCGGTAGTAGTCGGAGCACCATTCCCATACGTTTCCCTCCATATCATAAATACCATATGAATTGGACCTGAAGGTAGCTACCGGAGCGGTAGCCGCAAAGCCGTCTTCTACTGAATTACCGTGGGGAAAAGCCCCCTGGAAAATATTACCAGCCCATTTTCCGCCCGGCTTCAGCTCTTCTCCCCAATAATAGGGACGACTACCCTGTCCGCCCTGCGCAGCCCATTCCCATTCAGCCTCGGTCGGCAAACGCTTTCCTGCCCAACGGGCATAAGCATCTGCGTCTTCATAACATACGTGAACCACGGGGTGATTTTCCCTTCCGTCAAGGTTGCTGCCCGGCCCCTCCGGCTGCTTCCAGCTCGCACCGGCTACATAGGTCCACCACTGAAGCGGGTTATCAAGGGAAACCTCATTTGCGGGCGGAGTGAAAACAGCAGACCCCGGCACCAGTTTGTCGGCCGGTACGCCCGGGTAATCCGCGGGATTCAGAGGCCGCTCCGCAACTGTTTTATAGCCGGTTGCCTCTACAAACCGGGAAAATTGAGCATTGGTAACTTCTGTCCTGTCTATATAAAAAGATGAAACCGAAATTTCATGAACGGGGCGTGCATCAGTGAATTCATCATTTCCCATTAAGAACGTTCCTCCTGCGACAAGTACCATACCCGTAGTATCGAGAGGTACCCGGACAGCCGCGACTTCCTTTTCAGCTTCCTGTTCTCCTGTTTTACTTGCCGACGACTGGCATCCGCATAAATATACGAGCCCTGCGGAAGCAGCAATTACCTTAATAGTTTTCTGGATGTTCATTTTACGGTATCATTAAACCGAAAAGATACGAGAAGATGTTTAAAAAGTACACAAACTGCAGGGTGCTTTTTTAAACATATTCGGCAGTTTCCACCAGAGAATGCATTTCAGACGGATGCAGAATACCTTGTAGCATGGAAGTTACCCGGTTCAGGTTTTTCTCTTCTTTTTCCGGGCTGAGGGAAAAAGAACATTGTTGAGAATCAGCCGGTAGCCCGGCGAATTGGGGTATAAATTCAGGTCTGTAGCCTGCCTCCCGCCTCCCCTGCCGCCCCTTCTGCCTTCAGGGTCGTGCCCACCGTAAAAAGTCCATTGCCCTCTACCCGTTTCCCCGTAAATATACCGGTCTGCAAGCTCCCCTTTTCCCATTATGAGTACATCCGGCTTAACTGTCTTCGGATTGAAGGCTGTAGTCTGGCCAAAAAATTCCCTGATCTGGAACTCATGGTTCTGAACAAGCATCGACGGTATCACATCCCATTTGGCAGAAAAATCGAAAAGAGAAAAATAGCTTTCGGTCAGGCTCCCCCAACCCGACCGGCCGGTTTCATTAATACTCGAAAAGCCCATTCCCCCGTATCCTTCGGGTTCGAGAACAAACTTTTCAAAAGCAAGCGATTTCCCGAAATCAAGCTTCGACTGAGCATCCCGGTCCACCCCGTCGCCGTCGAACGTACTTTCTACAATATCTACGCCTTCGGCTGCAAGCGCAATATCAAATGTTTCGGCGCCTGAGCACATGGCAAATAAAAATCCTCCGCCGATACAGTATTCCTTGATTGCTTTTGCTACTGCCAGCTTCATCTGTGAAACCTTCCTGAATCCATGCCGGTTTGCAATAGCTTCCTGCGCCCTGATATCCTGCTCGGAAACCCTCCGAAGGCTGCGCCCGAATTGCCCGGTAAAATCTTCGTGATGCAGGTGGAGCCAATCGAACCGGGCCAGCTCGCCGGTTAAAATTTCCTCATCGTATATAACTGTAAAGGGGATTTCGGCATATTTCAGCACCAGCAGCACCGCATCGGTATCTTCAAACTGTGCCGGGCTTATCTTTATCGGAGAATATACCGCGATTTTCGCCGCCGTATGCAGTCTGACTGCACTCATATTGACTTCTTCCTGCTCTATTTCGTGCAGGATTTTCTCGTAGGCCGATTCCGATACCACCTCGTAGGAGATGCCCCGGAGCACGCATTCGCTCTCCCATTTTTTTCCATAGTCAAGGGCAAAGCTCCCGCCGCGGTAATTCAACAACCAGTCCATCTCCTGCTCTTCAAGCAATACCTGGTAAGCCAACCCGTAAGCTTTCAGGTGATTCGCCTGTTGTCCGTCCATGGGAATAAGCAGCCGGTTTGCGCCGGGCACCTCCATCCCGATCAACATTGACAACATCCATACCACCCACGACTTCATAAGGCATCCCCCGGTTTAGTCCTTACAATACATATTATCGAAGTTACTCAATATGAGCGTAATATGCTAATATAGCTTCCCCCGGGAAAACCCGACGCGCCTTGTCTATCCGCTGGTATGGTCACTAGTGATAACCCACTTGCCGTTTATTTTACGCCAGATAAGCGTAAAATATCCCTCGGCATCCCCGATATCGGGCCGTGTCAGGTGGTATTTCCCAATCATCTGCGCATTTTCGGGGGAAAGAAAGTAAAGCCTTTTCACTTCAAATCTCAGCTTCCCCATAGCGGTTTTGTCAGGATATCTTTTCAGGTAGTTATCATAAACAGGCTTGTAACCATATGTTATACCCTTCGCCCCGGTAAAGGACAGAGAATCCGATTCCCAATAGCCAATCATGAACGATGCGATATCGCCCCGGTTCCAATCGGTTTCCTGCCTTTTCAGAATGGCAAGAATCTCTTTCCTGTCGTGATCCGATTGCGAAAAGACAGGGAACAGTCCTGTCGCGAAAATGATTACCAATATCAGGCTTCTCATCAGAATAAAATGGATGTTCAATAACAAATATACATTTTTAAACGATCGCGGTGCCTGCGAAAAGATGTCAGCAAATCTGCTTCGGACACATACAGTCCTTCCGGAAGATGCGCTCTTTACTGCTATTTCATAATTCTGCCACTATTGGATATCTTTGCACGATTAATGCAGGATTTACAGGCCTCTGATATCTCAATCATGTTCAAACGCCTCTTTAAAAAGCTCGACAGGCAAAAATATCCTTTTGTAGACGGGATCTATTACCTGTTGATGATCATTCTTCTGATTATAGGGATACTGATTATCAAATAATTGTGGCAAAGCCCTTTCTTTTTATAGTAAACCCTAAATCCGGCGACCACTCCGGCAGGAAGCTTCCTGAATTGATCAGGTTTATTGAAGAAAAAATGAGGGATCTCGGCCAGGTACCGCAGACTATCATAACAGAATCGCGCGGGCACGCTACCGAAATTGCCGCAACCGCATTGAAAAGCAACCGGTGGAATGCCATTGTAGCAGCGGGTGGTGACGGTACCGTCAACGAAGTCGCAAGGGCGCTGGTTCACTCCGATACCCCGCTGGGTATTCTTCCTTTAGGATCGGGTAACGGCCTCGCCCGTCACCTGCACATCCCCATGAACACCGGGGCGGCCCTGAAACGCCTTGTAGAAGGCACGCCCGTCAGGATAGATTCGGCCCGGATTAACGACACCCCGTTTTTCTGCACCTGCGGAATAGGTTTTGATGCTGCCGTAAGCCACCGGTTTGCCTCTTCAGCGGGTCGCGGACTCAAAAATTACATCCGGTATGCGCTCGAGGTCTACAAGGAATACCGGCCCATACCGGTAAATCTCGACCAGGAAATCCGGCAGGTTTTCCTGCTCACTTTTGCGAATGCAGGCCAATTTGGCAATAATGCCTGGATAGCTCCCCGGGCAAGCATCAACGACGGCCTGCTCGACCTTTGCCTGGTACCACCGTTTCCTGAATGGTATAGCATGGTTTTCGGCGCGCGTCTTTTTGCCAAAAATCTTGATCAGTCGCAATACATATCATATCGGAAATTACGCAAAATTACAGTCGGCATCGATGCTCCGGTTCTTGCACATTTTGACGGCGAGCCGCTTACGATCAACAGCAGCGAAATCCATGTCGAATGTATTCCCGGAAGCCTTAACGTGATCTGCTAGCCTTATGGAGTATGAGCCATATTTTCAAAACCGATATCCTTCCCGGCCGCACCGTTGAAATTGACGGGAAAACCTGCTTATGGTTCAGCGGTACCGATTACCTCGGAATGGCCTACAACCCCGTGCTGCTCGGCCTGCTTTCTGAAGGTTTTAAAAAACTGGGATCGCACTTTGGCAGCTCCCGCAATAATACCCTGCAGTTGAATGCTTTCAGGCAGGCGGAAGAAGCCTTATCAGGGTATACAGGTGCAAGCGATGCGATACTGGTCAGTTCAGGTATGCTCGCCGGCTTTATCATCAGGTCCTGCATAAAGCCGGTATTACAACAAACCGCACCGGGACTACGCATCATCGAATGGGAGGCCCCCATGCTCCACCCTGCCTTATCACGAAAGAAGAAAACCACGACGGACTGGAATTCATGGGCGGAAAAAACTGCAGACAAAATCAGGAAAACAGCTTCAGGTGTTTATCACATCGTCTATAGCGATGCCATCGGCTCTCCGAAAACCGCATGGTTTGATTTTTCGTATTTCGGGGAGCTCCCCAATACCCTGTTGATCGTCGATGACTCCCACGGGATCGGGATTACCGGCGCATCGGGCGGGGGCGCATACGGGTTACTTCAACGTTACGGCGTTGAAAATATAATGGTTATCGCCTCTCTCAATAAAGCAATGGGTATCCCGGGAGGGGTAATCCTGGGTAAGCCCGATTTGCTGGAGCCGATACGGCAGCGTTCTGTCTATAGCGGAGCCTCACCTATCCCTCCGGTCTACGCACATGCGCTGGCTTCCATGATCACACAAGGAGAATACCTGAAGGCTTACACCCGCCTTCAGGAGAATAACAGCTATTTCCGGCAGCGGATGACATCGCCTGACCGTCTTTCCAGTTTACCCGGATATCCTGTTTATACCTCGGAAGATCCCGGCCTTTTCAGTTTTTTACTTCAGAACGGCATTCTTTCCTCCAGCTTTTCCTACCCCTCACCCGGTGACGCGCCCGTAACCAGGCTGGTCATCAGCGCGGCCCATACGCCCGAAGATCTCGATCTGCTCGCCCGTACCTGCTCTCTCTACTACGCCTGAGACTGCTTTTTCTGCCTGTAATCCATCAAGGCAGCGCCTATCAGAAGGCCTACCAGGAGAATAGAAAACACGAGGTCCAGCTTGCCTCCGATCACTACCGATACAGGCTCGAATTTAAAACGGATGGTATGGTTCCCTGCCGGAACCCTTATCGCCCTGAGCACATAATCGGCTCTTAAAAGCGGAACGGGTTTGTCGTCTACAGTTACTTTCCATTCGTTCCTTATGTTGTAATAAATCTCCGAAAACACTGCCAGTTGCTCTGTTGCGGCCTTACTTTCATAAGTCAGCTCATCAGGAGCATACGAGACCAGCCGTATGGTGGCAGCGCTGTCGGGCGTGATCGTCAGCCCTTCAAGCTCTTTGGCAAACTTCTGATCTATTACCGCTTCACGCCCTGGTTTAAGCGAATCCAGGGAAGCCATTTCCGCATCGGCACCCGGTACAAGTCTGAAAGAATTGACAAACCACGCATTCCCAAGCGCGTCGGGATTGGGCCTGGCCATCGGCGGTGCTCCGTTTTCGCCCGGGGTAAGAATATATTTCGCATTGAGCATATTCAGAATCTCGGGATTTGCTCCCTGCCTGGCAATCTGCCGCTCAAACAACTCCTGGTACCTCCTTAGCTTTGCACCGTGATACCCGCCTACCGACTTGTGAAAATATGACGCTTCGGCGCTCTGAAAAGGGCTTCTGCTCAGATCAAAAACCCTGAAATTAGGATCTGTGTCCTTAAGAATCTGCTCATCGGCCGGGCTTGGCTGAAACACTACCTCAGCCTGTTGTTTAGAGACAAAATCACTGTTATTAAGGTAACGCTTACCTATTCCCATCATATCGGCTATTACCAGCATCGCCAGGCTTCCGTACAATGCAGTCGACCTGATCTTGTCGGCCATCCACAGCCAGATCAGAAGGACTGTCATCGAGATAAAAAACAGGGTTCTGAAAGCGTCGACCCTGAAGAGCCCGGCGCGGTCCCTTCCTATACCCCGGACAATTTCCTCGGCAAAATTCCGGTCCTGCACGCTTTGCATCAACCCGTCGACCAACTGTGCATCATAAGGCCCCCTGAAGCTGAAAAAAACCTGCGGCATCAACCCGAAGATAAGGGCGATCCCCCCGGTCAGCCCGAAGCTCAGCAAAAGCGGCCGCTGCAGATCCTTCCAGGTAATTTTCCGCTGAACGACTTCATTCAATGCAAGGATACCCAGTATCACCATAAAGAGCTGGGCAAAGGCCATTGTCATTGTAACAGCCCTAAACTTGTTGAACATCGGGAAATAGTCGAAAAACAGGTAGTTGATACCCGAAAAATTCTTGCCCCATGCCCACATGATGAAGAGTATCGTAAACCCGGCCAGCCACCATTTTATCCTTCCCTTCACTATAAAGAGCCCGAGTACAAACAAAAAGCAGACGATCGCGCCGGCATAGGCGGGTCCGCCCGTACCGGGCTGGTCGCCCCAGTAAAGAGACACCGGCAGCGACCTTACGAAATTACCGGCATTGGCCGCATCGACTCCCCTGGCTGTCAGCACCTTATATGTTTCGGACTGATCGGTAAGGCTGTTATTCCCGGAGCCTCCCCCGAATGCGTTAGGTATCAGGAGGTTCAGGGTTTCGCCTATCCCGTAGCTCCATGCAAACGCATATTCCTTATCCAGGCCGCCTTTCGGCCCCGGGTTGGCAGTCCCTGCTACAGGACTCAGCTCCGAAACACCCCTGATAGTTGCCTTGGAATAATCATAGGCATTCCAAAGCCTGGTGGTATGTGTTCCGGTAGCTATTACGGCGCCAAGCGCCAGTCCCAGCCCGATTTTCAGAAGCTCCGCCGTCCTGCCCGATCTCAATAAATCAATGCTTTCCACCAGTACATACACCAGGAGCGCCAACGCCAGATAATAGGTGATCTGGACGTGGTTGGCATAAAGCTCAAGTGAGAGAAACAGGGAAAAAACCGCCGCCCCGGTAAGCCAGTTCTTCCTGAAGGCAAGCACCACACCGGCTATTACCCCCGGGGCATAGCCGATCGCCATTACCTTAGATAAATGGCCGGCTTCTATACTGATAAGATTAAAGGTGGCAAAAGAAAATGCCACGGCGCCGGTGAATGACAAAGCGGCTGATCGCGTAAGCGCCCACAGCAGAAGATATGCACTCAAAAGGCTTAGAAACAAGATACAAGCCGGGATAGGGAGCAAAAAGTAAATCGCCCTGCCCAGCTTGGTCGAAAGGCTTCCCGGGTAATCGGTAGCGACCATGTAGGCAGGCATACCGCTGAACATACTGTTTGTCCAGTTTGCCCACTCCCCTGTCTTTTCATGATACATTTTAAGTTCCCTGGCTCCTGCTTCGGACTGTACGATATCGTGCATGCTCAGCTTTTTCCCCTCAAGCAACGGAGAAAAATAACCGAGTGAAAGTATCAGGAAACCTATCAGGCATAGCAGGTGCGGGCGAAATCCCTTAGACGAAAAAAAACTGTTCATATCAGCGGTCAAAACCCCATGAAGTTAAATTGACAAATATCGCATAACCCCGCAAAGATAGGAGGATTGGCTTATGTATAAAGTATTAATTTTTAGTAAACAATTGTGAAAATTCCATCAAATACGAAAGTTGCTTTGTCTTCAATTAAAAATACCTAATAAATTTGCGTTCATTCGGGGAAAAAGGAAAATTATTCTCAGACTCTGAATTGAGACCAGTTGTGCAATAACTATCTGTCTATGAAGAGAATTGGTTTGTTTACATCGGGAGGTGATGCCCCGGGAATGAATGCCTGTATCAGGGCGGTCGTAAGAGGAGCTATTTATCATGGTGTGGAGGTGTTCGGTATCAGGAGGGGGTACAGCGGCATGATTTCCGGAGATATATTTCAAATGAACTCCCATTCGGTAAGTAACATTATCCAACGGGGGGGGACTATACTTAAATCTGCAAGGAGCAAGGATTTTATGTTACTTGAGGGTCGGAAGAAGGCCTATCAGCAACTGATCGATCACGGTATCGAAGGCCTGGTCGCCATCGGCGGGAACGGTACTTTTACAGGTGCCCTGACCTTCTTCAACGAATTCGGGCTTCCTACCGTAGGTGCTCCCGGTACGATCGACAATGACCTGTATGGTACCGACTATACCATCGGGTTTGATACGGCTGTCAATACGGCGCTTGATGCGATCGACCGGATCAGGGATACGGCCGGCTCTCACGACCGGGTATTCCTGATAGAAGTGATGGGCCGTGACGCGGGTTATATCGCTGTACAGGCTGCTATCGGAGGAGGAGCCGAGATGGTAATGGTACCTGAAGTGCTGACCCCCATATCGGAAGTTGTCAATACGCTGCAAGAAGGATGGAAGCGTTCGAAGTCGTCATCTATCGTGATCGTGGCGGAAGGCGATGAGGAGGGTAGCGCAATACAGATCGGCGAAAAGATAAAAAGCCTGATCGATTCGGAAGATCTCGATCTTCGCGTCACTACCCTGGGGCACATCCAGCGCGGGGGAGCGCCTTCTGCATACGACAGGATCCTGGCGAGCAGGTTGGGCCTCGGCGCGGTGGAAGGGTTACTGGCAGGCCAGAAAAATGTAATGGCGGGTATCATCAACAACGAACTTGTATACACAGCATTCGAAGATACCATCCGTTTGCCGAAACCGATAAATGACGATCTTCTCCGGATGGTTCGTATCCTGAGCACCTAGCAATAGCCCGCGATTTTATACATCAGCATGCCTATCCACTCCTTCCATATTCTGTGGAAGGCTTCTGCTGCAGCAGGAGTTGGTAAGAGCTTGTTTTTTAGAGACAGGCATTCGGGGCGGTATTCGGAATCCGCCGGAAAGACGTCTGCATTTACACCTGCTTTATCGAAGCAGGCTTTTGCCCTCCGCATATGGTAGCCGGATGTGATAAGGAGGTTTTCTCCTGAAAAAGACATGGTTTTGAGTAGCTCCGAGGTGAAAAGCGCATTTTCCCTGGTATTCCTTGCCCGGGTTTCCAGGATAATGTCGGCCGGATCAACTCCCCATTCCACCAGTAGTTTTTTTGCAAGCTGGACTTCCCCCCTGTTTTGAGCCAGGCGGGATTCGAAATCGGTACCTGTCAGCAAAAGCTTCCGGCAAATCCCGCGTTTGTAAAGCAGGAAACCGGTCAGCAGTCTGTCTGAGCCGTGTTCCATCTCAAATTTCCCTCCGGCCGAGCTGCAACTGTTAACCAGTCCGCCCGACAGGATTATGCCTACATCATACTGCCGGTCAAATGAGTCGATCCGTGGCTGCCGATACTCCCACGCCTTGAGCGCGTGGCCTACAATATATGCGTTGGACTGCAAGTAAAGGCCGGCGAACACAATCGCCACAAAATTTCTCAACCGCCTGTTTTTCACCTTCATAAATAAGATAATCAGCGCTGCAAGCACCATGGTGTAAGGCATTAAAAGGAAATCGAATATCTTTGACAGCGAATAAAACATGATGACTGAGATAGGAATGT
>CAZLTN010000052.1:0-35278 GCA_964562455.1 uncultured Cytophagales bacterium
AAAAAACTGCGGGTAACAGGCTATAAGCCGACGGCTTCCAGGAATTCCTTATCGTCAGGCTTTATTTTAGAGGCAAAAAAATGAGTAAGATTCCCTTTTTCGTCCACCACATATTTACAGAAATTCCATGTAGGTGCCTTATCGTTCCATCCGTTCAGCGATTTGGTCGACAGCCACTTATAAAGCGGATGCTGGTTTTCTCCGGTCACCTCTATTTTTTCAAACATCGGGAACGAAACCCCGTAGTTCTTCTGACAAAACTCAGCTATCTCCTCGTTGGTACCCGGCTCCTGGCCTCCGAAGTTGTTGGCCGGGAAGCCCAGTACCACAACCTTATCCCCGTGTTTCTCGAAAAAAGCTTCCCAATCGGCATATTGTTTAGTATAGCCGCATTTGGATGCAGTGTTCAGCAGCACGACTTTTTTACCTTTATAAGCCGATAAATCAACCGGCTTCCCTCCTTCCAGAGGCACCATCCTGAATTCGTACAACGACCCTTTCGCCACACTGGCGTCAGGAATAGCATTGAATTCACTTTTATCGGCAAAAATGCCGCTGATCAGGCTCCCGAGCATAATCAAAACTGTTTTAAAGTATTCCATTTCCAATGTTGTTTAATGTAGGAAACAACTAAAATTTACGGGAAGTAAATTTACTAAATTATTCTGTTCATAAAGTCGGCTGTAGCTCCCTCATTGATAATTCATAATTCTACATTCTCTCCGGTACCTCGATGCCGAGCAGTCCGAACGCATGGGCTATCGTTGCTGCTACACACTGCGAAAGTGCGACGCGGAGCGAAACAGCACGGGGATCCGGGTCCGAAAATATCGAGAGTTCGGCGTAGAACTGGTTATAGGTTTTGGCCAGGTCGTAAGCATAAATAGAAATAAGCGACGGAGAGTAAGCTTTCGCTGCATCCGCTATCTTATCCGGGTATTGGCTTAGCAGGTGAATGATATCACGCTCCGCGGGCTTCAGCTCATAACCGGCGTCCGGGAGCCTTCCTTCCACGCCGTTCTGGGCAGCTTTTCTGATAACAGACCGTATCCGGGCATGTGTATACTGAACGAAAGGACCGGTGTTCCCCTGGAAATCGATAGACTCCTCGGGGTTGAAGAGCATACGTTTTTTGGGATCTACTTTCAGAAGAAAATATTTCAACGCTCCGAGCGCGAGCATCCTGTACAGGTGTTTCGCCTCACCGTCTTCGAAATCTTCTATTTTCCCAAGTTCCTTCGTACGGGTTTCGGCGGTACGCACCATTTGTGCCAGCAGTTCGTCAGCATCTACAACTGTGCCTTCCCTCGATTTCATCTTGCCCGAGGGCAGATCCACCATTCCGTAGCTAAGATGGTAGCAGCCATCTGCATAGCTTCTGCCCAGTCTTTTTAAAATGGCAAACAACACTTCAAAATGATAATCCTGCTCGTTTCCTACGACCCATATCATCTGCCCTGCGCCGTATTCCCGGAACTTCAGCTCGGTTGTACCTATATCCTGGGTGATATAAACGGAAGTGCCGTTGGCTCTCAGCACAAGCTTCTGATCAAGCCCCTCTTCAGTCAGGTCTATCCATACCGATCCGTCTTCCTTTTTATAGAATACTCCTTTTACCAGCCCCTCCTCTACCAGGTCTTTTCCCAGCAGGTAAGTATCCGACTCATAATAGGTTTTGTCGAAAGAAATCCCGGTCTGCCGATAGGTTTCGTCAAACCCCTGGTAAACCCACTGGTTCATCTGTTTCCACAGATCCACAGTGGCAGGATCTCCGTTTTCCCAATCTACCAGCATTTTCTGTGCTTCTACAATCCAGGGAGCGTTTTTTGCAGCTTCTTCCGGGGTTTGACCCGCGGCAGTCAGTTTTGCGATCTGCTCTTTATAGGCTTTGTCGAACTCCACATAATATTTGCCTGCAAAATGATCTCCTTTCAGGCCTGATGACTCCGGCGTTTCCCCGTCACCCAGCTTTTTATAGGCGAGCATGGACTTGCAGATATGTATCCCGCGGTCATTGACAAGACATGCTTTTATCACCTCATCTCCGTCGGCTGAGAGAATCCTGGAAACCGAATCGCCTAAAAAATTATTTCTCAAATGCCCGAGGTGAAGCGGCTTGTTGGTATTCGGGGATGAGAACTCGATCAGCACTTTCCGCCCCCCGGCAGGCCGGCTGAAACTCGTGTCAGCCCATGTATTTTTCAACACGTCAATCCATACGCTATCCCTGATACTAAGGTTCAGGAACCCCTGCACAACATTAAAAGAGGAAATATACGGGCTGTTTGCGCTCAGGTATTCACCAAGGAGGCCTGCTATTTCTGCAGGAGCTTTTTTCAGGCTTTTGGAAAGCGGAAAGGTAACAAAGGTATAGTACCCCTCGAATTCCTTCCTGGTAGGCTGAAGGGTTACGTTCTGGTCTTTCAGCCCCAAACAGGCGAAAATGGCTTTTTCTACTTCTTCCTTAATAATCTGCTCCAAATGCATAAAATCTGTTCAACTTTTTTAACAACGGCAAAAATAAGGGAAAATAAAGGGCATGCCAGAAAAACATTTCGTAACTTTCCAATACGTACCGGGGGGATTCTCCCTGCCTTTCAGCCTTGAAAATGATGTCTCCAGGAAATAGAACAATACTTACTGAAAATCACCTGATGCTTCCCCGGTATGTCAGGCTGGGCTGGGCTTCATTTCTTTTCATTTTCAGTATTTTTTTCCATACGCCATCGCATGCTCAACTCGAAAAGGTACAGCATATAGAGTTCCTTGCCTCGTCATCGGCCGACGAGCGCTTCGAGGTATTTCCTTTGGGCGAGCAGGGCTCGCTGGTCCTGGTGAGAACCGGTGTTTTCAGTAATCGTGGAGAGGAATGGAAATTTGTGAAGCTGGATACGGACCTGAAGTCGGTCTGGACCGGCACCTATGAGCTGAGCTTCAGGTATGTTCCCGTAATGGCTTACCAGAACGACTCCTATGCTTACTGGGTATTTGCCGAACCGGATACGGACAAATTCCTGTTTTTGCAGGTAAACCTGGAGACCGGTTACAGCGACGTGCATGAAGGCAAATTGCTTGCCAACATCGACATTCATCACTTCAAGGTGATGGAAAGCAAAGCAATCCTTGCGGGTTATCACCGCGCGAGGCCCGTAGTCGTGGTATTTTCCTTTTTTGACAAAACTACCAGGGTACTGCCCGGGCTGTATGAAAAAAATTCGGAACTCAACGGCGTCGATATCAACGAGCACGACGGGCTGATCAATGTGATCACGTATGCCTTCCGGAAGCGCCAGTGCCTCTTCCAGATCAAAACCTATAATTACGATGGGAAATTGCTAAAAACAACTACCCTGACCGACGAAGATTATAGTATTATTTCCGGGCAGATCGTGCCGCTCAACGAAAACGACTCTTACCTTATCGGGAACTATTCTGTCGGCTGTACCCCGTTTTCCCAGGGACTCTATATTTCGCATATCGTGGATACCGAACCGGAAAAGCTGGAATATATCGAGTTTTCGGAGCTGGAGAATTTTTTCAATTACATGAGCCCCAAAAGGAAGGCCCGGATGATAGCCCGGATAGGGAAAAGGAAATCGCTGGGGAAGGAAAACAGGTTCCGGTACAGGCTGCTCCTGCATAACCTTATCGAAACGGAAAACGAGATATTGTTGGTTGCCGAAGTTTATTATCCCAATTACAGGAGCTACAATGCTGTCGGGAACGGTATGGGTGTGCCCGGACGGAGCACCATCAGGGCGCAGGACGGGTTCCGTTATACCCATGCTATCGTATGCGGTTTCGACAAGAACGGGAAATACATGTGGGACAATAGTTTCGCGATAAAAAACCTGACCAGCTATGAGCTGCAGGAGATGGTCCAGCTTTCACGATTTGGCGACTATTGGGTGCTGGCGTATCCTGACGAAGGCAATATCCATACCGAGGTGATCAAAAGAGAAAAAGTAGTTGTCGAGAGCAAAAAGCACGAAATACAATCTAAATCGAGAAGCCTTTTCTACAATGAAAATGCCAGCCTGGCTGCATGGTATGACAGGTATTTTATGGCTTTCGGCAAGCAAAAACCTGAAAATGCACCCCTGAACTCACTGAAGGAAGTATATTATATCACCAAGCTTACCTACCCTGTAGACCCCGAAACGGGGATACCCCTATCCGAGACATCGGTCAATTCCAAAACCTCCTCACAAAAAAAATCAGCAGATTCAACAGCAAACTGACGAGGATAAGCGATGTAACCGGGAAGTAGAAACGAAAGTTCTCCTTTTCAATCCTGATATCTCCGGGCAGCTTTCCAAACCACTGGAGCTTATCCCC
The DNA here is from genome assembly GCA_964562455.1 of uncultured Cytophagales bacterium. GTDB lineage: Bacteria > Bacteroidota > Bacteroidia > Cytophagales > Spirosomataceae > Ravibacter. The sequence continues at coordinate 4,339 of CAZLTN010000052.1, forward strand.
CGCCAGGTAAATGACCAGCCCAACCGCTGCAATAGCTATCCCAGCCAATATGAGCACTTTCCCCGTAGCCGAATTCATAACTCTCAACTCTCAACTTTCAACTTTCAACTCTCAACTCTCAATCAGCCCACCAGCCAGATCCGATCCGCGTCAAACCCCTGTTCTTTCCATTCCACCTGTACTTTTTGCCCTTCGCCCGTATTTACCTTCATGCCGACATAGTCCGGCCCGATCGGTAGATTCCGGTTATAGCGGCGGTCTATAAGGACAAGCAGCTCTACCAGCCTGGGGCGCCCGAAGGCGGTCATAGCATCCAAAGCAGCCCTTACCATCCTTCCTGTCGCCATTACGTCGTCGATCAGGATCACCTTCTTGTTTTCGATCAGGAAAGGCACATGTGTCTTGTTGGGCAGCAACGGGGATTCTCTCCTTCGGAAATCGTCCCTGAAAAAAGTTGCATCGAGATACCCGAGCGGAATTTCCTTTCCGGCCAGTACGGATAATTCTTTTACGATCCGTTCAGCCAGATGGATCCCCCTCGGTTGGAGGCCAAGGATAACGGACTCGTTGAAATCCTGGTGATTTTCTATCAATTGCTGGCAAAACCTGCTGGTCATGATTTCCAGCAATGGACTCTCCAGAATCAGTCGTTTTTGGGCCATTCAAATAAAAGTTGGAATTTCGGGTTCAATTTAACCCGGTAAACATTAACTACCTTACAAATCTATAAAATTTCAATTAGCAGCGGGCGGGATACATCTCATCATTCAACCGCAACAGCGGCCACTCTCAACTTTCAACTCTCAACTTTCAACTTTCAACTCTCAACTTTCAACTTTCAACTATTTTAACACGCATGAAATATCTGATAGCCGGACTGGGGAATATAGGACCGGAATATGCTTTGACACGACACAATGTCGGATTTATGGTACTGGACCGGTTGGCGGCACAGGAAGACTTCCGGTTTTCTTTCGAAAAGCTTGCCTATACAGCGGTCTGGAAATACAAGGGCAGGACCCTGCATTTCATTAAGCCTACTACTTATATGAACCTGAGCGGCAAGGCAGTAGCATATTACTTACAGGCATATGGTATACCAAAAGAAAACCTTCTTGTAATAGTAGATGAGCTGCAGTTGCCTTTCGGAACGCTGCGTATCAAGCCCAAAGGTTCGGATGGCGGACACAACGGACTCAAAAGCCTCCAGGAAAGCCTTTCAGGTCAGGAATACTGCCGGCTCCGATTCGGGATCGGCAACGATTTTCCGAAGGGAAGACAGGTAGATTATGTGCTGGGCATGTTTGACAAAGAGGAGATGGACATGCTTCCCGGCTATCTGGATAAAGCCGGTGAAATGATTTGCTCCTTTTGCTTTAACGGGCTCCAGACAACGATGAACAATTTCAATCGTTAGTTGTATTTTTATATGGATTTGAGAGTAGAGCGCGAAATTATAGATTTATTTTTAAAAATTATTTAATAAATGTTTTTAGTGAAATTTCAGAATTTTATTTCGAATAATAGCTTTTATCAAAATAAAATAACATAAATCTACCAATCAAATAGATAGATATGCATGCATAACAAATTATACAAAAATCATTTTTAAAAAAATAATTGAACAAAACCGTGATAATTAAAAAAAATCATCTACCTTTGCATTGTCGTTGATCAAATGAGGCGGAAGAAAAATAAAGTGAGTAGTTTGAGTGACTTCGGCAAAGGCTTTACGTCATAACAAGGAAGCGCCACAAGGGCAATTCAGAAGTAAAGTTGAGTTTTCTTTAGAAAAGGTTAAGGGTTTAGGAATAGTCAGCATAAAGCCGTCTCACATGAGGCGGCTTTATCTTTTTTATCACTAAAAAGAGAATTTGGAAGGATAACTTCACGACTGAATCAATATCGGGATCATTACAAATGACGTCAAACGAAAGGATACTTATTATAGGAGGAGGGTTAAGCGGCCTTACGCTGGCTTATCTATTGTCAAAAGATGGTATAAAGGCCACTGTGCTGGAAGCTTCGTCAAGACTGGGAGGAAGAATACAAACCATTAAGGGGATTAACCATACACCATTGGAGCTGGGTGCAACCTGGTTTTCGGATATGCATCCTCATTTGTTGTCTCTGATAGAGGAGCTCGGGTTGAAAAAATACCCTCAATTTTCAAAAGGTATATCCCTTTTTCAAACCAAGTCGTTTGAGCCGTCGCAAAAGTTTTTTGTGCCGGAAGCAGAAATGCCATCCTACCGCCTTGCAGGGGGAACCCAAATGCTGATCGATGCATTGGCCCAAAAGCTGCCGCAGGGAGCTATTCTGCTAAATACGAAAGTAATAACGGTAAAGGAAACCGAAAGCGGCGTTTCACTCGAAACTGCTGACGGCAAATCCATGAATGCCGGCAAAGTGATTGTTTGTATACCGCCCCAATTAGCAGCTAAGAACCTGGTTTTTTCACCGAAGCTGCCGGATGCGCTGGAAGCCGTTTTGCCAACTGTACAAACCTGGATGGCTGGCGCCGTTAAGTTTACGTTGGAATATAACGAACCGTTCTGGCGTAACGACGGCTACTCGGGAATGCTATACAGTCATGCCGGAATTATTACGGAGATGTATGACCATACCAATTTTGAAGAAACTAAATTCGGCTTTACGGGTTTCCTCAATGGCAGTGCGGCTTCTTATTCATAAGAAGTCAGAAGAGAATTTGTATTAGAGCAGTTAAAAGACTTGCTAGGTATCCGCGCGTTAAAACCTGCTGCCTATTTCGACAAGGTCTGGACGGACGAATTCATACTGGCAGGTAGCCAGGCTATACAGCGCCCGCACCAAAACAACGGGCACCCGTTACTCGGGCTCAGCTACATGGACGGTAAATTGTATTTTGCAGCAACAGAAACCGCCACCGGGTTTGCAGGTTATATGGAAGGAGCAGTTATTGCCGCCCGGTCCGTTGCGAATCAGATCCCCTTGCTAAGCTCCAGCATCCGCGCCACCGATTCATAAGCTTTGAGGCGGATATCTTCCGGTACGAAAATCTCGGGCTGCTCATAAAGGAGTGCGTTGTACACCTTTTCAAGCGTATTCATTTTCATATAAGGACATTCGGAGCAGGCGCACGTATTATTGTCGTTGCCCGGTGCAGGGATCAGTTTTTTCCCGGGGACCGACTCCTTCATCTTGTGCAAAATCCCTGCTTCAGTAGCTACGATAAACTTCTGATGCGGCGATTCTTTAACAAAACGTAACAGGCCGGTGGTCGAGCTCACAAAATCTGCTTTCATCAGGATATCCTCCTTGCACTCGGGGTGAGCGATTAAAAGCGCGTCCGGGTTTTCGGCCATAAGCTTCGCTAACTTCTCCCGCGAGATATCGATATGCACAATGCAGGCCCCATCCCAAAGGACCATATCACGACCGGTTTTATGGGCTACATAACGCCCCAGGTTAGCGTCGGGAGCAAAGATAATTTTCTGGTCTTTCGGGAGGCTGTTGACAATATGGAGCGCATTCGACGATGTACAGACAATGTCAGTAAGCGCTTTTATTTCAGCCGAGCAGTTGATATAGCTGATGACAATATGATCCGGATACTGCGCTTTAAATGCCGCAAACCGGTCGGCCGGAGCAGAGTCGGCCAGTGAGCATCCTGCATTCAGGTCAGGTATTACCACTTTTTTCTGCGGGCTGAGAATCTTCGCAGTTTCGCCCATAAAATGCACTCCGCAGAAAAGAATAAGATCGGCGTCGGTAGAAGCAGCCTGTTGTGACAGGCCCAGGCTATCCCCGATAAAGTCTGCCAGATCCTGGATAGCCCCGTCTACATAATAATGAGCGAGTAATACCGCATTCTTTTCCTTCTTCAACCGGTTGATTTCCGCCGCCAGGTCTATCGTGTCGGCCACCGCCTCATTCACATACCCGTAGCGAGCTACCTGCTTTTTTATTTCTTCCTGAGATGTCATTGACAATACCTGATTTTATCTTTTAATCCTGATCACTATCACCTTTATTATAGGAACTCCGATCAGGTGACTAAGTAACAAAAAAAGGGAGGAAAATATTCGGCCCCGCCGGTGTTTATACAATTTCTATATAGAAGCGACCCGGATTCCGCATAAAAGATGAAAAAGCTCTTTCTAGCCTTCTTTATCTGTCTGCTGCTCTCCCGTGGCAGCTACGCTCAGTACGGATACAAGCATGATATCCAGCTCGGAGCGGGGCTATGGACTTCCGAATATGCCGCTTTGGAAGGTTATATCAACCTGTTTATGATCCTTATTCTGAAAGAAACCGTCACTCCTTTCGAGCGGGGAAATGGCCTGTACGGCACTTACCGCTACCGGGTTTCACGCAGGATTTCGGCCGGGCTCACGACTGGCGCGACATTGCTCAACACCGGGGAACCGGTTTTCCACGACTCGGGGACTTCCGGCGACTACCGGTACGTTTCAGCCCTTCTTGCGGCTGAAGCACAATTTCATTATATCGACCGCCCGCAATGGAGCTTGTACGGTATAGCCGGCGCAGGCCTGGGGAGAACTTTTACTAAAAATTACGGTACAGTGACCAGTGAAAAAAACAAGTACCCACTGGTGACAATTCAAGTCACTCCCATAGGCCTCCGCTACGGGAAAACAATGGGTATCTTCGCCGAACTGGGCTATGGCTACAAGGGAATAGTAAACACTGGTATCAGCCTGCGATTGAAATAACTGTACTGCCTCTTTACAGATAACTATTTACAGGAAACGACTCCGGACTTATCCTATATCAATGAATGCTTCCTGCCGGTTTGCTACTTTTGCAACAGGTTTATACGACAATTATACCTTTTTGCATTATGGAACTCGGAATAAGCATGTTTGCAGACCTTTCGACCGATTTCTCGACAGGAATTAAAAAGAAGGCAGGTCAGAGACTGCAGGAACTGATAGAAGAAATCAGGCTGGCTGACGAAGTCGGTCTGGATGTTTTCGGCATAGGAGAGCATCACCGCGAGGACTATGCCGTATCCAACCCGGAAATTATCCTTGCAGCCGCAGCCACGGTCACCAAAAATATAAGGCTGGGCAGTGCGGTTACGGTCCTGAGCTCGGCTGACCCGGTGAGGATTTACCAGAATTTTTCAATGGTAGACCTGCTATCAGGCGGACGGGCAGAGCTAATGGCAGGCCGGGGAAGCTTTATCGAATCGTTCCCGCTGTTTGGTCATAACCTGCACGATTACGACAAATTGTTTGAAGAAAAACTCGACCTGCTGATCAATATCAACAAGAATGAAGAAATATCCTGGACGGGTTCCGTACGGCCTCCGCTGAAAAAGCAACGCATTTTCCCCCGTGCAGAAGGTAACGGACTCGACATCTGGATAGCAGTAGGAGGCACACCCGAGTCGATTGTCAGAGCGGCTAAACTGGGACTGCCGTTGATGGTCGCGATTATCGGGGGAAGCCCGGCACAGTTTAAATCACGTTTCGATCTCTATAAAAGCGAATATATCAAAGCCGGGCATGACCCTGCGGCTATGCGGACAGGCATACATTCTCATACGCTGATCGGGGAAAATTCCGACGACATCGGCCACCGGTTCTACCCTTATTACGCCGCTCAAATGGGCAAAATAGGCCGGGAGCGCGGATGGCCGCCACTGAGCCGGGAGCAGTTTGAATTCAGCCGGAGCCCTAACGGCGCACTTTTTGTAGGAGATCCGTCAGAAATAACGGATAGGATTTTACAGGTACAGGAAATGTTCGGCCTGACCCGGTTTGTGGCTCATATGGATACGGGAGGACCTCCTCATGCGGACATCATGAAATCGATCGAGCTGTTCGGTACCAAAGTGGCGCCTGCAGTAAGAAAGGCCGTGGGGTAAGGTCTCAGGAAATCAACTGCTCCGTATTCGTCAAACGAAGAAAATCACAAACCCGCTGAATAGTCCCTGACGGAACGCCGTCTTCTTTAACAAATCCCGCATATTCCCGGATACTCCTATAGATACTTTGAGTATTCGGGGATAGCGATGTACGCTCCTCTTCTTCAAGCAGATCGATCGCCTGGCACACCGCCATCATGTGAATGGCCATCACCTGGAAAGCATTATCGAGTACTGTACGCGTAATGAGCGCGCTGTTGGTACCCATGCTTACGATATCCTGGTTATCGTTATTATTCGGGATGCTATGCACATACATCGGATTGCTCAGCATCTGGTTTTCGGCTGTAGTCGACGTGGCGGTAAACTGCATGCCCTGGAAGCCAAAATTGAACCCGAGCGTCCCCGCATTCAGGAAGGGGGGAAACTTGCCGTTTAGCTTGTTGTTTAGCAGGAAGTTCAACTGGCGCTCTGCCAGCATAGTAAGCTTGGTAAGCACGAGCTTCAGCTTATCCATTTCAAGCGATATATAATCGCCGTGAAAATTACCGCCGTGAAAGACGTTACCGCTTTCCATATCCACTATGGGATTGTCGTTGGTAGAGTTAAATTCATCCTCTACTACTTTTACGGCTGCCTCTATTGTATCGTAAACAGGCCCGAGCACCTGCGGAACGCAGCGCACAGAATAATATTCCTGGATCTTTTTCTTGAACTCCTTCCTTTTCAGCTCGTTGGCATCGCGGTAAAGGTCGTCTCTTTTTCGCAGCAGGCGGCTTCCTTCCAGGAAATCACGCATGGCCTGCGCCACTTTTTTCTGCCCGGTATGTCTTTTGACTGCATTAAGCTCTTCTGAAAACGAATCGTCGAACGAGCATACTACTTCGTTGATAATCGACGAAGCTGCGATGCTCCATTGGAGAAGCCGCCGGGCAAAAATCAGGTTCACAGCTCCTATGCCCGTCATACAGGACGTTCCGTTGATGAGGCCCAACCCGTCCCGAAGGCTGAGGTCCAGCGGCTCGATACCATGCTTTTCCATTACTTCCCGCGCCGGCAGCCGGTTCCCGTTCTCATAAACGTAGCCCTCCCCTATCAGGTTGAGCGCAAGATGTGATAATTGTACAAGGTCGCCGCTCGCTCCCACCCCGCCATGCTCGAATATTTCAGGCACAATGCGGTGGTTCAGAAACTGTTGCAGCTTTTCCAGGACCGGCAGGCTGATGCCCGAGTTTCCCTGGGACAAGGAGCACAGCCTGGCCAGCACCACACCGCGGGCATAGGATTCATCGAGCACTTTTCCTACCCCCGAAGAATGGCTTCTTATCAGGTTATATTGAAGATAATGCAGATCGTCGGCTTCTATACGATATTGCGCCATTGGCCCAAAGCCCGTATTGATACCATAGATGATGGTATTTTCAGAAAATTCGCTGAGAAACCTGAACGAGCTCCTGACCCGTTCCAGAACTCCTTCGTCCAGCGCAACTTCCTGTCCGCCGAAAGTATAACTTTCAATCCCCTCGAGGGAAATTATATTCATTTATATATATAATAAATTGATAGCTAAATAATTACATAGAGATATACAGCCGCAAGCCTTGCGGCTCTAACTGGGCATTTTAAGAGGCTTTACTCATAGAGCACTGGCCTAGTCCATCTACCTCTTTTGCTTACTTTAATTTCCGGCCCCAAAAATAGCAAATTTGATAAAGCGCGATAATGTTTGGCCTGTCATTAGGTAAAAGTTGTCAAACTTGATACATGTCCCTAATTTTGACGGATAGAAGCTGCATTTATTGATGATTTCAAACTTATTAGTCAGGGCCACCCAATACCTTTTTCGTAAAAAGGCTTTCTTTTTCCTCACTTTGGCCGGGCTGGGTTTGTTTCTGTCGAACGGCTTAAGAAAGCTGAACGTGTCGGAGAGCATTTTTGACAGCCTTCCGAAAAGCAGCGCTTTTACTGATTTCCAGAAGCTTATTTCCGACTCGCGGCTCGATAACCGGGTACTTTTTGCCCTGGATGTACCTCCCGGTACCGATCCGGGCAACCTGCGCGATACCGTCGCGCTTTTCGGAGAGCAATTGAAATCGCGGTCGGCAGAGTACCTGACCGGGATCCGCGAATTCCGGGAGAACATGGATTCAGAAGTAATGGAATACGTGCTCGATCACTTTCCGGAGCTGATTGATTCGGATTACTATGCTACTTTCAGCGATAAAATCACAAAGGAGGCGATAGAAACCTCGGTAATACAAAACCGCAGCCGGCTGAACACACCTGAAGGTACATGGATAAAAGAGCTTGTGTTAAAAGATCCCCTGGGTATTACCTATCCTTTTTTTGAAACATTAAAAAACAGCTCCGGCGCCACCGATGCACGGTTTGAGCACGATATGGTGCTCATCAACGACGGCAGGCAGGTATTGATTACAGCGCAGGCTGCGTTTCCTTCCGGAGATTCAAAAAAAGGAAGCATCCTATTCCGGGAGCTCAACGAACTCCAGCAAAACTGGAATGAAAGCCATCCCGGGTATACGCTCCGGTATTTCGGAGGATTTGCCGTAGCCGCAAGCAATGCCCTGCAGATCAAAGCAGACGCCATTCTCACGATGTCCCTGGCTTTGATCCTTATTTTCGGGCTCCTTTGGGCCTATTACAGGAATTTTAAAACTTCGGTTGTCATACTTCTGCCTGCACTCTTCGGCGGGTTATGCGCCCTCGGTATGATCGGCTACCTCGCGCCATCCGTATCGGGTATATCGCTCGCGACCGGAGCCGTATTGCTCGGTATCGCCCTGGATTATTCCATACACTTTGTAAGCCACGCCAAGCATACCGGTTCGGTTTCCCGTGCGCTGCAGGATATTTCGGCTCCTCTCATTACCGGCAGCCTTACGACCATTCTTGCTTATTCAGCCCTGGTTTTTGCCAATTCCCGGCTCCTTCATGACTTCGGGCTTTTCGCCGGTCTCGCACTTTCAAGCGCCCTGGCTTTTACACTTATCTGCATGCCGGTTATCCTCAGACTGACGGGAATTCCCGGGAAAGAGCCTGTTTCGGAAAAGCAGTTGTTGAGCGTGCCACAACTCCCCGGGCGCTATGCATTGCCCGCACTGGCAGCTATCGGGATTGTTACCATCATACTCTATCGTGTAGCCGACGGGGTGAGCTTCGACGGTGATCCGAGGCAGATAAGCATCCAGACAGAAGCGCTGCAGCAGGCGGAAAAGCTTCTTACTCCTATCGACCCCGAAACCGACGTTCAATTGTTTGTGTTCGCTTCGTCTGAAAACGATACACGTGCATCGGCAGCCAATTCCGAAATCTACCGGCACGCTCTGAAGCTGGAGAAAAACAACCTTGTAAAAAGCTTCAGCTCGGCCGCTCCCTTTGTCGTATCGGACAGCCTGAGGGCTGCCGGGAGAGCCCGCTGGAATAGTTACTGGCAAAGTGGAGACAGGGCGACGGAAGTTGTCCGCTCGTTACGGGAAGCCGGCAAAAATAACGGATTTTCACCCGGCGCTTTCTCCTTTTTCGAAAATAGTATAGAGGGCAACAACCCTTCTTTCCAGTCAGAAGAAGATACTGACGACCTTGTTCAGGGATTGGGAATTGACAATCTGATACATCGCGAAAACGGCAAGTCAACATATATCACAACGCTGGTAGTTGAAAAGGAACACCTCGAAGCAGTGAAAGCCGCCATGCAGGACGTCGCCGATGTACAGGTATTTCACCGGATGGAAATGGTGGAATCTCTGCTCGAAGTTGTAAAGGAGGATTTCAATTACATCCTCTTTGTCTCGGCAGCTATCGTCTTCATTGCGCTTTTGCTTTTGTACGGCCGGCTCGAGCTGGCGCTCCTCTCCTTCCTGCCGATGGTCATCAGTTGGATATGGATTCTCGGCATTACCGTGCTCATGGGAGTGAAATTCAACTTTGTCAACGTGGTGTTCGCTACTTTCATTTTCGGGCTGGGTGACGACTTCAGTATTTTCATGACAGACGGACTGCTTCAACGGTACAGACAGGGGCGAAATAAACTAGCTTCCTATACATCTGCGATTTCACTCTCCGGGCTGACGGTCCTGATCGGAACGGGCGTTCTGCTGTTTGCCTCCCATCCTGCCCTAAAATCGATAGCCGTAGTAAGCGTACCCGGCATTATCTGTATCGTACTGGTGTCTCTTGTATTCCAACCCCTGGTTTTTGGCTTGTTTGTGCAAAACCGGGTGGACAAAGGCCGGACTCCCATCAGTATCTGGACATTCATCAAAACCTGGTTCTGCTTTACTTTTTTTGTATGCATGTGCTACCTGGCCTTCATCGTAATGGTGGTGCTGATTTTGCTCCCTGTAGGTCGGAAAAAGAAAAAAGAATGGCTGGCCCGGGCTATGTCGGCGCTTTCGGCCGCAGTGATGTACTCGGGCACCCAGATAAGAAAGAGGACGTACGGCAGGGAGTACCTGGAGTACGACAAACCCGCCATCCTGATCGCCAATCACGCCTCTTTTCTCGATATCATGATCATGCTGATGCATCATCCCAAAGCGGTTATCATGGTAAAAGAATGGGTATATAAATCGCCCCTTTACGGCTGGGTAATCAGGTATGCCAACTATCTTTTTATGGAAGAAGGGCCGGAAGCCAACCTCGAACAGGCACGTGAGCTGGTGAAGGACGGCTATTCTATTATTATTTTCCCTGAAGGCACACGTTCGGACGACAGTAAGGTGAAGCGGTTCCATAAAGGCGCTTTCTATCTCGCAGAACAACTAAACCTGTCTATACAGCCGGTGTTTATTCACGGCGCAGGATATGTATCTCCCAAAAACGAGCTGGTGATCAAGCACGGCCCGGTAAATGTCGGCATTCAGCCCAGGATACACCCGGATGACCTGCGATGGGGCGATAATTTCCAGCAAAGGACCAAAAGTATTTCCCGCCACTTCAAAGCAGGCTTCAGCGCTTTTCAGAAGAAAATGGACGATACCCGCTTCATGAAGCAGCGCATTTTCAATAACTATATTTTCAAAGGGCCGGTCCTGGAATGGTATTTCCGCATCAAATGGGAGCTGGAAAAGAATAACTATGAATTCTACGACCAGCGTATCGGCTCCCGCAAAAAAATCCTGGATCTGGGCTGTGGATATGGCTTCCTGGATTTTTACCTGCATTATCGCGATGAAGAGCGCACCATCCTTGCCGTAGATTACGATGAAGAGAAAATAGGCATTGCCGCAAACTCATACGCTAAAAACGCCAATCTCAGCTTCGTGCAGGCCGATGTGGCAGACTTTACATTCGGGAAACAGGATGTCATTTTCCTCAACGACATTCTGCACTATTTAACCAAAGAAAGCCAGGACGCGTTGGTGAAGCGCTGCATTGACAACCTTAACCCCGGCGGAATACTCTTTATCAGGGACGGAATAACCGACGACACCGAAAAGCATAAAAATACGAGGTTCACCGAATGGATGTCCACGAAGTTGTTTTCCTTCAATAAGAAAAGTGCTCCTTTTCACTTTTTCTCAAGGGAAGATATCCGGCAACTGGCTGCACGATACGATCTGGACATCGAAGAAAGGACTCATTCGAAACAAACTTCCAACATGCTTTTTATTTTAAGCAAGGCGGAATATTAATGTATTAATTAAATGGCTAACCAAATCCCCACCTACGATTTCGTGATTACCGGCAGCGGGCTGGGCGGGCTGGTTTGCGCACACATCCTGGCTTCGGAAGGGTATAGCGTGGTCGTGCTGGAGAAAAATCACCAGATCGGCGGAATGCTGCAGGTGTTCAGCAGAGACAAGACAATCCTGGACACGGGCGTACACTACCTGGGCAGCCTCAATCCCGGTGAAAACCTTTACCAGGTATTCAAATACCTCGGCATCCTCGACGATCTGAAGCTGAGAAGGCTTGATCCGGAAAAAGTGGATATCATCAGGTTTGAAGACGGAAGCGAATACCATATCCCGGAAGGGTATGAAAGATTTACGCGATACATGAAGGAACGCTTCCCCGATGAGGCTGAAGCGATAGACACCTACTGCCGGAAAATCCGCGAGGTGTGCTCCTATTTCCCGCTGTACCACCTGGATCCCTCTCCGCCGGCCTACCTGAACAAGCCCGAAATCCTGACGCTCAACGCGTATGATTATATATCCGGGCTTACCACCAATGAGCGGCTAAGGCAGGTATTGGCAGCGACCAACTCTTTTCTTTATGCAGGCAACCGGCACACTACTCCCTTCTACGTACATGCGCTGATTATCAACAGCTACCTCAGCGGGGCATTCCGGCTGGAAGACGGAGGCTCCCAGCTTGCCATCCTTATCAGCCGGCAGATCAGGAAGCTGGGCGGAAAAATTCTCAAAAGAAAAAAAGTTACCGGCGCTATTTACGACGACGAAAAAAGAATAAAAGCCGTCACAACTGAAGACGGAGAGGTTTTTTACGGGAAAAATTTCATTTCCAATCTGCACCCCGCTCCTACAATCGAATTATTCGGCAGGGAGCATTTCCTAAAAGTATATACCCGGCGGGTACAATCGCTCGACAACAGCCTTTCCTCTTTTACCACCCACCTGATTTTTAAGCCGCAGAGTTTTCCCTATTTCAATTACAATATCTACCAGTATCACGACGATGATGTATGGGGCGGGCCGGATTATGATCCTGACAACTGGCCGCAGCAATATTTTCTTTATACCCCGGCTCAGTCAAAATCGGCCGAATATGCGGAGTCACTGTCTGTAATGGCTTTCATGCGCTATGAAGAGGTCGCTGAATGGGGTAACTCTATGAATACGATCGCCGAGCCGGGGATACGCGGACAGGATTACGAGGCATTTAAGAAAAGAAAAGAAAACCAGGTCATAGAAAAGCTCGAAGGCGTTTTCCCGGGCATCAGGAACCATATAAGGTCTGTGCACAGCTCTACCCCGCTGACTTTCCGGGATTATACCGGCAGCCCGCTCGGATCGATGTACGGCATTTCCAAGACTACCGAAAACCCGCTCAGCACTGTAATCGGGGTCAAAACCCATATCCCTAACCTTTACCTGACCGGGCAGAATGTCTTTATGCACGGCATATTAGGGGTCGCCCTGGGCGCGATAGCGACGTGCTCGGCATTTGTGGATAAAGAGAATTTAATTCGGAAAATCGCAGATGTGTAACCGGTTTAATCCTTAGATTTAGGACTTCATCAGATTACCAAATCCAAATCAAGTATAATCCCAGATAATGGAGAATTTCGACGTCGTTGTCATAGGAGCCGGCCCTTCAGGATCGGTAGCCGCATCCTGGCTGAAACTTAACGGGTACCGCGCGCTGGTACTGGAAAAAGAGACATTTCCCCGCTTCCAGATCGGCGAGAGCCTGCTTCCCTGTTGCATGACGCATCTGGAAGCAGCCGAGCTGCTCGATACCATAAAGGCCCGGGATTTCCAGGTAAAGTCAGGAGCTGCGTTCCTGAGGGGAAGCGACCGGTTTGAATTTTATTTCGATGATCAGCATACTGAAAATGCATGGAGCTGGACCTGGCAGGTAAAAAGGGCGGATTTCGATCTTGCGCTCATTACCGAAACCGAGCGGAAAGGCGTACCGGTACGTTTCCGCTGCGAAGTAACCGCCGTCAGGAACAGTGAAACGCTACAGGAAATAGATTATAAGGATGAAAACGGGGAAACCCATACGGTTCAATCCAGGTTTATAATCGACGCGAGCGGCTACGGAAGGGTGTTGCCCCGACTGTTTGACCTGAGCCGCCCGTCGAAATTTACAGCCCGCGGCGCAGTCTTTTCGCACCTCGAAGACATCAGGCGCAATGACGTAGCCAGCCGGAATATCTTTGTTCACTCTTTCAACGATAACCGCGCCTGGATATGGGTCATTCCTTTTTCCGACGGGACAACCTCCGTCGGTATTGTCGGCGACCAGGAATACATACGGGAGCTGGCTGACAATGGCGGAGCGGGATATAAAGAAATTATACGGAATTTCCCCGATCTCGAAGGCAGGTTCGCCGAGTCGCAGTTCCGATTCGAGCCACGTGCCATCCTTGGCTATTCTATAGGCGTAAAACAAATGTTCGGGCCGGGATTTGTGCTTGCCGGGAACAGCACAGAGTTTCTCGATCCCATTTTTTCTTCGGGCGTAACTTTTGCGACGGCCTCGGGGCTTCTTTCAGCCAAAATGGCGCATAAGCATCTTTCGGGTGAAACCGTGAACTGGCAAACAGAATACCAGGACGTAGTACAAAAGGGTATCGACGTGTTCCGTAGCTATGTTACAGGCTGGTATAACGGCGACTTCCCGACCATCATCTTTGCCGACCACGTAGATCCGGTCATCAAAAAGCAGATATGCTCCGTTCTTGCCGGGTACGTATGGGATGAAAGCAATCCTTTCGTCAAAAAGCACGACACGATACTGGCTACGCTGGCGCAGGTGATCCGGCTCCGGGACAAGAAGCTAAAAGAAGGAACTGCCTGAAAAGTGGCGGTTTTCCACTTTTCAGACAGCCACCTTCGGAACCGGCGCATGCGCAGCGATGAGCTTTTCATGCCTGAGCTCTTCCCAGAATGCAGCCGGGATTTTTTCGCTAAATGAGGCGGCATTCTCTTCTGCCTGGCGCGGCGTATGAGCGCCGGGTATAACGGCCGAAACTACATCGGGTGCTGCCGAGAACTGTAGCGCCGCCGTCCTCAGATCTACATTATGCCGCGCGGCCACACTCTGTAACGCAGAGAGCTTTTCTCTGACGCCCCCGGGGAATTGCCCCTTATACAGATACCGGTCTTTCCCGGAAAGAAAACCGGCACACAAGGGGGCACCGACCACGATGGAGATATTACGCTCGGCGGCTTTGGGAAAGACTTTGTCCAGATCGTCGATATGATGTATCAGCGAATACTGGCAGGCTGAAAGAAAAATATCGGGATCGGCGACTTCGATGGCCTTCAGAATCGGCTCGATCGTATTTACTCCAAACCCCCAGGCTTTAATGAGCCCTTCTTCCCTCATACGGGTCAGCTCCGGCATGGCCCCCCTGGCGGCTTCGTCAAAATATTTCACCCAGTCTTCCTTCATATCGCCGTTATCGGGCGACAGGTCGTGAATAAACACGATATCCAGCGAGCTTATTCCGAGGCGCTGCAGACTGTCTTCTACGCTTTTTCTTACACCTGCGGCTGAATAATCATACCGGTATGAAAAGTTGAGCCGCCCTTTCCAGGTGCCTTGCATTTTAAAGTCGTCGTGCGGCTCCAGTACTCTCCCGATTTTGGTTGAGATTGTATAATCCTCTCTTTTTTTGTCTTTCAGGAATAATCCCATCCTTCTCTCACTGATCCCCAGCCCGTACCAGGGTGAAGTATCAAAATAGCGCACCCCGGCATTCCAGGCAGCTTCCATAGTCTGAAGACATTCGATGTCGGGATTTTCATTAAACCCGTTCCCGATCGCTACGCCTCCGAGTCCCGAAAGGGTCAGCGGACGGAATCTTTTTTCATTTTCGAGTGACTGTTCCATTTTTTCAGGTATAAGAGATTAGGTATGAGAATAAACGCTCCTTTCAGGGCTATAGTCTGCTAATTTAATGTTAATCCCGGTTAATTGTCACTATGCCGGTCATCTCAGCATGCATGTCGGGGAACATTTCAATATCTATCCCGATTAATTTATATTTGACGGGTATTCCTGTTTTGCAGCAAACTGTACGGAAACCAAGAGTATAACATGGAAATAATACAATATATTCGGACGATCGCCCGGGTTAGCCCCGAAGCCGTACAGCGGATATCTTCCTCATTTGTCCGGAAAGAGCTTTCAAAAAAAAACGCTGCTTTTCGAAGAAGGCCAACCTGTCAACTCTCTTTATTTTATTGAAAAAGGCCTGGTCCGGATGTATTACATCAACCGGCAGGGCAAGGATATTACCTTCGGTTTTTATACCGAACAGCATTTTGTGACCATACCGGAGAGCTTTTTCGGACAGGTCCCGAGCCGCTACTTTCTCGAGCTTTTGGAAAACTCGGTAGTTTATGCGCTTGGTTATAACGAGCTGATGAGCCTGATCCGCGATTTTCCTGAAATTATGGAAGTAGAGAACTATGTGCTCCGCTATTTCCTGCTTAAGGCTTCAGAACGTACCATTGCCCTCCAATTCCAGACAGCCGAGGAAAGATACCAAACGCTGGCCGGATCGCAGGCGACGATCCTGCAACGTGCGCCGCTGGGCGCTATTGCTTCCTACCTGGGCATCACACAGGAAACCCTCAGCCGGATCAGGGCCAGGAAGCTTTCCTGATCCTCTCTCCGGCTTTTATCCAATCAGTATAGAAACGGTCTTTTACCCCGGAAAGCCCTGATTTGCTTTTTTGATCTATATCAAAAGAAAGCAGGCACCACAGCAGGAAATTTGCATTATCAAAAAAATGCAAAAACACCTGTCCTATGAAACGTTTCTTAACACCCGTCGCAACCATGCTGCTGACACTGCCCGGCAACCTTGTCGCTCAGCAGGCCCCTACCCTGGAGGAACTCGTGGAAAGCGCGCTGAAGAAAGATCATCACCTTGCCAACAGGCAGCTTGATATAGAAGCATCGCAAATAAACCGTCGTCAGCTAACGGAAGCCTATCTTCCGCATCTTGATTTATCAGGCAAATATGCCTACCTGTCTTCCGGTCTGAACGTGAAGGCGCCCGCCAATTCCGTTCCCGAAATGGGAATAGCACTTCCACCGATGGATGATGCCTTTACCAACCGGGCTAACCTGCTGACGGGAGGTTTAAAGACTGAAGTGCTGTTGTATTCGGGCGGGAAAGTTCCCAACCTGGCAAAGGCGCTCGATCAGAAAATTACGGCCCAGACCGCCATGCTTGAAAAAGACAGGCAGGAAGTGATCGGCGAAATTACTGCCGCATACGATCAGCTGGCGCTTCTGAAACAGGTAAAGGCCGTCCTGGATGAAAGCGAAAAACGTCTGGCCATCAATGCCGAAACTGCTGAAAAAGCGCTGGGATACGGCCTGATCACACCTTACGAGCACCAGAAAATCGACGTAGCAAGAGCACAGCTCGAATCGAGGATCCAACAATACGAAGGTAAACGATACATGCTCATCAACCTGCTGCATCAATACAGCGGACTTGACACTGCACGTATTGCACGCATCGATCACGACCTGCAGCCGGCTTACCCGGAGCAAACCGGCAGCGACATCGGGAACCGGCCCGAAATAACAGCGCTTAATGCCGGTATTCTCGCTCATCAATACCAGATCAGGGCCGCGCAAAGCTGGTGGAAACCAAAAGTGCAGGCTTCCGCTTCGCTGGGATACCTCAATGCTTTTGATGTGAGATTCAGGGCCAGGGAACCGTTCCCGACAGGCAATACCATGGCACTGACAACCGACAAATTCGAGATTGTCCCCAATTTCAGCGTCGGAGTAGGTTTCAAATGGGACCTCTTTGACGGTAATAAAGGGAAGAGAGAAATACAGCACGCCCGCATCGGATTACAGAAAGTCGTAAATGAAAAAGCTGAAGCTATGGAAAAGCTGGAGCTTAACCTTCTCAAAAACCAGACCGAATACACCAACGCGCTGGCTGAAGTACGGGTAAGATCGAAGCAGAAAGAGGCGGCTCAGAACGCCCTGAACCAGGCCGGCAAAGAGTTTAAGACGGGTTTCATCAAGGCGTCCGACCTGGTAGGAGCCGAAGCCGATTACCAGAATGCTTCCCTCGATTATCTGCAGGCTGTTTATAACCAGCGCCGGACCGTCGTCGGGCTTCTTCAAGCTACCGGCAGCCTCCGGGTGAAGTCCCTTCAATAAAAATCAATCACAATCTGAAATCAACCTGAAGAAATTATCATGAAAACGCATTCATTCATTTCATCCGCTCTCGCAGCTTCAGTACTGATCTGCTTTTCGGCCTGCAGCCCGCAGCCCGAGAAACCGGTAGAAGGAAAAATAAAAAGAGAAACTATTTCTTTCGCACCGAAATTAACCGGACGTATACTCAAAATATACGTGCAGGAAGGTGATCCCGTCAGCAAAGGAGATACGCTTGCCATGCTCGACGTACCGGAGGTAAATGCCAGGCTTGCCCAGGCAAAGGGAGCAGTCAAAGCGACGCAGGCCCAGCGTGCTCTTACACGCAATGGCGCTACCGAAAACCAGCTTAAACAATTGTCGGCCAAGCAGGCGGGGCTCCGCGAACAGTACAATTTCGCTCATAAATCTTTCAAACGGGCCGAAGCCATGTTTGCCGACAGCATGATGACACCCCAGGCTTTTGACGAAGCCTATGCCAAATACCAGGGCGCGCAGGCGCAGCTTGAGGCGGTCAATGCAGAATTGAGCGAAGCCCGGAAAGGCGTCAGGACGGAGACACAGACAGCCTCACAGGGACAGGCCGATCAGGCGCTGGGGCTGCTGCGGGAAGCAGAGGTTGCTTATTCCGAAAGGTATATAATCGCAACCAACGATATGCTGCTGGAGACCATCAGCCTGAGGGAAGGGGAACTGGCTACCGCGGGCTATGCGCTCTTTAACGGTTACCTGCCCAACTCCGCCTATTTCAGGTTTACCGTCCCGGAAAGCAGGATCGCATCCTATCAGAAAGGCGGTGAGATCCCCGTCAGGGTCCCCTATACGGGAGAAACCGTCAGCGGTAAGATCTTGACGATCAGGCAGCTTAACCGGTATGCCGACATTACGACAGCGTACCCCGATTACAAAATAGAGGATGCCATATACGAATTGAAGGTGACACCACTCGATAAAAAAGCAGCCGAAAGGCTCCTGACCAACGCAAGCGTAACACTCTGATCCCCGAACTTAACCAAGTCAGAAATGAAAGATCTCATTTATCTGCTGAAACGTGAATTCAGACGCTTCTTCAGCAACACCACATTGATATCAGTAATGGTACTGGCCCCGGTCATATACGCCATCCTGATAGGGCTAGTCTACAAAGAAGGGAAAGTGACCGATCTGCCGGTTATAGTAGTGGACATGGACGACAGCCCGATGAGCCACCAGTTGATCGATATGATAGAGGATAACGAGCGGCTGGACATCATAGCCGTTAAATCCGAAAACACCGGCACCCAGGAAGACCTGGTGCGTGAGCAGGCAGTCCTTGCCGTAGTCATCCCGGAGCGTTTCGAGGCTGACGTGCTTCAAAAGAAATACCCGGAGGTCAATACATTTATAAACACCTCCAACCTGCTCACTGCCAATCTTGCATCACAGGGTATACAAACCGTACTCGGGACGTTCAATGCCGGTATCGATATACAGGCGCTGAAAAAGAAGGGAATCCCGGCGGAGCTGGCCGGAACCCAGTTCGAGCCATTCAAAGCCAACTACATCAGGCTCTTCAATCCGACCGGGAACTACTTCGTCTTTATGTGGCCGGCCATACTCGCCGTGGTCCTCCAGCAGGTGCTGTTGCTTGGGTTTGCCGTCAGCTTTGCAGCGGAGTTCCGGGACAGGGCCTTTCAGAGCGAGCTCATTTCGCATACAGGGTCGTCGGTAACGGCTATTTTTGTCAAATCCCTGCCGATGTGGCTGACAACGATCGGAATCCTGGGCTTCTATTACCTTATGCACGGTGTCTTCCACGCACCTATACCTCAGCACCCCTTGAATTTCGCAGTTACCACTACCCTTTTTGTGCTGGCCATTACGTTCATGGGAGTTTTCGTCAGTGTGCTTATTCCCGATGCTCTGAAAGCCACGCAGATACTGATGATGCTTTCCACTCCGGCTTTCCTGATCGGCGGCTTTACATGGCCGGTATCAGCCATGCCGGCAGGTGTTCAGTTCCTGGCCAATATGATCCCGCTTACTCCGTTTCTGAACGCACATAAGATTCTCCTGATTGAAAACGGCGATCTCAGTCATGTACTCCCCTATCTCAGGCATCTCGCCCTGCAGATAGCCATCTACGGCGTGCTGGCGCTGGGGCTGCTCCAGCTAAAAATGGGCCGGGCCGGCGCTGCCGCCAGCCGGCAGGAGATATAAGAAAGCTACTCCACGCTTCCCACATTGTCGTCCGGGATCCGGTCGATCAGCTTATGATAGGGGTCGACCCCCGCTTTGACCGGTTTCCCGCTCACTCTTATTGTCAACGTATGGTCGCCCGGTTTCAGCTTGTGCTTTTGAAGATAAACCGGGTTGACCTTCTTCCTGCCGGCCTTGTCCCTGGTCTCCTCGGCGAATATGCCTATGTCGATATAGTCGTTCATGGCGGCCGGCGTTTCTTTCCCCGTGCTGTCGGCGTACATTTTCCGCGAAGTAAAGTTTAAAGTGACGTCGTAAAAACCGTTCCCGGCCTCCTTTGCCTTTGCCGATCCCAGCTTATTTTCATAGAGCGTTATCTTCTTCCAGGTATCGTCCAGGTAATACTTCAGCGAATCGGGAGTTGCTCTTTCCAGGTAGGCAAAAAGGTCGTGGCTACCAGGAAAAGGCGGCTCCTCCCGCAGCGCAAATTCATCCCTGAATTCCCTTAGCGCCTTGTTCAACGTCTCGTCGCCGATCAGGTCGCGAAGCCCGTATAATACCAGGCTCCCTTTGTTGTACCACTGGTAGGCCCGGTTACAATTGATAAACGTATTTTCCTTCTTAGCTTCATTAGCCCTTCCGCGCAGGTACTGGTCGAGTTCTTCCTTCAGGAATCGCTTCATATTATCTTTCCCGTATTTTCGTTCCGAAAGAATAAGAGCTGTATACTCGGCCAGCGATTCCGAGATAAGGTTCGAACCCCTGGTTCTGTTGGGAGTTACCTGGTGGCCCCACCATTGATGTGCCAGCTCATGGGCTGTAACAAAATAGGCGTAGTCAAAATCGTCGGGATCGCTGAAATCCGCTACCCATCCGAAGTCCTCCGAATAAGGTACGGTATTGGCGAAGCTCTGAGCAAAATTGGCGTAGCGTGGGAACTCCATGAGCCGCATTTGCCTGAACTGAAAAGGGCCGTATACCTCTGAAAAATACTTTAGCCCGTCCACATAAGCCGCCTTGAACCGGTCGAGATTGAATGCATGCTTTTTGTCGTAAAATATCTCGATGCTGACCCGCCGGCTGTCGGGGATCACCACTTCGTCTTTCAAAGTTTCATACCTGGCCGAAACAACGGTAGCCATCAGTTCTATGGGAGTGTCCTGCACATAATGATAGTATTTTCTCCCGTTTTCTTCCCAGCTTTTCTGCAGGTATCCCGGTGCAATAGCTACCTGGTCAGGCGACGTACTGACCGTAGCCTGGAAATGAACCAGGTCGGCATCGTCGTTGAAGAGTAGCGTACGCCTTCCGTTCTCATCATCATAAGGCGGATAGTCGTCAATCTTTTCCGGCAGCCCGTATTTTTTGCGGTATTCGTCGCTTTCAAGCTCATATTCCCGGCTGTAGCCGAACGACGGGGCGAGGTTACTGTAAAAAGTACCGTTGTATACCACTTCCCTGCTGAAACCGTTGTTGAGAAATCCCCTGTTGTTTTTGGTGATCCTGAATTCCAGCAAAGCCGAATCCCCAGGCTGAATAGCTTCATCCAGCTTGTATATACGATAGGGAAATGTCTTCTCTCCTTTCCTGAGAAAACTGAATTTTGAATAAGGTATTGCAAGCGGGGAGCTGTAATCCAGCGGTTTACCATTCAGCGCCACCGTATACTCCCGGTCTTCCTCATCCATCAGGTGCAGCTCGGGAATCGGTTCGGCAGATTTATTCCGGATACCGGCCTGTACATACAGCTCTACCCTCCGTTCCTGCGGATAAATATCTGCCTTCACATTTATATGGGTGACTTTAGGCTGTACGAGGTTCTCATATTTCTTCAGCTCTTTCTCATAAAGTGCCTTATTTTGCCTTTGCTCCGATGTGCTGTAATAGTTGTTGAGATAGCTTACATTATAATAAATATAGGCCCCGCTGCCCAGCCAGCATAAACCCGAAGCAAGAACTGCCGCAACGGGCAGCCCTTTGAACCTGGAACGTGCGACACGCCACCTCTCCTTCCATCCGCCGGATACGCCTCTCTGGAAAAAAAGATAAGCCACCGACGCCAGCAGCAGGCCAAAGGCGAGCCAGTAAAAATTGAACCAGAAAAGCGGGGCGACAAAATGGCCCAGCCCGTTCATATCAGACCATTCGTAGTCGGGGGTAAAAAAATAAAACAGCAGATTATAGTCCATCTCGGCAAAGTTCCTGAGAAGGAAAAGGCTGACCCATATCAGCAGGGCCACACCGTGAGCAGCGAATTTGCTGTTCACAACTATATGGATGGCAAATGACAGCAGGATCATCTGGAGGAACCCCGGGAGAGTCAGCAGGTACAGGTCCACCGCATAGACCGCAAGCCCGTATTGCGTGAATCCCTTGATCGTTTGAATAATTACACCGACAAGCATCGGAATGGTTGCCATTATCAGCGCAACACCGGCCAGGCTCAACAGCTTCGAAAGATAAAGAATAGCGTTTGATACGGGCAGCGCGTCGCCGATGTTATAGAACCGCGTCGCCCGGTCGCGATGCATGACTTCGCCGGTATAAAAAAGGATAATAATGAAGACAAACAGGTTATAGTCGTACCCTTTATAATCCATCAGGAAAATGGTCAGCGGATGATATCCCACTCCGTAAAGGGTATTTCCTATCCAGGTATCGAGCACGAGCATGATAAGCCCTCCGAGCAGGATAGCCCTGAAATAATTATCCCTCACGATATTGAGGAACTCCACTTTGGTAAGCTCCCGTAGCACCGGCCAGTTGTATCTTGCGCCAAAGACCTGTTCTATTCTTTCGGGAATGGCAGCAGCCTCCTTCTCCTGCTTTTCCGCTGGCTCAGCTTTCCGGGCTGTTGTTTTCAGGAACTTTTCAAACCCGAACCGGCTGTAGGCTACCAGGATCAGAATAGCGGAAAGGCCTATCCATATCAACCGGTTCCATGCATAAAAATGCGAAAATGGCGCCTGCAGGTTATTTTTCTCAAAAGGAGTCATAAACCGGGTTTCCAGTGAGAAGGTGTTAATCATAAAAGGATCCAGTATTTTGATCAGCTTATGATTTTCGATATCCCTTACCAGGAAATTGCCCAGGAAATACGCGATAAGCAGGATAATACTGGCAGAATAGACAACCCTCACATTCCTGGTAAAAGAAACCAGTGCAAAAAATATCGTCGAAGCCAGGAAAAGATTGCTTACTGCAAAGGTAAAATAGGGATAAAAATAGTTCCAAATACCGTAATCACCTATACGTTCGGCAGGTACCCAGTCGAAAAGCGGGCCAACGAACGAGCCGGTGATAGCCCCGAAATTATAACCTGTCCCGATCAGCAGCACGAAGATGAACGAACCCCAGAACCGTCCCCAGAAATAGCCTCCTTTCGTGATGGGTAAAGCGTAGAGGTAATTACCGGTATTATGCTCAATATCGCGTGCAAGAGGTACTCCCATTACGGCCGAACAGACCATCATCATAAACAGGCTTATTACGATATTCTCGGAAGCCATGGTCCAGGGGGCATTGTGCATTACTTTTTCGCTGGCGGGCGACCATCCCGTGGCGACGGTAAGAAAGCCGATCAGGAAAAAAATGGAAAAATAGGCCCAGGTTGCAGGCCTGCCCAGCCTGTACCTGATTTCGAAGGTAAATATCTGCCAAAACATAGTCTGAGTCGTTGCAGCTTTAGGCTGTAGTTACATCCACTTTTTCCGAAATACGGTGAAAATATATATCCTCGAGCACCGGTTCTGCCGGGAGAAAACCTTCTCCCGGATGAGTCTCCGAAATGACGCGTATGCCCAGCTTCCCGCTTTTTATCTGCGACGAAATCACATGATAATCAGCCCTGTATCTCCCTATTTCCGATTTTTCTATACTGCTCGCATATACCAGTCCCTCCAGACCGGCAATTGCCTCTTCCGGGTTTCCTGCATATAGCACTTCTCCCTGACAAATAATAGCAAAGTCACTGCAAAGCGTCCTGACATCCTCCACGATATGGGTGGAAAGGATCACGATCGTATTTTCTCCCAGCTCGCTCAGCAGGTTGTAAAACCGGTTCCGCTCGGCGGGGTCCAGCCCGGCAGTCGGCTCGTCCACTATGATCAGGCGGGGATTTCCCAGTAAAGCCTGAGCGATACCGAACCGCTGCTTCATCCCGCCGGAATAAGTACCGAGGTGCTTTTTACGTTCCTTGTAAAGGTTGACCCGGTTAAGCAGCGCTCCTACCACCTCCTTACGTTCCTGCCGGTTGAGAATGCCTTTCAGGCGGGCTATATGGTCCAGCATTAGCTCAGCGCTGATTTTCGGGTAAACGCCGAATTCCTGAGGCAGGTACCCCAGTATCTTCCTGACTTCGTCTTTCCTGGTGAGCACGTCGAGATCGTCGAGAAAGATCTCTCCTGAATCCGCTTCCTGCAGAGTCGCGATCGTTCGCATCAGGGAAGATTTCCCGGCTCCGTTAGGCCCGAGCAACCCAAACATCCCTTTTTTTATTTCGAGGTTGATCCCTTTGAGGGCCTGTACCCCGTTCGGGTACGTTTTTTGAAGATTTCTTATTGAGAGGTGCACGGAACTATCCGGGTTAGGGTTAATGAATAGTAAATTCCTTTTCCCCAACAAGTTATCAATTAATCTTCTATATGCAAATACAGGCGTACCGCGATTGATTATACGGACGGGGGGGCGGGCGTTGCCCGCCGCTGGGGGATAACGCCCTTTTCGGAACCTCTGATATCGCTTAAGTTACACCACCACGTTGATAATCCGCTTCGGCACAATAATAAACTTCTTCACCGGCTTTCCGTCCAGCCATTTTATCACCGAATCGCTGGCCAGGACTTCCTGCTCAATTTCGTTGCCGGGCTTATCGACCGGAAAGGCCATCGTAGCCCTTACTTTCCCGTTGATCTGGATCGGGTATTCAAACGAATCGTCTACCAGGTACTTCTGCTCCCATTCAGGGAAAGGCGCCGCCGAAATCGTCCCCGGCTCATTGCCCAGCGCTTCCCAGAGCTCTTCCGTGATATGAGGCGCAAAGGGGGCAAGGATGACGAGCAAATCCCGGAGGACAGCGCTGCTTTTTGTCCTCAGGCTTCCCAGTTCGTTTACCAGCACCATAAAGGTACTAACGGTAGTATTAAACGAAAAATGCTCGATATCTTCCCCGACTTTCTTAATAGCGCGGTGCAGGACCTTCAGTTCCGCTTCTTTGGGAGCTTCGTCTGTAACCTGCCATTGACCATGGTCGGAATAGAAAAGGCGCCATACTTTCCTTATAAACCGGTAGGTCCCGTCGATCCCGTTGGTATTCCATGGTTTCGCCTGTTCGAGCGGTCCGAGGAACATTTCATACAGGCGGAGGGTATCGGCCCCATAGCGTGCCACAATGTCGTCGGGGTTTACAACGTTGAATTTCGATTTAGACATTTTTTCGATTTCCACCCCGCATTTATAAACTCCCTCTTCCAGTATGAATTCAGGAGCTTCTCCTACCAGGTCTTTGCGTGACGCTACGAACTTGTCGATATCCAGCACATCATTGACAACGATATTGACATCGACATGCAGCGGAGTGGTATCGTACTGATCTTTCAACCCTGCGCTGACGAAGACCGGCTTTGCGGCGTCGCCCCCTTTTACACGGTATGCAAAATTGCTTCTCCCCTGGATCATACCCTGGTTGATCAGCTTTTTGAAAGGCTCTTCTTCCTGAACAAATCCCCTGTCTTTCAAAAACTTGTTCCAGAACCGGCTGTACAGTAAATGACCTGTTGCATGCTCCGTCCCCCCTATGTAAAGATCGACGTCCTTCCAGTAAGCAATCGCCTCTTCCGAAGCAAATGCAGACGGATTATGAGGGTCCATATAGCGGTACCAATACCAGCTACTACCCGCCCAGCCCGGCATCGTGCTTAATTCATAGTCGTAATGCCCCTGGTATCTCCAACCCGCAGCTCTTCCCAACGGAGGTTCTCCCGTTTCGGTAGGCTTGTACTGGTCTATGGCAGGGAGCTCCAGCGGCAGTTC
Source organism: uncultured Cytophagales bacterium (assembly GCA_964562455.1). Taxonomy (GTDB): domain Bacteria; phylum Bacteroidota; class Bacteroidia; order Cytophagales; family Spirosomataceae; genus Ravibacter. Next base: position 30,284 of record CAZLTN010000052.1, read on the forward strand.
ATTGTCGGGGACCAGGTAAGGAACGGGAAGGCCGTCCGCACCGTTTTTGAAGTATACCGGGACAGGCTCGCCCCAATACCGCTGGCGGCCGAACACGGCGTCGCGCAGGCGGTAGTTGATCTTTCCCTTTCCTTTGCCGTTTTCCTCAAGCCACAGGATCAGTTTCCCGGTCGCCTCCTGGTAGGTCATACCGTCGATCATTCCGGAATTGATGTACTTCCCTTCTTTGGTAGCATCTGCCTGTTTGTCAATATCTTTCTGGGCATCCAGGATAGGGATGATCGGGAGGTTAAAATGAGTGGCAAAGTTCCAGTCACGCTGGTCGCCGGAAGGCACTGCCATCACCGCACCCGTTCCATAACCGGCCAGTACGTAGTCTGCTATGAAAACGGGGATTTTCGCACCGTTGAACGGGTTAACGGCATAGGCGCCGGTAAACGCGCCCGACACGGTTTTGACATCCGAAACCCTGTCCAGCTCCGATCTTTTCTTTGTATCTTCCTTATAACGGGCAATTTCATCTTTCTGAGCGTCTGTAGTGATGAGATCCACCAGCTCATGCTCAGGAGCTATGACCATGAATGTCACGCCGTAGATGGTATCGACCCTCGTAGTGAACACGGTAATTTTCCCGCCGTGCCCGTCCAGGTCAAATTCTACCATTGCCCCGACAGACCGGCCTATCCAGTTCCGCTGCTGTTCTTTCAGCGAATCGGTCCAGTCAATGGTATCCAGGCCGTCAAGCAGACGCTGGGCATAGGCGGTAATACGCATCATCCACTGGCGCATCAGTTTCTGTTCGACCGGGAAACCACCTCTTTCCGACACCCCGTCCTTCACTTCATCGTTAGAAAGTACCGATCCTAAGGCTGCACACCAGTTGACGGTCGCTTCGGCAAGGTAGGTCAACCGGTATTTCAAGCTGATCCTGTATTTTTCCTCTTCGCTATACGCGTTCCATTCCTCTGCCGAAAACACAGGCGCATCGTCATCGCAGACAGCCCTGGCTCCGGCGCTTCCGTTCTTTTCAAACCTTTCGAAAAGCGTGGCTACCGGCTCGGCCTTATCAGACTCCAGGTTGTACCAGCTTTCGAAAAGCTGTGCGAAAATCCACTGCGTCCACCGGTAGTACGACGGAGCGGATGTACGTACTTCGCGGCTCCAGTCATAACTGAAGCCCAGGTTCTTGAGCTGGGATATATAACGTGAAATATTTTCTTCGGTGGTCACAGCGGGATGCTGCCCCGTTTGTATGGCATATTGCTCGGCAGGCAACCCGAAGCTGTCAAAACCCATCGGGTGAAGTACATTAAAGCCCTTCAACCTTTTGTAGCGGGCATAGATATCAGACGCGATATAACCCAGTGGGTGGCCTACATGCAGCCCGGCTCCGGAAGGATATGGAAACATGTCCAGCACATAATACTTAGGTTTAGCGGAATCGTTCTGTACTTTAAAGGTATTTTTCTTCTCCCAGAAGTCCTGCCATTTTTGTTCGATCTGACGGTGGTTGTACTCACTCATTATGCAAGCTTGAATATGGTATTTTAACAGTTGGCCGCAAAAATACGTCTTTTGGGTTTCAGTTCTTACCTTAGCGGCTTCGAAACTTATATATTGAATATACCAGGCTATGCAAAAAGAACAAATTGCCGAAGCTTTCAGGTCTTTACAGGATACTATCTGTGCGGCGCTCGAGAAGGAAGACGGAACAGGAAAATTCCGGGAAGACAGCTGGGAACATCACAGCGGCGGCGGCGGGCGCACCAGGCTTATACAGGACGGCAGTGTACTGGAAAAAGGAGGGGTTAACTTCTCGGCTGTACAAGGACCTGTCCATCCCAGGCTGCAGGCGCAGATGAACCTGCCCGAGGGTGAAGCGCCGGATTTTTTCGCTACCGGCGTTTCGATCGTCATGCACCCGGTCAGCCCCCAGGTTCCGATCATTCATATGAATGTCCGTTATTTTGAGCTGAGCAACGGTACCTGCTGGTTTGGAGGCGGTATCGACCTCACTCCTCACTATATTGTTGAAGACCAGGCGGCTTATTTTCATCGCGAGCTGCAGGCGGTCTGCTTCCGGCACCACCCCGGTTTCTACAGCCGGTTTAAGAAATGGGCGGATGACTATTTTTTCCTTCCCCACCGTAACGAAACACGCGGTATCGGCGGAATTTTCTTCGATTACCTGAAGCCGGACCATGAAGATCACGGCCTTTCCAAACAGGCATTATTCGATTTCGTGATCGATGTCGGGAATGTATTTGCCCCGGTTTATACGCACCTGATGGCCATCAACAGGGACAAGGCCTATACTGAAACGGAAAAAAACTGGCAATACCTTCGCAGAGGGCGCTATGTTGAGTTTAACCTCGTCTGGGACAGGGGGACCAAGTTCGGCCTGGAAACCGGGGGAAGGACCGAGTCGATCCTGATGAGCCTGCCACCCCAGGCCAACTGGGCCTATGATTTTCGCCCGGAAGAAGGAAGCCGCGAAGCCGGTACGCTGAACCTGCTGAAAAAAGGAATAAAATGGGTTTAAAGGCGCTAAAATGCGTGAACACCCGGCAGCAGACTTAGCCGTCCGTTTTCAATCCTTAAGCCCGATGCAAAGTTATTTTCGTAAAGCTGGCCGGTCCCGAGCCCCTGGGGCAGTTGATTCGCAAATTCCGCCGTGAACTGCGCGATAGCGTTTAAGCCGATATTCGACTCCAGTGCCGAAGTAATCCACCACTGTATCTCCATTTCTTCCGCAATGGTTATCCATTGGCAGGTCTCGGCGAACCCACCAAGCAGTGTAGGCTTCAGGACGATAAAGGGAGGCCTTATCGTTTCCAGTAATCTCCGCTTTTCAGGTTCTGAAACAACGCCTATCAGTTCCTCATCGAGCGCAATTGGCAAACGCGATTCCTGTACAAGCCTGGCCATAAGCTCCGGTTGATCTTTTGCGACCGGCTGCTCTATAGAGTGAAGGTCGAAAGCGGCCAGGCGGTCCAGCTTCCGAAGAGCGTCAACTGGTTGAAATGCGCCGTTTGCGTCTACCCGGAGTGCGATTTCATCCGCTGAAAATCGCCTGCGGATCCCTTCCAGCAGGCGGCACTCCTGCTCAAAACCGATGGCGCCTACTTTCATTTTGAGCGTTTTATAGCCCGAAGCGAGTTTGGCCTCTATCTGCTCTTCCATAAATGCGGGCGCGCCCATCCAGATCAGGCCGTTGATATCGATCGACTGCTTTCCCTTTGAAAAGTTATTGTCAAAGTAAACCCTTCTCCCTCCATTCTGAAAGTCAAAAAGCGCCATTTCCAGTCCGAATCTCACGGCCGGATACCTGCGGGGTACGAGGCGGTCCAGCAACTCGGCAGGCTCCCATCCTTCCGGACCGAGGGAGAGGCGATTGAAGCTCCGGGACAACTCACTGAGGATATCTTCCATATCCGGCAGGTCGTCGGGGCTTAATCCTTTCAGCGGCCCGCACTCGCCTACACCATATACCTCAGGAAATTCGTAGTCCCTGATGGTGACGATATAGGTAGTTTTGGAAGTCAGGACTCCGCGGGAGGTACCGGCCTCAAATTTGAACTTCAGCGTATGGGGCGCAAAAGAAAGCAACAGGGACATGTATATAAACGCTATTCTGCTTAATTTGACGGGCAAATTATGAAAATTAGCCGACCTTGAGCGACACCATCCGCAACAATTTCCTGGTTAAAGCGGCACTTACGCCACTAAGCTGGCTGTACGGCGGAATTACGGACCTGCGCAACTACGGCTACTACAAAGGTTTTTTTGAGTGTTATCCAACGCCGTGTCCTGCTATTTCCGTTGGCAACCTGACAGTTGGCGGCACCGGGAAGACCCCGATGATCGAATACCTGGTGCGGCTATTGAAAAACCGGGAAAGGATAGCAGTCATAAGCAGGGGATATGGCCGGAAAACCAGGGGGCTTCGGGTAGCCGGCCCCGACAGCTCTGCTGCAGAAATCGGGGATGAGCCATTGCAATATTATCGCAAGTTTTCAAACGATATCAGGGTTCTCGTGGCAGAAAAGCGAGCCGGCGCCGCCCGAAAGATTGCAGCGGAATTCCCTGAGACGGGGCTCATCCTCCTGGATGATGCTTTTCAGCACCGTGCCATCGAACGCTGTCTCGATATCATGCTCACCGACTATAACCGGCCGTTTTATGCAGATCTGCCTTTTCCTGCCGGCAACCTCAGGGAACGGAAAAGAGGCAGCCGCAGAGCGGACATCATAGTCGTCACCAAGTCGCCCGGAAATCTTTCTCCAACGGAAAAAGACGATATCATCAGCCGGATACGCCGGTATGCAGGCAGCAAGGCTCCGGTTTTTTTCTCATCTGTCGTATATGGTGTCGAAATACCATTTGCCGGAATCCGGCAGGCAGGCGACTATTCGCACGTGACCGGGCTATCGGGGTTGGCGCAGAATGATACCTTCAGGCAATTTCTATGTGATAGATACGGAGCTACTCATTTTTTCGGTTTCCCCGATCATTATGAATACACCGTGCATGACTTGCTCAAAACAGGCATAGCCGACGATAAGGGTCTGGCCCTGCTTACTACCGAAAAGGATATGGTCAAGCTGATGCCGCTTGCACTGGAGCTCGGAGTTGCCGAAAGGTGCTTCTATATACCACTGGAAGTGGAGATGCATGAAAAGGAGCGATTCGATTCGCTGATAATTGAGAGCGCTTCGGAGCGAAGCGGGGAATAGTTGATACCTTCCGGTAATCTCTTAGTGTCGCCCCTGCGGGGCTCCTTTACGGATATACCTGCTGTCTATCTGTTGGGTAGCCCCTGACGGGGCATGTCCTTATATCGGCCCCCATTTTTTTCTATAGACGGGTAGTGCCTGACGGCACATTTCTACGGTTAAGGGCACTATCTTTTCAGACGACCTCAAAAAAAACTTATTATAAGTCCCGCAGGGACGACACCATGCATAACCGTCTGTGAAGCGTAGCGTAACTGAC
>CAZLTN010000053.1:0-34712 GCA_964562455.1 uncultured Cytophagales bacterium
CCCGGCCGCAGCTCCTCGCTTCCCCGGAGCGATATCCCCGTTACGGGTAACGTGTCCAGGTAATGGTGGATCTGGTCCATATCGTCAAGGCCAAAACCCAGTAAAATATTTGCAGTCAACGGCATTTGCCCGATCGTTTCGGCCCATTTTGCTGAAAGAGGCGCATTTTGCAGGCTTTCGAGCAGGATATAGGAAACACTGCTGCTATAGTCCTTTATAATGGACGACAGCGAGTCAGGAGACATTTCGTCGATATTAATCCTGAGCAAAACCGGGATGCTCAGTTCGCTTATTAAGAAAGGGATCATTGCCGGCACGCCTATTTCCAGCGCATCGAGAGGGTATTGTTCCATCAGGCTGAGAATTTCCTGTACATCTTCCGAACGGGTTTCGCCTACCAGTTGCACGCCTGCAATCCAGGACCTGATCTCCCGGAATTTGTCGGGCGTAATATACTGCGGGTTTTCGGGGTCAAGTGTGAATCCCAGCATTTCAACTCCCATGCCGGCGCAGTACCTGGCGTCGGAGAGATTGGTTACATTACTTATTTTTACAATTGTAGAAAGCATCAACAAATTTATGAATTACAAGTGATGAGTTATGAATTGGTCCCGGAGTTTACTGAAGGGTCATTGATAACCCGCATACCTGGAAGCGCCTCCGGATGGTTGTCACGGAGCCACGCAATGAGGTTTTCCCGTACAAAGCTTCTCAGCACAAAAGAATCAGACGGGGTAGCTACCGACATTGTGGCCCTTACGATTATCTGCTGTGCCTGGGTATCGGTAATATGCAGTTCGCACACCTCGCCGTCCCAGTTGGGATGGCTGCGCACTAATTCAATAAATTTTGCCCGAAGGGCGTCCATGGGCGTCCTGTAATCGAGATAGAGCAGTACCACGCCGATGAGGCTGCTGTCGTTACGGGTCCAGTTCTGAAAAGGAGTCTCCACAAAATAGGTAATAGGGAGGATAAGGCGCCTCCGGTCCCAGAGCCTGGCGACCACATAGGTGAGGTTGATCTCTTCTATCTGACCGACTTCGGTTTCGACTACAACCGTATCGCCGATTTTGATAGGTTGAGAGAATGCAACCTGGAGGCTTGCCAGCAGGTTGCCCAGTGTTTTCTGGGCTGCAAAACCGATGATAACACTCAGGATACCGGCCGAAGTGAGCAGGCCGACACCAAACTGCCGGCCTTTTTCGAACGACAGCAAAAGCAGGGCGAGGGCAATCAGCGAGATTGCCATTATGACGAGCCTTTTGACAAATTTGATCCTGGTATACAGCCTCCTGTCGTTGAAAGACGCCGTAGGGTCTATTTTGAGGTGAAGAAGGACAGCCCGTTCCACCAGTACTACTATCCTGGATAGCCCGACTGCAGAAACAGTTATGAATATGATTTTAAACACCTGGAACAGCCATAGGGTACCGGGGTGCTCCTCAGAGTAGAAGCTGAGGCTTAAAGTGAGAAGAAGTACGGGGAAAAAGAAATAGGCGATCTGTGACAGGCTGTCTTTTGCGATGCGTACATAGGCCTCGCCGTTAAAAAGCCCGGCGACACTTAACAGCGACAAGCTCAATCTTGCCAATATGCAGCCCGTTGCGACCGAACCGGCAACGAGGATCCATAACGGGGCGTCAACAGAGTCAAAAAACGTTTGTAGATTCATCACTCGACAGGCCTGGCGACAAAAATGCCACTGTTCTTTTTATTTTGGGCTACGTACTGATGCAGCGGCACAGCACTAAGCTCCACCTCCTTATTGACAGACGAGGCGTGCAGAAGATAAGCCTGGTTGCCGATTTTGTTGATTATTCCCATGTGATTGCAGTCCAATCCGTTGATATTGGATGCAATCCCGATAATATCGCCGTCATTGAGCTTCGGCTCGATATGTTTGATATCGGCCAAAGGGATGTAATAATACTGCCTGGCATTGATAGAATCTTCCCTTACACGCAATTGTTTCCATGCCTCCTCACTTTTGGCTGAAGGATAAAGATTGGGATGCGCCGTCATAAAGTTGATCGTCTTTTTCAGGGGAACTCCCCCCAGTTCCTGGGAAATATCGCGGATAATTCCTCTTTTCTGGTTTTCGTAAAGCCAGTCGGTAAAATAGTGCAGTCTGGAAGGATATCCGTCTATATCGCCGTTGCGATACCTTATTTTTTGCAATTCCTCTTTAAAACGGTCGAAGCTGCCTCCGGCCTTATAGGTGAGGGCCAGTGCAAGAACGTTTTCAACGAGCGTGGTACAGTCGAGCCCGTCGAATTTGCAAACGAGCTGCTCCTGCGGGTTTCCTTCGAGCGTTTGGCCTACGTAGGGAGTTTTTAAAAAAGAGTGAGTAATCTGTTTGACGATAACCGGCATGGTTTGCCCGTAGTCGTTCGACATCCTTTCTTTAAAGTCTTTTTCTGCCTCGGATTGGGACCAGCCCGTAATTACAGCCACTGAAAGGCACAGTGTGCAGAGGGCGGATTTTGCTGATATATGTCGAAGAAGCATGAGATAGTCGCTTTTTTTCAACAAAGAAACGAGCGAGCCGCTTCCTTTCTAACAGGAAAGTTAGAAATATTTTGGAGGAATGTAAAAACAAGAGGGTAAACCACGGAGTCGCGCGGAGGTTGACCACGGGGTCGCACGGAAAGGGGAACGGAGTTACACGGAGGATAACGTGGCAGAACTCTGTGTAATTCCGTGCCTCCTTTCCCCGTGTAACTCCGCGGTAAAAAAGTTACCGCTTCAGCAGCCAGATATCCGAGATTTTCGAGTATTGCCGCCAGTTCAGGTCCGATTCTTCAGGCCTGTCGAAGGTCACCGAGATCTTCCCGTCGCGGGTAAGAGCGTGCGGTACGATCCACTCCTTTACACCGTCCTGCTCCTTGCTGTAGGCAATAGGAGAGAGGCGACGGCCATCGACCCGCAAGAGCGCTTCGCCATACCCTACCACCCGGATGAGGTACCTCGCCGAAGGATCAAGATCGTCATAATCCAGCTCGGGCTGGCCCTGGAAAGTCTGAAAGGAAAGGCGCTTTCGGCTCATTCCGCCGTCCCACCAAGCTATGTCGGTGGCATCATCCACTATGGTCTTTACCCTGGGGCCTTTCGATATGCTCGAAATATCGTCATAGTAGCTTCCTGCGCCCGGATTTTCCCAAGTTGCAATCCGGTGCAGCGCTTCCCGTTTCGCGGAAGGGTTTTCCATCGTTTTGATTTTCCTGAACTCGTCTGCCAGCCACCAGCGATTATTGAGCGGATAATCCACAAAGTCCATCACAACACCTCTTTCGGGCCCGCGGGGCTTATGTTTGGCGGTGCTGCTCTGCAAGCCGACAGAAGTAAAAAGGGCGTCGGCGAGATAATCGAGGTGCTGTCGTATCTGTTTGTCTACCGGCTCTTTGTCAGCCTGGTTTACCATTTCCAGGGCACGCTGCATACTTTCATCAAGATCAGATGCGGAGGCCTGGAGGAGAATTTCATTTGCTTTTTTCTCCAATTCCTGTTCCCGTATCAGCCGCAGCCGCGTATACTGATCATAATAAGCCCTCAGCAGCAGCATCTGCCAGCGCCAGTTGTTCTTTAAGGAGGGATTTTCTGCCTCGAGCATTTTCCAGAAGCGGAACGCCGTTTCCACGCCTCCGTTTTCAGCCAGTGGGCCTCTCCAGTTTTGCTCCAACGCCTCGATACCGCTTGCGGCAGTCTGGCTTACAGGCTTTCCGAAGAAAAATGCGGCGTATTCTATCATCGTTTCATGGACGTTGGCCATCGGATCCCAGCCGAGGGCATTCCAGACAATTTTATTGACGTCGTCGTGGCTGCCGTCCGAATAAGAAACAAACCCGTCAGTGAACGGGGCCAGCCTGGCATGGATTTTTGCGAAGGCAAACGGCCGGGGGTTGACCGACTCCCTTCCCAGTGTTAAGGCATAGGCCTGGTCGAAGTCCTCGACCGGGAACTCGCAGCGAACAGAATGTGTAATATCCGGGTATTGGCGGTGCCGGTAGTTTTTGGGAAGCCTGTAGCGGGTTTCGGCTATCGGCGGGCTGCCCGGACCTGACACTACGCCCTCCAGCCAGGTTGGCTTTTCGGCTTCCAGGTAATTATAGAAATAGTCTGTCTGCTCTACGTTGAATCCTTGCAGTGAAATCCAGACTTTTGCTTTAGGGTGATATTTCACCAGTATGCCGTGGAGCTCCCTGAGGAACGGAATAACCTCCGACGGGTGGTTGTCGCCCGGATCTCCGCCGGGGAAGAAAATATGGTCCAGCCTCGGGCACGCTTTATAAAAAGCTTCGTGAAGATCAAGCTCCTGTTTTCTCTTGGCTTTGTCTTCCAGTTCGAACGTCGCCGGGGTCCAGACCCAGTAATCCATGTCGTATTTCAGGCATATTTCGCTCATCCGGATATTCATCTCTTCTGCCGGGATCTTGAAATGAGGGCTTTTGGCAGAACTTTCCTGGAAAGGGATACCTTCTACCGCATTGGAGCCGAAAATGGCAAGCTCGCGTATGTACTGGTCGTATTGCCCCACCGTCCACGCGTCGTAGGTATTGGCGGTATGGCGATACCCCAACTGGTGGCCCCGGATAGGGTAGACAGGAGAGGTAGCAAAGTCAATGTTTCCGTCCAGGCGTAGTTTTCCTGTGCTCATTTCCATATTCCTGAGCAGCCAACCTACCCCGAAAAGTATACCGCGAGTATCGGCCCCTATAACCCAAACCACATTTTTGCCTGGTGTCAGGTCAGAAAGAATCCTGTATCCTTCCTTTTTAAATTCATGGTTCCCGCGCGTTCTTCCGGAGGGAGCGCTCATACCCGAAACCCCGTTATCTGACGAAAGCAGGAGCGCAATTACCGGCCCGGAAGCTTTAGGCCATGTCGCTGTATGTTTCAGACTGATGCCCGTTCGTTTCTGAATTTCTTCGGTAAGCACTTGTACTGCAGTTTCTTTCATCGGAGAAGGGATAGAGGGAGAAACTACAAGGCTTGCTTTCGCGAGGTCGGTCGCTCTTGCGCTGCCGGTCAGAGCGACCAGGAGAAAGCAGGCAAATACATATGAAAAAGTGAATTGTATCGGATTATTCACGGCTTTTTTAGTCATAGGTCGGTAAATTGTTATTCCCAGATATATACTTCGAAACGAGAGGATAAGACCAGCCTGCGCTTTAAGATATATCATATTTCGGGGTCTTTATTCCGGTTGAAGATGGTTGCCGGCTCCCCGGGGTTTACATTAAATATTCACAATCGTGTATTCCCGTCTCTTCTTTCTTTGGTAATTTGTCACCTTAAATAAAGAAACGGACCCTGGTTGAGATCTGAAAAATTGTTATGAACGTCAATACGAAAAAGAGGAATATACTGGCTTACTATGTGATGACGATGGTCTTTTTCGGCGGGCTCATATACTGGATCGTACAGGCCGGTGGGGGGCTCGAATTGAACAACGTTGTCAAACAACCCGAGTCTGCGGAAGCGGAAGGGTTCCTGGATACGCTCTTTTTTAATGGAAGGCATACGTTGGCCATTTTACTGATACAGATTTTAATAGTAATACTTTTTGCAAGGATCTGCGGGTGGATTTCTTCGCGGCTGGGGCAGCCGAAAGTAGTGGGCGAGATTATTGCCGGGATCATATTGGGGCCGTCGTTATTCGGGTTTTACCTCCCTGAGCTGCAGGCGATGGTCTTCCCGGCGGAGTCTTTGTCTAACCTGCAGTTTCTCAGCCAGATCGGGCTCATCCTGTTTATGTTCGTGATTGGTATGGAACTTGACCTTGGAGTGCTGCATACCAAAGCCAAAGATGCGATTGTCATCAGTCATGCAAGCATCATATTCCCGTTTGCGTTGGGTATGATCCTGGCCTACTTTATGTATGAAACCTATGCGCCTGAAAATATCAGGTTTGTCTCTTTTGCTTTATTTATGGGAATTGCGATGAGCATCACGGCATTTCCGGTGCTGGCCAGGATCGTCCAGGAACGGGGTATTACAAAAACGAGACTGGGTACCATCGCTCTTACCTGTGCTGCGGCAGACGATATAACCGCCTGGTGTATACTGGCTGCCGTTATCGCTATCGTAAAAGCCGGCTCGATGGCCAATACGCTTTATACGGTGGCGCTTGCGGTTTTGTACGTGCTGGTGATGATCTATATAGTAAGGCCTCTGATCAGGAAAGCCGCGTACCGGTATTTTAAAAGTAAGCAGCTCGGCGAGCTCACCGTCGTAATGGTTTTTTTCGTCCTGATTGCTTCCTCCTATATGACTGAGGTGATCGGGATACATGCCCTGTTCGGGGCTTTTATGGCCGGCGCCATTATGCCCGAGCGGGACGGGTTCAGGAGCCTGTTTATCCAAAAGGTAGAAGATGTGGCGGTTGTGTTGCTGCTGCCCCTGTTTTTTATATTCACGGGGCTGCGCACTCAGATAGGGTTGTTGAGCGATTTTCGCCTATGGATGATGGCGGGCATAATCATCGTGGTGGCTGTGGTGGGTAAGTTTGTAGGCAGTGCGCTGACAGCCCGTTTTGTCGGACAAAGCTGGAAGGACAGCCTTTCGATCGGGGCGCTGATGAATACCCGGGGACTTATGGAGCTTATCGTGCTCAATATCGGCTACGACCTGGGCGTATTGTCGCCGGAAGTTTTTGCGATGATGGTGATTATGGCGCTGGTTACAACCATGATGACCGGTCCGTCACTGAACCTGATCAACAGGGTGTATCAATAGGGGAATCGTATAAAAATACGTCAGCCCTGGTTCTTGGAAGAAAACCAGGGCTGGCAGAGCGGGCTTTTTGTTACTGAAGTGCCTTTTTAAGATAATCCACGCATTTTGTGACTTCCGTCACCGCGTCCGAGCCTGCAGGAATATTGTATTCAAGCTCTACGTCGCAATAGATCGGCCATTTATTTTTGCTGATGGCTTTCAATATTTCCGATACCGGCGTTTCCCCGCTTCCGAAAGGCTGATTTTTGTTGGGATCGGCGGCTCTCGGGCCGGTTTTGTCTTTGATGTGGATGCTTACGATCCGGTCATGGAGACGGTTCAGCAGGTTTACGGGGTTGTCGCCCGTAGCTCCGAAATAGTGTCCCACGTCGAAGTTCAGCATAAGCCTGGGACCATGAGCCAGGATTTTATCGAAGCTGAAGCCGGGTTGACCGGGCTGCCCGTGGTTGTGCAGGATGACATACATCTTATGTTTGTCGGCAAACGGAGTCATCCGTATGGCGGTTTCTTCCGAAATCTCCATCGAAATCCCTTTGGCGCCAACTGCTTTGGCCGCGTTGAACGCATAATCTATTTCTTCGTCTGACCATTTGGGGTTGCCGAGCTTCAGGATATGGATTTTAACACCACGCTTGCTGAACAGCTTTTTAACCTCTCTGAATTTATCCATTGAAACGGTTTTCCTCCATTGTGCAAGAGCTGCCTCGTCCTTGGTCTGGGGGATACCGGCATAATTTTCCACCGGTCCGCCCATCAGCTCCACCGAGCTGATACCTGACTTTACGATATAGTCGAGAGTCGCTTCCAGCGACTGGTCGGGCATGGAGCGATAACTGTAGGTGATCGTACCGATCTGCACGCCTTTTACTTTTGAGTCGGGTTTTCCCTGCCCGAAAGAAGCAGTCAGGCTACATGCAAGGATGGTAACGACAGTAAGGCTGTTCCTTAGAAAGCGCTGCATTTTCAGAATTTTTAAATAAGTCATTTTAACGGATATTTGTTAAGATTAATGGGGTATCCTAAAGAGAATAAGGGCGACGGTATTCGTATTGATTGAGCCGGTGGCCGGCGGCTTCCCGGTCGTCGCCGAAGCTCAGGGTTACAGGGTCCCATTTGACCGGGCGCTGCAGCTCTATAGCTATATTTACAAGGCAGCACAGCGTATTGGTGCTGCAACCCGCCTCCACAGGAGCAATGGTATTACCACGGGTACGGATAGCATCTATAAAGTCCTGCATATGCGGAGCCGGAGCCTTGGGATCTGCTGCTGCCGGCTTGCTTACAAGCGACGGGTTGGAGCATTCAATGAATCCCCTGGCCACCTTTATCCATCCTTTTGTGCCGTTGAAACGGATTCCCTTACCACCTTCTTCCCGGAAATCCTGTTCGGTCATCACGATTCCGTTAGCGTATTTCATTGTATTGTATTTAGCACCTTTGTAGCCTTTCGGAGTATATTCGATCGGACCAATTCCGTCCATGCCAATGGCTGCCTGCGCGATATCGAACATATGGGCGCCCCAGTCGGAAGTATACCCGTTGCCGGTTTCGCGGTACCAGCGCCATGCTCCCCAGTTTTTTTCGTTTTCCTCCGGCTGGAGGGTGATCGGCGGCGCCAGATCGGGATGGTAATGTATTTTCTTATCGTTGAGCGGCCCAAGCCAGAGGTTCCAGTTCAGCGAAGCCGGTACCGGCTGTTCCGGGAGGTCAAACGGCTTGGGAGGATCTCCAACCGCAGCATAGATAGTTTCTATATGCCCGATTGCCCCGCTTCGTACCAGCTCAATCGCCCGCTGGAACTCCGGACCTGAACGCTGCTGGCTTCCGACCTGCAGGACACTTTTGTTGTCGCGTATGGTTCTCACCATTTTAATCCCTTCCTGTATCGTATAGGCAAGCGGCTTTTGTACATATACATCTTTTCCGGACTGGCTTGCATGAATGGTGTGAAGCGCATGCCAGTGATCGGGGGTAGCGATTGAAACGGCGTCGATGTCTTTTCTTTCGAGCAATTGTTCATAAGATTCGTAGAGATCGCACCGTTGTGCCATGTTTTGCGATTTCTGCCAGTTTTCGACCCTGCGCTTAAAACGCTCTCTCTTGAGGCTGTCTACATCACATCCCGCTACCACCTGTACGCCGGCCGATCTGGTGAAATTGCCGTAATCGCCAAGTCCCTGCCGGCCCAGACCGATGAAGCCCATCACCACGCGGTCACTGGGCGGTATCCTGCGACCGTCGGGCATTCTCCAACTGGGAAGGATAGTGAGGCCTGTTAACCCGAGGGCCGACAATCCAAGGAAGTCACGCCGGTTGATAGCGTTTTTTTTCTCCTGATTCATTCAGATAACTTTATTTTATGTTGATTATACTTTCCGTTACTTAACTGCCGGTCAGACCCGTACTGCTTTAATAGTACCGGTGAATAATTAAAAGTACTAATCCTTCCTGTTTTAATGGTGCCTCCTTCGGCAGTTATTCTTCCAGGAAATCCAGGTCCCTGTTGTGGGTCTCAGGGATAGTCAGCGTGCTGTAAAAGCCGATTGTATAGCAGATGGCCCCCACGAGCGCACCTGCTTCCACCACTGAAAACGACCCTTTGAATACACTGTAAAGGGTAGTCATACCAACCACGGTTCCCCTTACCATATTAGGTACTGTCGTCGCGGCGGTCGCTCTCAGGTTGGTTCCGAATTGTTCGGCGCCGATGGTAACGAACATAGCCCAGTAGCCTATACCGAAGCCGATTACCACACAAAGCCCATAAATAGTATCTGATTCTCTGATCCCGCCGAAGAGGTATACGATACTTCCTATGAATGAAATGAACATCAGCAGGAATACGGCTTTTTTCCTGGAATGAAGCTTGTGGCTGATCACGCCGCTTGCCAGGTCGCCCATAGAAAGACCGACATAGCACCACATAATTGCCAGCCCCGGCTGTATACCCCCGTTCACCCCCAGAAACTGTCCGAATTCATTGCCGAAAGTGGCGAGTATGCCAATTACGAACCAGGTAGGCATCCCTATGCCGATACATTTGATATATCTCGAAAACCGGCTCCAGTCCGTGAAAAACATAAAAAAGTTTCCTCTCGATACGTGCTTCTGTTCTTTGATATTTTCGAAGATCCCGGACTCGAAAACTCCTACGCGGAGCAGCAGCAATAAGATACCCAGCCCGCCGCCGATGAAATAGGCGGTACGCCAGTCGAACAGCTCAACAGTGAAATAGGCTACAATAGCTCCCAGGAGCCCTATTCCTGCCACTAGCGAGGTCCCGATAGCTCTCAGCCTTTTCGGCAGGATTTCCGATACCAGCGTGATCCCGGCGCCCAGTTCCCCGGCAAGCCCGACACCTGCTATGAATCGTAAAATTTTATAGGTAAAAGCATCCTGTACGAAACCGCAGGCAATATTGGCCAGCGAATAGGTCAGGATAGAGCCAAAAAGCACCGAAAGCCGTCCTTTCTTATCTCCCAGTACTCCCCAGAGGATACCCCCGATGAGAAGCCCGCTCATTTGCCAGTTGAGAATGGAAGTCCCGGTGGAAGAAATATCGGAAGCGGACAAACCGAGGGATTCCAGGCTGGGAATCCTTACTATTCCGAAGAGAAGAAGATCATATATGTCGACAAAATATCCGAGGGCAGCTACGATTACAGGAATACTTAAAAGGTGGGCCAGGTCGCTTTTTTCTGTTTGCGTTGTCATTTAGCGGGTTGGAGATTGGGAATGTTTGAATAATGCTTATTTTTAGCGCATCAATAGTACAAAAGCCGTCGGATGCTTTTTCTTAACGGTTTGTGCTGTATATTTTTTTATACATTTAATCACGTAAATATTAATACCCAATGAAAATTACTGTAGTAGGCGCCGGAGCGGTCGGAGCGACCACCGCCGACAACATTATCCGTCGCGAACTTGCAGAAGAAGTTGTACTGCTCGATATTAAAGAAGGTGTAGCCGAAGGGAAGTCCCTGGATATGTACCAGACTGCCGCGCTGCTAGGCTTTAATACGTTGCCCGTCGGCAGCACCAACGACTACGAGAAGACCAAAGGGTCGGATGTGGTCGTTATTACTTCAGGCCTGCCCCGTAAGCCGGGAATGACGCGGGAGGAGCTTATCGGTGTGAATGCTGATATCGTGAAGTCTGTCACCCAGAATGTTCTCAAGTATTCTCCGAAGGCAATTCTTGTCATAGTATCCAACCCGATGGACACAATGACGTACCTGGCTTTCAGGGAGGCCGGTATTCCGAAAAAGCGCATCATCGGTATGGGGGGCGCCCTGGACAGCGCACGTTTCAAGACTTATCTTGCCCTTGAAATGGGAGTTACGCCGAACGACATCGACGGTATGGTAATTGGTGGTCACGGTGATACGACCATGATTCCGCTGACCCGCCTGGCTACTTATAACGGCATCCCGGTAAGCCGTTTCCTTTCTGAAGACAAGCTATCGAAAATTGCCGCCGATACTATGGTGGGAGGAGCAACTCTTACAAAGCTGATTGGTACTTCAGCATGGTATGCTCCCGGTGCGGCAACTGCTTTTATAGTAGAAAGCATTGTGCGTAACCAGCGCAGGATCGTCCCTTGCAGCGTATACCTGAACGGCGAATACGGGCAGAAGGACATTTTCATGGGTGTGCCGGTAGTGATCGGGCGTAACGGTTGGGAGAAAATCATCAACCTCCGCCTGAGTGAAAAGGAAAAAGCTGCTTTTGCGAAATCTGCAGAAGCGGTAAGGGCTATGAACGCGGTATTGCCTTAGAAAGGTTTCACCACAGAGGACACAGAGAAGCACAGAGTTTATCTTTGTGTTTACTTTGTGTCCTTTGTGGTTAATCTTCTTCCGGAGAGGGGGCTGCGAACCACCCGGCGTATTTTACGTAATTATGTGCAGTCCGGATGTTGAATTCTCGTTGCTCATCCGATACTTTCTTGAGAAATCTCGCCGGGTTGCCGGCGTAGATGCTGCCTTTCTCTACCACCTTTCCCTGTGTCACGATAGCGCCTGCTGCAACGACGGCTCCCTCTTCGATCACGGCGCCGTCCATAACGATTGCCCCCATGCCTATTAATACGTGGTCCTGGATGGTACAACCGTGGATAATAGCGTTGTGCCCGACCGAGACGTAGCTGCCAATAGTAGTAGCTGCTTTCAGGTAAGTGCAATGGACTACAGCTCCGTCCTGGATATTGGTATAATTCCCTATCCTGATACTATTAACATCCCCCCTGACGACTGCGTTGAACCAAACCGTGCAGAATTCCCCCATCCGGACATCGCCTATAAGAGTAGCGGTTTCTGCAAGCCAGCAATCATTGAGGAAAGAAGGCGTAAAGCCTCTGACAGATTTAATCAATGCCATTTTTAATCTTGTTGTTGGGCGAATAACATGTAAAAATAAAAGAAAGGGGCGGTCCCGATGTTATCCCGGCGCAGAAAATTACGACCATGCAGGTGACAAAAAACGAACCTGAATTTGTTTTTTAGCGACAGTTTACAAAATTTGCCATACATTAATTATTTCTAAATCACTGACTATTAGGGTATGTATGATCCCGGGAAAATGAGTCTTCGCAATAGTGCTTTTAAGCGGCTTTTTATAACGGCCTGTACTTTCCTGCTTTGTCTTATGGTAAGCAGCGGCCTCGAAGCCCAGGTATTGGACCGGATAGGCAGGCAGATCGAACGAAAAGCGGTAGACCGCGCCAATCGCAAGATTGACCGCACTATAGATAAAGGCCTTGATAAAGTAGAGGAGGCTCTGGATGAAAGTGTAAAGGGAAATAAAAGCCAGGGAGCCGGGAATACCAAAGAAGATAAAGGTGCTGTAAAGCAGGAGGAACCGGCCCGCAGCGGACAGGGTGCAGTACAGGAAAGCAATAGCAACAACCCGGTAAAGGAAGAAAGCCCGGCTGCAGCGAAGGAGCCTTCGTTTGCCGTATATGGCAAATACGATTTTATGCCGGGAGAAAAGCTGATCGTTTTTGAAGATTTTTCACAGGACCAGGTAGGGGACTTTCCCGCAAAGTGGAATACGAATGCTTCGGGAGAAATCGTAAAGCTAGAGGGGAGCGATGCCAAATGGCTCGCATTTACTGCTTCGGGCGCGCTGATCCCGGAGTTTATCGACCAGTTGCCGGAAAATTTTACGATAGAGTTTGATCTTGCGGTCACACCTGTCTACAGTTATTATGACCAGCCGCTGACTGTTTCAATGGTGTATCTCGAAAGTCAGAAAGATTTTACCCGGTGGCAAAGGTTCGGGAGGGACAGGCAGTCCGGTGTGCTGCTCGGGTTTCATCCCCAGGACGCAGGAGGAAACCCGGCGGGCATTATGTCGGTCGAGGTCTGGAATGAGGGAAAAGCGATAATGGAAAACTCGAAAGAGCAGTTTACATCATTCAGTAAGGTTAATAATATGGTAAAAGTTGCTATCTGGAGACAGAAGCAAAGAGTAAGGCTCTATGTGAATGAGGTAAAAGTCTGGGATCTCCCGCGGGCATTTGTAAACGGTGTTGCTTATAATAGCCTGGTATTCAGCCGTGCGGAAGCAAAAGAGGGTAACCAGTTCTTTATTTCCAACCTTAGGCTGGCCGTAGGGGCGCCGGACACCCGGCATAAACTTTTAGAGGAAGGTAAATTTGCCACTACCGGTATCTATTTCAATTCAGGCTCTGCGACGATCAGGCCCGAATCTTACGGCGTACTAAAGGAAATCGCTACGGTTTTAAAGGAAAATCCCGGAGTCAGGGTCAAAATTATCGGGCATACCGACAATGACGGCGGTGCAGAACTGAATCTCAGACTCAGCAAGGACCGGGGCAGTTCTGTTAAAGAAGCTCTTCAGAAAGAATTTGGGATAGAGGCTTCCAGGCTGGAGTCGGATGGGAAGGGGGCAGGCGAACCTGTGGGAGATAATACGACAAGCGAAGGGAAAGCCGCTAACCGCAGGGTCGAGTTTCTCAAGATCGGGTAGTCCCCGGAACAAAAAGCAGTTCGCGGGCGCTTTCATCATTTTCTATTACTTTCCTGGCAAAAGAGCACAGGGGAATAATTCTGATGTCATTTTCCCGGGCAAATTCTACCGCCGTTTTTACCATTTCTGTGCCTATTCCTTTACCGCCATAAGGTGAATATACTTCGGTATGGTCGATTATGATCCGTTTCGATCCTGACCAGGTATAAGTCAGCTCGCCTACCTGGGTTTCTCCGTCGAGCGCCTTGATTACGCCATTCTGACTATCGTCTTCTCTGATAAAATCCATAACGTTATTATTTCGGAATAAAGGGTATTGAATATTTGTAAAGTTGCCTCTCCGGTTCACCCGCCCGCCCTTTTCCGCTACTCCCAGGCAAGCACTCTGGCTTCCATCAGCAGGCTTAACGGGTTATAAGGTTCCGGAAGCCCTTCATCCGTAATTTTCAGGTACATAAAATGAAGATGGGTAGGTGAGCGGAGCTGCCATGCGTTGAAGCCCGTACGCCCCATTTTGCCAAGAACGTCGCCGGTTTTGATCCACTGCCCGGGGCGGACGTCCACGGTATTATTATGGGCATAATACAGAAGCGCGTTCAGGCAGGGATTGTACACCCACACATAGTTTCCGCCCCGCCATTGGCTTTCGGGAGTCCAGTTCTGGCGGATGCCCAGCACGAGTCCGCCGGTGAAGGCGAGCACATCCACCTCTTCGCACATGACGTCGTCGACACCGTCACTATTTCTATCCCTGATAAAGATATCATGCGCCGGATGACTTTTACGGACTCTTGAGTCGAAAAAATCGAAACCTGTCGGGCGGTAGCCTTTTCCGCGGCCCCCTATTGAGCTTTTCGGATAATAACCCCGTACAGGAAATACATAGCCGTACTTCAGGTCTTCCTTACAATCCTGCTTGAAAGGATCGGTCAGTTGCCTTAATTCCAGGAAAAGCTTCTTAAATGCTGTCGACGCCGAGTCGGGGGTAATAGTGCTGTCTCCGATATTTTGGTAAAGCGTTTCAAATTTCATGCAGCTCAGCATAAGCGGATCGGTCTCATTCAGAGGGGTATACAACGGCGCCGAGCTTTTCCAGACTACTGTAAAAAGAAGCGTAAAAAATAAGAAAACGGCTTTTACCGGGAACATAGCGACTGGCATTAAGCTGGATAGTTGCGTTGTGTTTTGTATTAACGTACCGGGGTGAAAAACATTTGATTGCCTATCCGGATTTCAATTTATCAGAGAATCCCGATATAACCAAGTAGATTGGGTTGAAAGGGGATGAAAGTTTTTCTGGTCCATACAACCTGGAGGGGCTTTTTGATGCTCTTTTAGCTGACAGGAAAAAAAATCAGGATGCAAACGGAGCAACAATTGATTGCGGGATGCTTATCGGGAAACAGGATTGCGCAGCGCGAATTGTATGACCGTTATAAAAATGCCATGTATACGCTGGCGTATCGCATAACCGGGAATTTTGAAGATGCCGGCGACGCGCTGCAGGAAGGATTCGTGGAGGTGTTCCGCCATTTGCCAAAATTCAGGAGCGAGTCTACCCTTGGAGCCTGGATAAAGGCTATCGTCGTACGTAAATCACTGCGACAGAGAAAGATGGAGGTATTTGAACCACTGGCCGATCACATGCACGAACCCTTTGTCGACAGTATAGGTGAGTCCGTAAATGCCGCACACCTGGAAGAAGCTATTCTATCGCTGCCCGACGGGTACCGGACCGTATTCGTATTGATTGAGGTAGAGGGCTACATGCACTCTGAAGTAGCCGAAATGTGCGGCATTTCTGAAGGGACTTCAAAATCCCAGCTCTTTTACGCCAAGAAAAGATTAAAGACAATTTTAACGTCAAAAGTCAGCAATGGAAGCAAATAACGATGGCCTGAAACAGATGCTACCGCAATACACACCGCCGGAGAAGGTCTGGGAATCGGTTACAAAGCGCCTGGATGGGGCGAGCTTTTATGATCTCCCGGTGTACACGCCGCGAGCTGAAATATGGAATGCCATAGAGGTAAAACTCCGTAACAGGACCCGGCAATACAGACGTTTGCAATGGCTGGGAGCCGCGGCTGCTGTTCTCTGTATCGGAATTTTCCTGCGTTTCCAGGCGGGTAATAGCGACGTTGTCGTTAAACAGGAAGTACTCGATAACCGGCTTCAGATCAGTGCAGTATCAGAAGCAGACAGCCAGTACGAGGAGTTTATGGAAATTTGTCTCGCACAGTCACAGCTATGCCGGCAGCCGGATTTCACCCGGCTAAGGAAAGAATTCGAAATATTGAGAGAAGCCACTTCCGAGCTCAGGAACGCAGCCGGTGTTTTCAACCGGGACCGTAAGCTGGTGGAAGAACATACGTCGCTTGAACTGAAAAAAGCGGAGATACTGAACGAAATGGTGAAATTTATATGAAAGCGAGTCTGATACTTTTGCGCCGGGGGGTAATCATGTATGCCGTTCTTAGCCTGCTGATCTGCGGAAGGCTAAACGGGCAGACTGTACAGGTTGCACAGAAAACCATTCATAAAACGATCAGTTCGGCAGGAATAAACAGGGTTGTGATCGGTTCCGAAAAGGCGGACATCGAGGTACATGCCTGGTCCGGACCGGAGATAAAGGCGACAATCGAACTCTCTGCGGGTCATTCTGAAAAATCGGTCTCGCTGCAGGATCTCGAAAAGATTGCGGTAGTGGCCGATAAAGAAAAAAAAACCTTTTATCTGCGCGACTTTGTCCTGCTGAGAGGCAGGGACAAAAAGCCGGAATCAAACCTCAGGGCTACCTACCGGGTGTATATCCCGGCCGGGATGACTTTGGAAATAGAAAATTCGTTCGGGATCGTGACGCTGAAAGACTTAACCGGCGATATCAGCCTGAAGGCCAGGTTCTGTAAAGTCAATATGTCACACTTATCGGGAAAAGCCAGCTTCGATACAAAGTTCGGGAACCTGGAGGCTTATGACGTATCCGGGTACCTGGAGCTGTCGTCCAGCCATACCCGGATTCTCCTCAGGCGGCTTGGCGGCGATGTACGGCTGCGCACCGAGTACGGATCAATGCAGCTGGAGCCGGCGGCGAAACTGAGCTCACTGGACATCCGGTCAAAGAAGACAAACATTGACCTGGTTTGTCCCGAATGGAAAAAATACAGCTATACGATCAGGGGAGCTTACTCAAAATTCAGTTTACCGGCAGGGTTTAAGACACTTTCAGTCTCGGACAGCCAGCAGGAACTCAGTTATTCAGGCCGCGGGGAAGCGATGCTGAATATAGAGGCGGAGTTTGCAAGTCTCAGTGTCCGGTAGTATTATTTAACTAAATCGATAATGGGAAAATCTATTATTTTGTTTCTTTTCGTTACGGTATGGCTTGCCGGGAATGCCTTCGGTCAGGATAGCCTCGGGATAATATCCACACAGCAGGAGATGGGAGAAGTCCGTAAACAGCGGTTTATTGACAGATATGAGAATGTATTCATGACCAAAGAGCCAACCCGGCATATGTTGAAAGTCGGCCTTATGACGTCCGATGGCTGGTCGGGAGGGTATCACTATCTGAGTTATTCGAGGAATAGTAGCATCAGCGCTGGTTATGAATATAAGATTACGCCAGAGTTATCTGTCGGGATTGGAGGATCTTTTGTCGGCGGCCTGTCATCGTCGGCGGGAGAAAAAGGGCTGAGTTTTTCAGGGAGTGGAAGCGTTTCGGCGCAATCACGCTGGTACTACGAGATGAAAAAGCGGATCAGGGAAGGGTATTCGGCCAGTAATTTTTCGGGCGATTATCTCGGCATTACCTACGATCGTTATACCAACTGGTATTCAGGAATATACCGGTCGGTTTTTTCCAGGATAGGAGTTGAATGGGGTATGCAGCGCAGATTTTTCAATCGCGGGTTTGTGGATTTCGGTGCGGGAATATACTATCAGTTCGGCAGCAGGATGTGGAGCGATACCAGCCGTGCAGAAAATGTGGAAATTGTTTCGATAAAGAGAGACGGATTGAAGATTTCTTCCAGAGCTACCATCGGCCTGGCCCTGGGAGACTGGAAAAAGAAAACCGGGCTGCCTTTCTGCGAAGTGCTCCGCTGCCAGGAAATAGTGCGTTCCCAGTTTACCATCGCGTGGCCGGAGTTTCTTCTCAGCCGGCATAGTCAGAGCTTGGCCGGAGGTTTGGGTTATGAGCATAAATTGTTTAGGTCGGTTTCTGCAAAGGTCCGCGTCGACGGTTTTATATTAAATCAGCCTCTACGTATGGAGAATATGGAGGGACGTGTCTTTGCGGCTGAAGCGATATCCGCCCTTCA
This sequence comes from uncultured Cytophagales bacterium, assembly GCA_964562455.1. Taxonomy (GTDB): domain Bacteria; phylum Bacteroidota; class Bacteroidia; order Cytophagales; family Spirosomataceae; genus Ravibacter. Next base: position 18,051 of record CAZLTN010000053.1, read on the forward strand.
GCTCAGGTACTATGCTTTTCAAAGAAAATTAAGAAACACAGGGAGGGGAGGCCATGACCTGAATGGTTTTTACGTTGGTCCCCTCGTCGAGCATTCCGTCTTCGGCAACCGTTGGGTAACCCAAGATCAGGGAGAAAAGGAACGCAGTACGATCAATGCGGTTAGGTGGGGGATTGTGGCGGGGTACCAGAGGAGCCTGTTTAAAAATGCCTATGTCGATATAGACTGGCGCCTTACAAATAACCTGCTGCTCCGCGGTACCAACTACTACGGTCCACTGAGCCAGTTCAGGGTAAGTTTCGGGTTGAGATTTTAGGATTTCTTTCCCAACCCTGCGAAAGGATTGCCAAACCTATGCCACCACCTCATTGCCAGGAAAACGGGGAAGCAATAAGCCACCCAGACATTCCGGCCGTCGGGAAAAGCAGCGATAATCATGTAAGAGGTTGTAGCTGTGATAAACACGATACCTGTTAATACCGGGAGATCGTTGCGCAGGTTTCGGACTACGGCAGCCGGGTATCTGAAAACATACATCATACAAACTCCAAAAGGAAGCCCCCAGGAGAGTACGGTACTGATATAGAAATTGGGGCGGCTGAAATTATCCCATACCCTGAACCAGCCAGGCTGCCAGAAGACTATATAGTCGTTGACGTCTTTATGGAGATTTCTCAAAAATGTGTTGATCAGAAGGATAATTGCCATAGCTACCACGGCTCCTATAACCCATTTTATCTCCTTGTTGCTAAAAGCGTAGACCAGGGCGACAGGAATGAGCACGGCGATATTCTCCTTTGCCAACGCTCCCGCGGCAACTGCAATAAAATACCAGGTAAAGCGCCCGGTGAAAATTGCCCAGGTACCGCAAAAAATACATGTCAGAACTGTCGGATCGATATATCCTATCGTACTGTAATAAAAAGTAGGAAACGAAAAAATAAACATGTAGAGACCAATCCATGACAGGCCTTCCGGGATACCCGTATCGCGGAGGAGACGAAAGAGGAAATAGGCCGCCGCCGCCAGAAAAAAGAGATTGGTAACATTAATGGCCGTAAGCGGGGAAAAAGGCAGGAACGCTGCGATCGTAGTACCCAGGACTCGTTCGTTGAAAGGCCCTTTGTAGGAATAGGTAGTCGGTTCGATACCTCTTATTTTTTCAACGTTTGCAATGTAAAAAGCCGCATCATCCAACGGTCTGGAAACGATAAAATCGTTCCGGTTGAACCGCAGAGAAGCAACCAGGAGCAGGCAGAGTAACGCGACAGCGGGATTCCCGAAAAATCTTAAAAAAGCATTGCCGGTCATGTGAGGCATCGGACAGAGATAAGGGAAATGAACTCGGTTAATGTGAAAACCCGGCTTGCAGGCCGGGTTTTCTTTAAAAAGCTATTTGAGATGGCATTTTCTATACCGCTTTGGTTTTTCCGGGAACTGCAACCGGGTAGTCGCCGTTGCTGTCGGGGAATATTTTAGGCATCGCATCCCATGCGAGCTTATCAGGGAAGAGGTCAATGCCTGAGTTAAGCGCTTCATCGAATTTTACGACCTTACCGGAATACGTCGCCATACGCCCCATGATTCCTACCAGGGTACTTTTAGCGCCGTTCTCTCCGTCGTTGAACTTATGCTGTCCTTTGGCTATGGCTTCAAAAAGTACATCGTGCTCCAATTGGTAAGGATTGCCGTCGTTTTTACTATCGTGGCTGAAGATAACGTTGCCATCGTAGCGTTTCAGAACTGTCGGTTTATTGGTTGCAAAACTGTCGATACGGCCTTTGGTACCTACAAATGCTTCGTCGACCCGGTTCCAACAGCCTTCAAACTGACGACACTGGCTTGAAATCACCGTTCCGTCAGCGTACACCATATCAAGCAGGTGATGGTCATATATCTCACCGTATTTTTTGTCGGTACGTACCTGGCGGCCGCCTGTTCCCTGTATCTCGACGGGATAACCGCCTTTGACCCAGTTAGCTACGTCGATATTATGAACGTGCTGCTCTACGATATGGTCCCCGCAAAGCCAGTTAAAGTAGTACCAGTTGCGCATCTGGTATTCCATTTCCGTCTGGCCCGGCTGCCTTTCGCGAACCCACGGGCTGCTCCCTACCCAGTAAACCTGGCCGCCAACGATATCGCCTATTGCGCCATCGTGAATTCTCTTGATCGTTTCCAGGTAATTGGGTTGATAGTGCCTCTGTAGCCCCACCACAACATTGAGCTTTTTCTTTTTGGCTTCTTCAGCAGCAGCCAGTACCTGCCTGATCCCCGGAGCATCGGTTCCGAGAGGTTTTTCGGCGAAAATATGTTTGTTCTGCTTTACGGCTTCAACAAAATGTTGCGGACGAAAACCCGGCGAAGCGGCGAGGATTACCACGTCCGCCAGCGGAATAGCCTTAAGATAGGCATCAAAACCTACAAACCGCCTTGATTCCGGAACGTCTATTTTTGCGGAAGCGGGTACTTCCTGACCTTTTGCATTTTTATATTTTTTCGCGGTAAGGTTTTTATAGCTCTGGTCGAGCCGATCCTGGAAAGCATCAGCCATGGCAACCAGTTTAACGTTTTGCACGGTGCTGAGCGCCTGGGCCGCTGCTCCGGTACCCCGGCCGCCGCAGCCGATCAGGGCAATTTTGATTGTGTCGTCAGCTGAACTGTTGTAACCGTAACCGGCTAATGGGCTCAGGGCTATACCACCGGCTATTAAACCGCTGGTTTTCAGGAAATCCCGGCGAGAATTCTCCATAGATTAAAGCTTTTGGGTTGAATTATATTATTGTTAAGTTTGAATCTTGCGTGTAAGGATAAGGACCTGATGAAAGTAATTTACTCGTAATCAGGATAAATATCAGTAATCTTCAATTAAGGGAGGATTGTAATACGCTGCTATTTCCTCATCCGAAGGAACCTTCAGAGGTCTGATGACCCTGAAACCGATGAATGAAGCGTTGGTAAGCCACCATTCGCTTTTGGGCAATTGGGGGTCCAGTATTTTCCATTCCGCAATGGATTGTGTCCTGGCAGCGGAACGAAGATTTACCGCTTCATCGACCCATGAGCCGCCTCGTACCGAATTCGGATACAGCTCGGTTACGGGTGCAAAGGCTTCTTTTACCTCTCCTTTAGCTTTCTTGCTGTAATAATCGGCATGATACTGGTCCAGGGTCCATTCCATAACATTGCCGTGCATGTCATGCAGCCCCCACGGGTTCGGTTTTTTGGTTCCTATTTTCTTATACGATCCGTCGCTGTTGTCGGTATACCATGCATAGTCTTTCAGAAGCTTGGGATCATTGCCGAAAGAATAAGCGGTAGTGGTGCCTGCCCGGGCAGCATATTCCCACTCTGCTTCGGTGGGTAGCCGGTAGAAAATTCCGGTTTTTTCATAAAGCCATTTGCAGAACAGGATAGCTGCGTATTGCGTGACGTTGATCGCCGGGTAGCCGGTACGCCCCATACCGAACGACATGTCTACATACGGCGGGCTTGGCCGCGTACTGCCGTCGGTTTTGGAAATGCTGTTGGTCTCGTCAGGAAAACGCTGGGCAAATTCAACCTCCATTGTCTTGAAAGAATAGAGATCGTAAATGTCCCACGTGATCTCGTACTTGCCCATCCAGAAAGGCTCTATTTTAACTTTGTGCTGCGGGCCTTCGTCTTCCCTGCGGCCTTTTTCATTTTTAGGACTACCCATTTGGAACTCTCCTCCGGGTATAGTGACCATATCGTAGGACTGGTCGCTGCCGGGGATTTTTTGGGTGTAGTTTTTGAAATCTGCCTGGGAAAAGGTACTTAAAGCAACGAGGCTGAAAGAGAAGATAAAGGCTGTTATTTTCAACATTTGATAACTGCTTTTAAGTAAGTTAGAATAATTAGGCACAAATTTGGGGAATTTTACGGTTTGGTTAGTAGTGTCCGGCAAATATTTATCAATGTTCTGAGGCCCGTCAGTCAGCCGTAAACGGGGCGCGAGCGGCTGTAAGACAAGGGAATTTAAAGCAGGTTTAAATTCCCGGGGCGGGTTGATTGCAATTTGGCGGTACTTTTGGTTTGAAAATAGTTAGTTAATCAGGAATGAATTTATTGTCTGCTGAAAATCTCTCACATTCCTTCGGAGATAGGTGGTTGTTTAAAGAAATATCAATAGGGCTTAACCAGGGAGATAAGGTAGCGCTTATCGGTACGAACGGAACGGGGAAGACTACGCTGTTGTCTTTCCTGGCCGGTAAGGAGCAACCTGACAGCGGTGTAGTCAGCGTCAGGAAAGGTACCAGGATCGGGTACCTGGAGCAGAGTCCGGTGTTTGACGGTGCATTATCGGTGATGGACGTGGTCTTTGCCGAGGATAACATTGTCGCCCGTACAGTAAAAGAATACGAGAAAGCCCTGATGGACAATAACGAAGCGCTGCTCACTTCGACGCTGGACGCAATGCACAGGCATAAAGCCTGGGATTTTGAGTCGAGGGCAAAGGAAGTGCTTGGACGGCTCGGGATTCACGATGTGCAGGCGCATTTCGGACAGCTTTCCGGAGGACAAAAAAAACGTGTCGCGCTGGCCCGGATACTCCTCGAAGAGCCGGATCTGCTGATCCTGGACGAGCCTACCAACCACCTCGACCTTTCTACCATCGAATGGCTCGAAGGGTATCTCAATACGGCTAATACGACGTTCATTACCGTAACCCACGACCGTTATTTTCTCGATAAGGTTTGTAACCTCACCGTAGAGCTGGAGAGCGGGAACCTCTATACCTATAAAGGGAGCTATGGCTATTTCCTCGAGAAAAAAGCCGAACGCGAAAGCATAGAAAGCGCCGAGATAGACAAAGCGCGCAACCTTATGAGGAAGGAACTGGAATGGATCCGCCGCCAGCCTAAAGCCCGCGGGACGAAAGCGAAATACCGCGTCGATGCATTCGGGGATCTTAAAGATAAAGCAAGTCAGCGAAAATACGACGATAAAATAGACCTGAACGTCCGGTCGAGCCGCCTTGGTTCAAAAATTATCGAGCTGCAGAGCGTCGGTAAGCAGTTTAGCGGTAAGGAGCTCATTCATAACTTCCTCTACACGTTCAGGAAAGGCGACCGGATCGGGATCGTCGGACAGAACGGTACCGGAAAAACGACATTGCTGCAGATGATTACCGGTAACCTGAGGCCTGATAACGGACAGGTTGTACGGGGAGATACCGTCAAGTTCGGTTATTATACCCAATCTGAACTCGATTATAAAGAGGGACAGAGGGTATCCGACATGGTTAAGGAGCATGCGGAAGTCGTACGCCTGGGTACAGGTCAGACTGTTACGGTCTCGCAATACCTGCAGGCCTTTTTGTTTCCGCCTAACAAGCAGCATGATTACGTGGAAAAACTCAGCGGTGGTGAAAAAAGGAGGTTGCAGTTGCTGCTCATGCTGATGAGCGAACCTAATTTCCTGATACTCGACGAACCGACCAACGACCTCGATATCACCAGTCTCAATGTGCTAGAGGAGTTTCTGCTCAATTTTCCGGGCTGCCTGCTGATCGTATCCCACGACAGGTATTTCCTCGATCGCCTTGTAGATCATCTTTTCGTGTTTGAAGGCGATGGCAGGATCAGGGATTTTCCGGGTAACTATACCGACTACCGGAACTGGCTCGAAGAAAACGGCAGTGCTTCTATTGAGTCCGGAGCGTCCAAACAAGCGCCGGTTTCAAAAAAGCCCGAGCCGGCCGAGGAACAGAAGCGTAAAGCATCTTTTAAGGAGAAAAGAGAATTCGAGGTGCTTGAGCAGGAAATAGCAGACCTTGAGGGCAGGAAATCGGAACTTCTGTCTTTCCTGGAGAAAGGGGGCGATCACATCCAATTGCAGGAGTGGTCAAAACAGCTTGAGGAAGTTTCGGAGGTGATTTCGGTAAAGGAGCTCAGATGGTTGGAACTTTCGGAAATTATGTAATTTTGGGCAGCCCGCAGGTTACGCTTGTGCCGTCCGGATATGGGAATCGTATCTTTGGGGGGCGAGTGGGTCTGTAGATTGTTTAGTATCAGATAAATACATGAATTCAATAGCCGAGTTTTTCCAGTTTGTGCTCAATTCAGAGGAAATCATCGTAACTGGAGGCTTGATAGTGATAACGCTGATCGTTTTTGCCGAAAACGGTCTTTTCTTTGCTTTTTTTCTTCCCGGAGATTACCTGGTATTCCTGGCGGGGGTTTTTTGCGCTACTAAAATACTGGACGTTCCGGTCTGGGTGCTCCTGACCTGCCTTTTCAGTGCAGCCGTCCTGGGTTCGCTGATGGGATATTTTTTCGGGAGGTACTTTGGCGACTGGCTGCAGAACCGGCCCGATTCGCTTTTTTTCAAAAAGAAATACCTCTTAAGGACGCGGAAATATTTTGACAGGTACGGAAGCAGGACGCTGGTGATCAGTCGGTTTTTGCCTATTGTCCGGACTTTTGCCCCTATCCTTGCCGGTCTGACCAAAATGCCCTGGGGGAATTATTTTCTCTTCAACGTGATCGGGGCATTCTGCTGGATAGGGAGCCTTACAGGGGGAGGGTACCTGTTTGGAGAAAGATTTCCGGGCATCATAGACTATGTCGAATATATCATTGCGTTCTTTTTGCTGATCACTACCATTACCGTAATACGGGGATATTTTAAGGCAAAAGAGGGCATGGCTGAAGAGGAATGAACAAACGATCGCGTAAAAAATGAAACTGAGTGTTGTCATACCGGCATATAATGAAGAGGAATCGATAGCCCATACTTTGAGGTCGTTGCATTCGACCCTGAAAAAGCATGGCATCGTGCACGAGATATGCGTGACCAATGACAATTCCAAAGACGGGACTTTGAAAGCCCTGGACGAGTTGTCGCTGGAAATCCCGGAACTCGTTTATTATACCAATCCGGGGCCGAACGGGTTCGGTTACGCCGTCAGGTACGGCCTGGAAAGGTTTACCGGCGATTGTGTCGCAGTGTTCATGGCCGATATGTCCGACGACCCGGAAGACCTTGTAAAGTTTTATAATAAGATGCGCGAAGGAGACTATGATTGTGTTTTCGGATCGCGTTGGGAAGCAGGCGGAAGGGTTATTGACTATCCGAGGGTAAAAAAGATCGTCAACCGCATCGCCAATTTTATTGTGAAAATAGTAATGGGTATCAGGTACAACGATACCACCAATGCTTTCAAGCTATACAAAAGAGAAACCATAGAAGGTATCAAGCCTTTTCTTTCGCCTCACTTTAACCTTACCATAGAACTACCGCTTAAAGCCATGGTGAGAGGCTACAGCTATGCGGTAGTGCCCAACAGTTGGACAAACCGGAAATACGGAGAGTCAAAGCTGAAAATAAAGGAGATGGGAAGCCGTTATTTCTTTATACTGATGTACTGCCTGATCGAGAAATACTTCTCCAGGGGTGATTTTATGAAAAAGGGGGGCAATACGACGACTGTCAGCCGGTAATTATAGAGTATTATTTCCGGGATATAGAGGAACCCTTGAAAAGAGGGGCATTGTCCATATATTGATCGCACATTCTATTTATTGAGGTAGGTCAAGGTTTTCCCGGTTATATAGGTGCAACTTTGTGTTAGAATCAATATAATCCCTAATAGCCGGTTCGTTATCAGTATTTGCGAGACGGGAATGTTCCGCCTGAATTATAAATCTTGAATAATATGGAAAAGCTGGAAGTAGTATTGGAAAACGGGCGAGGTGAGGTACAACTGTTCCTGGATAATCAGAAAGCAGGAAAGATGGATATCGGCTTGTCGGGCGACAAGCTTACAGTGTATCATACCGAGGTAGACCCCCTGTTCGAGGGGAAAGGTTTCGGGCGGTTGCTTCTGCAAAGGATGGTTGTCTATGCCAGGGAAAACGGGTTGAAAGTGATACCTCTATGCCCGTACGTACATGCACAATTCAAACGCCGGCCGGATGAATATCAGGATATCTGGTTTCAAAACACTTAAATTATGACAAAGCTGATCAGCGGGATTCATCACGTTACGGCTGTAACCGGTGATGCCCGGGAAAATTTCGACTTCTATACAGGAGTTTTAGGGCTGCGAATGGTCAAGAAGACGGTGAACTTTGAAGATCCCGGAGTATATCATCTGTATTTTGGCGATGAGGATGGAAGCCCGGGCACGATCCTGACTACGTTTCCTTACGGCCGGCATCTGGCAAAAGGCCGGCATGGCAAAGGAATGCTGAATACGACGGCCTTTTCTATAGAAATGGGAGGCCTGGATTACTGGCTGCAGCGCCTCGACCGGTTCGGCATTGCCTATAAGAATCCCCAGGAACGCTTCAAAGGTGAAATCTTCGTTTATCTGGAAGATCCTGATGGCCTGGGTTTGGAGCTCGTATTTAATGAAGGTGACCCGAGAAGAGGGTATACCAATGGCAATATTCCGCCCGAATGGGTAATTAAAGGATTTCATCACGTGGAGATCTGGCTGGAAAGTATCGAACGGACGGCTGCGCTGCTCACCATGGAGATGAACCATCATGTAATAAGGGAAGCTTCCGGACTGGTGAGACTGGGAGTCGGAAATCAGCCGGGAAAATATATTGATCTCCTGGCTATGCCTGATGTGTTACGCGGATTAGGCGGGCGCGGGACCGTTCACCACCTGGCTTTTGCAACCCCGGACAGGGAAATCCAGATGCTAATAAAACATAACCTGGAACACTATGGATTGCAGGTCACGGATGTAAAGGATAGGAAATATTTCACCTCGGTGTACTTCCGGGAACCGGGTGGCGTTCTTTTCGAGGTAGCCACTGCAGGACCAGGATTTTCGGTTGATGAGCCCACTGATTCCCTGGGACAATCGTTGATGCTTCCGGTACAGTTCGAAGCGGAGAGGGAGCGTATTTCCGGGCTGCTTCCGGAGTTAGATTATCGCTCGGAAAAGAACTGGTTATGAGTCACATGCTCGATATAAAGGAGGACGGAGTTTCACTGGGAACGGCGGATAAAGCGCTGATTATGCTTCATGGTAGAGGCGGCACCGCAGACGACATTCTCACTTTATCCCGCCACCTGGCGGTAGAAGATTTCGCTCTACTGGCTCCGCAGGCGACGAAAAATTCCTGGTACCCTTTGTCTTTCCTGGCCCCGGCCGAGGATAATGAGCCCTGGCTGTCGTCTGCTCTCGATGTTGTAGAGAAAACGGTTGATCATGTAATGGAAGCAGGCATCCGCCGGGAGGATATTTATTTTTTCGGGTTTTCTCAGGGGGCATGCCTGGCATTGGAGTTCCTGGCCAGGAAAGCCGGCCGTTTCGGTGGAGCTGTGGCAATTATCGGCGGAGTGATCGGTAAGACGATTGACCACAGCAACTACAAAGGTGATTTTCTACATATGCCTTTGTTCCTGTCCACCAGTAACCCCGATTTCCACGTCCCGGTCCAACGCGTATATGCGACTGCCAATATCTTCAGGGACATGAACGCAGAGGTAACAGAGAAGGTGTATGAAGGCATGGGCCACAATATCAATCCCGAACAGATGGAATTGGCTAACCGGGTGGTGTTTAATTCACCACGTTTCTGACAAGCTTTATTCCAGGGTCATTCCGATCTCCCTGGTGTATGCCCGGATGGGTATCAGAGGCGCGTTGGCGAGGTAGGTGGAGTTGATTGCCTCCGGTAGTCAAAAAGCGTATGCTCCCCAGCGCCAGGGGTGTTCCCGCATGTACGTCGCTGATAAGGTCGCTCAGGCTTAGCGGGCGGCGGTTCCTGTCCCTGTGGAAATTGATAAATCGCTCGTTAAGATCTTCGAGCAGGAAGAAATTGTACCGATTGTCATTCTTAAGGTACTCCAAAAGAGAGGAGGCGCCTTCCGATCTCCCTGGCGTATGCCCGGATGGGTAATACGACAGCGCCGCAACAATGAACCACGATGCCATCATCACGTTCCACGTCACCAATATCGGTATTTCATATTATTTCCACTGAATTTGAATAAAAGCGATCCTCTTTCCAATTCAATGGGTTATTTTCTATATAGGTTTGAATGCGTTCAAATGATTGTGCATTCCGAATAATATGATCGTAAAAACGGGGTTGCCACGAAAAACGTCCCTGCATTTGTCGTGCATATTTTGAAACCACCGATTTGTATGACCGGATAATGGTGGATATCGTCCCCGGTTTGGGCGAAATATGGGACATTTGACCATTTTTGGAACCGGGATCGGTAGAGACGTTGCATTGCAACGTCTCTACGCCGTCGCCATTATCAATTATCAAAACACCATGAACATGATTGGGCATAACCACCAAATTACCCAATTGAACAAACGGAAAATGATCGGGAATTTCGATCCAATATTTCTCTGCCAATTGTCCCAATTTATTCAAAATCATTTTTTGATCCACGACCTTGCCAAAAAAATGTTCCCTATCCTGCGTACAGATAGTAATAAAATACGTACCGTTCCTCCCATAATCATAGCCCTGTAGCCTGGCAGAGGGAATCCTGTATTTGTTTTTATATTTTTCCATGTGTATAGATTATGATGATTGATAGACTGCATTGCAACGTCTCTATCGATCAAAATAGTACTAGGCAAAGTAAGGATTTTTTTGGATTTTTATGGGTTGTAATCGTGATTTTGGTACCCGATGTGACAAGCCAAGATCCTTAGTTTCTTTGGAAAAGGCTTGCCGATTTTTCGCATTTCGGATTAACTTCGTGAAATGATCAATATCCATTCCGAAACCCGTATTATGGCAAGCTCCTCCGCACATCCCAGACAACTCTACCTGCTCTTCTTTACCGAAATGTGGGAGCGTTTTTCGTTTTATGGTATGAAAGCGCTGCTGCTCGCCTACATGGTGATGGAGCTTGGTTTTGAAGAGGGAAAAGGATATGCCATACTGGGGGCTTATGCGGCCCTGGTATATACCATGCCGGTTTTTGGCGGGATGTTGGCCGATAGGCTGCTCGGGGGGGGCAGAAGGCTGTTTTATTCGGAGGCATCCTGATGAGCGCCGGGCACATTGTGCTCGCTCTCCCGGTGGGATGGAGCTTCTATACCGGCCTGGCATTGATCATCTGTGGAAACGGATTTTTTAAGCCGAACATTTCGACAATGGTTGGCGGGCTGTATGACGACAACGATCCGAGGAAAGATAGTGCCTTTTCTATTTTCTATATGGGGATTAACGTGGGAGCTGCGCTTGGCGGGGCCGTTTGCGGATGGGTGGCGCATGCCTGGAGCTGGCACGCAGGTTTCGGAGTGGCCAGTGTTTTTATGATTTTAGGTACCGTTGTTTTTAATGCCGGAAGAAAAAGCCTTGGCAGGGTAGGGCTGCCACCTCATCCGGACAGGCTGAAGGAGAAATGGGGCGGACTTATCAGGAACGATCTGGCTGTGTATATACTGACGTTACTGACCCTCCCGGTTATCATAGCCCTGTTCAACAGGCACCAGGTAATGGACGTTGTCATGCTGGTACTTGGGGTGGCTTCGCTGTTCTATCTTCTTTACGAAGCCTTCAGAATGGATGCAGAAGGACGTAACAAACTGCTGGCAGCCACTGTCCTCATCTCGTTTTCTATTTTGTTCTGGGCATTCTATGAGCAGAATGCGGGCTCACTTAACCTGTTTGCCATAAGAAATGTCGACATGGTAGTAGGAGGGGCCGAACTGCCGTCGCTGTCTGTCAATAATTTTATACCACCGGCCTGGGTCATCGTGCTCAGCAGTGTTTTTGCATGGCTATGGCTTTGGTTAAACCGGAGGGGATGGGAACCCGGAACGCCCGTGAAATTTGCACTGTCGTTCGTGTTTGTCGGAATCGGTTTTCTCACTTTCTTTCTCGGTACGGAAATGGCAGATGCCGGGAAAATCCCACTGTTGATGCTCGTTGCCGGCTATTTTTTTATTATCTGCGGGGAGTTGTGCATATCGCCCATCGGACTCTCCATGGTCACAAAATTATCGCCCCGCCATATGGTAGGTCTTATTATGGGAATATGGTTTCTGGCGTCGGCGCTGGGAGAATTTGTAGCTGCCAAGATCGGGGCTTTGATGGTCGTGCCAGCCGAAGTAGTGAATGATGCGGAAGCTTCTCTGCCGTATTATGCCGAAATACTGCAGCAGATAGGGTACGTATCGATAGGAGTGGGGATTGTGCTGCTGCTTTTTACTCCCTTCCTGAGCCGGTGGATGGGGAATGTACGTTAATTAATCCTACAGCAGATGATATTTAAAATGTGCCTTACGATTGCCTTCCTGGGGATTATTTCCCCGGTGCGGGCCCAGTCTGAAGAAGAAGAAGTCATGAAGGTGATCGTGCACCTGTTTGACGGTATGAGGCTGGCCGATACCTCGGTGATACGTACCTTGTTTTTACCGGGTGCTATCATGCAGACAATATCGGAAACGGATGAAGGTTTCGGGGAAGTCCGCAAGCAGGACATCGGTGCCCTGATAAAAGCCGTAGGGAAAGAAATTCCCGGCACTTTGGACGAGAGGATTATGTTTGATATGGTAAGGGTCGAAGGGCAGCTGGCCTCCGTATGGACTCCTTATCTTTTCAACTACAACGGTAGCTTAAACCATTGCGGGGTAAATTCTTTCCAATTGGTGAAAACGCGGAAGGGCTGGAAGATCGGTTACCTGGTCGATACCCGGCGGACCGACAATTGCGGACCTTCCCATTTGTATAAATGATTATGTCCGATACCAGGTTTTAACAAATTCAAACCTGATACCGGACATACACGATCTTTGATTCCCTCTTCCCGCTCTCCCCTGATTTCATCCCGCTCCCTGAACGTAGTCCGAAGGGAGTCGAAGGGAACGTTTACAAATCAAAAAGCAGTCTTGCGGGATCTTCCAGGATCTGTTTGATCCTTACCAGGAAGCTCACGGAGTCTTTTCCATCGATGATACGGTGGTCGTAAGACAGCGCCACATACATAATAGGCCTGATCACAATCTCACCGTTCACTACCACAGCGCGCTCTACGATGTTGTGCATACCGAGAATAGCTGATTGCGGTGCATTTATAATAGGAGTAGAAAGCATCGAGCCGAATACTCCGCCATTGGTGATGGTGAAAGTACCACCCGTCATTTCGTCTATTCCCAGCTTTCCGTCGCGGGCCCTTGTGGCAAGCCTGATAATTTCTTTTTCAATTTCGGCGAATGAAAGCTTTTCAGCGTCCCTCACCACCGGCACTACGAGACCGCGGGGAGTGGAGACGGCTATAGATACATCGCAGAAATCGTTGTAAAGTATATCATCGCCATCGATATAGGCATTTACAGCAGGAAAATCACGCAGGGCTATGGTAGCGGCCTTTGTGAAGAACGACATAAACCCGAGGCCGACTTCGTATTTCTCCTTGAATTTGTCCTTGAACTTATTCCTGAGGTCCATAACCGGCTTCATATCCACTTCGTTGAAAGTGGTAAGCATCGCAGTTTCGTTTTTGACACTCACCAGGCGTTTGGCGATGGTCCTGCGCAGTGCCGACATTTTTTCGCGGCGCTGGCCGCGGGCATCGGTCTGCTGCGCCGGTGAAGCCGTTGCTGCGGGCGTCGATACGCCGGGCGTCGATACGCCGGGCGCCGGAGCTGCGGGCATTGTCGCGGCAGGTTTGGATGCGTTCAGAGCATCCTCTCTTGTCACTTTTCCTCCTGCTCCCGTTCCTTTAACTTCTGAGGGATTAATACCCTTTTCGGCCAGTATACTTGCCGCCAGCGGGGTAACGCCGCCTGCTGCTGCAGGTTCGGGCGCTGATTTTATCGCCGGAGCAGATGAGTCGGCCGCTTTCTGTGTGTCTGCCTTCGCCGGAGCTGCCCCAGCCTCGATCCGGGCAATTACTTCTCCTATTGCGAGCGTCTCACCCTGCGATGCAGCATGCCTCAGGATGCCGCTTGCTTCCGCAGGCAGCTCAAATGTAGCTTTGTCAGATTCCAGCTCGCAGATAATTTCGTCGAGCTGTACGGTATCCCCGTCTTTTTTCGTCCAGTTTGCGATTGTTACTTCGCTGATGGACTCGCCCACTACCGGTACCTTCATTTCCACTATGGTCGCCTCACCCTGCGTTGTAGCAGCCGACGCCGTCGGCTGTTCGGTCACCGTCGGCTGTTCGGCCGGTGCTGACGCCGTCGGCGCCTGCGCTCCGGTTTCGATAGTAGCGATTACATCGCCGATATTGATAGTATCACCTTCCCGGGCTTTGATATGCAGGATCCCTTCAGATTCGGCAGCCAGCTCGAAAGTCGCTTTGTCAGAATCCAGCCCGCAAATTACCTCATCCAACTTAACAAAATCTCCTTCTTTCTTAAACCAGCTACCGATGGTTACTTCTGTTATGGACTCGCCGACCGGCGGTACTTTGATTTCTATTTCAGCCATAATTCAAGTGTAGATTGATCGTAAGTCTGATCGGACAAATAATGGTTATATTGAGTAATTACGAGTCTTTCTATTCGAATGCCTCATTGATAATTGCGGTCTGTTCTTCGTTATGTATCTTGAAAAAGCCGGTCGAAGGTGAAGCGCTTGTTTTGCGGGCAATGACCGTAAATGATCGTGCCGCTTCATAAGACCTCAGCAGGTACGTCCAGGCTCCCATGTTGTTAGGCTCTTCCTGTACCCAGCAGACTTTGGCTTTTTTGTTGTACTGTCCCAGCAATGCTTCTATCTGCTTCTGCGGGAACGGATGCAGTTGCTCGACCCGGACGATGGCTACGTCGTCGCGCTTGTCGTCCTGTTGCTTCTGGTAGAGCTCGTAATAGAGCTTCCCTGTAACCAGCAATACTTTTTTGACTTTTTTCGGATCGGCATAGGTATCCGGGATGGTTTCAAGGAAACGCCCGTCGGTGAGATCGCTAAGCGGAGACATGCACAGCGGGTGGCGCAGCAGCGATTTCGGCGACATGACGATCAGCGGCTTGCGGAAAGGCGCAATCAGTTGTCGTCTCAGCGCATGGAAAAAGTTAGCCGGCGTGGTGATATTGGTGACATACATGTTATTACCTGCGGCAAGCTGCAGGTATCTTTCAGGACGGGCGTTGGAGTGTTCCGGTCCCTGGCCTTCATAGCCATGCGGCAGCAGCATGACCAGGCCTGTCCATCTGTTCCATTTTGTTTCGGAAGTGGAAATAAACTGGTCGATCATCACCTGGGCGCCGTTGGCAAAATCGCCGAATTGAGCTTCCCAGATGACAAGCGCATTGGGATTAGCCATCGAATACCCAAACTCGAAGCCCAGCACTCCATATTCCGAAAGCAGTGAGTTATAGATCATGAACTCACCCTGTTTCTCCTGGATGTGGTTGAGGTTATTATAGGAAGCGTTGTTTTCCGAATCCTTCAGAACCGCGTGCCGGTGAGAAAAGGTACCGCGTTCCACATCCTGGCCGGTAAGCCTCACGAGATTGCCTTCTGCGAGCATCGAGCCGTAAGCCAGCAATTCGGCTGTAGCCCAGTTGACGACTTTCTTTTCGAAAATCATCTCTTTCCTGTCGCTCAGCAGTTTGGCAGTCTGCTTAATGACTGAGAATCCCTGCGGAAGTGTTGTCAGGGCTTTCCCGACGGCAGAAATCACGGTTTTGGGAACTCCTGTTTTGACCGACTGCTCGAAATCAGCGGGAACCGGCTTCCGCAGGTTTTTCCATTCCTGGTCGAGCTTCGGCACAACGTAAGGTACTTCTTTCTGCTTCACTTTGTCCAGCCGGGCCTGGAGCAGCGCTTTGAATTCGCTGTCCATTTTCAACGCCACGTCACGCGAAATATCTCCGCGCTGTTCGAGATAATTTTTATACACCTCTCTTGGGTTGAGGTGTTTGTCGATAAGCTTATATAATACCGGCTGCGTAAATTTCGGCTCGTCCGATTCGTTATGGCCATGCTTTCTGTAGCATACCATGTCGATGAAAATGTCCTTGTTGAAGCGCTGACGATATTCGACGGCCAGTTGCATACAATAGACCACAGCTTCCGGATCATCGCCGTTGACATGAAGCACAGGCGCATCTATTATCTTGGCGATGTCCGTACAGTAGACGCTTGACCTTGCATCGGTGAAATCGGTGGTAAAGCCTACCTGGTTATTGATCACAAAGTGGATGGTCCCACCGGTAAAATACCCCTTCAGGTTCGACATCTGGGTCACCTCGTATACGATCCCCTGTCCGGCGAGTGCGGCGTCGCCATGAATCAGCACCGGCATCACCTTGTCGTAATCGCTGGCATACATGCTGTCGGCCCGGGCTCTGACCACGCCTTCCACAACCGGGTTCACCGCCTCAAGGTGGGAAGGGTTGGGAGCTAGCCTGAGGTGTAGCGTATTGCCGCTACGGGTGGTAATGGTACTTGCATACCCCATATGGTATTTGACGTCGCCGTCGCCCCAGACCTGGTCGGGCATATTGCCTTCAAACTCGTTGAAAATCTGGTCGTAGGTTTTCTGCATGATATTGGCCAGCACATTCAGGCGGCCACGGTGCGCCATACCGATCATGACTTCGGCAACTCCCAGGTCGCTTGCCTTATTGATAAGCGCGTCAAGAGCCGGGATAGTCGTTTCACCTCCTTCCAGGGAGAATCTTTTCTGTCCGAGAAATTTAGTGTGCAGGAAGTTTTCAAAAACGACCGCTTCATTAAGTTTGGACAGGATATG
>CAZLTN010000054.1:0-34378 GCA_964562455.1 uncultured Cytophagales bacterium
TACAAAATTGCTGCCGGGGCTTCGGCTCCGCTCAGCCACCGGATGGAATGAGTCACCCGAGCGGAATCAAGGTAGCTGAACAAAGCCGAAGCCAACGGAGTCAAGGTAGCTGAGCGGAGTCGAAGCTAGCGGAATCAAGGTAGCTGAACAAAGTCGAAGCCAACGGAGTCGAGGTAGCTGAGCGGAGTCGAAGCTAGCGCAGTCGAAGCTCTGAAAGCTGATAACATTTTTACACAGATGAAAAACGAAAGTATTTCAGTTTTTGACATTTTTAAGATAGGCGTAGGACCTTCCAGTTCACACACTTTAGGCCCCTGGAGGGCGGCCCAGGCTTTTCTGGCGGAGCTGCGGGAGAAAGGGATTTTCCTTTATGTAAAAGAAGTCAATGTCGATCTTTTCGGCTCGCTGGCGAAAACAGGGAAAGGCCATGGCACCGACATCGCAGCCGTTCTCGGGCTCGCCGGTTACGACCCGGTTACTATCGACACTTCCCTGATCGGCAACATTCTTGAGCGCATTCGGGAAGACAAAATAATTTTGCTGGCAGAAAAAAAACCGGTGGACTTTTCCCAAAAAGAAAACATTCGCTTCCACTTCAGTGAAAGCCTTCCATTTCACCCTAACGGCATACGATTTTCGGCAACAAAGGAAGACGGAAGCACTTTTTCTTCCACTTACTATTCCATCGGCGGCGGATTTATCAGCAAAGGCGATGAAGAGGAGGGAGACACTCCGGGGATACCGGCCGTTGTCCTTCCCTACCCGGCCGAAACTGCAGCCGGGCTACTGGCCCATTGCCGGCAGACGGGGCTTTCGATCAGCGGGGTTGTCAGGAAAAATGAAGCAGCATGGAGGCCCGACAGCGAAACCGCTGCCGGCCTGATGAATATCTGGCAGACGATGGTCGAATGTATCTATCGTGGTTGCCAAACTACTACCGGGCTCCTCCCCGGCGAGTTGAATGTAAAAAGAAGGGCCGGCGTCATCCATAACCGGCTCCTGGCAGGAAATCATGAGTTTTCTGGAATCAGCGAATGGATGGATGCCATTGCCCAATCCGGAAGCGGCTTTAACTATACCCTCGACTGGCTGAGTTGCTTTGCTCTTGCCGTGAACGAAGAAAACGCTTCGTTCGGACGCGTCGTCACTGCGCCCACAAACGGCTCGGCAGGGGTGATCCCTGCGGTGCTGATGTATTTCCTGATTTTCTGCAAAGGCAATTCTGCCGCACAAATTCAGCGTTTCCTGCTTACTGCCGCCGAAATCGGCTCTATATTTAAAAAAGGAGCTACCCTCTCTGCAGCAATGGGAGGTTGCCAGGCAGAAATAGGCGTTTCTTCCGCAATGGCAGCGGCCGGGCTGACAGAAGTAATGGACGGCACGCCCGAACAATGCCTGATGGCCGCTGAAATTGCTATGGAGCACCACCTCGGCCTTACCTGCGACCCGGTTGCAGGACTGGTACAAATTCCTTGTATTGAACGGAATGCAATGGGAGCGATCAAAGCCATTACTGCTTCTCAACTGGCGTTACGCGGAGACCCGGCCTCTGCAAAAGTCTCGCTCGACGACGCGGTCCAAACCATGTGGCAGACCGCGCTGGATATGAATGAAAAATACAAAGAGACTTCCGAAGGAGGCCTCGCGGTCAATATCTCGGTAAGGCTTAGCGAATGCTAATCTTAAAAACCCGGACAAATTATTATAACCGCATTTCTTGTCTTATGGAAAGTGGATTAAAATAAGAGCGCTTTAGATTTGTAAACTAACGATAGAAATACAAATCTAAAACTCAGAAGCAATGACTAACAATCAGAGAATAATTCCAAACCTGTGGTTTGATGGCAATGCACAGGAAGCAGCGGAGTATTACCTGTCCATTTTCAGCGATGGTAAGCTCATTACGACCACTTATTATCCTATGACGGAGGCAGAGGGTCTGGCAGATTTCCAGAAAGACTTTGCCGGAAAAGCGCTTACCGTTGAATTTGAAATACTGGGAATGAGGTTTATTGGTATTAATGCCGGCCCGGAGTTCAAATTCAATGAATCTGTCTCATTTATGATTCCCTGCAAAGACCAGGCGGAAATAGATTATTACTGGAATTCGCTTACTGCCGATGGTGGCGAAGAAAGCGTATGCGGATGGCTCAAAGACAAATATGGTCTGAGCTGGCAGGTATGTCCTGAAAATTGGGAAGAACTCACCAAAAAGCCGGGCGCCTTCAAAAAAATGATGGGTATGAGAAAACTTATTATTGCTGATTTTTAGGAAAGCCGTCAGTACGTCTCTTAGAACCCAGCAGCACTACTGTTATAGCGGACATCACTATTTATGAATTTCAGGAGAAACTACTTCATTACCTCGGCATTGTCGAGGATATAGTTCAACTCGTAAATATCGTCGGCGTTCAGTTTAAGCGTACCCTTAAAAGTCAGCCGTTCGTCTGTTTTGAACTTACGGGCATTCTTCCCGAAATTAAGTGTCATGACGGATTCCGGACCTGCCCCTCCGCAGAAGAAACAGGCGCTGAACGGGAACGCGGATAATACATACAGCCCGGCATCCAGGTCCCGCGGGATCACGTAACCAGTAATTGCCACTTCCTTTTTATCAAGCTTTTTTACACTGGGGCCAAAAGTCGGATAAAGCATATATACCTGTTCGGCCTCAAACCATTTCTTGTTGAACGTAACATCTCGCAGGATTTCCCAAGTTACTTTTTCAGGGCTGGCAGAAAAAGTGAAGGAGCTCATTAATACAGCCATCGCTATGACGGTCAACCATTTTCGGCTAATAGCTTTCATTCTAATTATTCCTTTTTTGTCAATAATCAAATGTATAAACGAATATAAAAGGTTTCCGGTTCATCTCAAAGCACTGTTTGCCAAGATGCCGGCATTTAAACCGGCATCTTTTCACTTCCATAATATACACCGGCCGGCGCAATCGTTTGCCTGCCCTTATTTATTGCTCTGCCCAAACTCCCTGTGAAGGGATTCTTCATACAATCTCTCTCTTGACAGGCCTTTGAAATATTCGTAAGTTTTCCGAAGCCCTTCTGCCCTGTCTATGCGGGGTTCCCAGCCCAGAATTTCCCTCGCTTTCGTAATATCTGGCTGCCTTTGCTTCGGATCATCTTTCGGCAACGGCTTATAGATCACTTTCTGGGAAGTCCCGGTAAGCTTTATGATTTCCTCTGCAAAATCCCGGATAGTGATTTCCGACGGATTCCCTATGTTAACAGGGTAGGGATAATCGCTCAGGAGCAGCCGGTAAATACCTTCTACCAGGTCGTCGACATAACAAAATGACCTCGTCTGCGACCCGTCTCCGAAAATAGTGAGATCTTCCCCCCTCAATGCCTGGCCGATAAAAGCCGGCAAAACCCTTCCGTCATTGAGCCTCATCCTGGGCCCGTAGGTATTGAAGATACGGACAATACGGGTTTCCAGCCCATGGTAAGTATGGTAGGCCATCGTGATCGCTTCCTGGTAGCGTTTGGCTTCGTCATAGCAGCCGCGCGGGCCTACCGGGTTCACATGCCCCCAATATTCCTCTGTCTGCGGGTGCACCAGCGGATCGCCGTATACTTCCGACGTCGAGGCAATGATAAACCGCGCATTCTTTACCCTCGCCAGGCCGAGCAGGTTGTGGGTCCCCATAGCGCCGACCTTCAATGTCTGAATCGGGATCTTGAGATAGTCTATCGGGCTGGCCGGTGAGGCAAAGTGGAGAATATAGTCCAGATCGCCCGGTACATGAACGAACTTGGTTACGTCATGGTGATAAAACTCAAAATGTTCGAGCGGCATCAGGTGCTCGATATTACGAAGGTCGCCTGTTATAAGATTGTCCATACCCACCACCCGGTATCCTTCGCGGATAAATCGGTCGCAGAGATGTGAACCCAGGAAACCGGCTGCGCCGGTAATTAGTACTCTCTTCATCAGAATATATGGCAATTAAGTTACTGATTGTGAAATAGTTGAAAGTTAATAGTTGAAAGTTGAAAGTTGAAAATTGAAAGTTGAAAGTCGTCCACTCTTCTCATAGTCCTCTCACATTTCCTTTCTTCCTACGGCGCTACCGCTTCCCTTCCTATGCTGAAATAGCTGAACCCAAGCTCTTTCATATGCTCCGGCTCATAGAGATTCCTGCCGTCAAAAATTACTTTATTTTTCAGCAAAGCGCTGACCTTTTCGAATTCCGGGGTCCTGAACTGGGGCCATTCCGTGAAAATCATCAGGGCATCGGCATCGTCCAGGGCAGCATAAGCGGTATGGCAATAGGTGACCTCCGGAAGCAGGCTTTTCGTGTTGGACATTCCTTCGGGATCGTAGGCGGTAACCTTCGCCCCCGCTTCCAGGAGCTCCCTGATGTTTTCTAAAGCTGGCGCCTCCCTGATATCGTCAGTATACGGTTTAAAAGCCAGCCCCCATACTGCTATTGTCTTGTCTTTCAGGTCTCCGCCGAAATATTCGAACAACGGCGACAGAAGCTTCCGTTTCTGGTCTTTGTTTACGTCCATTACAGCGTTGAGCAGCCGGAAATCATATTCATAATCGGACGACGTTTTGGCCAGTGCCTGAACATCTTTGGGGAAGCAGCTTCCTCCGTAGCCTATCCCGGCAAACAGGAAACGCTTGCCTATGCGGCTGTCAGTACCTATTCCCCGCCTTATATGATCTACATTCGCGCCGGTTTTTTCGCATAAGTTAGCAATTTCGTTCATGAAAGTAATCTTCATGGCAAGAAATGCATTTGCGGCATATTTGGTCATTTCTGCCGAGCGCTCATCCATAAAAATAACCGGGTTACCCTGTCTTACGAGCGGAGCATAAAGTCTTTCCATCACCTTTTTAGCCCGTTCCGAAGTGGTTCCTACCACTACGCGGTCTGGCTTCATGAAGTCTTCCACTGCAACGCCTTCTCTGAGAAACTCGGGATTGGAGACGACATCAAATTCAACGGTAGCATTTTCAGCGATCTTTTCCCTGACCTTCTCGGCTGTACCTACGGGCACCGTGCTTTTATCGACAATAACAGCATACCGCGTAAGGATCCGGCCCAGGTCCCCGGCTACCTGGAGTATATATTTAAGGTCTGCAGAACCGTCTTCACCGGGAGGAGTCGGCAGAGCAAGGAAAATAGCTTCCGCCTCTTCTATTCCTTTGGCAAGGTTTGTAGTAAATTTCAACCGCCCTTCCTCGACATTCCGGTGAAAAAGGACTTCTAGGCCGGGCTCATAAATGGGCACGATGCCGTTTTGCAAACGATTGATCTTCTCCTCATTAACGTCAACACAAACCACCTGGTTTCCAGTCTCTGAAAAACAGGTCCCTGTAACCAGGCCTACATAACCCGTTCCTACTACTGCTATTTTCATCCGAATAAATAGTATTAAGTTGTTGATTATAAAATTTCTCCTTCATTTCCTGTTACGGCTATCGCTGAGACGGGCAAAATTAGCCTTTTTCCGAGATATTCTGTCGCGGGCTTGCGAATTTGTCAATTAAGTTGTATTATTTCAACATACGCCCATAACCTGCCGCTTAAACAAGTTACCGGCCACTGGTCCGTATGTACAGACCGTTACACCTTTATATTTTGGCAGGGCATTATTATGTACGTAAATTGTATTCAGATACATTATCCGAAAAGTTCACTTTAACCGTACCCGATCCATATGTCAGTAGCCTACATCCTGTTAGTTATCGTAGTAGTGGCCATCCTGATGGCTGTAAAAGTTGTGCCGCAGCAAAGCGCCTATGTAATGGAACGCCTGGGACGCTTTCATACCGTGCTGCAACCGGGGATCAGCTTCATCATACCGTTCTTCGACCGTATTGCCTACAAGCACAGCCTGAAAGAAAAAGCGCTCGATATCCCCGAACAGATCTGTATTACCAAAGATAACGTGCAGGTACGAATGGACGGGGTGATCTTTATCCAGGTAATCGATCCGAAAAAAGCTTCGTACGGGATCAACGACTACCACTTCGCGGTCAGCCAGCTGGCCCAGACTACCATGCGGAGTGAGATCGGTAAGCTTGATCTCGACCGTACCTTCGAGGAAAGGATGACAATCAACCGGGCCGTGGTGCAGGCCATCGACGAAGCCGCCATCAGTTGGGGGGTGAAAGTGCTCCGTTACGAGATAAAGAACATTACACCGCCGCAAAGCGTACTGGTAGCTATGGAAAAGCAAATGCAGGCCGAAAGGGAAAGACGTGCCGTCATCCTGCAGTCAGACGGGGAAAAGCAGGCTGCTATCAACGTCGCGGAAGGCCAGAAACAGAAAGTCGTACTGGAGTCGGAAGGTCTCAGGGCGCGGCAGATCAACGAAGCGGAAGGTGAGGCCGCAGCGCTTCTTTCGGTTGCGGAAGCCACCGCACAAAGCATACGCCTCGTAGCGGAGGCCATCAGCACCGACCGCGGAATGGATGCCGTACAACTTAAAGTAGCCGAAAACCTGGTCGAACAATTCGGTAAACTTGCAAAAACCAACAATACGTTAATTCTTCCGGCTAACTTTGCAGATATGGGTTCGCTGATAGCATCGGCTATGAGCGTAGTCAAATCGGAAAACAATAAAAAGTAACAGCTTACAAAAGTATCTTAGAATAAACCGTCATGGACTTCCTATCGTTACCGCAGTTATGGCTTATTGTCGGCCTGCTGATGTTGTTTGCCGAGCTGATGAGCGTCGCACTGGTTTTTGTTTTCTTTGCCATAGCAGCTTTTATCACTGCGTTGCTGGCAGCTACAGGGCTTATCAGTTCCTGGGAATACCAGTTGATCCTTTTTTCGGCCATATCTGTTATTACAACCATTGCCTTGAGAAAGCCCTTAAAACAATGGGTCAGCAAGTCCAAACAAAAAGAATATACCGAGTATACAGGCGAAACAGCCATGGTTATCAGCGATATTCCGGCCAACGGAGAAGGACGTATCTTTTATCGAGGCGCCGAATGGATGGCGGTATCTGCCCGGAATGTAAGGATTGAAGCCGGAAGCAAGGTCACCATAGTAAAAGCCGATGGCATCCGGTTGCTGGTTGAAGAAGAGGTGTAAAGATTAGCCTAAAAAAAGAGACTGTCTCAAAAGTTCGAGGCAGTCTTTTTTATTTAGTGTCGTACCTACGGCACTCGGGCTATTATCGCCTGATCTTCTATACCCCGGGTTGAAACCCGGGGCTAATATATCATGTCGATGCTACCGGATCTCACAGGTTCCGCTTAACGCCCGGAATTAACTACCCGGGAAGGTAGGCCTCCAAACCTTTACTCTTGATCCATAGGTAGCTCCGACCGATAGACAGCTTCGCTTCATCTTCTCAAACAATGAAAAAGCCGTCTCAAAAATAACTGAGACAGCTTTACAATGTTACGACAAAGCCGGGGCTTTATATAGATATACCAAGCCTGACAACAACAAAGAACGACTTTTAACTAGTCGTTATGATTGCCGTATGTCTTCTCTTTGTAAATAGCGCGCAAAATCTGCTGACGACGATTGACAGACGGTTTTTGAAAAGCAGTACGGGCCCGCAGCTCACGCATCCTGCCGGTACGTTCAAATTTCTTCTTGTACCTTTTCAATGCACGGTCAATTGATTCGTTGTCTTTGATATTGATGATTAACATATTGAATTGAATGATTTTATCTCCTTTAAAAGGCCACAAAGGTAATATTTCACCTTTTACAAATCAATCTTTTGATCAAAAAAATAGATATTTGAAAAAAAAGCAGCAAGCATGAGCCGCAATCTGGCCGTTATTGACCTGGGAACCAACACTTTCCAACTTATCATAGCGAAGGAAAAAGAACCGGGCTTCGAGGTATTATTTCAAAAAAGCACTCCTTCCAGACTCGGAAAAGGCGGGATCAACCAGGGAGTCATTACACCGGAAGCAGTGGACCGGGCGCTATGGGTGCTGGAAGACTTCAAAAATGATCTCGATGCTTTTGAACTGCCCCGGCAGCAGATCCTGGCTTTCGGGACAAGCGCTATCAGGAACGCTGCAAATAAGGAAGAACTGCTGGATGCGATAGACACCCGTCTCGGCCTGCCGGTTCGTATTATAGACGGCGACACCGAAGCGCACCTGATTTACCTGGGCGTCAGGGAGGCCGTCAGTCTCGGGACGGCGCCCAATCTTATCATGGATATCGGCGGAGGAAGTGTTGAGTTCGTGATTGCCGACGATAAATCGGTATACTGGAAGAAGAGCTTCGAGACGGGTGGCCAGAGGTTAATAGACCGGTTTGTAAAATCAGACCCTCTGAGCCCTGCCGCTATCCGGAAAATCAACGACTTCCTGGAAGAACAACTGATCGCCCTCTCCAACGCGATCCACCAATATGCCCCGCAGATTCTTGTAGGCTCCTCGGGCACGTTCGAAACCCTTGCCGAAATCGACCACTGGACCCGTATGAACGACTGGCCGCCGGCAGGTCAGAACGGCTTTGAGATTCCGCTGGAAGAATTTTACCGGAGCCGTAATCTTATTTTAAGCTCCGCCCGCGACGCGAGAATGAAGATTCCCGGAATGCGGGAATTACGGGTGGACATGATACCGGTAGCCATCTGCCTTATAGACTATATTCTCTCCAGGTATGATATCCGGATCCTGAAAGCGTCCCGCTGGTCGCTGAAAGAAGGGGCGCTGGTCGAATTGCTCCGAACAAGCGGCCAGGTTTAGTTGCTATCCTGGCCGGAAGAATCCGCAGGCTCCTTGAACCTCAGCAGTGTATCAACAGGCGATACCGAAGGGCCTCTGTCTTTTTTGCCGAATACCGACACATTGATATACCGTTTGGGATGCTCCCTGAAATTGGCCAGCAACTGGTTGAGACTGATCATGGTATAGTTAAGATTGTTATACAGGGCGTCGTCGGTCAGCAGCTTTCCGGCAGTGCCGTCCCCTGCCTTGATCCCGCTCAGCAGCTTCTGCAATTCATCCAGCGTCTTGTGCGCCTTCGCTATTGTATTCCCCAGGGAAAGCGCATTCAGCGAATCTATCAGCGTATTGGCATTTGCAAGCAGCGGTTTAATACTTTTCTCCGTTTCGACGAGAGACTCCGAGAGCTTATTCATATTATTCATGAGCCCGGCAATTTTCGTCCTGTTTTCAGAGAGGATCAGGTTCAGAGAGTTTCCTGTTTTGTCGAAATTTGCCAGGACCTTGTTCAGGCTTTCTCCCGTTTCTTTAAAACCTTCAGAAACCACGGCAAGGTTCATCATCAGCGAATCGGCATGCGACAGCACCGGTGAAGCCTGCTTCTGAAGCAGTGCCATGATCCCAAGCTCTTTTGCCGAAATCAGCTCCGATTCATCGGGCAGCATTTTGCCGGAAGTCCCCATATCCAGCCGTATCGCCTTTCCTCCCAACAGGCCACCGTCCACCAGGATCGCTTTCGTTCCCTCCGGCAGCCCTACATTTTTCCTGATGTCGAGCGCGACCCTCAGTGAATTACCTTTCTGCGGAACCAGTTCTATCTGGATAACCCTTCCTACCGGGTAACCGTTAAGCAGGACCGGGTTGGAAGTCGTCAGGCCGTCTACATTATCATATTCTACAAAATAGGTGTTTGACCGGGAAAAGACATCGGAACCTTTCAAAAAATGGAACCCGAAATACAACACTACAAGCGAAATTGCAGCCAGCAAACCAACCTTTACTTCTTTAGACATCGTCTGTTTTTCTAATGAGTACTTTATAATATTACTATTGCTCTCCGGATCGCCGCACCGGAGAAATCCACCCTGCTATTCTCCTGTCTCTACCACTTTTTTATACTGACCGAATGCATTCAGCAGCCGTTCTGCATTTTCCCTGTTCCCCTTCTCGGAGATCAGGTATTGCTCTTCTTCCGGAGAGCTCAGGAAACCTATCTCAACCAGCACACTGGGCATTGTCGTACGCCATAAAACAAGAAAACCGGCTTGCTTCACTCCCCTGCTTGCTCTATGCTTCGCAAAGTTATTTTCTACCAGTTGGGCAAAACGAAGGCTGTTGGTCAGGAACGCGCTCTGGTAGTTGGCAAGCATGATATAGGCCAGCGGCGAATTCGGATCAAAGCCTTTGTACTTCTGCTGATAATTCGTCTCCTTCAAAATTACCGAGTTTTCGCGCTTTGCTACTTCCAGGTTCCCGTCAGTTTTATGAAGCCCCATTACAAAAGTCTCAGTACCTTTCACAGACTTCGAGCGGGGGCTGGCATTGCAGTGCAGCGAAATAAACAGATCGGCTTCGTTCCTGTTGGCAAATGCCGAGCGGTCGGACAGGTCTACAAATTTATCGGTCGATCTGGTGTAAAGTACTTTTACCTCAGGATATTCTTCTTTGATCCGCTTACCAAGCTCCAGGGCAAGCTTCAGGACCACGTTTTTTTCCTTGGCCGTACGCCCCACAGTACCGGGATCATGCCCGCCGTGCCCTGCATCGATTACAACCGTTTTGACTTTATAACCATCTGTTGTATATCCTGCGCCGGCAATTCCGAAGCTCCGGCCGGCAATAGCGGATAACAAAAGGACTATTACGAGAGATTTAATAACTTTTAACATTATTTTGTGTGGAGCACGCTATTTCATTGATTTTTGTACGCTAATTTTGATCACAATATTTTACAAAAATAAGTTATTTGTTAGAACTGAAAAAAAACCTCTTTATTATATGGATCGGGTGCATACTACTATTGCTTTCCGTTGATGCCCTTTCCCAGGGTAGTACCAGATCCAGACTACCTGCCACTACTCCCCAGCCGCTCGGTTCCGGTGTTGCTGATTCGACCAGCTCGGGGAACATCCGGGTATTGCCCAAAGATTCGGCCCGCGTCGACACCACGATAGGCGATCTCTCGACTACCGTAGTATATACAGCCGAAGATTCTACCATTATGGAAGCGTCAAAGAAGGAAGTTCACCTCTACGGTAACGCTTCCGTGACCTACGGCGACATTAACCTGAAAGCATATTATATAAGGTTAAACTGGATATTGAACGAGGTGTATGCCATAGGCCGTGAAGACACGGCTACCAAAAAAATGGTGGAAGAGCCGATATTCCAGGAAGGGCAGAGCACTTATAATACCAAAGAAATCCGCTACAATTTCAAGACGAAAAAAGGGATCATTAAAGGGATTATCACGCAGGAAGGCGACGGCAATATCCGCGGGCAGAGGGTAAAAAAAGACAGCCTGAACAACTTCTACCTGTCAAAAGCCATTTACACCACCTGCAACCTGGAACATCCTCACTTTTATATCAATGCGCCCAAGATAAAGCTCGTTGAAAAAAAACAGGTGGTATCGGGCCTGTTCAACCTCGTCATTGCCGACGTCCCGCTCCCTCTCGGGCTTCCCTTCGGTTTCTTCCCGCTTCCCAAAAATAAGGAAGCCGGTACATCCGGGATCCTTTTTCCATCTTACGGCGAAGATGCCGTAAGAGGCTTCTACCTGCGTGACGGAGGGTACTACTTCGCCATTAACGAATATGTGAACGCTTCTGTCACAGGGCAGTTCTATACCTCCGGCAGTTGGGGCATCGGCCTTAACTCAAACTATATCAGCCGCTATAAGTATACCGGCAATTTCAGCCTTCGCTTCAACCGGAACCGGTCGGGGGACGAGGTAAAAAAAATCCTGAAAAGCGACATAAGGAATGACTTCAAGCTCACCTGGTCGCATGCACCCAAACCCAGGGGAAGCTCAACATTCTCGGCCAACGTGAATATAGGAAGCGATAGCTACAACAGCCTGAACGCAGCCGACATCAATACTTATATCTCGAATACGGCAAGCTCTTCGGTGCAGTACAACAAGACCTTCGGCTCTTTTGCCCGTGCGGGAGCCAGCCTGCGCGTCAACCAGAATTTCGGAGAGATCGACCCCAGGACCCAAATCAGGAAGAACGGTACGACCAATGTCAATTCCGAATTCAATTTCGGGATCAACCAGTTTTCTCCGTTCACAATCGGCAGCCAGCCCAGAGGCAGATGGTATGAAAGCTTCCGTCTTGGTATGGATTTCAATGGTAACTACGGCGTCACCAATACCCTCTCCGCTATCGATACCTCCTATGCCTCCCTCAGGTTTATCGTCGACAACCCAATCGATACCAGCAGATTGACCCAGCAAGTACTTTCCATCGGAGGCAATATCCCCGTCATACTTGAGAACGGGAGCTTCCAGGGGCGCTATTCCATCCCTATCGCCCTGCCCAATATGAAGCTGATGAAGCACATCAACGTCACCCCGAGTGTGTCGTTCCAGGGAGAACTGTTCAACCGGGCTTACTCCTACACCTATATGGGCGACAACCGCGTAAGGATAGATACAACAAAGGCTATTTATACCCAGTACTCCTATGCATTCGGAGCAGGGATGAACACCCGCTTCTACGGTTTATTCCATGTCAGGAAGGGCCGCCTGGAAACCATCAGGCATACTGTCATACCGAATGTCTCGTTCAGCTACACCCCCGATTTCTCAAAGAACCGGAGTTTTTACCAGGAAGTGAAGATAAACGAGAAAGGAGAAACCAGGACATTCTCCCGTTATAAAAACCTGGTGACGGGCGGAAACGGAAGGGCTTCCGGGGTGGTCAATTTCGGGCTGAATAACCAGTTCGAAATGAAAGTGCGGACCAAAAACGATACCGCTGCCAACCAGTTTGAAAAGATCTCACTCCTTGACAATCTCAGTATCGGAGGTAACTACAACCTCCTGGCCGACTCGCTCAACCTCTCCAATATCAGCCTGAATGCCAATACCCGCCTGGGCAAGAGCCTGAATATGAATTTCAATATGAACTTCGATCCCTACATCTACGAGCCTTATGGAAATTCGAAGACGGGGGTCAGGGTCAATAAATATGCCATTGCCAACGGGCAGGGCCTGGCGCGGCTTCAGAGCATGAACATCACGATGGGTACGAGCTTCAATCCTGCCTCCCGCAAAACCAACACCAGCCAGAACAGGCAGGCTACCGGCGCTTCGGAAGAGCAGCTCCAATTCATAGACCAGAACCCCGACCTGTACGTCGATTTCAATATCCCCTGGAACATTAATATCAACTACAATTTCGGCTGGAACAAAACCGGTCTCGACGAAGCCAGGACCATCCAGGCGCTGAATTTTAACGGCGACCTCAGCCTTACACCTAAATGGAAGATTACAGTCTCTTCAGGTTTCGACTTTGCCGCGCTCAGCCCAACTATCACGCAGTTGACCATTTACAGGGACCTCCATTGCTGGGATATGAGCCTTAGCTGGACCCCCTACGCCGGAAGCTCGGTGAGGGCCAGCAACTACAACTTTACCCTAAAAGTAAAATCCTCTATCCTGCAGGATCTGAAGCTTACCAGGAGACGCTCGTTCTACGATACCGGTGGGATTTATTAACCTCGCAGAGGCTACTTCAGACCCGGTCGGAAATCATTGCTGAGAAATTCCTTAACTTTGAGGGCGGAAAAATTCCGGTTTGAAATTAAAAGATCAGCGGTTTGAAAATTCTGGTAACGGGTGCAACCGGGCTTCTGGGCAGTACGATTACAAAACAGCTTCTTTTACAGGGCCATTCGGTATCTGTGCTTTGCAGGCCATCGTCAGACAGGCTCCTGCTGGAAGGTGTAGCCCGGGAACTGACCTGGATTGACGGCGATATTATGGATATCACAGGGCTGGAAAAGGCTTTTGCTACGGTAGAAATGGTGATCCATACTGCTGCTATGGTTTCTTTTATACCCCGGCAAAAGAAGATGATGCACAAAGTAAATGTGGAAGGAACCGCCAATGTAGTCAATGCGTCCCTGCTCAGCGGAATCAGGAAGCTATGCCATATCAGCAGTGTAGCAGCGCTTGGCAGGCCTGAAATCCGCAAAGATACTTCACCGGGGCCGATCGGGATAAACGAGGGCCAGCGGTGGACCGACAGCTCGTCTAATTCCAATTATGCCATTACCAAATACCAGGCTGAACTGGAGGTATGGCGCGGAATAGCCGAAGGGCTGAATGCAGTGATCCTGAACCCGTCGGTAATACTGGGTGAAGGGGACTGGAACAAAAGCAGTACCCGGCTCTTTAAATACATCTTCGATGAGAAGCCTTTTTATACCGAAGGGCTGCTCAACTATGTAGACGTAGCCGACGTGAGCGAGGCAGCCTGCCGGCTTCTCTTTTCCGACATATCGGGCGAGAGGTTTATTGTAAACGGCGGAACGGTCCCCTACCGGAAGTTTTTTTCGGACGCTGCGGCTGCTATGGGAAAGAAAGCGCCCCGATGGAAAGTAAGCCCTTTCCTGGCGGAAGTGGTATGGCGGTTCGAGGCTCTGAGGAGTTTCCTGACCGGCAGCGCACCTCTCCTGACGCGGGAAACAGCGCGTGCAGCCCAGCATCACTACCTGTTTAACGGACAAAAGCTGTCGTCCGAAACCGGGATTACTTACCGCAGCCTGGAAGACACCTTAGGCAGGATCGCCAAAAGTTTGAAGGGGGCAGTTTGATTTTATTACAAAACTGCCTAACTTTCTAAGGCCTCAGACAGCTAAATTGTAAGGACATAACCTGTAAATCTTTTACCCGATGAGTCAGGAATTTGACGAACGTAAAGATTTTTTGAAAGAAACTTTCCGTCGTTTTGAGCGAATGATGCAAACCGACGAAAAATCTTTCTTTGAGCTGGATATATATGAAAAAGCACTGGAGGTTTACCTTGAAAAGGAGGATCTCATCAGGGCGCTGAAAGTCTGCAACATAGGTTTGGAAGAATATCCCTATTCTCTCGAGCTGATGCTGGGAAAAGCTAATCTGCTTGCTGAAAGAAGTGATTTTGACGCCGCCCTGGAGGTACTGGAGCGCGCTTCGCTTTTTCATCCGGGCGATTCGGATACGCTGTTTACCCAGGCATCTGTTTTTAATTTGATGGGGGAATACGAATCGGCAATTTCTCTTTTTAAAGACTTGCTTCACAGCCCGATCGACCGGGATGAAATATACTACCAGATCGGGCAGGCCTATCAGAACTGGGAAAAGTATGAGGAAGCGATTACGTATTACAAACGTTCGATCGCCATCAATCTCAACAATGAGCCGGCCCTTTATGAGCTGGCCCACTGCCTGGACATTGTAGGTAAGCTGGAAACTCACCTTGACTATTACCAGGAGTTGGTCAACCGCGATCCGTTTTCGTATCTTGCGTGGTATAACCTCGGGATCGCCTTCAGCAAACTGGAACGATATGAAGACGCAGTAAATGCATACGAGTATGCCACGCTGATCAAAGAAGATTTCGCTTCTGCATATTTCAACCTGGGGAATTCATACATGAATATGCAGGCTTTTGAGCTGGCAATCCCCAATTATATGAAGGTAATCTCGGAAGAGGGGCCGCAGCCTGAAACCTATTGCTGTGTGGGTACCTGCTATGAAAAGCTCGGGAAACTCGATAAAGCCATTGAGTACTATCAGAAAGCGGTGAAGCTCGATGAACAGTGGGATGATGGCTGGTTCGGGCTCGGAATTTGTATGGGTGAGCTGGAAAGATGGTATGAAGCAGTGGGCTTTATCCGGAAAGCCATAAAAGTTTCGGAGCTCAACCCCGACTATTGGCTGGCACTCGCCGAGATGGAATTCAAGCTGGGCAATATGGCTTCTTCACTGGAAGCTTTTGAAAAGTCGGTCGAAATAGAGCCTTCCAACCCGGAAGTGTGGCTCAAATGGTCATACGCCCATTTCGAACAGGGGAATCACGGCAGGGCGCTGGAACTTATCCAGGCCGCTATCGATGACATGCCCGATGAAGCCGATCTTTATTATCGCGCCGCCGCCTATCTTATCCAAACCGGGGAGTATCGCGAAGCCCTGCTCCACCTCGAGATAGCGCTTACGCTCGACTACGACGCCCATATCCAGCTCTACGATTTTTTTCCGGATCTGGAGAAGCAGAAAGCTCTTTTCAGGATCATCGAGCAGTATAAGACCAAGTAAAGGTCTTCCGTCCGTTACCTTTCTCCAGCCGTAATCTTTCCCCTCAGATAAGTAAGGATCACCTCGAGCGCCACATCAAAGTTAGTATTGTTATTGACTACGATATCGGCGGCAGAACGCTGGGGTTTTATAAAGGTCTCGTAGGTCGGCGCTACGTGATATTCCCACCGGTAGAGCACGTCGGCCAGGTCGTACCCTCTTTCGTCATTATCCCGGCTGATCCTTCGTTTTATTTTGAGATGTTCCTTTGCATCCACGAAAATCTTCAGGTCAATCTGCTGTGCGACGTCGGGATAGTAGTAGATAAATAAGCCTTCGACCACTATCACAGGTTTGGGAAAAAGCCTGACCATCTTCGGAACTACTCCGGGATTGTTGAATGTGTACTCTTTCTGCTCTACAGTCTCGCCGCGTTTCAGTGCAGCGATATGGGCAGCGAAAAGGCTGTGATCGATCGTTTCAGGGAGATCGAAATTTTCGATCCCGTTGCTGTCTTTCGGTATTTCGTGGATTGGCCGGTAATAGTCGTCCTGCGAGATTCTGCAAACCCCTTCCTCCGGCAATTCCTCTATGAGCCTGTTCATCAGAGAGGTCTTACCCGACGCGCTTCCACCGGTAATCCCGACTACAAAGGGATTGTTTTCAACTGTCATAACAGCCTAGCGCTTAATAAGCACCTCATCAAAGTTCATGACCGTTCCGGCGACTACAGTGTAGGCTGCAAGGCGATCAGGTTGTAGTTTCGGATTGCATGGAGCTTCTCCGACCGACAATAATTGTTTTGCCTTTAACGGTTTGCTCCTGAATTCAGCTTCTTCGCTGTTGTACAGCTCCGAAAGAATTTTCAGCTCCGCCGAAGAGGGCTCACGGCTTGCCAGGCTTTTGAAAAAATACCTGAGAATGGCTTGAGTATCGCCGCCGAGCCTTTCATCCTCCATTGCCTTCTGCGCCAGGGCACGCGAAGCTTCCACAAACTGGGGATCATTGAGCGTCACCAGCGCCTGCAGCGGCGTGCTCGTCTTCTGACGTTTGACGCTGCAGAAATGCCTCTCTGCTGCATCGAAATTCAACATCATCGGAGGAGGGGCGCTTCGTTTCCAGTAAGTATACATACTCCTTCTGTAGAGACTGTCGCCGGTGCTGCGCACATATTTTACGGCATTCCTCGTCGCCAGCGCTTCCCAGATCCCATCCGGTTGATAAGGATAAACTCCCGGCCCGCCGACAGCCCTGACCAGCAGGCCACCGGAAACAAGCGCGTTATCCCTGACCTGCTCCGCACTTACCCTGACTGCCTGGCTCCGGCTGTACAGCCTGTTGTCCGGATCCGTCTTGCCGGCCTCCGGCGATATAACGGAAGACTGGCGGTAGGTAGCCGACATAACCATCAGCTTATGAAGCTCTTTTACATTCCACCCCGATTTCCTGAACCGTGCAGAAAGCCAGTCAAGCAGTTCGGGATGTGTCGGCAATTCGCCCTGATTCCCGAAATCTTCCGTCGTCTTTACAAGCCCCCTGCCGAATACTTCCTGCCAGAAACGATTCACAGTGACCCGTATAAAAAGCGGATGATCGGGGTGTAAAAGCCACCTGGCCAGTCCAAGCCTGTTTTTCGGATATCCTGCGGGTATTTTAAAGAGCTGATCGGGTGTGTCCGCGCTGACCTCATAGTCGGGGGCGTCATATACTCCCCTTTTCAACAGGTATGTTTTCCTGGGATACTTCCGCTCCTTCATCACCATAACGTCGGGCTGGTCGTCAAGGAGCGCAGTTTCCTCCCCGATAGCCGCACGAAATTCCTGCGAAGCCATTTTATAACCCGCATCGTAGTTTTCAAGGAAATATTGGTGAAGCCATTCCCGTACCTGGTCATTCTTTTTGTCCACCAGTACGATTTCAGTTTCATTTTTACCGGTAAAAAGCCCTTTGACTTCCAGAGGATTAAGATTACGGGAATAGATTTTCAACTCATCGACTTCAAAATCCTTGGTATACTGGTCCGACAGCCTGCCGATGAGCATGTCACTGAATCCCCAATTGGAGTGTTTTTTGCCATGCAGCAGGCTCTGGGTCAGGTGGTCGTTCATTACAATAACCGGCATCGGGCTGCCGTTGAGATACATTTTTGCTCCCCTGGCACGGCTGAGCCCGTCGTAGGAAACAGCAAGATGCACCCATTCGCCAACCGGTACCTTCTCCTTAGAAATCAGCTCTATCGAATTCTCCGGCCATACGTTGCTTAGCGTAAAGCGGAAAGTACCGTCTGCTTCCCTGAAAATATTCCAGCCGCGATAGCCGTTGAAAACCCCGTTCGATTTATGGATCAGAGACCCTACGGTACCTTCGTCGTGCAGCTTTATCCAGATGCTGACCGTAAACGGCTCGTGCCTTTCGTACCAGCCGACTGGTTTGGGAAAGCGAATTGCATTTTCGCCGAAAACGTACCTGGACTTCCCGAACTTCCCTTCCCTTATGGCAGCAACCGACAGGCTGTCGTCGCCCTCCACACGGGCTGTATCTTTTAAAACCGACGAATTTACAAGCTTCCTGGGAGTCGTATCGTCAAATTTGTAATATCCTGCGAGCCCTTCCGAAAACGAAATGAGCGAATCTTTCTGCTGCGGTAAAGCCTTCAACCATTTCTCAAAAACAGGCCCGGAAGCACTTTTAATCTCATTTCTCTTCTTTTGTGCGCCCAGCTTAACCTGGGTAAGTTCACGCAGGCGTTTCCCTGCTTCAGGTGTTGGGAGAACGATAGTGGGGCTGGCTTCGCCGTTATAGGGGATCTGCCCGTTCTCATTATTGTTATTAAAAAAGGCATAGAGGGAAAAATAGTCCTTCTGGCTCACAGGGTCATATTTATGATCATGGCAGCGGGCGCATTCGGTAGTGAGTCCCAGGAAGACGGCACCAAAAGTATTGACCCTGTCCGAAACATATTCATTCCTGTATTCCTCCGGCACGATCCCTCCCTCCTGGCTTTGCTGGTGATTCCTGTTAAAAGCCGTCGCAAGCATCATGTCGCTGGAGGGATTAGGCAGCAGATCGCCCGCAAGCTGCCAGGTAATGAATCGGTCGAAAGGCATGTTCTGATTAAATGACCGGATTACCCAGTCGCGGTAGGGCCACATAGTCCTCGGACCGTCATCCTGGTATCCGTGCGTATCGGCATACCTTGCCAGATCGAGCCAGGGAACGGCACGGTGCTCACCATAGTGGCTGGAAGCCAGGAGCTTGTCGACCGCTTTTTCATATGCTTCCGGACTTTTGTCATCCACAAAGGCATCTATCTCGTCAGGAGTCGGCGCCAACCCGGTAAGATCAAGATACAGCCGCCTGAGAAGTGTATGCTTTTCAGCCTCCGGAGCAGGCTTCAGGCCGGCTTTCTCCAGCCCGGACAATACAAACCGGTCGATTTCATTATTGACCCAGCCCGTGTTCTTTACTTCAGGGACGGCTGGTTCCGTCACTTTCACAAAAGCCCAGTGCGGTTTGTACTCGGCTCCCTGCTCTATCCACCTGATCAGAACCGCCTTTTCTTCCGAAGTAAGCTCCAGATGTGATTCGGGCGTAGGCATTACCTTATCCGGATCGGTGCTCAGTATCCGGCTTACAAGCTCGCTTTTATACGTATTCCCGGGCACTATGGCACGCAGACCGCTTTCCTCATTTTTTTCCAGCGCCGAGGCTTCTACATCAAGCCGCAAGCCTCCCTGGCGCTTATTCTGATCAGGGCCGTGACAGGCGAAACAGCGATCCGACAGAATAGGCTTTACATGCAGCGTGTAGTCCACCTTCTCCGGTACAACTGCCATTACTTCCGAAATTTCTGACGGGAGATCGGCGGAACGCCTGCATCCGGGTGCCAGGAAGATTACCGAACAAACAATGCAAAAAAGCCAGATTTTAAAAATCAGTTTCAACATACTCATTCTTGAGAACAGAACGGAAGAAACACCTCCCTGCAATCCAAAAAGACAATGGGGTTCTTCCAAAAATTTCAGCAAAAAGCACTACTTTAGCCGCCGCATAAAAATACGATAAAAGTTTTGTTCTATTTATATTCCCGCTTTCTTTGCCGGCTTGCCATCGGGTTGTTTATCAGAAATATAAAGATAACTAACCTTCAGCATGCCTCTCCCGGCAAACCCCTTTTGCTCGCTTCCAACCATTCAGGTTCTTTCTTTGACGCAATTGTGCTCGGGATTTACCTTTCACAGCCTATCCATACTTTTACCAGGGCCGACGTATTCAGGAAACCGGCTGTTGCAAGATGGCTGAAAAGAATCAACCTCATACCGGCGTACAGGGGCACGGAAGGAGGCCGCGATCATCTCAGGAAAAACGAGGAGTCATTCAGGATGGTACGGGAAATGTTCAAGAGCAACGAATGCATCGTCATTTTTTCGGAGGGGATCGCCGTCAATGAATGGAAGCTGCGTCCTCTTGCCAAGGGTACCGGACGTCTGGCCTGGCAAACGTGGTTCGGAGAAAACCCACAGATTAATATGGAAGTACTGCCGACTGGGCTTACCTATGAGCATTATCACGGCGCGGGGAAAGATGTCCTGGTCCGGTTTGGTGAGCCTATTCTCCACGATACTATCCGGGAAAATCCCCTGGAACAGGAAAAATGGCTCCGTGCTTTTAACCTGTTGCTTACCGAGAGGATGAAAGCTGCCATCCTCGAGACTCCGGATGGTGTACCCGACCCTTCCATACTGAAAGAAACTGTACCTCAGAAACAAGGGAATGTATTGTTCAAATTGGCGGGGTTGCTGGGAAGAGCGGTAAACCGTCCTTTCTACAGGCTGTACAGCAAACCGCTAGATAAAAAAACAAAGGGTACTGTATTTTATGATTCTGTCCTCTTCGGGGCGCTGATGTATACTTATCCTATCCTTATAGGCCTGCTTGCGCTCGTGATAGGCAGCCTTACTTCTGCGTCATGGGGGATTTTCTTCTTCTTTGCGATGCCGCTGCTCGGATGGCTGGGTAACCAGTATCGGTAAACTGCCGGGATGCAGTGCAGACCCCGTCAGTTTATTCTATTCAGTCTTTCACTCTCCCAAGCCCCAGCAGCCCGAGCATCCAGTTAGGAAGCGGTTTCTGATGTTTACGTTTTTTCAGGTCGAGATACCAGCCTATCTTCTTCAGAATCGGCATCTTATGTGTCTCCACCAGCTCGATCAGGGTCCCGTCGGGGTCTTCTACATAGGCAAACCTGCCCGCTGCCGACTCCATACCAAATGACTCCCCGCTGTCGACAGTAAACGGGTAGCTGCTTTTCTCCAGCTTGGCTTTGAGGCTATCCATATCAAGTGTATCGAAGCAGAGGTGAATAAACCCGCAGTCGCCCCAATACCTTCCAGCAAAAATCTTACGAGGCTGGCCATCAAGATCCTGAAGAAGCTCCAGCTGGATATTTCCCAGCAAATGAGCAAAGGCGCCATGGGCGGTTTCCTTCTTCAGCAGCAGCACTCTTCTGAACCTCCTGCCAGCCGCACCTTCCGGTAAATCGGCAAACTGGCCGGTTTTATCGAACTGTATCTCGACTTCTCCGAGCAACTCTTTATAAAAAGCAATGGAAGCATCCATATCGGAAACCCCCAGCACCGCCCCGATAACTCCTCCTACCGGTCTTGCATCGCTTTTGAACCATGAATTATCCTCGCATACCTGGAAGGTATTACCAAAAGGATCTGTCCCCCAAAAACCTTTTCCGGCAGGCAAATCAAAAATCCTGGATACGTTTCCGCCGGCATTCCTGCTTAACCAGCTATGCGACCTGTCGACATAGGCCGATTTAAATTTGATAGCATATATACCCAAATCCCCGGGGGCGGGATCAAACGGCAGCTCCGAAGGAGTCCGGCTTTTAAACTGCCATATTTCAAGACCTCCCCCACCCGACATATTGAGCGCCAGCAAAGCACGCCTGCTATGCACATCGCCCCCTGTATAACGGGTCATATATTTCGCCTCGGCGCTATCGTCAAAAAGAGCGACATCAAAGCCCAGCATCCGGCGATACCATTTCCAGGTCGCATCTACGTCCCTGCAGCCGATTCCAACCTGTTGCACACCGGATATTAAGGGAGAGTTTATCATGTTTAGTGATATTTTAATATATGATTATTAGAAATTCGGCAGTCAGCCGACTGCCGCTACATCCGCACCGCTAAGATACTACCGTTGATACTATGATTTGCCATTATATCTTTACTTCAGCTTCCTTTCATCACTTTTTTTGCGTGTTTCATTTCAAAATATATACATTTACCGTTTAGCCTTTCAAAATTCATCTAACAACAGTCGACTAAATTATGAACATCCGTACTTCTGTTTCAAAAGGTGCCGGAATTACCTTGCTGTTCCTTTTTCTGCTGGTTAGTTCCTACGCGCAGAACCTTCCCAAAGGAGTAAAGAAAATCACCTCCGTAGAAGGTATCACAGAATACCACCTGGACAACGGCCTGAAAGTGCTGCTGTTCCCTGATCCGTCCAAACCGACCATAACGGTCAATATTACCTACCTGGTAGGCTCCAGGCACGAGGGTTACGGCGAAGCAGGTATGGCGCACCTGCTGGAGCACATGGTTTTCAAAGGCACTCCACGCCATCCTAATATCATGCAGGAGCTGACCGAACACGGTGCCCGCCCCAACGGAACCACCTGGTACGACCGGACCAATTATTATGAAACTTTTTCTGCTACGGAAGAAAACCTGAAATGGGCACTTGACCTGGAAGCCGATCGTATGATCAATTCGTTTATCGCCAAAAAAGACCTCGATAGCGAATTCAGCGTTGTAAGGAATGAATTTGAGGCCGGTGAAAACAGCCCCTTCAGGGTACTGATGCAGCGGGTTGCAGACATCGCCTATTCGTGGCATAACTACGGAAAATCCACTATCGGGAATCGCTCTGATATCGAACGCGTACCCATAGAGAACCTGCAGGCTTTCTACAAAAAATACTACCAGCCCGACAACGCGATCCTGATGGTAGCGGGAAAAGTCGATGAAGAAAAAACGCTGGCGCTGGTAAATCAATACTTTTCTCCGATTCCCAAACCGACCCGCATACTTCCGCAAACCTACACCACAGAACCAGTGCAGGACGGAGAGCGGTTTGTCGAAGTGAAAAGGGTTGGGGACGTACAAATGGCTATGGCAGCCTACCATATAGCCCCGGGAGCTCACGAGGACTATGCTCCGACAGAAGTACTGACCGAGCTGCTCAGCGCCGAACCTTACGGCCGCCTGTATAAAAACCTTGTCGAAACCAAGAAAGCCAGCTCGCAGTTCGGTTTTGCATTTCAGCTTTATGACCCTGGCTACGTCCTTTTCGGCCTCGAACTCCTGAAAGAGAAATCGCTGGAAGAGGCTAAAAATGCATTTCTGGCTACGCTCGACTCGACCGCCAGCCTGAAACCTTCGGCCGAAGATGTCGAAAGGGCCAAAACTACCATTCTCAAAAACTGGGATCTGCAATTCCGGAACGCGGAAAGAGTGGGACTGGGTATAAGCGAATACATCGCTTTCGGCGACTGGCGGCTTGCATTCCTCTTCAGGGACCGTATCAGGAAGGTAACCGCCGATGACGTACAGCGGGTGGCCCGGGAATATCTCAAGCCTTCCAACCGTACTGTCGGGGTGTTTATACCTGAAGCCGGCCCGTCGAGAACGGAAGTACCGCAGCGTCCCGATATTGCAGAGCTGCTCAAAGATTATAAGGGGGAAGAGCAGGTAGCCCAGGGAGAAGCATTCGATCCTTCGCCCGCCAATATCGAAAGCCGTACGGCCAAAATACAGGTTCCCGGAGGGCTGGAGCTGGCACTGCTTCCGAAGCTGACAAGGGGAAATGTCGTTTCGGCGCAGCTTACCTTCAGGTTTGGTGATGAGCAGAGCCTTCAGAACAAGGGGGCCATTCCTTCTTTCACAGCCAGCATGCTCAATAAAGGGACAACTACAAGGACCCGCCAGCAGATCAAGGATGAATTTGACCGTCTCAATGCCCGCGTAGGAATTGGCGGTGGCGCTAACCAGGTGACAGTCTCTATCGAAACGATAAAAAACAATCTCCCGGACGTGATCAGGATAGTGGCTGATATTATGAAGAACCCGAAATTCGATCCTGAAGAGCTGGAGAAGCTGAGACAGGAGGAAATTACCGGCATCGAATCCCAGCGAAGTGAGCCACAAGCGATTGCCGTTACGGAATTCAGGCGCAGAACCTCGCCCTACAAAAAGGGAGATCCGCGCTATGCCGGCACATTTGACGAAGACCTGGCAGATATAAAGAAAGTAACTGCCGATGACTTAAAACAGTTTTACAAGGACTTCTATGGCGCTTCCAACGCAACTGCCGCAATTGTTGGCGACTTCGATAAAGCCGGCATCCAGAAGCTGCTGACTGACGAGTTCGGAAGTTGGAAAAGCCCGAAAACATTTAAACGCCTTGTCGCTAAATTTGAAGCTCCCAAACCTGTAAATGAAGCCATCGAAACGCCCGACAAAGCCAATGCCATGTTCGTGGCCGGGTTCCCGCTGGCGATCCAGGATACAGACCCGGATTACCCGGCGATGGTGATCGGCAACTATATACTCGGAGGCGGGGTGCTGAACTCCAGGCTGGCCAGCCGCATCAGGGTAAAAGACGGGCTGAGCTATGGTGTGGCTTCCCAGTTCAGCGCTTCGCCGCTAGATAAAAACGGCAGCTTCCTGGCTTATGCTATCTACGCTCCCGAAAATCTTTCGAAACTGGAACAGGCTTTTAAGGAAGAGATCGAAAAAGCCGTAAAAGAAGGCTTTACCGAAGAAGAGCTAAAAACAGCCAAGTCAGGGTATCTGCAATCCCGCCAGGTGACGCGCGCCCAGGATGCCGCGCTGTCAGGCTCGCTGAGCAACAACCTGTACCTGAAGCGCACGCTTGCATGGGACGAAGACTTCGAAAAGAAGGTACAGGCCCTTACTCCGGCACAAATCAAGGCTGCTTTCAACAAGTACATCGACTACAATAAAATGGTGATTGTCAAAGCAGGCGAGTTTTCAAAATCACAGAAGAACACACCTGCCGGCGCACCGGCTGCTGTTGGCGGTGAGCCTAAAAATTAAGCGCAGGCTCCGGAAACCGAAAGGTTGAAAAGAAAATAATCTGCAAAAATGCCCCGGGAATAACTATATGTTCCCGGGGCATTTTTGCGAGGGGGGCTCAGTTCAACAGGAACCCCTCCGGCTTATGGTCGGGCAGCCAGCGCTGAACAACAGGCTGCTCCAAAGCCTTCTCCCGGTATTCGTCTGGCGTCATGACCGGGATACCGTAGATGATGGGAAAATAACGCCTACATTTCCCGCAGGTCAGCAACCCTTCCAGGATATCGTCCGCTTCATTTTTCACAAATACTTTCAGATCGAGATCGTGCTTGTCGAAGGGACAGCACAGCTTGTTCATTAACGACGCTTTCATATTGTTTTGATTACCTTATTTAATGACTGGTACAGGCTTTCTGTTGCCTTGCAGGGATCAGGATCGTTCATTACCCCGGATATCACGGCCACTCCTTCAAATGCCAACCCTTCCAGCTTTGACATCGTTGAGAGATTGACGCCCCCTGAAAGAAAAACGGGCAGATGTGTAAGGGTGCGGGCCTCCTGTATCGTTTCGCGTGATACTATTTCACAGGACCCGGCAGACGCAGAGGGGAATACCGAGCAGAAAGAAACATAATCCAGTGCCTTCACTCCTGCAGAACGGAGAGGGTCGAGGTCGTTCCCCAGGGTAAGCCCGACCAGGATACGGCGGCCGGCATTGCTTCTTATGTCGTCGAGCGGGCCAGCCGGCATATTGTCGAAATGAATGCCGTCAAACTCATATTCTTCCAGCATTTGCCTGCTATTATTAACCAGCAACGCAACTTCTGCCTCGTGGCAAACTGACTTTATCTTCCCGATAAGTCCATCCTTGTCTTCCACATTTTCCCAGTGATCCCATAGCTGAACAGCACATACTTTTCCCGATTGCAAGGCTTGTTTCAAGCCCTTCAAAAGCCTTTCCTGCTCCTGCGACGGATTCAAAACCAGGTAGATCCCGCCTTTAAGTAATTTATCCTTTATTCTCTTTTCCATTTTCAAATCTACTGGCTACTTCCAGCCCTTTCCTGTCGCGTTGAAATAGGCCTTCCAATAAGGATCCCTGTTATTGGCGGCTACGGGCTCCCGGGATCCGGTAATTTCATTGCATAGCGTGATACCCTGCGATATATCGGCCGTATACCCGATATTCCAGGCTGGTATCCCCTTCTCTGCCAGCCTGCCGATCACCAGCTTTTCGTCTTTTTTGTCGCAGGCCATCAGCAAGGCGCCTGACCCCAGCGACCGTATGGGATCAAAGCCGAACAATGCTGCCATTTCGCGGGTAACCTCAGAAACAGGCAGGTTTTCTTCCCTGATAACCGCTCCGCAACCGGCAGCTCCGCACATTTCTGCGATAGCACCCACTATCCCGCCTTCCGTCACATCATGCATCGCGCTCACTTTACCTGTCTCGTAACCGACCAGCGCTTCCTGCAATACAGATGTGTTCCAGAAAGAATCGCAAAGTGCTTTCCAGACAGGCGCTCCGAGTCTCCTGGAAACCGTCGAAGGAAAGCTTTTTGCGAGTATGGCACAGGCGGCAATGGCGCTTCCTTTGGTCACCAGCAGGCTCTGCCCGGGCAGCATCCCAGAGCTAAGCAATACGTCCTCCGCGATGAGCGACATGGTTACGCCGCCTGCAAAAGTAGATTCCTGTCCATACACCTTTCCTGTATGTCCTCCCGTAATAGCCACCCCTATCTGGTCGCAATACCGGTGTATGCATCCCCAATATTCCCGGAACTCCCCGTCGGTCACCGACAGCGGTAAATTAAGAACAAACTGTGCGTACATCGGCCGTTGTCCCGTGGTAGCCAGATCATTGGCTGTCAAATGGACGGTAAGCCAGGCCGATTCGGCGAGCCCCAGGGCGGGTATCAGCGAGGCAGGGTCGCTCGCGCTCGCCATCAGGAGGCCACCTGCAAGCCTGACGACCGAGACGTCAACCCCGTAACGGGGGCCGGCCAGTACCTCTCCCCGCTGCGCGCCTGTCTGCTTCCAGATGGTCTTTTCAAAAGTACTCCTCAGGATCTTCCCGCTATCGTTTTCCTGCTCCATGTCAATAAAAAGTTTAAGCGATAAGCTGCCAGGTGCCAGCTGATATCCAACAGCTTATAGCCGTTTCATCTCTCCATTTTTACATATAGCCCGAAGAAATCGCCATACGGCAGCCCCCATTGCTGCACCGGGAACCACGCCGGGAGCCCGGTGCAGGTCCACTCAATGGTATAATTCTGGCCTTTGAGCGCCTCTTCGACCAGGCCTGTAAGCTGTGCCGGCGTATAAAAAGTAGCCGTTACGTAGAAGGGATTTTTCCCGAAGAACTGCTGCACCCGCCTCCGGATAAATTTCGGAGAATTACGGTTCATCATCCCGAAGACAATACCGAAACGCGCCACCCGCGCTGCTTCACGAATGACATGGACGGGATCGCGATAGTATTCGAACGTCGTAATAAAAGCGAGAGAGTCAAAGGTTTTATCCTTGAAAGGCATATAATGGGAATCGGCCAGCACCAGGTCTCCGTCAAATAGCCTCACACCCTGGCCCAGCATCAAA
Organism: uncultured Cytophagales bacterium; assembly: GCA_964562455.1. GTDB lineage: Bacteria > Bacteroidota > Bacteroidia > Cytophagales > Spirosomataceae > Ravibacter. The sequence goes on from CAZLTN010000054.1 coordinate 27,694, forward strand.
GGTGATATATCGCCGCCGGTAGCTTCGATGCCTATTTCCTTCCACCAGCGTGTAAACCGCGTAGTTCCGCAGCCGAATTCCAGCAGGGTTCTGACGCGTTTATCTTTACCCACCAGCCCGGCGATAATTTTCTTCTGGTAGACTTCGGCTCTTTTGTAACGGCCTTCATACCATAGCTCGTACGTATCGGTATGTTCGCGGTTGAAAAACCACTCGCTTCTACCCTGCCAGTTTTGCAGGTTTCCTGAAAGTTTTCCGAATTCACTCTGTTGAGGCAGCATGTCGCTTTTTTTGTTTGTTTCACATCACTCACCGCATACCGGCGGGAAAATGCAACAAACAGGTGCGACTGACACGCTATTTCTACAGCATTCCTACGCCGGTATTATCCGGATCAGGTTATACGGGTATTATCTCAGCTCACCCTGTACGTGACAGGTCAGGCACCCCGTGCGGTTATGAAGAGTAAAGATAAGAGGAAGTAATTGAAAAGCCTAGTTTATAATGCTATCCTTCCGTTTTCCGTGTTGATTCCTCCTGCAGTTGGCGGGCAGTCTTACGGCTGCCGTCATGACTCCAGCCCGGAGGACCGAACACGTACTGAAAAGCAGCGCCCAGGCTGGGTGCATGCAAGACATCCTGTATTATAGACTTCCATTCATGAAAAGCGATCACCAGCGGGTTGTGGGTCCCGAGATTGCTCGTTAACCCATAAACCGGGCGCTCTTCCTCCGCTTTGAACGTACCGAACAACCGGTCCCAGATAATCAGTATGCCCGCGTGATTTTTGTCAAGATACTTGATATCCGAGCCGTGATGTACCCTGTGGTGGGAAGGTGTATTAAAAATCCATTCGAATACCGCCGGCAGCTTATGTATCGCTTCCGTATGGATCCAGTATTGATAAAGCAGGCTGATCGATTGCATCAGCACTATGTCGACCGGGTTGAAGCCGACCAGCGGCATCCAGAGGTAAAACACGAAGCTTCCCGTCAGGTTACCCGTCCAGGTCTGGCGTAAGGCAGTGCCTAGGTTGTAAAATACCGATGAATGATGCACTACATGTGATGCCCAGAAATAGCGTACCTTATGGCTCGATCGGTGAAACCAGTAATAGCTGAAGTCGTCGGCAAAAAATATGAGCAGCCAATACCACCACTGTGAGCGGTCGGGCGAGAAAAAGCGGACCTGGTAAACCGCAACCAGGGCTCCGAACACCAGTAGTTTGGAAATAATTCCGGTCAGCACATTCCCTATCCCCATCGAAAGGCTTCCCGCGGTATCCCTCAGATCATAATGATCGTTATGGCTACCGATGCGCCGGTAATACAACACTTCCAGTACCAGCGAAACAATAAATACCGGGATTGCATAAATGATAATATCCTTCATTTTGTTCGGTTTTTCTATAACAAATTTAAGATATAATCTTAAATTGAAAGGCTTTCCCGAGGAAAGAACGAAATTAGCATTTCAACAGAATTAATCGTTATTACCATTTTTCTATGGCAGGAAGTCTGCTCTCCAACCGATACGAAACACTGACCCCCAAACAGCTCGGGTTTATTTTTCCTGCCGAATGGCACAGGCACAGGGCAACCTGGCTGACCTTTCCCCATAATGAAGCTTCATGGCAGGGTGAGAAGCTGGAAAAGATGCGCCTGCAATACCTTCAGTTTATCAAAGCCATAAGCCAGGGAGAACAGGTCGGAATTGTAGCCAACGATCCTGCCTTGAAAGAACTGATCCGCGAAGAACTGGACGCTATTGGGGTCGATCTGGCAAAAATAGAATTTGTGGTGAAGCCTACCAACGATGCCTGGTGCCGTGATCACGGTCCCGCTTTCGTTATCAACCCTTCGACCGGTAAAAAAATGATCGTCGACTGGGAATACAATGCCTGGGGAGGAAAATACCCTCCTTTCGACCAGGACAATAAAACTCCGCAGGCCATCGCCCAGTACCTGGATCTGCTCTCGGTGAAGCCCGGGATCGTAATGGAGGGCGGTGCGGTAGAGTTCAACGGCGCCGGCAGCCTGCTTACCAGCCGCTCGTGCCTGCTCAACCCGAACCGTAATCCTGATCTCGGCCAGGAAGAAATCGAGCTCTACCTGGTTAACTATTACGGGGTGGAGCAGGTTTTATGGGTAGAAGCAGGCATTGTGGGCGATGATACCGACGGGCATATTGACGATACAACCCGTTTTGTCAACGAAGATACCGTAGTAGCTTGTGTGGAAGAAAACTCCGGCGACGACAATTACCAGGTTCTTCAGCAAAATCTCGCAGAGCTGAAGCAAATGCGCCTGCTTAGCGGCAAACAGCTTAATGTCATCGAATTACCTATGCCTGCTGCCATCGAGATTGACGGCTTCAGAGCGCCTGGCTCCTACGCCAACTTCCTGATATGCAATGCCGGCGTCATAGTTCCGGTGTTCAGAAACCCAAATGACCAGAAAGCGGTCGATATCCTGGAGGGGGCATTTCCGGGCAGGAAAGTAATCCCGCTGCCCGCCGACGATATCATCTGGGGACAAGGAAGCTTCCACTGTCTTTCCCAGCAGGAGCCCGAAATCTAGGCAGCCTTTTATCAGCCTGCTCACCCTCTTCTGTAATTAACGATCACATGGTCGGGGTTAGGGAGATATATTTACGGCATAGTTTTTCTTAACCCGTAATATCATTAACCCATTCTATGAAGGCAGCAGTCTATAACTCCTACGGCCCTCCGCATGTAGTGGCACTTGCAGATCTCGAAATCCCCGTGCCCAAACCCGATGAGATACTTATCAGGGTCCGGGCAACTACCGTCAACCGTACCGACACCGGGATCAGGAGCGCCGTATATGTAGTAAGCCGCTTGTTCAGTGGCATCATAAGGCCGAAATTCCCGGTGCTCGGCAATGAGTTTGCCGGTGATGTCGTCAGCACCGGAGAAAAAGTAAAAGAGTTTAAAGAGGGAGACAGGGTATTCGGCTACAATGATACTTCCTTTGGCGGGCACGCTGAGTATCTGACGATCAGGGAAAATGATGCAATCGATCATATCCCCGACAACCTGAGTTACCGGGAGGCCGCCCCGCTCACGGAAGGCGCCCACTATGCCCTATGTAATATCCGGGCAGCGAGGGTAAAGGCCGGACAAAATGTAATGGTTTACGGAGCTACCGGGGCAATCGGGTCGGCGGCCGTTCAGTTGCTGCATTATTTCGGAGCACATGTAACTGCTGTCTGCCATACGAAGCATGTCGAACTGGTGGCTTCTCTCGGCGCTGATAAGGTAGTCGATTACGTCAGTGAAGACTTCACTGCGACAGACCGCAGGTTTGATTTTGTTTTCGATGCAGTCGGAAAAATCTCTTTCGGCCAGTGTAAACGTATCCTGAATCCCGAAGGAATTTACGTTTCTACCGAACCGGGCAAAAACGGAGAAAATATTTACCTGGCCCTGATAAAGAAATTCTCCACCGGGAAGAGAGTGATTTTCCCTATCCCTTCCATTTCGAAGCACGATGTTACTTTCCTGGGTGAACTTGCAAAAAAAGGGATCTTCAAGCCGGTCATAGATCGCTCCTACAGGCTCGATGAAATCGTAGAGGCCCATCAGTATGTAGAAACCGGTCAGAAAACCGGCAATGTGGTGATCCTACCTTAATACAACTGGTTGAACAGCCATCTGAAAGTACCATGTGACTGAGCCCTGAAAGTAATTTCAGGGCCAAACGCATACAAGCGGCCCTTCCCTACTTTCGCTTCAAACGCCGCGATCTTATTCTCCAGGTAGGGCTGTCCCCATGCCCAACCGCTCCTTAACGGACGATCTTCGTACCAGGCCAGCGGGTTGACCTGCCCTCTTGCAATCGATTCTGCACCCACGTTAAAAACAGGGCTTTTGTCGAAATATACATCTGTATCGCGTCCGAAACCACGATTGGCTTCCAGGGTAGTATCCACGCGTACCTTTAAAATACTTCCCGGGATGTAATACTTTTCAGATGGCAGATCCCTGGTCTGTCCGTCGGCGGTAATTTCCGTCAGGGCATTCCAGACAGGAAGCCCCAGGTGATAAGCGAGGTTGGTACTCGACCCCATGGCTATCACCTTTCCTCCTGCTTCAAGAAAAGCTTTGATTTGGGGAACCGACTTCTCTGCCGTAATGCTTCCCATCCGGAATCTGTGCGCTTCCGGCACCTCTTCCTCCTTCAGCCTGGACCCCGTCCCGGCCCCCGGTGCGGGAATCGCGCGCGTCGCAAAAACGAGGACGTCGTAGCGGCTTTTCAGATCACCTTCATCTATTGTCTTAGGATAAATCACGTCAAAATCAAAGCCGAACTGCTCCAGCAACCAACGGGTCCAACCCGAAGGCATCGACCCTCCGTAGTTATCCCACAGGGCTATCCTGAGCGGCTTATGTATCCTTTCCAGTAAATACCCCTGTTTCCATCCCCGCAGTTCCCTCGCCTGTATTGCCCGGCCAACGCCAAGATCCGGCAGTATCCTGTCGGCTGTTTTTCCCGGGGCTACATAAAATGACCCGACATCCGGACCAACACCGGTTTTACTTCCTTTAATACGGTATACTTCAGCCCCTTCTTTCAACAACATGTTAACAGCCAGGAAGCTTTCGTTGACCGCAACAGGCAGAACATACCCGCTTCCGGCCCCGGTTGCTACTTTTCCCGGCTTCTGTATTTCGCCATAAGGGATTGCCCGGAATGGCCCGTCAAAATTGTCCTGGAACCGGTCAAATTCGACACCCATCTGGTAAGCAAGCGTCCATCCGGCGGCGTCATAAGGAGCTATGGGGGGGCCTCCGGGATAAGCAAAATCATTCGGATAGTCCTGTGGTTCGAACATGTCGAGCACATGGGGCCTGAATGCCTGGGCCGTTCTGACGATGAAAGACCCCTCCGGGTATTCCCTGTCTCCTACGGTAAAGCTGCCCTCCGCCTTTTCCACCTTTATCCCTCCGCGGATCAAAGTATTGACAAATTTCACGGCAGTGGGAAAATCCTTTTGCGAAGAAGGGATGATATACCCTCTCGGGTCCCTGGCGGTATTTTTACTGAACAATGTGTCGTACAATCCCGACGGAACGGTAGCCCTGTACGAAAGGCTGCTGCCTTTGGGCAGTGTTTTGCTGTGCGCTTCTTTCAATTCCCGGATCCTCTTCGGATAAGGCGTCCAGTAATCGCGGCTCCCCCTTTCTATGGAATTTTTGCCCATACGGTAGATATTGTAGAGCAGCTCATCGCTGTGGCGCGCGGCAAAGTCGAGTACGGAATAATTCAATGAAACGGAATAATCGATGCTTTGCCTGAAAAACCACTTCTGGGGCGCCACCGGATAGGGTGTATTGTTGTCGGGAATGAGCCTGTCCGGCACCAGCACGATATCTTCGGGGGTCGGCCCGCCGGCCAGCTCTGTCAACAGGCCGATCATATTATGGAAGTAGGTCGTAGTACGCAACCCTCCGTTATACCATGTCGAGAAAACCGATCCTCCCAGGCGGGTAAAACCAGGTTTGTTCTCAACGTTCAGACGATTGTACATGGCTGCTCCTATGGCATCGATACCGGTAATAACCAGCGGATCGAATACGTGATTGAACGGATCACGGTAAGGTGGTCCCGCAAGGACGGTACCTGCCGGGCCCCGCTGGTGGTGGTTGTACATGATCTGCGGGATCCAGTCCACGAACAACTGCCGCCCTATGTTTTGCGACTCCTTCATATTGAACATGTAGAAGTCACGGTTGTTGTCATGTCCGACATACTTCTGATAAAGGACGGGCAGATTCTGCAGGGACCTTTTCTTCGGATCCTCATGCCGCATGTACCAGCTTGTCACCAGCTCATGCCCGTCAGGATTGGCATGTACAAAAAGTATGATCACCTTGTCCAGTATCCGCCTGGTTTCGGGGTCGTTCCGGCTTACCATCTGCCAGACCATTTCGATGAGCTGATGAGAACCCACGGTTTCCGTCGAGTGCAGGCCGCCGTCAATCCAGACTACGGCCTTTCCTTCCAATGCCAGTTTTCTTGCTTCCTCATCCGGGAGATTTTCAGCCCTGGCCATCCTGACCGAAATTTCCCTCAGTTTTTCCAGGTTTGCGTGGTTTTCGGGAGAGGTCACGATTAGCATCGGCTGATCGCGCCCTTCCTCGGTTTTCCCTATGCTGACCATCCTGACACGGTCGGAAGCGGCGTCCAGCTTCCTGAAGTATGCTTCGGTGTCCGAATAAGCAGCCAGCAGATAATCGTCCCCGATATTAAAACCGAAATGCTCTTTAGGCGACGGCAACGTCTGCCCGATGACCAGGCTGTTCTGAAAAAGTGAAACTGAAAAGGCAACCAGACTGAAGAGTACTCTCATGAGAAAGAAGAAAATATATCCTGTCCGAGTTTAGGGATTTTTTCTTACTATTACAATTAAACAAAGTCATTTATCTGCCATTTTGGCTTGTTAATGCGGAAGGCATATAATTTATAACCATATAAGGAGAAAGGCTGCCGGGAACTTTTATAAGGCTAAAAAGATTAAAAGATATACCAACAGCACTTTATACATCATCATATTTCAAAAATCATGGGAAAAGCAATCGAAGTAAACGACAATAATTTTGGCGAGCTTGTAAAAGGAGACAAACCGGTCCTGGTAGATTTCTGGGCAGAATGGTGCGGCC
>CAZLTN010000055.1:0-33366 GCA_964562455.1 uncultured Cytophagales bacterium
AATCTCTTTTGGCCCAAAGATACGAAATCTATATCAATTTAACAATACCGAAAATATTGATATTCAAAAAAATAAGCTTTTATTGCTAAAGGATTTTGAATCGATATGCAAATGATAAGGCAATTATTTATACTCTTCTTTGTTTTAACGTGCACATTATGGGGATGTAAAAAAGCAGATCCCCTACGGGATCCTGACGACCAGGAGATCAGCAAGGATCCGGATGACAATGAGAATCCGGAGGGAAATGAGGGGCCGGGAAAAGGTGAAGACCCGCTCCTTGGTGAAGATCCCGGAAATACGGATGAGCCGCCCGGCGGCGACGATCTGATAGTAAACATCCCGGACCCTATATTCGAAAGGACCCTTGCGGCTTATGACTCGGACAAGACCATTAACGGCCAGATTTTATATGGTGACATCAAAGATATTGGATCCCTGATCATACGTTCTTCACGTAATCACATAATGAGTTCAGGTCCAAAGGATACCACCATGTCGGCCAGAGACCTGACCGGGATCGGGTATTTCACCAATCTCAAATCTCTGATAGTTGATACTTCCAGGATGCCTGCGCTCGACCTGACGCAAAACAAAAAGCTCGAGTACCTGGATTGCAGCGGATACTATATGATAGAAGCTTACCACCGGAGCCTGAAGGAATTAAAGCTTTCTCCGAGTAATAAACTGAAAACTTTGGTTTGCGACTATACCTGGCTTGAAGAGCTCCCGGTTGAAGGGTTTCCCAACCTGGAGCATTTATCCTTTATGACCTCGGAAAAGCTTATGAACGTCAAAGTTGATAAAAACCCGCACCTTACTGCTCTTTCGGGCAACAGGCAGGCTCCCCCAATGGATCTGAGCCATAATCAAAAACTTAAGTATTTGTCTGGCATGCTTAAGATTGACCAGCAAGCCCTTAAGAATAAACGGGAATTATTAGTGGTTAACGTTACCACACCTGACGGTGTTGAGGAGCTGAATTTTTGTGACAATCCGAAAGTCAGAGACCTATCAGTGGCAAGCAACACGCTGGCCAGGGTGATAGTCCCCTCCGGTATCAAGAACGAAAGCGTGAATGTCCTGTCCTTGATTAAGCCGACCATAAGCAGGTGCAGGTGATCCTTCCGGGCCGCAGATGTAAAACTGCTGGCTGAAATCCCTGATATTGTCTTTCAGGTAAGCCCGGGTTGCGGCTGGTTTGCCAACCTTCCCGGTTGCCGCTGACCTCGGTGGCCAGCCCCGGAATGAACGAAAAGGCTTCAGGCTTACTTATCCTGAAACATTTTACATCATTTGTAACCTTATCTTGTAAAAATATCACCATCGTTACGCCGGTTATTTCCTGATCAGCAATTTGACGAAATAGCTGTTCGACGAACCGGGGTTCGGTTCAATATCGATAAGTGACAGGCCAATCAGGTAAGATTTATTTCGGAGTTGCCGGACATGCCTGAACAGGTTGTTTGTGCGTTGACGTTAATCGGCTATGTTTGGTGAATATTACTTTTAGCCTATATGGATTCTTTTATCCTGCTATTTGCGATTGGTCTCCTGGCCGGGGCGCTGAATGCCGTCGCCGGGGGAGGTTCGTTTATCACTTTTCCGGCTCTTGTGTACGCAGGGGTGCCGCCTGTTGCGGCGAATGCCTCCAGTACGGTGGCGTTATTCCCGGGCGGCCTTTGCCAGTGCCTGGAAGTTCAGGGAGTTCATCCGGCCTTTTCCGGGGGTGCCGATGGGGGGGATGATCACGCTTACGTTACTGGGAGGCGGAACCGGTGCTCTTTTATTGTTGTATACTCCTTCCGCCGGCTTTAACCTGATTGTACCCTGGCTGCTATTGGTGGGGTCTGTGGCATTTGCCTTTGGCAGACAGGCCGGGGATTGGCTGAGGCAGCGCGCTCATGTAGGACCTGTGCTGGTGTTGACAGGGCAATTTTTATTAGGTATTTACGGAGGATATTTTGGTGGAGCGGTTGGGATTATGATGATGGCGGTTTGGGCATTGTTCGGGCTTTCGGATATCCTGGTGATCAATGCAAACAAGACTTTATATGTAGGCATAGCCAATGGCGTCGCAGTGATTTTGTTTATCGCTGCAGGGATGGTGTACTGGTCCGAAACCTGCGTGATGATGACAGCTACCATTTTGGGCGGATATTTCGGGGCGCATTATACCAAGCGGCTTAACCCCGTCCTGCTCCGCCGTGGGATCATCGTGTTCAATTTCGTGATCACGCTGGTGTTTTTTATTAAATTGTATGGGTAGCAAATCGTATCTCTAACCTGAAAAATCTGATCTTTTGCCGGTCGGAGACCGGCTATTGCTTTTTCATCGTCCGAAGACGGGAGAGAGCTACAGCAGCAAGCGATTATTAATATAAATACGTTATCTTTCGTACGAAAGAAGACATATGAAAAAACTAGGATTTTTATCGTTCGGTCATTGGGCTAACCACCCTTCCTACAGGACACGTACAGCAAGCGATACGCTGCTGCAGTCTATCGACCTGGCTGTTGCCGCCGAAGAAATCGGTTTGGACGGCGCCTATTTCCGGGTACATCATTTTGCTGCTCAACTTGCGTCGCCGTTCCCTCTTCTTTCGGCAATCGGCGCCAGAACAAGCCGCATAGAGATCGGGACAGGCGTAATCGACATGCGCTATGAAAACCCGCTGTATATGGTGGAAGATGCGGGAGCTGCCGACTTAATTTCCGGAGGACGCCTGCAATTGGGGATCAGCAGAGGTTCGCCGGAACAGGTGATCGACGGCTGGCGCTATTTTGGATATGAACCGGCCGAAGGTGAAAACGACGCAGATATGGGGCGCCGTAAAGCACTGGAATTCCTGGATAAGCTGAGAGGCGTCGGGTTTGCAGAGCCTAACCCTTACCCGATGTTTCCGAATCCGCCGGGTTTGCTGCGCCTTGAGCCGCACTCGGAGGGGCTACGGGAACGGATCTGGTGGGGAGCCGCTTCCAATGCCACGGCTGTCTGGGCGGCCGAAAACGGGATGTTCCTGCAAAGCTCTACCCTGAAGTATGATGAAAGCGGCAAGCCTTTCCATGTGCAGCAGGCCGAGCAGATCAGGCTGTACAAAGAAGCGTGGAAAAAGGCGGGGCACCAGCGTGAACCAAGGGTTTCCGTGAGCCGGTCCATTTTTGCGCTGGTAACCGATGAGGACCGTTATCTCTTTGGGCAGGAAACCGGCCGGGTCGATAAGATCGGGATGATCGAACAGGGCAGGCGTGCTATTTTCGGACGAAGCTATGCTGCGGAACCCGACCAGCTCATAAAAGAACTAGCTAAGGATGAGGCTATCCAGGAAGCAGATACCGTCCTTTTGACAATACCCAACACGTTGGGAGTTGACTACAATGTACACATACTATCTTCTATTTTAGAGCATGTCGCACCGGGGTTGGGGTGGCGTTAGGGAATTGAAAAATTGAGGTAAGGAGCTTTTTTCATCTAAAATAAATTCGATAAATTTACCGTTCTGTGTAAAACATTTTACCTATTTTTACTAAAAAGGTTGTAAAATGGGAGTTGCAGTTTCAAATATCGACGTATATAGAAGTATCGAGGAGATCCCCTATATCAGCGATTTTTCCCGGCTATATTTCTACATTATAAATGACGAGCCGGCTCACCGGTATATTGAGCTTTTCGATCATATCACCGACCTGAATACAGAGGATGTGGCAGGCTGGCTGAATATTACCCCAAAAACATACAGGTCATACAGGAAGAACCCGGAGCTAACCCTGAAAGATAATCTCAAGGAGCATCTGATCCTGCTTTTGTCACTTTACAGGCACGGTATGGATGTATTTGGCAACAAGAAACTCTTTGAGAAATGGCTGATTACTCCTAATATGCTCCTGGACGAAAAGGCGCCCCGCCAGTTTCTGGATACTATTTCCGGTGTGAAATTTATCGACAACCGGTTAACTGCCATGGAATTCGGAGAGAACGTCTAGCGCATGGTTGTTTTTAATATCAGGAGAGAGAAGTATGCAAACGAGCTCTTAGCTTCCGGTCTGTCAAACCGGTGGAATAAGGAGGAGGAGTTTGTGATATACACAGGTGGATCAATTGCGCTGGCGACTCTCGAACTGGTAGCCCACAGGAGCGGGATTAATGTTGCCTTGCCGTACAAATTATTACGAATCAATATCGAGGCAAGCGAAAGCGATATTACCGTTATCCCGCTGGATGCATTGCCCCGTCACTGGAAATCAATAGCCTGTTACCCGCAGCTTCAGGAAATCGGCTCCGAGTGGTACCGAACCCTCAGAAGCCTTGTATTGCGGGTTCCGTCTTCATTGGTACAATGGGAGCACAACTACCTGATCAACACCCGGCACCCGGAATTTAGTCGGAAAGTTTCCATTATATCGGTAGAGGATTTTGAATGGGATAGCAGGTTGTTTTAGTGAAATCCTCATCGACTTTCTGAACCAGCTATTCAAAGGACATAAAGTGATCCGCGATCTGACTTACAACTCTACCGAAAAGTATGGTGACGATGAGCAATCCAAAAAAGTAGTTTTCGACCTGTTCTGCACCTGCGACAACGACGAGCAGATCATCGTAGAAATGCAACGCCGGGAATCTCCATCTTCGCTTTATCAATCCTTCGGCAAGCTCGGGCTGAAACGGGAAGCGCTTGCATGGGAAATGGGAGAGGAATGGACCTCCCCGCATGAACATGCGATGCGATCATCACTCCATTCGATTAACTTTGCCGCATGAGTCTGAGATCGCCGGCGATATTCTTTGTGGTCTTCCTGGTTACCTGCTGCTGCGGGTATTCACAAAACTATATTTTCAACCGGCTGTCAATCGGTGACGGGCTGATTTCCAATAATATCAAGGCAGTCTGGCAGGATCAGACGGGCTACCTCTGGATCGGTTCTTCGGGCGGTCTTCAGCGATACGACGGCGCCGTTATGCGTACTGTCCTGCCGGACCGGGTCGATCAGATCCTGTCAGATTCAGATCAAAGGGTATGGATACGTTCCGGTACCCGGATCGGCATTTTCAATACCGAAACTTTCTCTGTCACCTTTATACCTTATGAATATGCAGAGGAAACCTTCAATCCCACGAGGCTTTGGTTGCGCAAAGATTCAAAGGGAAAGATTTTCGTAGTCCTGACCGGAAAAAACTGCCAGTACCTGGATGAGAAAAAACTGGCTTTTTCCCGTAATGCAGCCCCGTTTGTACTGCCTGATTCGCTCCGCACCACCGACATCATAGACGATCCCGCCCGGCAACGGTACTGGGTCCTGGCGCAGAATGGCTTCGGCTATTGGGACAAAAAAGCAAAATCGTATTACACCGCCTCGCATAATCCGGTTAATGATCCGTTACTGGCGAACCGGGCCACGCCACCCGTAGTTGCGCGATTGCATGTCGACCGGGACAATCGTATCTGGATGGTTGAGGCGCCCCACCCTCAATCCCGCTTTCTCTGCTTCGACAGTTCAAAAAAACAGTACACAACCGATACGCTCGGGTTTAACAGCACCGGGAACATCCTTTTCGAAGTGTATGGCTTTTCAACTTACCACGACTCTATTACAATCGTATACGGCCATAACTATTTTCGCATTCGCCAGGGAAAAATCTGCGACGATCTGAAAGCCCCTTTGCACGACCCTTACGGGATCCAGTTCAACTCCATCGCTGGTACCTTCCAGGACAGAGAAGGCATTTTATGGGTGGCTACCGACAACGGCCTCTTTTATACTTCCAGTACTAAACATAAATACATCCATATCGTCCTTAGCCAGGAAAAACAACACGGTGCAATCAGCAGCTTCCTGCAGGATAACAAACAAAACCTATGGATCGGGACCTGGGGAAGGGGTAGTTTCCTGATGGCCGACGGGCCGAACGGGCCCGAGGTTACGCCGGTCCGTGAGCTCAACCGGGCCGGCGGAGCCAGCCAATTGGTCTGGTCGCTCTGCGCTGACGACGGGCAATACGTCTGGATAGGCTGTGACCAGGGACTGCTGACCAGATACGACCCCGCGAAGAAAAAGGCCGAATTTTACCGGCCGGCTGCTTTTGCAAACAGCGCGATCAGGCAAATCGTAAAGGACCCGCAAGGCGATCTTTGGATAGGCCTGCAAAACGGGAATGTGTTTTCTTTCAATCCCTCTGAAAAATTCCGGGACGGCGCGCTTCAGCAGGTTTTTTCGTTGAAAGGCCCGGTTAACCGTATGGTTTTTGCAAACCCGAATCACCTGTGGATCGCTATAAACGGCTACGGTGTTGTTGCGGTTGATATAGTTACAAAGAAAATCATTGGTTCCACTGATATTCAGAAAGCAGGATCTGTACTGATAGCGGGCATACGGGATATTTTGCCGGTTAACGATTCGATATGCCTCGTTGCCGGCGAAAAACTGGGAAATCTGAATCCCAAAACCTTCCGGCCCGATTTTAACTACCTTCGCGGCGACCAGCCGGCAGGCACTTTATTTACAATACAAAAGGATGGTCAGAAGAGCATCTGGATCGGCAGCTCAGAGGGTATCTCCAGGTTTAACCCTGTAACGGGAGCGCTTACCAGGTACTCGCAAGAAGACGGTTTGATTACGGTTCACAATAACAGCTATGTTCCCGAAAGAAGCCTTGCGCTTTCCGATGGACGATTTGTTTTCGGGGGTAATCAGCACATGGTTGTTTTTAATCCCGAAGAATACAGGGAATCGGCACTACCTCCCGATGTCACGATAACGGGGCTTTTGCTTAACGACCGTTACCTTCCTGCCGATTCACTGTCGCGATTGGCTACGATCACCTTACCCTATTCGCACAGCGCCCTGGGAATCGATTTTGCTGCCATTAATTTTTCGCAGAGAGGGAAACTCAGCTACGAATACAAACTTGAAGGACAGGATACGGAATGGGTTACCCTGACTTCTTCTCCCGGGGTCCGGTATCATTTCCTCCCGCACGGGCAATACAGCTTCCTTGTAAGAGCAAAAAACGAGCAAGGGGAGTATTCTCCGACGGTGACATCACTAAACCTGAGAATCAGGCCTCCTTTCTGGAAAACCATCTGGTTCTATGCGCTGGTTACGCTTGCTATCGGATCAATTCTGTTTTACCTGTACAGGATAAGGCTGCAGAAACTCCTGCACGTAGAGAAAGTCAGAAACCGCCTTGCACGTGACCTGCACGACGACATGGGCTCAACGCTCAGCACGATCAATATCCTGAGCAACATGGCGCTACAGCAGGAATCCCTCGATCCGGGCAAAAACAAACAATACCTCGATACGATCAGCAAGAGTACCCACCAAATGATGGAGGCAATGGACGACATTGTCTGGAGTATCAACCCGGTGAATGACAGCATGGCAAAAATCATTGCCAGGATGAAAGAAACAGCCGGTACAGTACTGGAGCCTGCCCAGATCGAGTACCGGTTCGAGGTAGACCCTGACGTACCCGATCTCCACCTGGCAATGGAAGTGAGGCGGGAGATATTCCTGATTTTCAAGGAAGCGCTGAACAACATTGTCAAATATGCCGGCTGTTCTATGGTAATATTTAAATTTTCGAAAAAAGCGCCGGACCTGGTGCTTACAATCAGCGACAACGGAACAGGGTTTGAGACCTCTGCGGCAGGATCGGCTACCAGGGGAAACGGGCTGAGAAACATGCAGCACCGTGCGGCCAATGCCGGCGGAAAGCTGGTTGTTACGTCACAGCCGGGCACGGGGACCAGCATTGGCTTGTCTGTGCCCATCGCATGAATATGCGTTGTTTTCAATGAAACCACCTATGATATTTGCATCATGATACGAGTTCTTTTATACGACGATGCAGAGCAGTTCCGGGAGACAATGGGGCTCTTGCTCGACCAGACCGATGAGTTTGCAGTGGTAGGTAAATTCGGCAACTGCGAGACAGCCCCGGCAGACGTGTCGCTGTTAAGGCCCGATGTGGTTTTGATGGACATCGATATGCCCGGAGCCAGCGGGATCGACGGTGTCCGGATGATACGCAGGAAAAACCTGACGGTGAAAATCATCATGCTGACGGTATTTGACGACAACCGGAATATTTACGACGCGATAAGGTTCGGTGCGAACGGGTACGTGCTGAAGAAAAGCGCACCCCATGCAATTATCAGTGCTATTAAAGACGTTTACGAAGGAGGCGCCCCTATGAATTCGTCTATTGCAACACAGGTATTGCAGATGTTTGCCGGGATGTCGCCGGGAGACGAGAACTATGGCCTTTCACAGAAGGAAAAAGCAGTACTAAAATCTCTTGTCGACGGCAACAGCTACAAAATGGTTGCGGCTTCCCTCGGCATATCTATCGACACCGTCCGGACCCATATCCGGAACATTTACGAAAAACTACAAGTCAATTCAAAAAGCGAAGCCGTGGCTAAAGCTCTGAAAAACCGTATCGTATAGCGACGTATAATCAAAGTCGTTGGGCAGCCTAAAAGGCAACAGCGGTCTCTTGAAGACTGAATTATCACTTCCTGGTATTTTTTCGCGATACCCGGTATCCGGACCGGTGTTCGTAAAGGCGCCGCTATGCCCGGACTGTATCATCATCCATCAGAATCAACCCAAAATTATCATTAGCCATGAAAAATAATTTGTTATTCACCTCTCTCATTCTTCTGACTTTTGCCATTTTCTCCTGCAAAAAGGAAACTACAGAACTGCCGCCGGACACCCAGATACCCGATCCGGCCGACACGACCACACTGCGGAACTTCAGGGTGATATTCGAAAATATGGCCGGCACCGGGATTGCTCCCGAGAATGCTACTGTGCTCATGACCTTCGATCATGAGGGCTCGTCCGGTAACCCGGTCAACCTGTCGGCACCTCTTGTATTTGACAAAAACTACAGTACACCTTTGGTGAAATTGCCCAAAGGGTCTTATCAGCTCAAAAAACTGATCATCAGAGAAGGAACTACCGCAAAATTCGCCATACCGCTGACAGGGTCTCCCAAAGCCTCGTCGGTAGCTAAACCGTTAAGTATTTCCTTGAAACTCGACGAAAAAACCGACAAGGAAATCAGGGTCGAGATACTTAATGTAACCAGTACCGACACGCCTGAAAGCTTCGGGTATCCTCAAGGCACATTCGGCGGCCGTCCGGCAGACCCCGAACCGGAGATGGACAAGCTTATTTTTATACGGGCGCTCTTTAAGGTAGGCGAAGTTATGTACGATAGCATTCCGGCGCAGCTTATTGTCAAAAGCTGGGATGCCAGAAACGAAATGTCGTACAACATCCACTACCTCGCAGCCGGAACACAGGGTGTCTACCTTTCGGCCAAAGCGGTAAGATACCACCTTTCGATGTCGAAATGGGGTATATACTACGAAATGTCGCTTACCAAAGCGGAGGTGCTGGAAAACACCGTATACGATATGGGTGGAGAAAAAGCAGCAAAAAAGCTGAAAACGGTATACGAACACAAAATTGTAAACGAAGTGACCGTCCCGCTGACCAAAACCGACTATGAGTACCATTCGAACGGCCAGGTAAAACAGAAACAGACTTTGGGTAAACGTGCCGACGGATCTAACTATATCGTACAGAAGGATTTATTCGAATATGCGCAAGGGATGATCTCCGCTATCAGCAGCTATGACGAGCACAATGCGCTGATTAAAAAAACAATTATAGAGTACGATAATGAAGGGAGAGTCAGTGCCATGGAAGAGAGGAAAGGGGAATTCTTTACCAAGGCAAAGATGTTTTACATTCCGTTGGAAACCCGGTCGGGGCTGAGACAGGACTATCGCGTCGATGTACAATACACATACGAACATGGTCACTATACAGGGTATTACAGCAAAACAATGCGGGGGCTTAACGTTCTTGCCGATAGAACCTCAGGAGACGGAAACCTGGCCGAAGGCATGTACTCCAGCGATTCCGGCATCAACCCCTATGTGCATCTCGGTATCCCGGACTTGTCGCTGAGCCAGCTTCCGGGGCATAATACAACTTTTCAGTGGAAGACCTGGACCGGCGCCCACCCCGAAAATGTCGCCAATGCGTTCGAATACAAATACGACGGAGACGGATACCCGATTGAGCTCCTGACTCAATACAAGTCATACGTTACCAAAAAGGATGTCTATGCCATCAAAACAACCTTTTTATACTGAGCCCGCAACACAGGCCATACCTGATTCCACAGATGAAAAATATCCTTTTTAGGCTTGCGACGGCTTTAATGTTCCCGGTCTTGCTCACTGGTTGTGAGCAAGACGATCACCGGCCTTCAAGTGCCGGAGAGCTTCAGGCTCAGGCAACAGGTTTGATTAAAAACCGTACCAGAAAGCTGCCTTTTGAAGCACCTGTTGCCTGGGCAGCGGTGGAAAACGGGAACACCGTAGCCTCCTTCAAACAGGGCCGGGAAATCCCCGGCGGTCCCGATCCTGTATCGGATCACAGCCTGTTCCTATTGGCGTCCGCGTCAAAATTGTTCACCAGCGTGATGGTCATGAAGGCCGTTGAAGAAGGAAAGCTGAAGCTGTCCGCCGGTATATCTGACTATGTACCGTCGCTTCCTGCCGCCTGGCATACCATTACGGTCGCCCATCTGCTTTCGCATACGGACGGGATTGCCGGCGTTTGGGACAACTCCCGGTACAAAGCGCTGCCCCGGCAGACAGCCGAACATCTGGAACGGGACCAGTATATTGCCTATGCGGCGGAACTTCCGCTGCATTTCGAGCCCGGTACCGAAACCCGTTACGGGCAAAGCGGCTACGTACTGTTATCGCTGGCGTTAGAGAAAGTGTACGGTCGGCCGTACGAGGACATTGTGAAAACGAAAATCCTTGCTCCAGCCGCAATGACGGAAACGCATTTTTTTACAGAAAGTGACCTCATTGGAAGTTACAAACCGCAACTGTTCGAACCGCAGGGCGACGGTTTCAACAGTGTTACGCCGGGCTATGTATATGCCGATTATGCCACTGCCGGGATGTGCAGCTCCCTGTCCGACATGATCCGGTTTATGAAAGCGCTGCAGAATCACCAGCTTTTGAGCGAACAGAACTTCAGAAGACTTTTTACCCCAGTGAAAGGCGCATCCGGTTTTGCGCTGGGATGGGAGTATCGTTACAAGGACGGCCGGTTAATGGCAGGTCATAGCGGCGGCTGGTCGGTCGTGATCATGCATCTCCCTGAAAGTAACCGTACAAGTATTTTTCTATCCAACGCCGCCGCCGAGTCCATCCTCGATACCGGATACCAGGTGGCAGAACTATGCAGTTCATTATGAAATCCAAAGCAATATGGCTGTTGATGCCCGTTATCGTCCTTCCTGTCTTTTGCCTTGCACAGGAATCCGGAGCGAAAACGCAGAGGTGGTCGGTTCAGGGAGAAATTCTTTCACAAACCACCGGAGCATACTCTAGCTCGATACGGATTCCGGGTATAGCGCGGCAGTTGTCTGATGGCAAAGGCGTTAAGGCCGGAGTAGAATATACCTGGCGGAAAACCCGTAAAATAGAATTATTCCAGGATCTGTCCCTGATGCAATATTGGCATCGGGGACAGGAGAACGGGACGTCGGCCGCTACCTCGGTAGGATACAGGCATTTTTTTAACAATGTTTATACCGAAGGACTTCTTGGGGCCGGCTACTGGCATACGCGATTCTCTCGCCGGAGAACCTGGCAAGATGAAAACGGTGTGTTTTATAGCGGGAAATTCGTGACGGGTTCATGGGCGCCCTCCGTTGGACTCGGCGCAGGCTACCATGCCTCACGGCGATGGGATATCTATGTCCGGTATTCTCATCATACCCGGTTGCCGGATGAAACGCACAATATGCGTCATCACAGGACCCTGAATGCGGGGGTACGGCGAAATCTCTGAGACAGTGACGGGCGATTGATTCCCGGGTATCCGGCGCTACTCCGTCCGGAGACTATCCACCGGGTTGGCAATTGCGGCACGTATAGCCTGGGTGCTGATGGTTAGAAAGGCAATTACAATGGAAATACCGCCAGCCAGTGCAAACATCCACCACCGGATTTGGATACGGTATGCAAAATCATCCAGCCACGCTGTCATCACCCACCAGGTTACGGGAATAGCGATGATGGTGGCGATGAATACCAGTTTCAGGAAGTCTTCCGACAAAAGCGTTACAAGACCTGCTACCGAAGCGCCAAGCACTTTCCGGATCCCTATTTCTTTTGTGCGGCGTTGTACCGCCAGGGAGATTAACCCCAGGAGCCCGAGGCAACTGATCAGTACTGCAATGAACGAAGCCGTCCAGATGAGGTATTGCAGTACTGATTCTGCCTGGTAAAGGCGTTCGATCCGGCTATCCAGGAAGTCGTATTTAAGAACATCGTCCGGGTAGCTGGATTTCCACTGCTGCTCCAGTCCGGTTACGAGGGAAGAGACGTTCTTTCCATTGAATTTGATCGCGACCGACCGCATCATTTCTCCGTTGTGACCGATGACCGTCGGCCGGATGGCTTCGCGCAGGGCATGGGTATTGTAATCACCCGTTACGCCTACAATGGTGCCGGGATCGTCATTGATTCCGCCGAACCACAATGATTTCCCCAGTACTTCCCGTGGATCTTCAAACCCGAGCTGACGCGACATGGTTTCGTTGATGAGGAACTCAGGCGAGGCTGCCGCGGTGCGAAAATTGCGCCCGGCCACGATCGGGATACCGAATGTACGGAGATAGGCGCTGTCGGCAAGCGTGGTTTTGGCCGACCAGGTTTCAAACTCCTGCCTGTCCGAAAACCGCAGTGTACTGCCGCGTCCGTCGTGCCCGGCAGGCGGCAGGAAGCAATAGCTATAGGAAATAACATGGGGCTGCGAATCCAGGAAAGTCCGCCAGTGTCCGTCGTTGGTATGCCCTTTGGGAAGTGGGAATATCAGAACCGATTCCCGGTCGAAGCCGATATCGGTGTGCCGCATGTAATGAACCTGTTTCATGACGATAATGGCGGCACAGATCAGACCTAACGACAGCGTATTTTGAAGGACGACTATCGCTTTTCTGCCCAGCGTATTTTCAAAAGTCACCTGTCGCCGCATCGCACGCAAAACCTGCATCCTGCTTATAACCAGGGCCGGGTAAATCCCGGCTGAAAGCCCGATCAGGAGCCAGCCCGCGACGCATACAGAAAGCAATTGTGGTGCAGGGATAAATGCAATCGGTTCGGCAAGGAAAAGATAGCGGTTTGCCAGGGGAATGGCGGTAGCGGTAAGGCCGATTCCAACCAGCATAGCGATCGACGAAACCAACAGCGATTCTGCAGTTACTTGTAAAAACAGCTGAAAGCGGCTGCTGCCCAGTACTTTTCGCGTGCCGATTTCGGCATGGCGGCGGGCATACTCCGCGATCGACAAGCTGGCATAATTGAGGATAGCCATCAAAAGAATAGCACATCCGATCAGACCGAGTATCCGGAGCAGCGACGGTCGCATGGTCCCGCCATACATCCCGTTCAGATGCAGCTCTGGCAGGGGAATAAGGGAGAATTTGTACAGTTTTCCGGCTTTTTCGCCAAAAGCCTCGTTGGTCATATGCTGCAATATATCTTCCACGCCCTTCACTGAAATCCCTTTATTCAGGCTGATGTATACCTGGTTGGTCGAATTGAGATATCCCCAGTCACTGAAGAAATTGTCCCGGATGTCGCCAAGTATATTTTTAATCGAAGATTCAGAAAGGTAGAAAGCGCTCGTCAGGCTGGTATTCAAGGGGTTGTCGTCCAATATGCCGACTACTTCAACGGGTACATTGTTAACTTCAATTATTTTTCCGACCGGATTACTTTCTCCGAAATACTGCAATGCCGCCGATTTTCTCAGCACGACGGTATTCGGCCGCCCGAAATCTTCCGGCCTTCCTGCCAGCCATCGAAAATCAAACAGCTTAAACCAGGCAGGGGAAGCAAAAGCCCCTTTCTTTTCGGAAGTGAATAGCTGTCCGTTGATGCGGATTGTGAAATCCTGGTTGACCATTGCAAATGCAGCCAGCCCGACCCCGGCTACTTTGGTCTTCAGCGCCTCATAAATAGCATAGGACGCTCCCTCATTATAAGAAGTTTTCTCAAGCAGCAGGTCGGAGACGAGTTTGTAGGTTTTGGGTGCATGCGTGTGGTAGTCGTCGTAACTTTTGTGAAAGGAAATAAACTGGTAAATAAAGAGTCCGCAAGCTATTGCCACTCCCAGCCCGACGATATGCAGGGTAGTATAGTATCCGTTCCGTCTGAGCCGTCTTATTGCAATATTTAAATAGTTATTGAGCATACCATAACGATACCCGCCTAGAACATCTTTTGTCCCGAAAACTGCATTGCTTCTCCTTTTCCGAACCCGTAGCTAATCCCCAGCGTTACGAAGCGCCCCATCCTGCTATGGTTGTAAAGGGCGAAGTCCGGTTGGTTAATGGTGGTTTCAAAGAATCTTGAAGCGAAAACATCCCGGATGCTCAGGTTGACTATGGTTTTTCCTTTAAACAGCTTGTTTCTCACACCCAGGTCAAGGTAGGCGTTTTTCGTTACGTAGCCTTGCAGGGTGCGATAGCCGGAACGGTAGTTCCCGGTCAGCTCCAGGTCAAAGCCCGCGGGTAGCTTCAGTTTGGATGTCAACCTTGAAGTAAACTGATCTGCACTGAAATCATATACGGTGCTTTCATATTCACCGTCGCGGGTAAAGTAATTGTAGTTGAGGTCGGTGCTTAACGATAGCCAGCCTCCCGGAGCGTATTTGGCGTTCAGCTCCAGTCCTGTTGCCTTTCGTGTTCCGATATTGGCAGGTTTGGTGGTCCGCACGTTGTTCTCGACGGTAGCGATATTATCAATTGCATCGGTGGTATACCGGTGGTAAACGCCTGCGTTTATAGCGAGCGCTGAAAGGTCGTAGATACCTGTCACTTCGTAAGAGTCTGTATATTCCGGCATCAGCAGCGGGTTGCCCGACCTGATGTTATAGTTATTCTGGATGCTGAAGAAAGGGTTGAGCTCCCACAATCCCGGCCTGTAAATCCTCCTGGAATAGCCTGCCTGCAGAGACAAAGCCGACGTAAACTTGTAAGAAGTATGCGCGCTCGGAAAGAGGGGCAGGTATTTCTGATCGTTTGTCTCACCTGTGTTTTCAAGCCGGGTATTAAGAAGCGTATTCTCGGCCCTGAGTCCCAGTTTCACCCCTACCTTTTTGCCTTCGTAAGCTCCTGTGGCGTAAGCTGCCAGCACGTCCTGATCCATCACAAAGACATTGGTAAGGTTAGGATCTGTCTGCCAGCCGCCGTCGATCCGGTTTTGCACGGCAAAATCGCTCGAAATATCTTTGATCTGGTATTGTGCGCCCGCTTCCAGCGACCACTCCTTAGAAAAAGGTTTTGTGTAATCTGCCTTGAAAACGTATTCGGCTTCTTTAAAATCGGTATGCGCCTTCTGATCTGAAAGCGAGGCTGTGCCTTTGGTAAGCTTGTGCGTGAAATCTGAGAACTGGTTTTTTCCGAAGAAATTCCCGGTAGCCGAAACGAGCAGCTTGTGCTTCTCATCGTCTTCGAAGCTTTTCTGGTACTGCACGTCATATTGCCATTTCGGGTTGTCGGCCCAGGTAGATTCATTTCTTGACCACCCGGATTCTACTGTCCCGGCGTTGCTTAAAAGGAAGTCGCTGTCCGCGTTTTCAGTTTCTTTTTCAAAACCGTAGTGCCCTGATACCGACAGCATATTGAGCTTATTCAGGTGATAATCGGCGCCGAGGATCAGGTTATAAAACTGTTCATTCTTACGGTTGCTTCCCGAGGTTTCAACTTTAGAATCACCACTCTCGTTGATCGACCGGAACTTTGTAGGGAAAGTACGGTAGCCGACCCCGGCCTGGCTGAATAAGTTGAGCTTTTGCGTACGCCGGTTGATACTCAGACCCACGCTATGGTTATTAGGTATCCCGGCATTGATCGTAACCGAGCCGTTTACGCCATTTTTTTCTTCTTTTTTCAGTACAATATTGATGATCCCGGAAGTTCCCTCCGCGTCGTATTTGGCCGAAGGGTTGGTGATCACTTCTATTTTTTCTATCATTTCCGCCGTAATGGAACCCAGGGCATTTCCGCCTTCCGTTGCCAGGACTGACGGCTTGCCGTTAATGAGGATCCGCACGCCCTGGCTTCCCCGCAGACTGATCTGTCCCTGGATGTTCACCGTCACCGACGGGACATTGTTCAAAACCTCCAGTGCACTGGCGCCTGTACTGGCGAGATCCTGTCCTACATTGAATACCCGCTTATCCAGGTGGAATTCTGTCTGGGACCGTTCTCCCCGTACTTTAATTTCATCCAACGTGCGGGCATCCTGTCCGAGCAATATTTCGCCGAGATCGATCTGCCCGTTGACTTCCCTGAAGTCATCTATTTTCTTTGAAACGAAGCCGATGAAGCTGATCTCTATCAGGAATGGCGTTTGAGAAGCAGAAACCTCGAATCCCCCGGTTTCAGAAGCAGAAGTCCCCGAAATCAGCTTGTCATCCCGGTCTTTAAGGATTATCGTGGCGTACTCCACCGGCGTTCTGTTCGTACTTTCCAGTACTTTTCCTTTGATTAATATCTCTTTATTCTGCCCTGAAACGGGCGCGGTCATCAGAAGCAGGGCCCATGCGGCAAGTATTTTGAAAGCGAGTCGGATCATTACTGAGGTTTTGTGACTGCAAAAATAGCACACATGGCCGAAATGCATCCTGCTAAAGTTAAAGTTGCGGGGTTTTCCTACTTTTATTATTACTGACGAGTGAAAAACGGATATTGCTTTGCGCTGCCGGATAGTAATATTTTATTAGCCGCGTGGTGAATATCATACTCCAAACCATGAACGCATTTGCCGATACTTCCGGTTGTCCGGCCACAAAAACGGCTGTATGTCGCCATGTTTTTATGAGGCAGAATGATTCGGATACATTCGTGCCTCATTTAAACTTTTTAAAGTATGCGTACATGCAAGTCAAGCCTGTCCAGCGGTGTACTGCTGGGAATATTACTGGTAGCCGCAACGGTTTCCGGTTGCGAAACTGACCCGGTAGAAAATACGGAGCCCGGGTTTTCCGATACCTTTATCCCGGAGGCGAACAGGAAATTCCGGTATACGGTCGAGAGCGACGGTGAAAGTGCCGGAACCGCCACCCAATGGATTACAGGCAGGAAAGATTCTGCCGGGATTGCCATATTCAACCTGCACACCGATATCCAGGCCTCCGGTAACCTGATGACCATGGACAATAAAATGTTTTCCCTGGCAGGTAAGACATACAACGAGATAGGCATTCCGAAGGCATGGCAGATGTCTATTAACCTGCTTAACCAGATGCCCGATGTCAGGGTTACCAAAGCGGAGCTGTTCGGGTTTCCTGCCTTTATAGCGATAGACAATGCGATAAGGGACGGGAGCGCCCTGACAAAGGCGGGACCTGCAGAGCAGGGGCAAAAAGTCAGCTATGTCAGCCACGGTGAGGCTGTATCGATGGAGCAGGTATTGAGCTTCGATCCGGGTAAGGCAACGGTGGAGACGATCAGGGTGCCGGCCGGAAGCTTTGTTTGCAGCAGGTTTAGTTATACCAACAAGCAAAAAATTACGATCAGTACTAAAGACGGTAAATACACCGGCGACGGAGAAGAAAGGATCATACTCTGGGTCGCACACGGAATCGGGATGGTCAAGCAGGAATCGGCCGGTACGCTGGTTACGCTTGTCCCTTTGCCTACAGGCGAGATCCGCAAGATTACCACGACTTCAACATCGAAAACTACACTGCAGGAAATTATTTAAACATTAAAATGAGAAAGCAATTTTTGATAATCGCGATAACGTATATACTAATGAGTATACTGTGCTCCTGCAAGGGAGACGAGGAGGAAGTCTACACCGCTCCTGAGCCGGAAATAACCGCACATGGTGACCCGGAGGGGATGCCGACCGGTAAATCGATCGGGCCTGAAGGTGGCCTTATCCAAACGCCCGACGGCAGCATCAGGCTGGAAATACCCGAGGGAGCAGTAGCCTTACCAACGACCTTTACGATCCAGCCCGTAACGCAAAAGCTGGAGTCGTCGACTGGTACGGCCTACCGGCTGGGGCCTGAAAATATCAGCTTTCAGAAAGACGTCCGTATTACTTTCAGCTATACCGACGAGGACCTCGTCGGTACCACCGCCAACGATTTGTACCTGGCCTACCAGGATGCGGAGGGCTACTGGCACCGGGCGTTCGAAACCGACATCGATGAAGTCAATAAAAAGCTTACGGTTCAGACACGTCATTTCAGCGACTGGACCATCGAAAGGACCTTTTATATTGATTACATAGATGGCAAGACACAGCTTTCTGCCGGTGAAAAAACCGGGTTGATCGTATTTGTAAAAGATGTAGATAAAAATGGCAACCTGCTGAGCAGTATGCCCGTGCCTAATAAAAACATTGATACCTGGTTTGTAAACGGCGCCGGGAACCTCGACCGCCTCAAGATGGAATCTGTGACGTTCACAGCTCCGTCTGCTATTGAGAGCCCCCAAACGGTAGCAGTCGGTGTAAGGATAAAAAATATGGTGGACAGGCGAAACCCCGATCGCCCGGGAAATACCGGGCTGGTCATATTACAGGTACCGCTCGAGCTGCTGCCCGACGAATATTTTACCTGGGAAACAGGCGGCGCTGCACATACGGGCGTTTCAATGGATGCCGCCCGGCTGGGCTCCGTAACCCAACTGGTAGGAACGGGGCTGACAGGAGGTGTCAACCTCTCGGTAAATGCTTCGAAAGCAGGAAGCTATGAGCTGGGGAGCGCAGTCAACCCGGATACATTTGGTATACAGGTGCTTTTGTCCCGGCAAAACCACGTAATATACCAAGGCGAATATTATGTCTGCGGCGAGCCGGTGCCCCGATATGGAAAAGGTAAGCTGACGATTACCCGCTATGGAAAGGTAGGAGAAAAAATAGAGGGCTATTTTACGGCAACGGTCTATTCCCCGAGCACTGACTGCCGGAACTTAAGCAAGCTGGTGACCGGGAAATTCAGGATAAGAAGGATGCAGTAGCGTGTTTCACTCGATAAAAACCGGTGCATTGTGATTGCCGGGATTAAATTTTTCCAGGCACGTTTGCTTATAATTCCGCCCGATCGGTATCCGGGTGTTTTCGATCATAAGGTAGTTGGGGTTATAGCCCGCTACCTTATTGAGCGGGACGATAAACGAGCGATGTACCCGCAGGAAGGCCCGGATGGGCAACAGGTTTTCCATCGAGCTTATCTTTTGCTTCGTCAGGTAAGTGTTTTTTTTCGTAACGACTTTGATGTAATCCTTGTCGCTCTCGATCCACAGGATTTCTTCGGTATCCAGCTTGACGAGCTGGCGGTCGATACGCATGTAGATGTAAAAGGGCCGGGGCGCTTCAAAGGGCATGGCAGGCTCCGGAACAGGCTGCTGTGCCGCCGTCTGCAACTGATGCCTGCTCAGTACTTTATCGACGGCGCGAAGAAAACGGTCGAAAGGGATGGGCTTGAGAAGGTAGTCTACGGCATTCAGGTCGAATCCCTCCAGGGCATATTCCTGGTAGGCGGTCGTGAAGATCACGAGCGGAGGGTTCTGGAGGCTTCTCACCAGGTCCGTCCCCGACAATCCGGGCATACTGATGTCGAGGAACATCAGGTCTACACTGTTTTTTTTCAGCTCCTGGAATGCGTGAATGGCATTGTTGTAGGTCGCAAGGAGCTCAAGCTCCGGGATCT
The DNA here is from genome assembly GCA_964562455.1 of uncultured Cytophagales bacterium. Lineage (GTDB taxonomy): Bacteria > Bacteroidota > Bacteroidia > Cytophagales > Spirosomataceae > Ravibacter. Next base: position 19,789 of record CAZLTN010000055.1, read on the forward strand.
GGACGACATACTTCCTGATCACCTCAACGGCGCGCGGTTCATCGTCTACTATCAGGGTCCTGATCGGCATCGTTCGTTCAATGGTTAAGCGTAATGTTCAGCACGGTGATAAAACAATCCTGCTCATCAAAAAAAGCCAGGGAATGCTTGCCCGGGTATAAAAGTTCTAATCGTTTGCGCACATTTTCCACACCGATTTTCCCGGCTGAATTTCCCGGCTGAAGATCTGTTTCCGGTTTGCTGTTGCTGATATTCAGGGTAAGATTATGCCCCTGGATATGCAGTTGGATATTGATCCAGGGTGTGTCAACCGTGGTTGCCGTGCCGTGCTTAAAGGCGTTTTCGACCAAAGGCAGCATCAGCAAGGGAGCGATCTTCAGGATACCGGTATTCTCGCAAATAAATACGTTCAGCTCGAGCCGTTCTTCATACCTGATCTTTTCGAGCGTGATATAGTTGTTTAATATCTCGATGTCCCGCTTAAGGGATACCTGCTGCGCGGTGCATTCGTAAAGAGAATACCTGAGTATATTGGAGATGCCAAGAATTACCCCGGGTGTTTTCTCCGATTTGTCCAGCGCGAGCGAATAGATGTTGTTAAGCGAGTTAAACAGAAAATGCGGGTGCAGTTGTCCTTTAAGGGAATCGAGCTCGGCCTGCAAAGCAGATTGCTTCCGTTCATGCGACAAAGTGAGTAGCCGAAGCGTGATCCCGATCCATACCACTGCATTGCTTCTTTCGATAGCCGTAACCAGCATAATGGGATCCAGTAATTGTTGCTTATGGCTCATCTGCATTCTTGCCCATGAAAAATTGCTGTCGGTCTCCTTGTAAAACCGGAATATGTAAGGGTCGGTCACGAAGATTTCGGCAATACGATAGAGAAAAGCGATAAGGACCATAAGCGCCAATGCAGCAAGGGAGGCGCGTACATATTGTCCTTTGACATAGAAATGCCTGACGACGATGCTGTCTACCAGGTAAAAATAGAGCATATGTACGGGCAGAAGCATGGCGATCACCTTTACGCCCAGCTCGAAGCTTTCGTATGCGGTGCCATAGATATAGGTCAGCAGCAGGAATGCGGCCAGCCAAAAGCCTGCATGTTTTAAAACGGGGTACTTCCTGATCACGAAAAATCGCGTTTGAGATTGATTCAAGTCAAAATTAGCAGGTAATAGGTAAAGCGGAAGGAAAGGTAGACAGAATCAGCATTTTGTCGACAGATGTTCGTATTCAAAAGGACCGGTGGGGAAAATAGCGTCGAAGTTCCGGAGATTCAGGCCCGTTAATCGACCCGGACCGTCCTCTGCCTCTGAAACCTGCTATCCATCGATTATAGTTTTTCGACCGCCCAAACCTCCGCAATATTGTTCCCGGATTTTTAAAACAAACAATTAAAATGAATGTAAGTAAATTAATGCAGGAGACAGTAACTGTTACCCCTGCGTACCGGAACTACAACGGAGGATATTTCAAGACCCTGATCTCGCCCGAGCAAAGCGGCGGCGTGCTGGCCATCCTGGATATGGTTTTACCAAAGGGAGCGGAACCTCCTCTCCATGTGCATGAAAAGGAGGATGAAACTTTTTATCTCCTGGAAGGCGCCGTTCAGTTTGTGATCGACGGCACACCCCATATGCTTGAGGCCGGATCGGCATTATTTGCTCCCCGGGGAATTCCTCATTATTTCGAGATACTGACCGATACGGTGCGTATCCTCACTGTCCTGACACCGGGCGATTTCTGGAACTATTTTATGGAATTCAGCGAGCCCTGCCATGAAGCGCCCCGGGTAACCGCGCCTGCGCCGCCGACGCCCGGGCAGATCCGGCATATGGCTGAAAGACTTTCCGACAGGTATCATTTAGGCCTTATCATCTGAAATACGTTTAAATCGAATAGTTATGAGATACCACGTAACATTATTATACCTTATTCTGATCACAATCGTCGCCTGTTCAAAAAAAGACGATGACCTGGTCCGCACCTATACAGTCGACGGGCCGCAATCTAAAATAGAGTGGAAGGGGTCTGCGCCGGATCATTTCCATACCGGCTCTTTTTCGGTTTCCGGGGAGATACATGGTGACAGCGACGGGAATATCCGCGATGGCAGGTTCACCATCCCGATCGCCAGCATCCAGAATTATGATTTGCCTGCCGAAGTAAAACCTCAGTTGCTGGATCATTTAAAAAGCCCTGACTTTTTCAACGTGGCGCTGCACCCCGACGCCACTTTTGAGATCGAACGGGTAACGCCCTACGACAAGCCTTCGACAGACATCACACACACCATAGACGGTACCTTTACGATGCTGGGAAAGGCCAATACCATCAGCATCCCGGCCAGGATCACCGTTGAGAACGGCGTCATCGCAACAAAAGCAAGTTTCAATATCGACCGCCTGAAGTGGGGGATGACCAGCTATAACGACCCGGAAGCGGAACTGTACATTCTTCCCGAAGTAGAGATCAGGCTTGATATAAAAGCGGCGAAATAGGCGCGCTTGCTTATTTTGTTACCACCAGGCCAACCTTAAAAGGGCCGCCCGATTCCCGGAGCGGCCCTTTTTACCGCCGGATCTCATTTCCGATGGTAAAGCCTGTTCTCTCCCGGAAACAGCGCCTGTGTGTCTTCCCACCAGGCCACCAGCTGACGTTTTAGCCGATCGGCAGTTTCGGGATGCTCGCCGATCAGGTTGTGGTGCTCTCCGGGATCTCGTTCCAGGTGGTACAGCTCTTCTCTTTTATCTTCAAAGAAATAGAGCAATTTCCACGGTCCGTGCCGTACGGCGCTGACCGGACCCGTTGTGGAATAGTAGTGAGGATAGTGCCAGTACAGGAAATCCCGGTTCAGCCTGCCGGTCTTACCGGATAGCAGGGGAGCAAAGCTGCTTCCATCTACTTTTACCTGTTGTATCCCTGTTAAATCCAGCAGCGTGGGAAGCAGGTCGATCGTGCTTAACGAAAATTCATTTGTCAGGCCTGCAGCGGTGCCGGGAGACCTCACGATCAGCGGAACTCTGATCCCGCCTTCATACAGTGACCCTTTTCCCGATCTTAACGGGGAATTGTTAGCTACGGTTTCCCAGTTTTTGTAGCTGCCGATGCGGCCACCGTTGTCGGACAGAAAGATTACAATAGTGTTTTCGCTCAGATTTTCCTGGTCAAGCTTGGACAGGATCCGGCCTACACTATTGTCAAGGCTCGCGATCATGGCGGCATACTCGTAGTTCTGATGTGTCATGCCTGGTTTCACCTTTCTTTTGAAATAGTTTACCAGCTCTTGAGGAGCTTCGATAGGAGTATGGGGAGCGTAGTGAGATAAAAAAAGGAAAAACGGCTCATTTTTCCAGGTTTCGATCACTTCAAGGGCTTTGTCTGTCAGCCTGTCGGTAAGGTAGGCCGTATCCGGAGATCCCAATACAAGCCCGGGGATATAACGGAGCTCTTTTTGAAAATTGTTCCCCGTCCAGGGATACCAATAAGTGTCGGGAGCCCCCCACGAAGTACCGCCGATGTTGACATCGAATCCATGGTTTTCCGGGTAGTGTTCAAAATTGCCCAGGTGCCACTTACCGACCAGGGCGGTCCGGTAACCCGACTGCTTCAATGCTTCGGCAATGGTAATTTCCTTCTGGGGCAGATTTCCGATGCTTGCGGCTTCGGCCAGCAAGTGTAAGGAGTCGGGCGGAGGAGCGCTGTTATTTCTCCAGTAATCCACGGAGTTTTCATAATGTGTCGTCATACGCAACCTGGCAGGATATTTTCCGGTGAGTATGGAAGCCCTTGTCGGTGTACAGACGGAACTGGCCGCATAAAACCTAGTGAATTTCATCCCTTCCCTCGCCAGCCTGTCGATATTAGGGGTTTCGTGAAGGTCGCTTCCAAAGCATCCCGGGTCGGTCCATCCCAGGTCGTCGGCGAGTATCAGAATGATATTGGGTGATCTTTTCTGAACAGAAGGCGGACGTGCTATTGTGGCATGGTTAGCCTGTAACACTCCGAACAGGAGCAAAAAGCATACAAGCCTGGTATTTTTTTTTGCAGAGATTTTTCATGATTCTTTCTAAAAAAAACGGATTGATCAGGAGGAGTAACATCCTATAAAGCACATATCTGATCAATTTATTGACCGGGCACGAGATTTTTTTGTAAGGGAGCAATCTTATTCCTTTTCAGGCGGCGCTTCCTGGGCAATTTCACGTAATGTCAGCCAGCAGGTAGGGCTGCTTTTATCCTGAATGTAGATCACCAGAGATCGTCCCCTTCCGATCGAGGGTTCTTCCCCGTTTTTCGGGATCGATTTTATTGCAAAAATCACGGTCTGTATGGCCACATCTCCGACGAATTCCGTATTCTCGACGGTATTCTCAATGAATTCAACCTTCGAGCTTTGAAACCAGCCTTTTAATCCTTCTTCTACGGCTTTTCTACCGGTTGTTACATTGTTTCCGCCAAAGTATTTTATCACATCGGGGCTATGCAGCTGGGCGACCAGTGCAGCATCGCCTTTCTCAAATGCGTCCCGGATGGCAGCCGTATTGTTTTCCAGCGAAAGCCTGAGATCCGTTGTATCGGTTATTCCCTGCGAGTAGGTATTGGATACAATTGTCACAAAGATGAATAGCCTGATCAATGTTTTTTGTAAAAAGATTACTTTTTCCATAGTTTATCTTGAAAAATGGTGGTTAGAATATCGTCCCTTTGGTTCCGGCTGATGGGGATCCGGTGCGACCGGATCCAGTTCTTTGCAAGCTTGATGCTCATTGCTAACGTCATGCCGGCTACGGTAGATGGTAAAGCGCTTCCCAAAAAACTATAAAAACACCCGGCGTCAGAGCCTCCGGCGTATAGCTCGTTCAATGATCGCCCGGTTGCGTACGCGCTGAAATAATAGCCTCCTACAATACACAGCGTCGCACAAATTCACTCCTCTTGATTTTTGATCCTCATAAAATAGAAAGCTTTGATGTAACCGCGAATACCGTTAAAATAGAGGGCATTCAGTATACCCGGCAATTTCACATCAAAACAAAAGCTGGTTCCGATCTGAAGCCGGTCTCGCTTGCCGACTTAAAAAACAAATATGGAAAATCCGGTTCGAGGCCTGTATTGTTTATGGTAGACGGGGAGCTTATCGCTTCAGATTATGATGAATATAGTATTGATGAAAACTATATTCTAAGAATATCTATCGATAACTTTAAAAATACAAAGGAAGATATTGACATGAGGATCATTAAAGTGCTGACAAAAAGTAAAGAGAATCTTAAAAAATCAAAAGAAATCAGAATAAGGGGCAGTGCAACCGTGATGAATCGTTATCCGGGGCACCCCGGCAGCAATTCAGATTAACAGGCTCCTCAATGCTCCCGGGTTGTTGTCAGGCGCTCCGTCTGTAATAGCAGGAAATCCCTTTTTTAATCCTTTACAAACCTGATTACCTGCGAATACGCTCCTCCCTCCACCTGCACAACATACATGCCAGCGGGTAGGCGGTCCACCGGGATTCTTTCATTTTCAGATTGCAGCCGTAGGCTAAGCACCCGGCGGCCGTCGAGGCTCAGTACGGTCACAGATGCACCTTTTGCAGGCGCTTTTACCGTAATGAAATCCACGGCAGGGTTTGGGAAGACTACAACCTGCCCGCCGCTCTTTATTTCAGCGGCTACCAGAGGGCTGTAGACAAACGATCCGTCAGTATCCGTCATTTTCAGACGGTAGAAATTTCTGCCGCCGGCAGGGTATTCATCGGTGTAAATATAGGTTTTGGAGGACGCATTGTTACCGGCATTTACCCTGGCGAGGTGCTCAAAATGGTAGCCGTCGAAGCTACGCTCTATACCGTAAAACGCCGTATTTTCTTCCATGACCGTTTCCCAGCGGAGCTCTACTGTAGCCCTCAGGGCTTTGGCCGAAAAGGACGCCAGCCTCACGGGCAGCGGGTTATTATCTTTGCTGACAGACCCGATGGTAAACGGGCTGAAGTTAGTCACCGGTCCCAGGGTTTTTACACTGCCGACCAGGTTGTCGCCTGTTGTGCCGCCATTGCCGAGACTTCCCCATTTCCCGAGGTCGTCGTTCCAGTGGGCAACTACCAGTGAAGTATGATCGCTTATGTAGCCAGCCGGGAGGTTGTAGTGGAGCGCAACCTGCGGTGTGCTGCTTCCTGCTTCATGAACAATTTCCCAGAAACCTGTGGACAGCACGCCTTCCAGCCCTTCGGAAAGGGCATTGGGATTGTAACCGGCATTTTGCGGATTCTGAGCATGGTAGATCACGCTGAATTGCTCACCGGCTCCCGTGACTCCGGAGAGCGTAACCATGGCAAAGTTCCCGTTTCCATCGCCGGCGGGGAATGTAAAGTCGCCGGTACCCGTCCTGGTCATCTTGCCCTCTACGTAGCTCGACAAGGAAGCGCCCGTCTGCATAGCTGTGCCTGTGAAAACCAGCGGATGGGTTTCGCTGCTTTTCACAATTCCGTTGATAAAGGCCAGGGTGCCTGTAATACGGGTTGGCTGTGCCAGGATTACTTTGCCGGTACCGGATTTATCGATGGTAAACCCGGCCATCGCCAGCGGGTTCTGGTCCGACTCAAGCAGGGTATTGCTCCCCGACACAAACCTGATTTTATTGCCTGGTATAATGTCGCCCGTCAGTTTCAGGTCTTTGTAAATATAGGATGAGTCAGCGGAACCCAGGTAGATCGGCTCGCACGGGACGGGGTTACCCCAATTGTTCGTATAAAAGTTTCTGGAGAGTTTCAGGTTGCCTTTAAAATGGTTGGGCGTGTTCTCAGTAGCACCGTCAGAATCGTCAAAATGAATGGTTACTTTGGCGCCGTCGCTGCTGAAGGCACAGTCCTTTTCGAAAATATTCTCCTGCACGAGCAGGACACCGCCGTTATACGAATTAGCACCCAGAAAAGTGGAAACATCTACTATGCCGTCGATATGGTTTCCGGTCATCAGCGCTACACTGGTATAGGCAAGGCCCTCTGTATTGCAACGGTCAAATACCAGGCTGTCGAGCACCAGGCTGCAATTTCTCAGCTCGGGCATATTGCTGGATACCAGCCGGATCTTACCGCCGCCCGTTTCATTGTGGAGATTGTATATTTTCGGGATGAGGCCGGAAACCTTGATGTCGACTTTACCCTGTATGGTAGTGGCGGTCGTGTTGTTGCCGATAAAGACGCCATTGTTGTATCCCGGGCTTTGAAACGAGAAATCGCCGTTGATTACCGCGCCGTAGGTCCTGAAAATGTCGGTACCACCGTGTACATCCCTGCTGATTTTCAGGCTTCCGTACGTCGATGCAGGGCTTCCCATAAAGATGGATGCCTGGCTGTGTATATTGAAGACGGATGTTCCGGTAAAGGTATTTCCTCCTTCGTAAAAGCTGGAGGTGCTGTGCTTGTCGAAAGTAGCATTGCCTATAAGGGTGTTATCCGTGAACGACAGGTCGTGCGTGGTATGGGTAGCATGGTCGGATAGTGAGAAATTGCCCTGGAGCTGGTTATACCTGAATACAAAATTGTTGCTTACACCCTCGAAAGTTGCTGTCGGAACGCGCAGTGTATCGTATTGCATATCGAGACGGTAAGCGCCGCTGAAGGATATGCTGCCGCCCGAAGTCAGGTTTTTTGTTCTTCGTATCTGCATCACGTTACCCGGATTGGTGCTCGCATAACTGTACTCCAAATACCCGCCTATCACGCTTACATCGCCGGCTGTACTGCCGATATAGGTGTTTCCGCCGAAAGGGTTGGAATAGGTAAGGTTACCGTGCACGGCAGCGGCCCCGCTGAAAATAAAGGTTTCCCCCGCGCTGGCGGTACGCTTCACAGTCAAGCCCTTTTCATATACCGAATGCCCGTTATAGGAAAGGTTGGTTCCGCCCCCGTAATCCGAGGGATAGCCGATCGCCAGGCTTCCTTCCCAACTGATGCGCAGGGGACGGTCGTTGAGCGCTTCGGTTTCTACGTCGCCCTTGAACGTATTCCCTGCTTCGGTAAACGAGCCGGATCCGTTAAAGCGGATGATAGCCTTTCCTGAAGTGTAACCCGTAACGCCTTCGAGGCCATGTATCCCGAAGGTACTGTTCCTGATGGCACACTCGCTGCCATTGAACTGCAGGGAGAAAGGATTGGAAATAATGGCCCCGTCTATTTCAACTACGCCGTTTATGCCGTATACCACGCCTCCGAGTCTATAGGGTTCTATCGCGATCAGTGAATTGTTATTGATCGTCAACCGGCTTCCCGGTTTCATGATCAGAGCGGCCAGGCTGATGTCATACGGCAATATGGGGTAATGTTCGAAACCGGTATTACCCAGGTTGGGAATAATGACTCCGTGTGTGTTTTTGGGCCATCCGTCCGGGTTCCCTTCGGCAGTGCCGTGCGGGCCGGACCAGTTATCGGCGTTTTCCCAGGCATCGTTATTTCCCCCACCTGTCCATACATAGTTAAAGGTGACTACACCCTGGGCGGCTATGTTTCCTGCAAGCAAAATGAGCAGCAGCGAAAAAAGGTAAAATGTTTTCATCGGCTTGAATGTAAAAGGTAAAGAATTGCCGGTAAAGGTGGAATTTACAGTCAGCCTGTGCAATACTTAATTTGCAGTAGGTTTCGGGTTTGGAGTGTTGGGGAAAATGATTATACTTGCTGGAAAAGTAGTATACCCAATCGTTACGTTCTGCTATCCTTTGTAATCGGTATCGTTTTTAACATGCGTCAATACATTTTTCTCTTTTCAATTTTACTGCTTGCTTTCAAGGGTTATGCCCAGATTTTATTCGAGGAAGGACACTATATTGACAATGATAGCCGACGAGTAGACTGCCTCATTCGATTTGTTGACTGGAAAAGCAATCCCTCCGGGTTCGATTATAAACTAACTCCGAATGGTGAAGTAAAAAGGGCCGGCATCGGGGAGGTGAAGGAATTCGGGATCGGGGATGTTGTAAAATACGTGAGGGCTACGGTCGGTCTCGACAGATCGACCGAGGAGACCACCAGGCTGACCACGGACAGGAACCCGGTTTTTGCGAAGGAAGAATTGTTTCTCAACGCGCTGGTAGAAGGGGACGCCGGCTTGTATTCCTACGTAGAGGGTAACCTGGTTCGGTTGTTCTTTCAAAAAGGCAGCGGACCGGTCGAAGCTTTGGTTTATAAATTGTACAAGACCAGTGATGGACTCGTAGCGAAAAATAACTTGTACCAGAAGCAATTGCTTGACAGCCTGAATTGCGGGTCAGTGACGGAAGACGAGGTGAAGAACCTGCGGTACCGGAAAGACGACCTCGTTCGTTTCTTTTAAAAATACCACACCCGGTGCAGCGGTTCCGAAGCCATTGTCTACGGGGAGAAGAAAAAAGGGAGAGATCTTTTTAATTTGTCTATCAGACCCCGTTTAAATCACTCTTCGCTAAGTGTTTCTTATAATATGGAGTTTTTTGGATTCGATGCGGTAGACTATGGAAGCCAGTTTAATTTTGGGTTGGGTGCCGATGCGGAATTTATACTGCCTTTTTTCAGAAATAAATGGGTGGTAGCACTCGAGCCTGCTTACCAGGGTGGATTTAAGGGGGAGAGGGAGATAAAACTCGATTTTTTGCGGGAAAGAGATCTGCAAATGAACGTAGAATATAAAGCATTGGAACTACCTGTCGGCGTGAGGTATTACATGTTTTTGAATGAAAAGTCAAAGATTTCGGTTAATGCCTACTATTTGCTTCATTTTGGCTCTAAATCCAGGATTAATTTTAGCGGATCAGGAAGCTCTTTCTACGGTCATGAGACGATAGAGCCCAAACCCAGGCCTACCTTTATATTGGGATTGGCGTATAAATTCAATAACAGGCTCGGTCTGGAAGCCCGGTATTATCTTAAAAGAAATATAACGGGAGATCTTCTTTACTGGTACTCCGAATACAAAACGGTTTCGCTCGCCCTGGGCCTCTCACTGTTTTAAGAGAACGGGAGGCCGGATCTTCAACCGGGCAGATTTATTGCGGTCAGGAGTTATTGCACGATTATCCTCAAGCCCAATTTCAACTGCCCGCTGCGATTATCGGTGTCGAAGTCCACCATTATGGACTTTTTTTCCAGCATGCTTCCGGCTCTTCGATTTCCATTACGTCTTTTATACCACACCTTTCACTGTAGGGTTCTATCTACAGTCAGCCTGTACAATACTTAATTTGCAGTAGGTTTCGGGTTCGGGATCCACGAGCCTTTTTCATCGGCCCATACCCATTTCCTGGGGTTGCCTGCCATGGCCTGTTCAGGCGCATTTTTCCGGTGGGCCTTCCACATTTCGGTTACGAAAGGGTCGAAGGTAGTGGTTTCCGCTCGCGGACGAAGGTGTGCTCCCCTTGCAGCGGCGTAAGGATCGTCTTCTCGTACGAAACCGGCCCCGGAGCAGGCGTAATTTTTACAATGGTCACCGGCCCCAGCACCCACCAGTCCCCGGTAATGAACCGTCCTGTTTTTGCCGGCCTGTCAAATGTCCATGTAATCCCGTACTGGCTTATTTCGGTCCGCAAGGTAGTGTCTGCGGCAGGGTTGTTTCTTTGCGAAATGGCATTGTAGGAGCATCCCAGGAGAAGTAAGAAAATTTTAAGGATTTTGTTTAAGTTTCGGTTCGTCATCAGTCATTTCCTGTTTGCTTCACTGTGCTTTGACCTGTCTGAGAGGCTGTAGAAAAAAATCGTTCATTTTGCCTTTCTACTCATGCTTTAATTTATTTTCGTACTTCTATCAGGATATTATAGACCTTTTTTATTGCCTCCCGACCTGCAGAGATTCCGGAATACAGGATATCTCTATTGGGTTTTATTGTGAATTATTATTGTATATTTAGGGGATTAACTAACTGACGACAATATGAAACCGGCTTTTTTATTGGCTGCTATCATTTCAGCAACCACTGTTTCGGGGCAGACTCTGGTTCCTCAACTCAATTGGCATAGATCGCCCGGCCAGCAGAAGCGGGTTGCGGAAAAGACTATCGATCAAAAGGTTTTCTATGCGGATACAACGCATAAGAGAAAGACCGCCTGGTTTGTAGACGGTCATTTCCTGGGCAATTCCCTGACCTGGATTGTCAGTCCGCAAATGGTAGAAAGTATGGAAGTGATGAAAGAGGAGGTTGAAATTGACGGTATTCAATATTCCGGGCAAATTCAGATCAGGACAAAAGACGGCACCAAGTTTGTATCGCTTGCCGACATAAGAGACAAGTATGCAAAGTCCGGCTCGAAGCCCGTATTGTTTATGGTAGACGGGAAGGTTGTCAATTCCGACTATGATAATTACAGGATAGACGAAAGCTATATATCGGAGATTTTTATCGACCACGTTAAAAATCCGGGGGGGAATATCGACCTGGGTGTCATTAAAGTGCTCACAAAGAGTATCATCATACGGGGAAGCGAAATAGCAAAGGCCCCCTGACTTTCCGGCCGTACAGTGCATTTACTGCCTCACCACGCAATCGAAACTGGCCACAATGTTCATCGTTTCGTGGGCTGTATGGCTACAGGCGTGGTCGTCCGAATGTAATACCACTACGTTGCCAAGGATCTGTCCCTTCGCCCTGGTTTCGTTGCCGGCCTTGTAAATGTTTTCAAATATAACATAACCTTTTTCCGCCAGCCTGGTATTACAATGGGTATATTCCGATGCTCCCGATTTCCCGGCGGGCCCGTTCATTGCCCCTACAAATGTGTCTTTGACTTCGAAGGGGAACTTCCCGATTTTGAAGTTTTTTGTCATGACGTTTATCGTCACAGGTTTTCCTGCGGGCGCGTCGAGCGAAAGCATATTGAGCGCAAACATTCCGCCGTGGTAGGTAGCTTGTACCTCTACATTTTCAGTAATATGGCCGTCTACGTTCATGCCGTCGCCGAAGAGTATATCGATGGTAGAAACCAGCATCAACTGGGCTCCGCCGCTATGACGCAGCTCCACCACTATATTGACCGGGTTGTTGCTTTTCGGCATCTTGTTGGGTGCTACATACAGGAGTTTCGCGCCCGTTTCCCCCTGCACGTGACCGACCGTGCCGTAGGTCTGGTTGTCGACTTGTCCCGAAGTAAAGTCTATGCCGTTCAGGTAGATTTTTTTGATATCCGCACGATCGGCAACTTTTGGCTCAAAAAGATATAACATCTGGTCAAGTTCGAAGTCTTTGGGCATTTCTTTCCCTTTCCAGAAGGAGAAAGTCCCGCCAAACTGCGCTCTTTCCAGGGTGAGCTCCTTTGTCTGTCTTAATACGACGGAATCGCTTTCAGGTAATAGCCGGTATTCGGTCACCAGCGACCACCAGCTGAAGTGATTGATGCGACCGGTAATGGTTTTCGCGTTCTGGTCGACCTTTACCGGCTGGGCCAGTTGCCATATACCGTCCGGGTTCTGAAACGCCAGTGCCATGTTCTGAACGGAACTGCCGGCGATTTCTTCGTTTGAATAACGGTAAACGAATTCGACTGGCTGCTCGAAGCTGCTTCCGTCAGGTCCGAATTCGAACCCCTGTCCCACACCGTTCCAGGCAGTATTGGTAACGGGCCGGATCGTGATTGTTTTGGTTTCTTTCAGAGCGCCGGCCGGGAATTTGAGCATGAGCTTATTGTCGGGTGTCGATATCGAGCCGCCTTCGGGGCCGATAGCTTTTGATGTGACAGGTCCGGTGGGTTTTCCGATTTCGGTTGGTGAGCCTTTCTGAGCGCCGGGTTCGGTGGAAGGATTCCGTTCGCATGACAGGATGCCGGCTGCCATGATAACTGTTGCGAGAGCGAATAATTTTTTCACGTTGTTTTTCAGATAATTTTTTCATGGATTGACAGGAGGTTTTCCTGCCGGACATTTCAAAATTATCTTGAAGACGACGCGTTGAACAGGGTTTTTTGAGCGCGATGGCTTTGAATGCGCGTCAATTGACGATTTCCGTGCGCGGATTGAGATAGCCTCCGGCTGCTACTTTCCCATCCAGATTTTGAAATCCGTTACTTTTTCGCGGCTTACTACCGCTTCTTTAGTAAAAGCGGGCTCGAGCGTAAGCGACAGGCGGTTTCCAAAGTACAGGTCCATGTTACGGACTGCGCGATGCGTTACGAGCATGGAGCGGTTGATCCTGAAAAAACGAGAAGGCGGAAGCATGTCTTCCAGCTCATCCAGAGTGTAATCGACGAGTAGCCTCTGGTTGGTATAGGTTACGAAAAAACTGTACCGGTCTTCCGTGAAAAAGTAGGCGATCTCTTCAGTCAGCACCGAAAGATACCTCTGGCCCTGTCTTACCAGGAAACGGTCACGGTACTGCTGCGCAGGCGATTTCTGCAGCTCCTCCAGCAATTTCCTGATACCATGTACCGAATCGCCGGTTTTCAATGTTTTGTACTTTTCCAGGCTCCGCTGCAGATCCTCCCGGTTTATGGGTTTCAGCAGGTAATCGATGCTGTTGAGCTTAAAAGCCTGCAAAGCGTACTCGTCGTAGGACGTTGTGAAAACAATGGTGCTCGTCGGGGTGATCCGGTTGAATATCTCGAAGCTCTGCCCGTCCGAAAGCT
>CAZLTN010000056.1:0-33106 GCA_964562455.1 uncultured Cytophagales bacterium
ATCTCCAGGGGTGGTGTTGCCGATCCTGCCGCAATCAGCTTTATCGGGCATCAAACGCAGATAGAGGATTTCCTGGCGGCGATAGAATCGGGTAACGAACCCGTTATCAGCGGTGTTGAAGGACGAAAGTCCGTAGAGATTATCGAAGCTATTTATAAAAGTGTAAAAAGCGGGGAAACGGTGAAGCTGTGATGAGAAAAAGTGGATTTACTACCTTTTTTCTTCTTGTTATACTAATCTCTGCTTTCCGGAGCGCTGCCCATCAGTATGCCGGCGACCGCGATCATATGCCCCTTGAAGAATTTGAATGGCAGGCAGGCTTAAGCCGCCGGGTCATTACACCGCAGACAAATGTATGGCTGGCAGGCTATGGTACCAAAAGGGCGCCGGAGGGAAAGTTACACGATGTCTGGGTGAAGGTGCTGGTCCTGAAAGACAGCAAAGACAGGCGGCGGGTGCTGGTCACCACCGATCACCAGGGAATGTCCAAAACCATTTACCAACGGCTGTACCAGCGGGTAAAAAAGAAGTTCGGTATCGATCAGTCGGCTTTTATGCTGACTTTTTCGCATAATCATTCGGGCCCCTGCCTGCAGGATGACCTGGTGGACTACTACCCCAGCGATTCTGCCCAGAAAGCACTGGTCCTGGAGTATACACTCTGGATGGAGGACAGGATCGTCGACGCGGTTGAGGAAGCCTGGAACAATCTCAGGCCGGTACGCCTCTTCAAAGGCGAGGGTATATGTACATTTGCCGTCAACAGACGGGAGAATAAGGAAGACCAGGTACCCGACATGATCCGAAATAACATCCCGTTTAAGGGGCCGGTAGATCATTCCGTACCTGTGCTGGCGATCAAGACTCCCGAAGGCTCCCTGCTGGGTGTATTGTTCGGCTATGCCTGCCATCCTACTACGTTGTCCCACAACCATTGGTCGGGCGATTACCCCGGCTACGCCCAGATCGGGATCGAAAAAAAGTATCCCGGTGCACAGGCTATGTTTTTCAACACCTGCGGCGGGGACCAGAACCCGCTGCCGCGGAGAACAGTAGAGCTTTGTGAAAAATATGGCGGTATGCTCGCAGACGCCGTAACCGGTCAGTTAAATACATCCCTGACACCCGTTTCGTCTTCGCTCTCGACTGCGTTTGAATATGTAAAGCTGGATTACGAGGAACTGGCAACCAGGGAAAAGCTGGAGCCCCTCGCTTTCGGAAGCGCGGCCATACAGGCGCGCTGGGCCAAAAGAATGTTGAAAAAGCTCGATGAAGGCGAAATTTTCCCAAAATATTACGAATACCCGGTTCAGGCATGGAAATTCGGAAAAGAGCTTCTTCTGATCGGTATAGGAGGTGAAGCAGTTGTCGACTATTCACTGCGTTTCAAGAAAGAGTACCGGAACACGTGGGTGTCGGGTTATACGAATGAGATGGCTGCCTATATACCTTCACGGAGGGTTTGGGAAGAGGGCGGATACGAAGGCGGATCGCACCTGGACGAATACGGCAGGCCCGCCTGGCGGTGGGCCGGAGATATAGAAGACCGGATCGCAGGGGCCGTCAAAAGGCTGGTTGAAATAACAGAACAGCAGTAATCTTGCAGATTCTGTTTTAAAATTGAGTATGAAGAGCGGCGGTGATGTATTATGCTCCTGAAAGGATAGTCCCGGATCTAATAAACACTTTGTATGGTAAACCGCAGGGAGTTCATAAAGAAAAGTACACTGGCCTGTTCAGCCGCTATGTTAGGCACGTTAATGCCCGACGAATACGAAATAATAGACATCCATCAGCATACTGACTACGCGGGAAGATCTCATGAAAGCCTGATCACGCATCAGCGTACAATGGGAGTCAGCCGGACGATCCTCCTCCCGGCAGGCACTCCTTCCTTCGGCGCTTCCACTCATCTTGGCAAATCCAACGGACTGCAGGTGAACGCTTCAGGCAATGACGTCTGTATGAAGCTGGCGGAGGAGCATCCTGGTGAATTCTATTTCGGTGCAAACGAAGTCCCGGATATTGAAGACGCCGACAAAGAGATAGAGAAGTATCTTAAGAAAGGCGCCAAAGTAATTGGTGAGCTGAAATTCGGTGTGAAAGCCGATTCGGATGCAATGTTCAGGATTTACAGGCTTGCGCAGGAATACGACGTACCTGTGCTGCTTCACTGGCAATACCAGATGTACACCTACGGGTACGAGGACTTCCACAAGATCCTGGAGAAATTCCCAAAAGTGAATTTTATCGGCCATGCCCAGTCGTGGTGGGCCAACATAGATAAGCAGCATACGGATCAGTCGGTGCTGTATCCTAAAGGGAAAGTAACGGCAGGAGGCATCACCGACAGGCTGCTGAGCAACTATCCAAACATGTACGCCGATATGTCGGCCGGCTCGGGGCTGAATGCGCTCACAAGAGATGAGGGCCACGCCAAAGCCTTTTTGAAACGCCACCAGGACAAGCTTCTCTACGGCAGCGACTGCAACGATTCGGAAAGAAAAGGACAGGCATGCTCGGGAATACAGACCATTGAGAAAGTAAAAGAGCTTTCCGGCAGCCCGGCCATAGCACGTAAAATATTCTCCGAAAACTCGAAGAAACTGTTTAAGATGATGTGATGATTAGCTGATGTGGTGATTAGCTGATGTGATGATTAGTTGATGTGGTGATTAGCTGATTATCAAATCATCACTCCGATTCCCGGTAACTAACGGGACACATCAACACATCAATCAATCAACACATCATCACATCAAGCAATCATCACATCAATCAATCAACACATCAATCAATCAACACATCATCACATCAGCTAATCATCACATCAATCAATCAAACCCTGAAATAAATGAAAACACAAAACCGACGGGACTTCCTGGCCAAGGCTGCTGCGCTGGCTGTTGCGGGTAGTGCTTTGCCGGGTGCGGCGATGTCGTTCGATGGTCGCGGGACTATGCCGGATGAGGAGCCGCCTGTCCTGAGATCTCTGGCCGGCGAAGTAAAAAAGTACCGGAAGATCGATGCCCATGCCCACGTCTATTTTACAAAAGGAAACTTTGAGCAGGTAATAGACATAGCCGATCGGCTCAACATCGAAAAGCTGGTTATTTCGAGGCCAATGGTGCCCGGAGGCAAAGGAGAACCTTCCGAGTTTATAGAATGCAATAACCTGGTCCTGAAAGCGATGAAGCAGTTCCCGAATCGCTTTTTCGGGCAGCTGACACTAAATCCGCAGTATCCCAAAGAGTCGATGGAAGAAATCGTAAGGTGTACCGGCGAAGGGATGATCGGGGCTAAGCTGTACAACCACGTCAAGATCAACGACCCGCTCTTTTATCCTGTAATCGAAAAGTTCATAGATCTGAAAATGCTGATCCTTATGCATATGGGGATCGGGATATCGCGCATCCAGTACGATGCCCGGGAGCCTAAAGGAGTTTCGATTCCTGAAAACATGGTGGAGGCGGCGCTGCGGTACCCGGAAGCAAAATTCCAGCTCGCTCACATCGGAGGAGGCATCGACTGGGAAGCGGCCTGCAAAGCAGTGATCGGGGTGCCGAATATCTTCGTCGATGTATCGGGAAGTAACAATGCTGCCCATATGGTCGATTTTGCCGTTAAATGCATCGGGGTTGACCGTCTTTTCTTCGGCTGCGACAACAGCTTTTACCAGGGTGTAGGCCACGTGCTGGCAGCTAATCTGACAGACGCCGACCGGAATAAATTGTTTTTTGGAAACTACAACAAGTACTTAAAGTCGATAGGAAGGAATGTTGATTGATGTAAACAGCTATATAGGCCATTGGCCTTTCAGACGCCTGAAAGGCAATACCTGCAAAGAGCAGGTCGCGCGTATGAACGCAGCCGGTATCGATAAGGCAGTTCTTTTTAACCTGAACGGCATTTTCTACAAAAACGTACAATCGGCTAACGATGAGCTTTTTGAAGCGCTGAAAGAAAACAGCGAGTACAGGAAGCGCTTTATCCCGTTTGCTACCATCAACCCCATCTACAGCGGCTGGAAGCACGACTTTGAAGAAAGCGTTAAAAAGCAGGGGGCAAAAGGTATACGCCTCTACCCTCTTTACCACGGCTATGAGCTCAGCAATCCGGCCTGTATAGAACTGGCAAAGATGGCGAAGGACCATAACCTGCCGATTGCCATGGCTTTACGGATGGTAGACAGCCGCCCCAGTTCCTGGCTGGATATCAGCAAAGAATGGGCTCTTAAAGATACCCTGCCACTCATCAAGGCAGTCCCCGATGCCAAGTACCTGATACTGAACCTGGCGAACAATTCCAATTTCGGGGCTTTCGATAAGGATGAACTTTCGCTGGTGCGTAAAACGCAGTTGCTGATGGATACATCGGGAAGAATGGTAATGGAGCTGGCCGATATGATGAAGAATTACGGAAGCGATAAGTTTGCTTTCGGGTCCCACTACCCTATACTCGACCCGGTGACCGGGTTGCTGCGTATAGAAACGCTGCGGCCGGAAGAGGTGTCAAATGCAGATAAGGAAAAGCTGTGCTACGGCAATGCAAAGAGTTTCCTGGGATTATAGCCTGTTGAAAATATTACCCCCGTCGTATAACACTCACCTACTTAAATGCCTATGAGAAAAAAATCCATTACCAGCACAAAATCAGAATAATAGCCGACTTTCTGCAAGGTTGGCAACACACGCACATCAGCACTAATCAGGCTGTATTTTCTGCTCTTAACATTTCTTCTTTTTTCAATTCCCGGACAATTCTCCGGGGGGGAGGAAGAAATTCGCGCAATGCGATGTAACGATTATTTTATCTACCAGAACAATCGTAAGTACTATCCCCAGTAAAACATGAATCTAACCGACAATCTCTCTCTTTCAGCCTATATGGGCCATAGAGCCAGGTATCTTCGCCGATGCCTGCTGGCCATGCTGATACTATCCGCTTTTACCGTCAAAGGCAACAGTCATCCCAATTCCGCAAATTCAGCCGGAAAAGTCCGGGCATCTTATTCCTTCAATAAACAGGCCGCACTGCTGAAAGGCAGGGTGACCGATGAAAAAGGAGAACCTCTGCCCGGCGTAAATGTAATGGTTAAAAACACCCAGAAGGGGGTCGCTACGAACGCGGACGGCTTTTTCGAGCTTGAACTGGCCGAAGACGACCGTGTGCTTATATTCTCATTTATCGGTTACAAGACACAGGAAATCACGATCTCACCGAACCGGTCGTCCCTTGATGTGACGCTTGAAACCGACAACAAGGCGCTCGACGAGCTGGTTGTGGTCGGTTATGGTACAGTAAAGAAAAGCGACCTGACCGGCTCGGTAGCGCGAATAGACGCTTCGGCGTTCAAAAACCAGTCGGTTACCCAGCTTACGGATATGCTTGCCGGAAGTGTCGCGGGTTTTCAGGCCAACCAGGGAACGTCTGCGGCCGGGGGAGGTTCGATGGAAATAAGGGGCGTTAACTCCCTTAATGCCTCCACTTCCCCGATGATCGTTCTTGACGGAGTGATCTATAACGGAGCCATCAGCGATATCAACCCTTCGGATATCGAAACTATCGATATTTTAAAAGATGCGAGCTCGGCTGCTATTTTCGGGGCGCGGGCGGCATCAGGCGTGATCCTGATTACAACCACAAAAGGAAAATCGGGGAAGCCTACGATCAATTTTTCAACAAAATTAGGGGTACAGCAAGTTGCATCCGATCACTTTGCGGTACGTGATCCGCAGGGATACCTGGATTACCGCCGGGATTATTTCCGGACGCTGGGTCTCAGCCAGCCGGGCTATTACTGGCACAATCCGCAGGCCCTTCCCGAAGGTGTGACGATCGACCAGTGGAGAAGTGCAAACCCGGGCTCTAACCCGGACGATACCCGTGAATGGATCAGCCGGATGAACTTTTTTCCGCAGGAAGCCGAGAGTTACCTCTCGGGAAAAACGGTCAACTGGTCCGATGAGGTTTTGAGAACGGCACTTCGCCAGGATTACGACGTGAGCATTAGCGGGGGTACCGACAATGTCAGATATTTCTGGTCTCTGGGCTGGGTCGATAACAAAGGGATTATACGCGGAGATGAGTTTAAGACAGCCCGTTCGCGCGTAAATCTCGATTTTAAGATTACGAAATGGCTGAATGCAGGTATAAACGCCCAATATGCCAACAGGATCCAGAATGCAACTCCCGCCAGCCTGAGCGGTATGGCGGCTACGAGCCCTTTTGCCAGTATTTACAACGAGGACGGAAGCATCAGGTGGTACCCTCACGGGTATATAGGCGGCCAGAATCCTTTGCTCAATTATTACGGGCAGGACCGGGACAACAAATCCAGGTCCCTTTTTGCAACCCTGTTTGCCGAAATCGCACTTCCTTTCAATATCACTTACCGCGTTTCCTACCAGCCTAGGGTAGAGACCAAGTGGGATTACAACTACTGGTCGCCCGAAACCATTACGGGAGGCGACAGCTATAGCCAGGGAAGAGCTACACGCGCCGATTCCACGGTTTCGGAATGGATGGTCGACAATCTCCTGAAATGGAACAAGGAATTTGGGGATCATCGTTTCGACGTCACCTTCCTTTACAACGCGGAGAAGTTCAGGTCGCTGTCGTCGCTTATGGCAAACAATACCTTTCTGCCGAGCCCTGCTCTAGGCTATCACGGCATGCAGTTCGGTACCAATCCCTCCGTCAGCACAAATGACCTCCGTTATTCGGGAGACGGTATGATGGGAAGGATCAACTATGCCTATAAAGACCGTTACCTCCTTACGGCGTCCTTACGGCGGGACGGGTTCAGTGCATTCGGACAGGAGAATCCCCGCGCCTATTTCCCGGCAGCAGCGTTTGCATGGCGGGTTTCCGGAGAACCGTTCTTTAAGTCCGACCTGATCAGCGACCTGAAATTCAGGGCTTCGTGGGGTGTAAACGGAAACAGGTCGATCGGCCCCTTTGCAGCCTTCTCCCAGATGCGGTCCACGCAGTATTTCAACGGATCCGAAACACAGATAGGCGTTCAGACTTATACCCTTTCAAACAAAGCGCTCAAGTGGGAAGAGACAACCTCCACCAACTTCGGTATCGACTTGTCGCTGCTATCCAACCGGATTACGGCCACGATCGACTATTATGACATGATAACGCGTAATCTACTGGTAAACAGGTCATTGCCTCGGGTAACCGGCTTTGCGAACGTAACTACCAATATAGGAGAGCTGGGTAATAAGGGGTTTGAACTGACAATAGGAAGTACCAACGTCAATTCATCGGCCTTTACATGGAGATCCAACCTGAACTTTTCCATGAACCGCAATAAGCTGAAGAGCCTTTTCGGCGAGAAAGGAACCTACATGCTGGAAGGCAAGACTTATACGGGAGAAATACCTGACTATACCAATCATTGGTTTATAGGGAGGCCTATCGATGCCGTTTGGGACTACAATATACTCGGAATGTGGCAGATGGAAGAAGCTGAAGAGGCAAAAAGGTACAACCTGAAACCCGGAGATATCAAAGCCGAAGACCTGGATGGCAACGGTGCTTACGAAGCCTTACAGGATAAGAAATTTATCGGTTTCGAGCAGCCCAGGTATTTGCTTGGGTTCAGAAATGATTTCACTTTCTGGAAAAACCTGACGGCGTCTATCTTCTTAAGAGCTGACCTGGGGCATATCCGGCCGTTTATCCAACCGCTCGCCGGGTGGTCGACCTACGACAGGATCAGCACCCACAACTTTGAGTACTGGACGCCGGAAAACCGAAGCAACGAGTATCCTCGCCTGAGCGTCAACGACTCTCCCTTCGGAGGAAAAGTTATGCTCTACAAGCCTAGCTCCTTCCTGAGGGTACAGGACATATCATTGTCTTACAACCTGCCAATGCCGGCAGCAAACGCGCTGAAGCTGCATGGAGCGAGGGTATTCGGGTCTGTCAGGAATGCCCTGACTTTTACAAAATGGCCCGGCTGGGACCCCGAATCATGGAACTCCCAGGAAAGGAACAGCACCCCCATGCCGCGTACTTTTACCGTCGGGCTTAACCTGACTTTATAAGTGGCTATTCATGACTCAAGAAACAGCAAGAAGAAATGATACATAGCATAAAAAATCTGAGATACCTGGCCGCCGTCGCGCTGATGGCTATTCCGATGTCGTGTTCCGAGAGCTTTCTGAAACCGGTACCGGAATCGTTCTTCACTCCTGAAAACATTTTCGTGGACAAGCAGGGCTACCAGGCGCTCCTTGTCACTATGAGGAAGGACCTGACCAGGGAACAAACCGCCCAGAAGAACTTCATGGCCCACCAGTGGGCAGCATCGGAAGCCGGAATACCCTGGCTGCAGATGGACTATACGGCGTTGACCCCGAACTCGGACCGCTATCAGCAGTTTGTAGTACAGATCAACGACATTTTCCAGATGGTGAAGAATGCGAATACGATCATCTCCCGTATCGATGCGATCGAATGGGCAAACCAGGCCGACCGGAATGAAATCCTGGCGGAAGCCCTGTGGCATCGTTCGTACTGGTACTACAGGCTGGTGGGCAACTACGGGGACCTTCCCTTTGTACAGGAGGAAGTGAATAGCGCTAAGCTCGATTTTAAGACCCACAGCCGTTCGGCTATCCTGAAAAAGATCCAGTCGGATATGGAATTTGCCGTTCAGTGGATGCCTGTTAAAACGCTGCCCGGCATTCCTTCAAAGGGAGCGGGCGATCATCTGCTGACGAAGATCTACCTGGCCAATATGGAGTTTGAAAAAGCGATAGAGGCAGCCAACCGTGTCATTAACGGCCCGTACAAACTGATGACGACCCGTTTCGGACAAGATGCCGACGATCCGCGGAAAAATGTGATCTGGGACCTGCATCGCCCGGACAACAAGAACATCATTCAGAACACCGAAACCATACTGGCTTTTGTCGACAGATGGGAAGCGCCTGAGCTTGCGCGTACGGCCGGCCTTTTTACCATGCGGGTGTACCATTGTTCATGGTGGCATAACGCAAACGGCAAAGACAGGAACAAGCAGCTTGGAATGATCGATTCGGGGCCGATGTATGATTCCCTTGGACGCGGGAATCCTGATGTCGCCCTCAGCGATTGGCACAGCTACCGTATCTGGGAAGAAAACGGGGCAACCTATAAAACCACAACCGATCTCAGAAGAGCCGATATCAATTGGGTAGATCGCGAGGAATTGCGCTATAACAACCCGGCATCCGTTCAATACAGGCAGGTGCTGGACCCTAAAAATACCGACTTCCCTTCGGAGTACTGGGCGCGGATTTATCCTATGCCGTTCTACAAAACGTATGTTCCCAAAAAGCCTGACCAGCCCGGGCATCCCATGGGAAGTAACGGCGACTGGTACATCTTCCGGCTGGCTGAAACATACCTGCTGAGAGCTGAAGCATACTTCTGGCTCGGACAGGCGGCCAATGCGGCGGCAGACATCAATACTATAAGAGAAAGGGCTAAAGCGAAGCCGGTTACAGCGGCAGACGTAACCATCGACTACATCTTCGATGAACGCGCCCGTGAGCTGTTTGCCGAAACACCAAGGCAAAACGAGCTGAACAGGGTGTCTTATATCCTGGCGGCCAGGGGAGAAAAAGGATACAGCCTGAGCTCCATACATCAAAAGAACTGGTATTACGACCGGGTCTACAACCTGAACGACTTTTACCGGAGATCCTCCGAAGTCAACATCCTGGGACAGAATCCGAATATCAAGCCTTTCCATATCCATTGGCCGATTGACGATAACATCATCAACTCCAATACGTTGGGCAGGATCAACCAGAATGTCGGCTATACAGGATCCGAAAGGAACGAGGCTCCGCTGGAAACGGTCGATTGAAGTGTCTATTTTCCGGAAAGCCTCCTTCACACGCGTGAAGGAGGCTTTTTGTTTATCCAGCTGCCAGGTGAGTATAGCACGGGCTACACGCGATACTTTACTGTACAGCCGCAAGGCTTGCGGCTTTCATCTCCCGAAGCAATAATCTAACTAAAAGCTTATTAAATATTCTATTCACATCACATGAAAAAAAATCTTACTCTTTCCTGGATCAGTATCTGCTTCCTGATCATGTCCGGGGGAGCTTCCCGCCATAACGGGCTTCATGCTGACGACATTACACCCAATGCTTTCAAAGGTACCGATACCGAACGCATTCAGCAGGCTATTTCAAAAGCGAACGGCACCACTAATACAGTACGGATACCTTCCCGGAATGCCAACGGAACCTCGGTGTGGATGATCGACAAAGCAATCCTCCTTCCGGGCAATATCCGTATCATCCTGGATAACTGCACGATGCAGATGTCAGATCAGTCCAGGGACAATATGTTCCGGAGCAATAATGTGGGAGAAGGAATCACCGATCCCCAATGGATTGAAAACATAAAGATTATCGGGGTAGGCTCGGTGATTCTGAAAGGGGCCGCAAATCCACGCGCTACGGGCGATGGTGGAAGAACCCTGGCGCTCGATCCCAAAAAAGAACAGGATAACGGTAACCGGCGTGTAAGCTACGGCAGCGATGCCGGAAAAGCGGATCAGCGCCAGAGAGGTGACTGGCGTAATATTCTTATCCTTATTGCAAAAGTGAAAGGCTTTGAGCTTACCAATATAAAGATAGAAAACTCCCATGCCTGGGCGATAAGCTTCGAGCGGACCTGGAACGCTACTCTTTCTGATATCCGTATCTATAATCCCGAAGATATTTTAATCGGGAACCGGAAGGTAAGGACCTATAATAAAGACGGGATCAATCTCAGGCAAGGGTGTAAGTATTTTCGCATCGACAACGTTACGGGAATCAACGGTGATGACCTGATCGCGTTGTCAAGTCTCAACGTGGCGCCTGCGCTCACCGGCTCCAACGGCAGTATTACCTCCACGATGGTGACATCGAGCATCTGGTCAGGACCGGAAGACGACACCGAGCAGGTATTTATCACCAATTGCCAGACTAACTACACCGGCGTAGCAATACGGGCCGGCGACAGCGCCAGCATTCATCATGTGTATGTAAACGGGGTCGTTACCAAAGCGAGGCCAGATACGCCACCCCCTTATGGCGGAAGTCCCTATACCCTGCTGGTCGGCGGTAAAGGCTACGGCGATCCGTCACAACCCGGGAAGATCAACAACATCTACGCCCTGAACCTGACGGGCGACGGCAAAAATCTCGTGCTGATAGAGGCTCCGGCTACAGACTGCTATTTTATGAACGGTATTTACACCGGAAGCGCCCCGGATGCAATCACTTACGGTCTACCGGCCGAGGCGCTGAAGAATGTTTCGGTGACGAACCTGATTAAGGTTAACTAAGGTTGTCTGAATCCGCGGAAGCCCCGCAGGGGCGTGACATCCGATTCTCTGCTATGTCGTCCCTGCGCTACTTCGGAAAAGAGAATACGATTATTTACAGAGAAAATCGGCAAGCCAAAGAATTGACTATTTAAGAAGAATAATGAGTATAAAATTTTAGAAATGGAGATATTCTTAATAAAAAAAACTGTTTATACCCGGATATGTTGCTAACCAATTTAAATCTGCCTATGCAAAAAACCTACCACAAGATCTGAGAATTTCTACCCTCGTACGGACAGCCGGGCATTGCCCCCTGTTACGCCGGTTACTACTACCGGTTGCTTTTCTTTCCAGAACAGGCATCTCCTCGGGGAAACTTGACATCCAATTATCAATTGAAAAGGCTCTCAGCTAATGCCTTTCCTTAATTGACCTCAAAAACAAACAAGTCAAATGGACAAAACTACAAACCTGATCCGGGTGCTTTTCAAGCCCCGGAAAACTAAAGCAAGGCTTTATTTCCTGGCCATGCTCGCTGCGTCAAATGCTTCCTTTGCGAGGGAGGACGGCAGCATCCCGGTGGACAGAAATACGAAGCTTACTTCCAAAATGGCAATTGGCGTAAAAGGCCGCATTACCGACGAAAAAGGCGAAGGCCTGCCCGGTGTGAGCATCCTGGTAAAAGGAAAAACTGTGGGTACTACTTCCAACCTGGACGGTACCTATTCCCTGGATGTCCCGTCTTCCAGCGACATCCTCGTGTTCTCGTTCGTAGGATATGTAACGAAAGAAGTGATAGTCGGTAATAAATCCACTATCGACGTACAACTGGATGTAGATTCAAAAGCACTTGACGAGCTTGTTGTGGTGGGGTACGGTACAGTTAAAAAGAGCGACCTTACCGGTTCCGTGAGTACATTGCAGGTCAGCGATATGGTTAAAGCCCCTGTGGGTAACTTTGCCGACGCCCTCGCCGGTCGCGCGGCCGGGGTTCGCGTATTTTCAAACGACGGACAGCCGGGTGGCGGAGTCAATATCATGATACGCGGTGCAGGATCTCTTACTCAGAGTACATCTCCTTTGTATGTAGTGGACGATTTCCCTATAGAAAACCTGGATCCGTCGACTCTTAATCCCGAAGATATAGAATCCATTTCTATCCTTAAAGATGCTTCTTCGGCTTCTATCTACGGTTCAAGAGCTGCAAACGGGGTAGTGCTCATCAAAACAAAACGCGGTAAACTGGGCAGGCCCGATATCTCGCTGTCGACTTCTATCGGTTTCCAGGGACAACCCCAGAAAATGGAGCTGATGAGCCCTTATGAGTTTGTGAAGTACCAGCAGGAGCTCAACCCGACCCAGGCTACTACACTGGCTTACTTCAGGAATGGTAAGACGCTGGAGGATTACCGGAATGTGGAAGGCATAAATTTCCAGGATAAGCTATTCAGGACAGGAGCCATCAAAATGTATAATGTTTCGATCAGAGGCGGTAACGATCAGACCAAATATTCGGTTTCGGGCTCGGGCTTTGACCAGAGAGGTGTGATCATCAACACCGGCTACAGTCGTTACTCCGGCAGGGTTACGCTCGATCAGAAGCTGGCCAAGAACATCAATGTAGGCGCCACGGCAAACTACACCCGGGTGTCGAATTTCGGACAGCGTATCAATGCCGCAGGCGGTAATTCCAGCCCGTCTACTTATACCCTGTTCCGTACGTGGGTATACCGGCCGGTTGCACCTATAGGCGACGAGATCAACCTGATCGAAGAAGATGCTGACGAATCGGCGGTCAACAACTCCGACTTCCGCGTCAACCCGTTCATCGATATGGAAAACCAGTACCAGTATTATATCACCAATACGCTCGATGCGAATGCATATCTTAACATCGATATTGTCAAAGGGCTGACATTCCGGTCGAACGCAGGTATCCGTCATCTCAACAGGCGGGAGGAACAATTCTACAATAGTAAAACATCGCAGGGAAGTCCGTATAACCCTTTGAATGTCAATGGAATAAATGGTTCTATTTTAAACAGGTTCGACTACGGGTTCTCCAACGAGAATACATTGACCTACAAAAACAGCTTCGGATTGCATAACGTTACTGCGTTTGGGCTGTTTGGTGTAAACGGCGTCGATGTAAGTCAGAATGGCTATTCAGGGCGTAATCTTCCCAACGAAAACCTCGGGATCGACGGGATTGACCAGGGCGAGCCGTTCAACCCGAGATCTTCCAATTCCAGGAGTACGATGGTATCGTATGCGGCGAGGTTAGACTATACCTTCGCTTCAAAATACCTGCTTACCCTGACGTACCGTGCCGACGCCTCGTCCAAATTCCAGGATCCCTGGGGATATTTCCCGGGAGCGGCTCTAGGTTGGAATCTCGACCAGGAAGGTTTCTTTAAAAGAGCTTTCCCGTTTCTTTCCACTACAAAAATCAGGGCGAGCTACGGAAGCACCGGGAACAACCGTGTAGGCGATTTCGTCCGTTTCCCGAGCTTAGGGCAAACACTGAGCGGCTATTCGTTTAACAACTCTACGCCGCTCCAGATGGTAAACGTATCGAATGTGGGTAACCTGGGACTTCGCTGGGAGAAAGTGAATACAACCGATCTGGGTATCGAGCTCGGCGCTTTCGACAACCGTATTACGTTTGAGGCCGACGTATACAATAAATTTACCACCGACCTGCTGCTGAGCGCCCAGCTTCCTACGTCAACAGGCTTTGCGACCGCTACCAAAAACATTGGAAAGCTCCGGAACAAGGGGCTTGAGTTGACGCTCAATACGGTCAATTTTGAAAAACGCAACTTTAGCTGGAGCAGTAATTTTAACATATCCTTCAACCGGAATACAGTGGAGGAACTCACTTACGGCCAGCAGGCTATCCTGACCAACGGACGTTACGAATCCCAGTTCAACAAACCACTTTATGTTTCAGAGATCGGAAAGCCGGCCGGACAGATGATCGGGTTTATATGGGACGGAAACTACCAGTACGAACATTTCCATAATCCGTCGCCGGGTGTTTATATACTGAGAGATGACGTAGCTACCAATGGTGCAGTTCGTACTACCATACAGCCGGGTGATATCAAATACAAAGACCTCAACGGCGACGGGATAGTCGACGACAACGATCTTACCGTAATCGGTCGCGGACAGCCTATCCATACCGGTGGATTCAACAATAACCTTCGTTATAAAGGATTGAGCCTGAACGTATTCTTCCAGTGGTCTTACGGTAACCATATCTACAATGCCAACCGTCTCGCTCTGGAAGGAAACAGCAACGGCCGCGCGCTGGTCAACCAGTTTGCCAGCTACTCCAACCGCTGGACTCCCGAGAACCCGACCAACGAGAACTACAGGACCAGGGGACAAGGCCCGATCGGCTTTTATTCTTCCAAGCAGGTTGAAGATGGTTCTTACGTAAGGTTGAAAACAGTCTCGCTGGATTATTCCCTGCCTAAGAACTGGATCAGCAAAGCTTACCTTAAAGACCTGACCCTGACAATTGCCGCTCAGAACCTTCTCACCTGGAGCAGTTACAGCGGGCTGGATCCGGAGGTTTCCGTTTTGGATTCTCAAGTATTGTCTCCCGGCTTTGATTTCTCCGGGTATCCCCAGGTCAAAACCATTTCCTTTGGCATAAAGGCAGGCTTCTAACCTAAAAACTGAAATTCATGAAGGCGAAATATTTTATTTTATCGACAATGATCCTGGGGTTGAGTTCGTGCAACGACTTTCTCGAAACCGCCCCTACCGACTTTCTGAGTCCGACCAATTACTACCAGACTCCTCAGCACCTGGAATTTGCACGTGCCGGCGTATACGATATACTGGGAAATGGCAACATCTACGGCAGCAGCGGCCTGTACCTGCTCGCCTGGGAAGGTGACGAAGGCTATATGAACCGCGCCACCCTGACCACCGGCCCCTGGAATTATTTCTATTCTTCTGCCGACCCGTACAGCAGCGGCTTTTGGCAAGCATTGTGGATAGGCGTCAACCGGGCCAACGTCGTGCTGGCCAACCTCGACAGAAACCAGGATATCGACATTAAGCTGCGGGATAAGATCCGCGGGGAGGTGCTTTTCCTGAGAGGCTACTACTATTTTTTACTGGTTCAGTACTTTGGCGGCGTACCGATCAAAACCGAGCCGACTGCTTCAGTCAATGAGGTCAGCCAGGCCCGCAATTCGGTCAAAGAGGTATATGACCAGATTGTGGCCGATATGGTAGCTGCCGAACCCCTGGTACCGAACATTACCGATCTGGGCTTTGGCGGTGCTGTCAGCAAATCGGCAGTAAGAGGATTGCTGGCAAGAATTAACCTCACCATGGCCGGACATCCGCTTCGTGATCAAAGCAGGTATGCCGAAGCAAAAAAATGGGCGAAAATGGTAATTGACGACCCGGTTGCCAATCATGCGATGAACCCCGACTATCCGCAGATCTTCATGAACCTGGCGGGGGATATTTATGATATCAAGGAAAGCATTTTCGAAGTGGAGTTTTACGGGAATGGCCTCAACAACCATACTGAAGCGGCTAACCAGGGATGGATCAACGGACCTGCCATACCAACCGGAGCGGCATCCGGGCGAGCCGATTCCTATGTGAGCATAACTGCTAAATTCTACAATATATTCGAACCGGGCGATTCCAGGAAATTCTGGAACACATCGGGGCACTTCGCCTATACCAACACCCAGGTAAACGGCTCGAAAGACATGAGAGCCCTACCTGCTACCGAGCTGGCTAAATATGCTATCAGACCTGGCAAATGGAGACGGGAGTACGAAAGGTTTTCCCCGAAAATGGATACGAGAACAACACCCGAAAACGTTCCTATTCTCAGGTTTACCGATGTTCTGCTTATGTATGCCGAAGCCGAAAATGCGATCAACGGGCCGACACAGGAAGTGATCGATATCCTTAACAATGTAAGGTGGAGAGGATGGGCCAAAGGCGTCAAGTCGATTACCATTACAAATGGCGGCAGCGGCTACTCCAGCGCTACTCCTCCTGATGTAGTTATTTCGACCGGACAGGGTCAGAATGCGGAAGCAACAGCTACCGTCGACAACACCGGCAAAGTGACGGCTATCACCCTGAAAAGGGATCC
Organism: uncultured Cytophagales bacterium; assembly: GCA_964562455.1. Lineage (GTDB taxonomy): Bacteria > Bacteroidota > Bacteroidia > Cytophagales > Spirosomataceae > Ravibacter. Next base: position 16,476 of record CAZLTN010000056.1, read on the forward strand.
TACAGGTGTTGATTTCTTCCTGCATGGCAAATACTCGACCCCTCCTGCCATCACCATACAGGGAGGCGGCGGCACCGGTGCAACTGCGGAAGCGACGATCTATACAGCAGAAGATGCCAGGCTAAGCGCAGCCAGGACTGCATCGAAAGAAGCGTTTCAGCAGGCTATCGTCGATGAAAGAATGCGTGAGCTGAACAGCGAATGCCTGAGAAAAGCCGATCTGCTCAGATGGGGTACTTATGTCCAGACTATCAGAGACCTGGCTAACACCGCCCAGCAGGATGCACCCGGTACTTTTTATGCATCATGGTTCGGTAATATCAGCGAAAAAGACCTTCTTATGCCTATTCCGGCAGCCGAAATGTCTACTAACCTCCTAATGGAGCAAAATCCCGGATGGTAGTTTAACCTCAAAAAAAATTGATGATGAAACTGACAAAATTTCTTATACCGGCTGCGCTGATCGCGTTAACTGCCTGCGAGAAAGAGCTGAAGATAGACGCAGCCCCCGACTTTGACGTAACGGTAGCTTCAGGCAGCAGCCTCAAAGCCGGACAACCCGTAAAGTTTTCGATAACAGGCTACGCCGACGTTATCTCCTTTTATTCCGGAGAACCGCGCAAAGAATATGATTTCAAGGACGGCCGGGTTGTCGAACTTGGCTATAAGGGCGCCAAACTGTCGTTCAATACCGGTGTTACCGGCGGAACCCAGGCAAAACAGCTGTCCGTCCTGATATCCAACAATTTTAACGGCGACTATTCCAGCCTGGATAAAGTCAAAGCAGCCACCTGGGTGGATGTAACCGATAGCCTGAAGTATGCTACAAGCGCAACATTCCTGGCTGCGGGTACCCTGGACATCTCGCATTTTACGGAAGCGGGCGGCCCGGTTTATGTAGCATTTAAATACGTTACCAAGCCCCAGATGGAGAACGGAGCCGCAAGGACCTGGATGATAGAGAGCTTCGCCGTAAACAGCGTCGAGACCTTCAACAACGCCGTCCTGCCTTTCATTAACCAGACGTTTGCCGCTTTTACGATCGTAGACCAGGATAAGGTCAATACTCCTTCGAGATCTACAGTCACGTCTACCCGCTTGTCTCTGCTTGGGAATACCTACGAAGATCCGAACAGTGCAAAGTATGACCCGAATAACCCGATCTACGATCCTAAAAATCCGATCTACGATCCGAAGAGCATCGAGTACGATCCTACTGCCGTGCGTCCGGAATATGTTCCCTACAATCCGAACAACCCGTATAACGACCCGCTGCGCGAAACCTGGGCGGTGACAGCTCCCATCCGTACCGATAAGATAGACCTTGGGCCGGACCGGCCGGTCGGCATCAGGGGCATAAGAAACCCGAAGATGGCGGAGTATAACTATACATTTGCCAAGCCGGGAACTTACCAGGTGACTTTTGTAGGAACCAACGCGACTAAAGACGATCAGAAATCGGTTGTCAGGAAACTGACCGTAACCGTCGCCCCTTAAGCCGGAAGATTCACCACAGAGGCACGAAGGACACAGAATTTTTCTCTACGATTTATCTGTGTCCTCTGTGCCTTTGTGGTGAAATTGACTCCAGAGAAACCCTTTCCTATGAAGCTCCGCCCGATCGTATTTACACTTTTTCACCTTGCTGCCGTTACCCTTTCCTTTTCCCAAAAGGCAATTTACGGAACGGCGGGCCTGTCCGAAGAACAATTGCTCAAAACCTGCGGGCCATTCCTTTCCATGACAGAACAGGAACTCGCAGACATGGTGCCGGTGCAGGGAGGCTTCTTTTTCTGCGGAAGCCCTGAAAGCGATACAGGCGCCCAGGAAAACAATATGACGTGGAATCCATCGCTCGGATCGAAGGTAAAATGCCGTTTCACCGGTACGCTCTTCCCCAACGACCGGTATCCTGAAAATGGCTACGTTGAGGTAAAAACCCCGTCGGGGAAAATCCAGCGCTTTAACTATCACCAGTCGCCCGACGGCAAAAAATACTGGTTCGAATCCAGGAGGTGGTATGAACAAAGGATCCTGCTCGAAAGAACCGCACAGGATCTGGCAGCGCTATACAGCATCGATCCGTCCCGGTACGAAGCTGCCGGAAAGCGCGCCGCACTTATTTTAAAACGCTTTGCTGTCCTTTATCCTGACTATATCATCAAGTTTGACCACCCGGGAAGGGAAAAAGGATTTTATACTGCCGATACCTACCCCGATGAGGTCGTAAAGCGCAGGCACGATGCCTGGCGCCTGGCCAAATGGTCGTGGTGGGGGTACATGGACATATCCGAAAGGCTGCTCCTTGTATATGACGTTCTCCAACACACTCCCATTCTTACCCGCGACGACCGCAACCTGATAGAACAGGATCTGTTTCTTCCGATGATCCGGTTTGTCGAACCTTACGAAAAGAACATCTCTCCTACCAATATGAATCCCACTACCTGGAGGGCACAGGCAGTGGCCTCCAATGTACTCGCGCTTCCGGAACTTGCCGCAACGGTTAAAGCCGGGATTTCGCGTATGCTGAAAGAACAATTCTCACACGACGGCTTCTGGAAAGAGGCTACCGTTTCCTATCATGAGCAGACTATTTCCGGACTGGCTGAAGTGTTCAAAAAGCTTTATCCGTCGCTGAGCGCCGCACAGAAAGACGAGCTGATGAGAAAAGAGCATCCCGACCTGCTGAAAGCGCTCGAATCCGACTATGCTTTCAGGCTACCCAATGGCCATTACGCCCCGCTGAACGATACCTGGTCTAAAGATACCTATCACCCTCCCCTCGCCCGGTCGGCTGCACATCTGAAAACGGGTGTCGGCTACGGTGTACTGGGTATGGGCGCCGGAAACGACCAGTTCCAGGCTCATCTCAGCTTCAACGGGCGGTTCGGGCATGATCATTTCGCCAGCCTCAACCTTCTGCTCTTCGGAAAAGGAAAAGAACTTACCGCCGACCTGGGTTATACGCATACCAAAGCGCGTATATGGGCCACGAGTACTGCATCTCACAACCTGGTAGTGGTAAACGGGAAAACCCAGGAAAGCAACACCTCGACCCCTTACGCCGGTTCCGGCAACCTGCTGCTTTTCAGCGGAACCGATCCTGAATTCCAGGTAATAGAGGCAGAAGCCTCCGGGAACTATAGCAGAGAAGGCGTTTCGGTTTACAAACGTGCGCTGATTGCTGTGCAGGCCCCGGGAGGATCGCATTACCTGGCCGACTTCTTTCGTGTCGACGGCGGCGAAAGAAAAGACTGGATATTGCACGGCGCAGCCGACAGTACGCAGCAGCTTACCGTAGAAAGTGCAAACGGCAGCGCGCTGCAGTGGCAAAAAGGCAAATCCCTGATGCCCGAAGGATTTGTTTTTGAAGAAGCACAGGGCATGACGAATTATCAATACCTCTGGACACCGTACTGGGCTTACGGACAGTTCCGGAACATAGAGAGAGCCGGCACGAAAGAACCCGTGGTGGCCACTTTCCGCTACAGGGATGAACCCGGGAAAGGACTTCGTACCTGGATAATGCCCGATGGCAGCAGTGCAGTAAGCAAGGCCGAGTCATGGAGCATACGAAACGCCGCCGAAAACCAGGGCAGGCTCGACGATTACCTGAGGCCTTCGGTAATCATTACAAGAGAAGGATCTGCTTCAAGATTTTCGGCAGTTCATGTCCCCTTTGACGGCAATCCGGCGATCAGGTCGGTGCAGGTCATACATAAGGATGCCGGCTCGGTTGGCTTAAAAATCGTACACGACGACGGCACATCCGACTATATCATTTACAAGGATGAAGCGGGAAAGACCTCTTTCAGGCTCGGAGGAGAAACCATAAATTTTGACGGCCGGGTAGCTTTTGCGCGGTTCGCCGGTGATAAGACCGTAACGCTGAAGATGGTGGAAGGGCGGGAGTTTGCTTTCGGAAAAAGAAAGATCACCGGGAGGACATTTTCCGGCAAGCTCCTCGGTGTAAACGGAAACCAACTGGAAGCGGAAGGAGAATTCAATGCTTCTCCCGGTGAAATCGTGATCGTCACGCATGGAAACGGGAAGACATCGCCTTTTCATATCGGTTCGGTCACCCGGCAAAAAGGGAAGAGCCTTATCGTCACTAAAGAACCGCCCGTTTTCGATCTTTCGGTAGAGGGCCTGATCAAAAGGACTGCATTCCCTTTTTTCGAATTCCCTGGTCCTCATTATATAAAAAGCAGTATTCTTTCAGAAAGCACTTTCAGTCGGTAAAGTATAGCCGCAGGGCCTGCGGAATCCAGCTAATAACTCATTATATATTAATACGGATGAAAAAAGAAAACAGCTTGTCGCGCCGTCATTTCCTGCTCAGGAACGCCGCAGTTACGGCATCCCTCGGGTTGGCTCCGGAATTGCTTTTCGGGACGTCGCGGGCTGAAATAAACGCCTCCGGGACATTTACCGATCATGGTGTAGCCTCCCCTATCGGGCAGCACCGGGGTATTGCAGCCACCACCGACGGGGCGGGCAGGGATGTCGTGCTCCTTTGGCTTTTCGATCACCGCGGTGGCTACGCCCTGCTGATGATCGATGCGGAAACAGGCAGGAGTGAACAGTTCGATATGCCCTTCCCGCCAGGCGATGCCCCCTATGCATCCATACTTTCGGGGAAAAACAAATTTTATACGCTTTTTAAAGGGTACTTTGTCGAATTCGACCCGGCAGAGAGGAAGTTCACTTTTCAACAGAAGACCAGCGGGGCCGCCATGTCGATGACCGAAGACGACAACGGGCTCATATGGGCAGCTACATACCCCGGTAGCGGGCTGGTATCTTTCGATCCTTCTACCAGGATATTCACCGACTATGGGTTCGTGAACAAAGAGAACTGGGCTCAATACCAGCGCTCTATAGCAGCCGACGACAAAGGCTGGATCTATTTTTCAATTGGGTACACGTCCAGTCAGATCGTCTGTTTTAATCCGGCCGACCGCGAAACAAGGCTGGTATTCGCCGAAAAAGACCGTAAGCAGGGGTCGGCTTCGCTTTACAGGAATAAGGATGGAAAAGTTTACGGAAAGAGCCTGGAATCGGATGAAAACGGCTGGTTGGCGCTATACGGCGGGATGGCCGCTCCGGTAGGGTCCCATTCACCCGATCCGGTAAAATACATTGCCGACAGCCAGAACCTGTTTCACCGGGCTTTTAAAAGTGGCCGGAAAATCGTGGACCTCGATCTGACAACCAATACGTTAAAGATAGCGGACCCTTCCGGGGATACGCGCGAGGTAAAATTCACCCATCAGAGCGAGGGAGCAATCGTCATGGGAGTCGCCCTGGCCCCTGACAAAACCATTTGCGGCGGCACGGCTTTTCCTATGCGCCAGTTCAGCTTTAATCCCAAAAACCGGCAATGGACAAACCTGGCGGCGTACGGCCAGTTCAATACGGTCGAAAGTGACGGAAAGCATTTTTATGTGGGAGGTTATCCCGGCGGCTTTTTGCTGCGATGGGACCCGGCCAAACCCTATAAGGCTACTGCAAAAGAGCTGCAAGGCGACTGCAATCCAGCCTTCCTGGGTGAAGCCCGGCCGGATGTCTACAGGCCTTTCAGGATCCTGGTACACCCCGACAACAGGACGATTATCTATTCGGGAGGGCCTGCTTACGGGCTGACCGGCGGTGGAATGGTCTTCTGGGATAAGACTAATAACACTATGAGCGTCCTTTCAGACAAGGATCTCGTGCCCGATCAGTCTACCATGAGTCTGGCAGCGCTCGGGACCGGATTGCTGGCGGGCGGTACTACAACTGCTCCCGGTACAGGCGGAGAAAAGAAAGCCAACGAAGCCTTGTTTTACCTCCTAGACGAAAGAAGCAAAAAAATCATCTGGCAGGAAGCCCTTTTCCCGGGCGCCCAGGGTTACAACGACCTGATCCCGCTGCCTGACGGAAACGTTGCAGGCTTTGCCGATAGAAAGGATTTCTTTGTTTTCGATCCGAAAACAAAAAAAGTGATCAGGAAAACCGATATTGAAAAAGAGCTGGCACTGGGCAAAACAGTGCTTGAGCAAGGCCCGAGGATTTTTGTCAGGGGAGATAAAGGCCGGATTTATATCGTTCTGCAGAAAGGTATAGCAGAGCTCGATCCAAAAACATACGGGATCAGGCTGCTTGGCGAAGCGCCTCAGCCGATCCGCGCCGGCGGGGCCTATCTCGATGGCGCTGTTTACTTTGTATGCGAATCGCATCTGTGGAGTTTCACCGTGTAGAGCCGCAGGCCCTGCGGCTTTCATACCAGCACAGCCGCAAGGCTTGCGGCTTTCCTATCCCGATAGCATTATTATATAATACACATGACAAAAATAAATACACAGAGCCCCCCCGGTACAGCCGCAAGGCTTGCGGCTTTCGCGCCAGGAAGCATTAAGCGTAATATCCCCGTGCCCCTCCGCACAATCTCTGTGGCCCTCTGTGTAATATTCTCTGCCATCGCAGCTTCACCTTCTTTGATAGGGCAAAAAAAGACCGGCCTGCAGGCTGAAAAAGTAAGCCTTGCCAGAGCGGCGCGGTTGATAGATTCGCTGCCGAAAGATGATCCGTGGCTGCGCACCCCGGATGCCAGCACGCTGGCGTGGGGCGAATCCTATCTCATGCATGCTTTTATGGATTTGTACGATGCCACCGGCGATCCCAGGTATCTTACCGAAGTCGCTTTCAGGGGGACCAGGCTCCTGGAACACCGCGACGACCGGCGCAAGGTGGCCGATGGCTCAGGCCATATCAGGCCGGCCTGGAGCATGGCAAGCAAATACGTGGTAGCGGAGGGAGAATTGAAAGACAAAGCAGGCAACACTGTCGTCAGGATAAGGTCGACTCCGTCGGCTTACAACAATTTTACTACTGTCGAAGTCGTCCCTCTGAGTGACGACAGGTTTACGCTGAAGGTCAGGAACGAACATTTCAAAAGGTACGAAACCTTTGAAAATCTGAGTCTGTCAGATACAGGCGAAAGATTTGTGAAGCAGGCGGTAGACGACCCGATGGCCCCCTATTCGACACGCCCAGGTGACTATCATGACAAAAAGTCGAACCTTGTCCGTATAGAATACGTAAAACCGGGATACAAGGGCCCATTACCCGCTCAGCAGGTTGCGCTTTCTCCCGTTCCCCTCGCTTTCGCCGGCTACCTGGGTGTGATCTATCACCCCATGCTGCGCTTTTCAGAAGCGGTAAGGAACCAATCGGGGCTCAAAAAGCTGCTCCCCCAGGCTGAGTTATTTATCAAAGCAGCCGGAGAATCATACGAAGATGCTTCGCTCAGGCTATGGCGGGAAGGGCCCGGCGACGATGAAGGCTATTACCTGATGTGCGAAAAAGGCGAGTCCATCCCTGCCGACAACGTAGGACAGCCGTTCAATTACCTCGCCAATCACGTTTGCGCCCAGCTTGCGTTGTACCGTCTCACGGGTAAGCCCGAATACCTGGTCAGGTCCGGAAAAATGGTAAATCTTTTTAAAAACCGCCTGGCTTATGACAGTGGCAAAGATCTTTACACATGGAACTACTGGTACGAACCCATGACGACCACCGGCTGGAAACCGGAAGACAATATTTCCTACAACGTGAAGGTGTACGAAGGCAAAGCCCGCACGGAGGACATTTCTCACGGCGGGCACGATATCCATATGGTAATGGCTGCGTACAAAATGGGAATAGGGTTTGACAGTACCGATATAAAAAGGTTCGCCAATACTTTTTTGAAAAATGTACTCACAGCCGACAGAGAAAAAATCACGAGGCTCGTAGACGGATCAGGAGACTACCAGGCCTATTTCAATGCGCTGCATCAATGGTTCGTGCTTTCGGAAGTTGAACCCGAGGTAGCCAGGGCAGGAAAATACATTTATAACCTCCGCTCTGAAGAAACCCTGCCATTTACCTCTAAACTACTTAACTGTGAACGCTTTATAAAGTAATACATCCTCCTGACATGAAACCAAAACTTGAAAGACGCCAGTTCCTGCAAAAATCGGCCCTCGCTTTTGGCGCAGCAGGCGCATTCGGTAACAGTTTATTGCATGTGAATGCTCCTCAACCCCATGTGGAAGAGCCTTCATGGGTTGAATTAAATGGCAAAACCTATGGGGCAAAACCCGGTCACCTCGGCCCGATCGGGGGAGGAAAAGAATATACAGAGATCCGGACCGGCGGGACCTACGAAGCCGACAGTTTCGAAACCCTGGTCGACGCCCTTTCAAAAGCCAGGTCCGGAGAAACCGTATTTATCAAAGGGGAAACGGAAATAGATCTTACGGCCGATATTTACATTCACGATTTCTTCCTCGAAATCCCGGCAGGCGTTACGCTGGCAGGCAACCGCGGATACAACGGCTCAGCCGGGCCTATTCTGACAAGCGATGCACTGAAAACACCCTTGATGATCAAACCCCTGGGTCCGGGAGTCAGGATTACCGGGATCAGGCTGAAAGGTCCGAACCCAAAACGTTATATGCGGCATCACGGCCGCGCATTCGGCGCTGAGAAGCTGGGCAGCCCGTATTATTACAAATTCCCGACTTCGAGCGGAATCCGTTGCGAATATGACGATCTCGAAGTAGACAATTGCGAGATATATGCCTTCGGCCACAGCGGCATTAGTTTAAGAACCGGCACCGGTCACAGGATCCACCATAATTTTATACACCACTGCCAGTATCACGGCCTTGGCTACGGTATATCGCACGACAAGTCTTCTTCCGTTATCGAATTCAACCTGTTTGACAGCAACCGGCACTCAATTGCCGGCACAGGTTCGGCGGAAAGCAGGTACATAGCGCGGCACAACATAGAAATGGGCACTGCCTCAAGTCACTGCTTCGACATGCACGGCGGCAGGGACCGGAAAGACGGTACCAATATTGCCGGCGGCCGGATAGAAATTTACAATAACACATTTAAGGTGCCCGGGCAGCGGGCTGTAGTAGTAAGAGGCGAGCCTGTCGATACCTGCGAGGTATTTCAAAACTGGTTCTTTCACCATCTCCAGCCTTCGGACGCAGTCAGGGGCGAAGCCCGGACCCGGACATTCGACAACATTTACGGCACAACAGAAAAAAAGCTTATCTAAACTCCGGTACCCCTTCCTTATGATCCTTCGCTTTAGAAAAAGAAAACCCTGCCTCTGGATAATCCTTCTCGGTATTTACAGTACCGGATGGGCTCAGAACGCGCCCGACGGCCTTGTTATTCCGCCCTTCCGGCCCGTAGCCGAACGCACGCCCGGCTTCCCGCTCAAGGACTCCCGCAGCCTTTATTCGGACAGCGATATCCTGCTGGCAAAGAATAATATTCAGAAATACCCCTCGGCGAAGAAGATCATGCAGGACATTCTCAAACAGGCCGACTATTGGCTGGGGTTTTCTGAAAAAGAGCTACTGGCCGTAATGCCCGACGCCAGGGTTCCAAGAGGTTTCGACCTCTGTCCGAAAGGATGCCCTGTTCACGGCGATTCGGTTTTTAAAGTCGGGGGATTCTATCCGTGGATCATCGATCCGAAGCTGCCTTTCAAGGTAAAATGCCCGATCGGTGGAGAAATGTATCCTTCCAACGACTACGAAAAATACTATAACGGCGGGCTTCAGGGTAAGGTCGAAGGCAGGTACGCCGACGACGGCTGGGGCTGGATATCGCCCGAAGGAGACAGGTACTGGTTTGTTGCCCATTCGAATCAGTGGATGTGGATGAACCATACGATTCCCGGGTTGCTGGCGCTGTCGCGCGCATACCTCCTGACTGGCGATACGCGCTATGCTGAAAAAGCAGCCTTCATGCTCTATCGCCTGGCCCAGGTATACCCATCGATGGATCATGAAAACCAATCCCGGTATGGCCTGATGGAGAAGATGAAAGGGAGCCGCTATTCCGGGAAAATCCTAAACCGGATATGGGAAACCCAACTGATCAGGAACGTCGCCGAGTCCTATGACCATATCTGGAATTACATCGATAAGGATGCTTCCCTGCAGCGGTATAGCGGCAGGTCCGGAAAAGAAATAAGGGCCTTTATTGAAGCCAACGTACTGGAAGACGGATTGGACGGTATCGCAGACGGCAGGATTTCCGGGAATTTCGGGATGCATCAGAATGCCATGCTTCACCTGCACCTCGTTCGCCAGCATGCAGGGAAAGAAGAAGCGATTGAAAAGATGACCGAGCAGCCGTCAAAGTCGATGGCTCAAAACGGGCTGCAGTACGCGCTTTACAACCAGGTATTCCGCGACGGGATGCCGCTGGAATCGCCCGGTTATAATGCGCACTGGCTCAAGGAGCTGGTAGATATTGGCGAAATGCTGCGGAGAGGCAATAAAAACCTGTTTGCAAATCCTCGTTTCAAAAGACTTCTCGACGCCCCGCTCGATGTGGTAGCCCTGGGCAGGTACACGCCAGATTGGGGCGACGGAGGGTCGGTCATCGGCGGCCTGACGGCACAGTACCCCGATACCTACCAGATTGGCTATAACCAATACAAAGACAAACGATATCTCTACTGGATAAATAAATCCGGAGACGAAAGCTTTACGACGTTCGGCTCCCTGTTTTCCGATGCGCTTCCGGCCGTGCCGAAACTATCCGGAGAAAGAGCTGTCGCCCCTCAGCAGTCGCGGCTTTTTGCGGGTTACGGGCTGGGTGTCCTCAACAATGCGAGCGACAAAACAGCCCTCGCTTTTACCTATGGCATGCACTACTCCCACTTTCACTGGGACTTCCTCAATATAGAGCTCTTTGCCAACGGTCAGAAAATGATGCCCGACCTGGGGTATCCTGATGCCATGAATGCCTATGTAGCACCGGTGTATACATGGTCGCAGAACACCATATCGCATAATACCGTCCTGGTAGACCGGAAAAAGCAAAACCAGAATCTTCCGGGTACTCTCAACGGCTTTTACCAGGGCGAATTTGCCCGGGCGATGGACGCCTCCTCGCCTGCCTACCGGGAGGCCGGCCGGTACCGAAGAAATCTCGTCATGGTCGATGTGGATAAGGACCAGAGCTATGTAGTCGATTTTTTCCAGGTGTCGGGAGGGAAGCAGCATGACTACTCATTACACGGACCTCCCGGAACGGTCATTACTATCAATGATCAATGGGATGCCCCTGCACCGGGCACCCTTGCGGGAAAGTCGGTTGCACTGGAAGAAATATATGACGACGAAAAGCTCAGGAACGAGGGAACAAAGACCGGGTATGCCAGGTACGGAGGTTCCGGCTTTCAGCACCTGTTCAACGTTCAGAAAAGGAAAGCGGGGAACGGGCTTATCGAATACCGTCACTTAAATGACTCTTCCTCGAGACTGCGCATCCATACGCTAACGCCCGAATTGAGCGACCTCTTCATTGCCGATGCATACGACAGGCCGCGTGCAAGAGGATATCTTCTCAAATACCTGGTCGCAAGGAGAACGTCAGACAGCCCCGCTCCCCTGACAAGTACCTTTATCAGCGTGCTCGAGCCGTTCAGAGCCGACGACGCCGTGATAACGGAAGTTGCAGTCGGAAAGCTGACAGAAGGACAGGGCCACTGCGTAACGGTAAACCGCGGCCCGGAAACGGATGTGATCATTTATGATACGACCTCTTCTTTCAAAAAATTAAAGCTTTTCAAAATAGAGACCGATGCTGTCACTTCTGTAGTTACCTTTGATAAAGCAGGGAACCCAATCCGTATATTTTTTGCAGGAGGCAGCTTTCTCACCGCGGGCAGGAAAACCTTTAAGACAAACGGGATCGAAGGCACGGTCGAACGGGCTGACGCTGAAAATGGCGTGATAATAGTAAAGCTGGAAAAGAGGTACAAGGGACGACTACCGGGCCTGTCGGGCCGGGTAGCCCATTTCAAAAACAACTACAGGACGACTGTTCATCCTATACTGGCGGCCGACCTGAAAAAAGACCGGCTGGTTGTCAGGGTCAAAGACGATTTGCTGGTCGCGAAATTAAGGCTGGATAAATTCGAAAACGGAATTCCGGAAACAGAAACGAGTATGAGCTTCCAGAAACAATATAACGGGACAACCCTTTTGAACGACAAGCTCGAGCCGGTCGGGAAAATCGCCCGGTTAAACAACGGGAAAATCGAAATGGCTGCACCTCCTGCCCTGCCCCTGACAAAAAACCAGGTATTATGGATATCCAACGTCGGAACCGGAGACAAGTTCCGCCTCGATCCGGTTTTTAGCTGGACAAGCGGAAATTAATAAATCATTGCATCACCGCATCAACTAATCCCCAACCATGAACAGAAGGAATTTTCTCCTACTAAGCGGCACTGCAGGCAGCCTGGCTTTCACGACCGGCGACCGTCGTGAAGAAATACCGGCATTTAGCCCGTCAGAAACAGGTGAGGGCACAATGCTCGGTATCAGGCCCCGCTATTACCGCTGGCATGTAAACGAGGGACAGGAATGGACCGAAACAAACACCGGCCATGCCACGCTCGACTGGAAAATACCTGTGTCGCAATGTGCGCTGATACTGGTGGATGTATGGCAGCGGCACTATATCAGGGAGCCTGAAGAAAGAGCCGAAAAAATCATAGACGAAAATCTTGTTCCGCTTATCAGGGCGTGCCGCGAAAAGAAGCTCGAAATCATTCATGCCCCCGCACCCGAAGCAGCCCGCCTGCATCCCAATTGGATTAACCTGGATACCGGGATGAAATCGGAAAAAGCTCCCGTCGAGTGGCCTCCGAGAGAATTCCGTCATCTTTCGGGGAGCTACAGCCAATACCGCCGCCCGGTTGAGCCCAGGGAAGCCGAAAGACAAAGCCTCCCGCCTCTCAGGATCCATCCCAAAGTCGAACCACTTCGGGGAGAGGCAGTTGTCGCTACAGGGGACGAGCTTCACGAATACCTGAAGAAAAAAGGGATACTTTTCCTTTTTTTCGCCGGTTTCAACACCAATGCATGCATCCTGAGCCGCGATTACGCCACTATCGAAATGGGTAAAAGAGGATACCAGGTGCTACTGGTAAGGGATTGCACCACCGGGATGGAGTCTTCTGAAAGCCAGGCCACCCTGGCCCAGACCAACGGTGCAATCCTGCAATTGGAAATGTTCGGGCAATACACGGTTACTTCCGGTGAGATGATACGCGGATTTTCGTAAGCTTTTCGGCTACTTCTATTTCGCCCTCCGCACTTTCACGCGCTTCGAAATCGACCGGCTCACCGGCAGGGAACCTTCGGGTTTTACCGGGAGCGCAGGCATAATTGGGTTGCTGTTGTTTTGAAAGTTCGAATTGATCAAAGCGTCTCTCCAACGCTCCGCAGCCATTGCCATTCCCAGCTCGTTAAAATGAAGCCGCAACCCCTCCTCGAAGAACCTTCCTTCGTCTCCGATAGTATTCAGATCTGCTCCGGCAAACACATTGCTGACCTCCCGGACCAATCTCACCTGAGCGTTTACAATGTCCTGGTTTATCCCGCCTTCCTTATAGCATGATTTGGCCACCATCCAGGTGAGATTTGCAAGTTCAGGCCTCTGTCTGCTGAAATCTATTACCGTTTTATGATTAGCAAAAAACTGGTTTTCGGAACTACTCCAGTCGTTCACTCCATGCGCCGACAGCACCGCTCTGAGCCCGGTTCTCGGAACAAGGTGAAACAGCGTATTTTCTATATTGATATAAGGCATACGTATTTCCGCCCTGACAAAGCTATGGCTAAAATATTGCCCCAAGGCTGACCATGCCGTCTGCTCCAGGTTGCTTCCCCCGAAGGCGGCCGAATAGAACGCAACAGGAACGCCTAAGGCTTCTACGATCAGATCGCCCAGCCTGCCCCATAGAAAAGGGCGCCCTCCAAAGGGTGTAATACCGTGTCCGGCTGTCAGCGGAGTAAATTCAGTCGGCAAAAAAGCGGGATTGGCGGTCGGATGATAGGTTGTTTCAAAATAGGGTATCACATTATGATTGATAGAAACTACCCGGTTGTCCGTCGCAGCGAGTCCATCGGGACCGTCGGCCGCATTGGAATGACCTACGATAAGAAAAACCTCACCAACGCCGACTTTTTCCACTACTGTGACATTTCCTGCGACCTGTTCATTCCTGATAGCCCTTACTTCGAGGTTATAGCGACCGCCTTTTGCTACCAGTTGTCCGAGAAAAGCCCCTGTACCGACCTGATTGTCGATAACAGTCCAGGTACTGTAAGTCGTGGTCGCCTCGTTGGTCCTGCCCAGTAGCCGGGCTTCTACCCTGTCGGCATGCTGCGAAAGCGTGCCTGTAATGTAAATTGTGCCAAGATCCTGGTTGTTCCGCTGAATCACCGCATAGGTCCGCGGGCTGGTCACGGTTACCTGGGCAGTCAAACTGGTGATAGAGGATACAAGATAGTAACAGAGGAAAAGTTCCCGGCACATGAATATAGATATTAGGTAACAGAGAGAAATATTATTCTCAAAACGGGACTATGCCGCCGGACAGGCGGGAAGGATAGATAAAAAAGGGGGTTTGAAATGTGACACAGATTAAGGGTTTATTACGAGGTTTACCGCCGACTGCACGTCGCCGTAATTCACTTTCACAATATACATCCCGGGAGAAAGAGACGGTAATAACGACGAAAGCGATATCCGCCCGTCGGGGCCAGGTTGAAAATTTTCTTCCTTACCCACTGTAATTCCCCGCATATCATAAACGGTAAGCTGAATTTTCTGCTGCATATCGCCGCCGGTAAGCCTTAATGATACCTCAGAGGCCCGACCCGGGTTAGGCGCGGCAAACAGCGTGGTCTCATTCTTCATTCCGTCTATTGCAATTATCTGCGAGTAAGTGAAAGCCCCGTCGAGATCAAGTTGTTTCAGCCTGTAATAGGTAATTCCCCTGTGCACATTGAGATCCGGAAAAGTGTACCGGCCGGAGCCGTTCAGGATCGGTTGTACAAATCCCGCCTTATCGAACCCCGACGTGGTAGTAAAAGACCGCTCTATTTCAAAACCCGCATTGTTTATTTCACTTGCCGTTTCCCAGGAAAGCAAAACCGTTCCTTCCTCCGTTCTTTCTCCTTTAAACGAAACCAGGGATACCGGGAGCTGGGTTTGAGTGCAGAGATAGTTCGACCCGCAATCCTCGGACATGCGGGCTCTGGCGTCTGCCCCGGCCAGGAGCCTGCTTCCGGCCCCGAACTGTTTATCGACAAAAGCGGAAGAGCTCCTGGCCTGCAGCCGCTCGACTTCTCTCCTGGTCTCGTCTTTGGGTATGACGACGCTTCTGCCCCTCGGGGCATTGTGCACAGACATGAAGCCGGGCTGACGCTGCGCATAGCTTTCCTCAGCAGATATTCCTGTGAATATCAGGCCCGCAAGCAAACCGAAAGCGGACCGGATGACCTGATCAGAAAACCTCATCTTACCTGATTTCTATCCCATTCAAAGGTGCCGATCTTGATACGTTCGAAATCAATCGAAAAAGTCTCTGAAAGAACGGGACAGTTATTGCAGGTCGACTCCGCAACCCCCGCAGCTTCATAAGACATGATCGTCGTTCCTTTAAGCGCTATTGTCAGGACCAATTCGTCCTTGCCCCCTTTTCCAGCGGTATAAAACCGTATTTCTGCTTCATCCCCCCCGGCTCCCTCGGCCAGGTCTGACATTATAAGCGGACTGGAGCCGTCATAGCTCTTGGTCAGTGTGTAGGGTGAGAATATCGGCATTGTGGTGGAATAGGTTGATTCCCTGTGCATACCACCCGCTACACTGGTAAGACGAACTTCGTCACGGTGAGGCTCGATACCCTTCCCATTTGTAATACCGGGATAGTAGAGATAGATATTCTGTGCGCTCAGGTTGGCAACAGAAATCAATACGGCAAAAACGACAAGAAATGATTGTATTCTTTTCATAGTTAGCAGAATTTAGAAGGCTTACAATTTTTTAATAAAGAAAATTGAATCTGTGATAAGAAGCAAATGATGGCCGGCTTCTGAGTATATAAATATACCCTCTGAGTATTAGATAGGTACCCGGATCGTCTTTCCTTTTTTAAACCTACTAAACACTTCCGATGGCTGAGACTTTACCTCCCAAAAGACTATTATCGGTCGACACCCTGCGCGGCTTCGACATGCTGCTCATAGCCGGAGGCGGCACTTTTATAGAAAGACTGAAAGGTAAAACCGGGCTTGCCTGGGTGGATACCATAGCAGGCCAGCTCACCCACCCTGCCTGGCACGGGTTCACTTTTTACGATTTTATATTTCCGCTCTTCCTCTTTATAGCGGGCGTATCACTGGTATTCTCGCTTGAATCCGGGCTGCAGAAAAATATAAGCCGGGAAACTCTGGTCAAAAAAGTTTTCAAACGCATGATTATTCTCTTCCTCCTGGGAATAATCGACAAAAACATCCCGACCGATGTTTTTCACCCATCCAACATCAGGTTCGGTACAGTACTGTCGAGAATCGGTATTGCCACTTTTTTCGGGGCGCTGTTCTACCTCTACCTGACGCCCCGCCAGAGGTTTACAGGCGTTGTTACCATCCTGCTGCTGTATTATGCGGCGCTCTTCCTCATACCGGTGCCGGGCTACGGAGCGGGTGACATATCTTTTGAGGGCAACCTGATCGGATGGTTTGACCGGACTTTTATGCCGG